>NZ_JBWKNQ010000005.1:0-474658 GCF_059415645.1 Variovorax sp. GW821-FHT10B04
ACTACTCAATGACCACACTCGACCGCACCGATCAAGATAGTTGACGCTGACCGCTCAGAATAGTTGACGCCGGGCAGCCGGATCGAGTTTTCCCTCTGGAGACGCCACGAGAAAGCCACGCTCAAGCGCACGTCGGACCTGCTTTTCATCGCAGCCTTCGAGCCGAGCGAACTCGCGGCGCGTGACCATTTCAACCTTGGGTTCGGACATCGGTGCGGACATTCAGTGCGGACATTGTTTTGAACTTGGCGCGGGGCGAGAGACGCGCGTGCGCAGTGCCCACGTTTCCTCAAAACCCCGGAAGGACCCGTTGTTTTTTAGCACACCCCTGGAAATGCACATGGATGGTGCGAAATGACGAAAAGACGCCGAAAACGCACCGATGCAGGTCGCTTCGCGGTCAAAAGCGCTTTCGCGAGACGGGGGTGACCGAAGTGACACACCCTTTCGAAGCATCACGACCTTCCACCGGCAACTCATCGGCTCGCCTTCTTCGACTCCGCAGCCAGGGCAGCGCTCATCCGAGACCCTGCAGCCTGCTGCGGCGAGCTGTGCACTTCGCCCCCGGCTCCGACTCGCGGGTTGCGAGCGGCCCGCGCCAGGTTGCGAGGATCCGCACTCACCGTCGCAGGCATGGTCTCCAGCAACGCGATGGCTTCCTTCCGAGGCATCCGGTCCTTGAATGCCAGCAACGCGGCAAGCTGAGGATTCTTCGCCGCTGCATCGCAGGACATGATGGCTTGGCACCGAGCCCTCTCCCGCGTGCGCGCGGCAGCGATCGGCCCGTCACCCCCCATCTCGGCGTCTTCATCCTGAGGAAGGCTGCCCGCGGCCAAAGGGTCAGATCTGAAATCCGACCCGCTAGCAGGCGCTGCATGTGCAGTGGCGGGCCTCGTGCCGCTGTCGGACTTGCTGCCGCCGCGAATGGGCGGGGCCGGCTTCGCGCCCTTCTTAGCATTCGGCGTCTTGCTCACCCCGAAAAAGTGGGCGAGGGAAAGATTGATGGCGACCCGGCGCAGCGCTGTCATCGGCTTTTTGACGTTCATTTGGCTGACGCCAGCGCCTTGGCCAGCGCGGAGCCCATTTCGAAGTTGAAGTTCGCGCTGATCAGTGCCTCGGCGCGGTCACGGTAGTTCAGGTGCTGCTTCACCGGCATGGCATCACCAAAGCGCACCAGCAGCTTCAGGTGACCGGTCGTGTTCATGAGCCTGGCGCCGCCACGGGCGCGGCCGGCCTTCAGCGTCTTGACATGAGGCCGCTGCCACACGCCGCTCACGCTCTTGCCGCTCTTCGTCTTGACAGTGCCCACGAAGATGTCGGATCGGGCCTTCAAGGCCGCCAGCTTCGACTTGGAGAAGTTGCCGTACTGGTTGAGCATGGCCTTGTCCTTCGGGTTGAGCCAGGTCTTGCCCTTGCCGATCAGCTTGTGGTCGCCGCCGAACTCGAACGGCGCCAGGTACGAAGCCGCGATGTCCTGGACGAACACGACGGCCTCGAGGTCGTCCTTGCGGGCGGGCTTCACCTTCACGGAGTTCATCGTGAACGGCGTCGGCCGGTCGAAGACGGACTGCATCGCCGCCTGCTCGCCGCGCTGCACGATCTTGGCAAGCGACGTCAATGCCGTGGCCGTGGCGAAGGGAAGCTGCTTCTCGATCAGCATGGTCATGCCGCGCGAGAACTCCTTCAGGTTGGTGCGAATCGAGATGTCCATCACGGCGTGCCGATCAGGCCACGGTGTCGACAGGCAGGCCCGCCGCTTCAGATGCGCGCTGCACCAGTTGGGCATGCTTGTCTTGCTGCGCCTTCGTGTCAGCGGCAACGAGTCGACCAGCCTCGACGTACATCTGCTCGAGCTGCCGCAAGATGTCACCGGTCACGACGCCTTCTTGGCGATCGGAATGCTCGATCGTCACCAGGCCGTTGGCGGCTACGCCGAGCCACACAGGCAACCCACGTGTGGCTGTGATCGTCTTGAGCCGACTGAAGACATCGGCGGCGGCCGGCGGATCGACATGCACAGCGATGCTGCCCGGGCCAGCGGTCAGCGCTGAATTGATGGCAATGAATTTCACTTGGTACCTTTCAGTTGTTGGGTGCCCCGATACGCTCGGGGCGGGCGTCCAACGCTCGCGGAAGGAATTGACATTTCCGACGACGCTGGCTGCCGGTGTTGCGTCCACCGCCGGCTGGGACCCGAGCGACCAGGCCGCGGCACCCTAATGCTGCTACCTGGCCCTTCCCGGCTTCATCGCGTGTCAGGCTTGCGCTGCAGCCTCGGAGGCCTGCTGGCCAGCGCGGCCGTGATAGGCTCTGCCCGAGCCCTTCACGACGTACGGCAGCTTCTGGCGGCTCGCAACCGTCTCGTAGGGACGATGTGAGGAGACCGCGGCAAGCGCCTTCTCGACGGGCGTGATCTGCTCGCGGATCGCGACGGCGAACTGCTGTCCCTCGGCATCGGGTTCCTGGTCATGCAGCCGATTGCTGGTCAGGCGTTCCGCCAAATCCATGCCGGTGAGGTACTGCGTGTAGGTCAACGGATCCGGCACCAGCGCATTGCTGAGGAAGTCCCTGTTCAGTCGCCAGCTGATGGCCTTCGCCTTGACCATGATGTTCACGAGAGGCTTGATCACCGCCCCGATCTCTACCGACATCTGTTCCTTGGTGGCCGTCACCCAGACCTGGTACTCGCTCTGCAGCGTCACACCGTTGGCAGCAACCTCGGCATCGACCGAGGGGGCCCTCTTCTCCAGTTCGACGATCTTCAGCAGCGCGCTTTCGATGTCTGCGGTCTTGGTGGTGCACTCCACCTTCTTTCCGTCGATGGTCTTGCGCAGCGCCTTCTTGGTGCCGCCGTCCTCGGCGAGCGCCTCGTCGACCTGCAGTCCGGCGATCTCCTGCTGCAGGGCGGCCTCCTCCGCTGTCAGGCTCGTGACCGTCTTGCCGGCCTCGTCAACGATTTCGCGGATCTTCTTCGCGCGTGCGATGGATGCGTTCACAGCGTCGACGGCTGCGAGCAGTTCGGGATGAACTACGTAGGCAGGGTGGAGTTGGACTTTCATGGCTGTTCCTTGGTGGTGGTGGTAGTGAAGATGAAGAGCACGTCACTCAGGCGTGTTCGTGGTCGCAGGGCCAGGCTGAACGCCGCCGTGCACGTGTGGATTGCCGATCTCGACGCCGTCGTGCTTGATGCTGGGCGTGTTGACGAAGTTGATGGGCTTGCCACCGCCGTCGATCACGATGCCGGTGCGGGTGATGTAGACCGACTGGCCTTGATCGTCATGGATGGCGACCTCACCGGGCTTCAGGTCTCGCATCCGGTTCTTCTGGTCGTTGGTCGCGATGACCACGCCGTTCGAGCGATCGCCACCGACAAACACGGTCACCGCATGACAGCCAGGCAGCGGCCGGGATGCAAGGCCGTACTCGCCCAGACGAGGCATGGCGTCGTGAATCTCACCCTCACCGAGCTGGACCTGCAGCTGTTGAACGACATCGTCGTCATTGCTGAACGTCACACGGCCGAGGCCGACCACAAGCTGCATGCGCCGCCAGAGTTTGCTGATCGCTTCGTTCATCGGTTGTGCCCCTCGTTGCTGTAGTTCGGCTTCCAGTACGGATCGCCGCGGCCGTTCAATTCCGCCTTCGTGGGCAGCTGGACGACGGGGGTTGGCAGGAAGGCATCGGGCGGCATCAGCGTGATGGCGGCGGTCGTGCCTGATTTAGCGTCGCGCCGGTAAGTGACCTCGGTGATCAGCCAGACTTCATACCTATCGTCGTAGCCGGCCTTCACGGATGGGAGCATCACCGGCACCAACGTGTTGGGCGTCCACAGCTTGCCGGCAGCATCGCGCCAGCCGTCGGTGATCAAGTTGATCTGCGCTGAGCGGCCGATGCGGCGGTTCTTCTCCCATATCACGCGCTTCTGGGCGAAGTCATAGCCGCCCGATGGCGCCTCGGAGATGATGATGCGGCCCCGATAGCGGGACACGCCAGCGTCTTGAGCGAACGCGAGCAGGTTCCCGCCCTCTCCCAGATCCTTGGTGCGATCCATGCTCTGCATCACACACGTGTAGACCGAGAAGCGGCCGTCCATCGACCTCGTCATGGTGCAGGACTCCACGTTGACGCCCTCGGCGAAGCCGCTCGCTGCGACCACCTGTGCCGCCTGGCTCAGCATCAGGTTCCCGTCCGGCATGTCGTACGCGAGCAGCGCACCGAAGCGGCACACACGCTCGATGATTTCCCAGGCGGTCTCACCGAGCATCAGGTTGAACTGCTGGATGACCACGCCCTTGCTGCCGGGCGCAGACACTTCGATGCCATACAGCTTGGCCAAGTCGCGTGCGATGGAGTACGCGTTCGGCGCCATGATCTGGCCGCCAGGCCATTCCGCGGCGCAGTCCACCAGATCCGCGCATTTGCCACGACCGATGACGGTGAGGCTGTGCTGCTCAGGGGTCATCGCGTTGACGATGCGGTCGACATACCCGGTCAGGACGAGGTCACGGCCCATGCGGACGACGCACTCGTCGCCGGCCAGCACTGGCACCAGCCAAGGCTTGTCGACGTTGCGATCCGTCAGCGAGATCTCGAAGTCAGAGGGACACCGTTCGATCCCGCGCGTAACGCGGACATCAACCCATTCGCTCATCTCTCGGCCGTTCACGGCCAAAGTGAGCTGGTCTTCTGGGATCCAGCTCATGGGCCCACCCCCATGTTCATGCCGACGGCGACGGGGACACGCGCACCGTCCGCGCTCCGGGCCGTGGCGGTCACGCCTGGCGGGAGGCCGCTGAGATGAATCTCAAGCGACTGCTTGATGGACGTTGCAGCTGCAGCGCGCCCTGCCGCCTCGCCGTCGGCATTGGCCGGCCGCTCGTACAGCCGCGACACGATCGATGCGGCCTGGCGCTCGTCGCCGGCGCCCTTGAGGGCGTCGCCCGCACGCTTCTCCGTACCCTGCGTGAGTTCGTAGTTCACAAAGCCCCGTTGTTCCTCTAACGAGGCTTGTCGGATGTTCTTGCCGGCCCACTTCATGAAGGCGCGCTGGCGGTCGTCGTGCCACTGCGCGACGCCGTATGCGTTGCCGCCGTCTCCGATGGCCGCCGTGTTGAAGCCCGACTCCTTCTGCAGGTTCGCCGCGATGCCGATCGCTTGCGCGTCCGACCAGCCCTTCGACTTGAAGAAGTCCACCGCGGTGCGGGCGCTGCCGGTCTGGTCGACATGGCTCCGGGCCTGCTCTGGGTTGATCCAGTCGTAGACCTTGCCGCCGACCGAAATGCCGTTCTTGTCGAGCAGGGTGTTGATGCCCTTGCCGACTTCCCAGCCGACCATGCCGCCAAAGGCCAATGCACCAGCTGCTCCAACACCCGAGAGCGCCTTCGACAGCAGGCCGGCCGAAGCTTCCGCACCACCGATCGCAGTGCCGAGAGCGGCCAGGCCGGTCACTGCGAGAGGGATGGTCCTGATGGTCAGCTCGGCCAAGCCCACGCCGACGTTGGTGATGCTCAGCAGCAGCGGGCCTGCCATGACGGCGCCGACACCGATCGCAGCGACCTTCCAGCCGCCGATCGACTCGACGAAATCGCCGATGCCCTTCCCCGCGTTCTGGGTGTCTGCGAACAGACCCCGAAGGTCGATCTCCTTGAGCCAACCGGCGAAGTCCCTGGCCCACACGCCGATCTGGCTGCCGATCGCCTCGCGGTTCTTGCCGATGAAGGTCGTCATGTCCTCGATCAGCGGTTGGAACACGGGGATCAGCGCGTCGCCGATCGTGTTCCGCAAGCCCTGCCCGGCCAAGTCGAGATAGTTCAGCGCGGTGCCGAAGCGCTCAGCTCGCGCGACCTGCGCCGGGCTCATCTCGGCGCCCAGTGCGCGCGCATTGCGCTCGAGCTCCTTGATGCCCTGCGAGCCGAGCCGCAGCAACGGCAGGCTCGCCTCCAGGCCGAAGCTGCGCGCGATGACGCCCTGCGTGTGCGCGCTGGATGTCGCCGCGATGGCATCCGAGAGTTCGTAGAACGCACGCGACGCGTCCATCGAACCGTCGGCCGTTTTGTGCATGCCGATGTTGAGCTTGTTCAACACCGCGAGGGCATCGTTGTTCCGTCCGTAGAAAGCGTCCTGCATCGTGTCGCCGAGCGACCTCACGCTGCCGGTCAGGTCCTCCGACGTCAGGCCCGCCGCTTGCGCGGCGCCGCGCAACGACTGCAGGCGCGTCGACGACGTGCCCAAGGTCTGCGCGGTGCGCGACACCTCGGAGCCGAGCCGGCCCCACTGATTGGCCAGCGTCACGATGCCGGCGATGGAGCCGCCGCCCACCAAGGCCAGGATCGGCGCTCCGATCTTGCTGACCTCGGAGACGGCGCCCCGCGCCTGCCCCGCCACATTAGCGATGGACTTCGCCATGGCATCGAGACCGAGTTCGCGGCCGAGCGCCTTGGCGGATTTCTCCACGTCGCGCAGCGGTCGCGAGATGTCGGCGACCGATGCGTTGATGCGCTTGACGACGGCCGTGGCCTGGTCGACCGCGCTGATAGTCAGCTTGAAGCTATTCACGATGGGATTCCTTGTTCATGCGCTGGGCCTGAGCAAGCCACCAGCTCAGTTCCGACCACGTCAGCCCCCACGCATCGCGCGGGGACCACCGGTAGAACCTGGTCAGATCGGCGACAACGTCTCGCCAGTTTTCTGGTCGGCCTTGCTGAAGCTGTCCAAAAAACTGCCGGCCTCCTTGAAGTCGCGTTGGCCCAGCGACTCGACGACCTTGCGCGGGACCTTGGCAACGATGCTGATCAGGTTGATGACCACGCCGAAATTCGTGGTGGCCTGCGCGGCCTTCTCCAGCTCGCCGGCCGTCGGCTCGCGCAGTTCCAGCGCGTCGTAGGTGACGTCGCCCAGGATGACGGGCGTGCGCAGCTGGACGAGCTTGGTGGTGGTATCGGTCATGAGGAAGTCCTTGAAGTTGAGGTTGTGCCGGCATGTCGGAATGACGCGCGCCGGCGGGCGCTTGGGATGGGAGAGCCCCGAGAGCGGGGGCACCTTGCAGAAGATGGCGAGCGGCGACGGTCATTTCGCACCGCCGCGATGGCTGGCCCAGTTCATCGGAATGACCGTCACGCCTTCGCGCAGGCGGTCGTACACGCGCGGGCCGAGCGTGGTCTTGATCTCGGGCGTGGGCAGATTCGAGATGAGCACCGTTGGCCGCTCGAGGCGGTAGCGCATGTCGACGATCGTGAAAAGCTGTTCAGCCTCCCAGTCGCTGCCGCGCGCGACGCCGATCTCGTCCAGCACAAGCAAGGGCACGCTGCCGAGGCGCTGAAGGAGCTGTTCGCCAGTCTCGAGCTCACCTTCCCAGGCTCTCCCCGAAGTGGCCTTCGTGCCGAAGCTGGCCTTGATCATCTGCATGATTTCGTGAACGCCGTGCACGCAGGCGCCCATGCCGCGCTGGTCGATCAGGTGGAGTGCCATGGCAGAGCCGAGATGCGTCTTGCCCGCACCAGGCTGACCGATGAGCCAGAGGCCACCGCCACCCGTGGAGGTGCAGGTCGAAGCGAAGGCGCGGCTCGCTTCAAGGGCGACGCGCTGCGCTGGCGTTCGAGCGACAAAGGTATCGAACGTGGTTCGCTTGAATCGGCCTACGAGCCCGCTTTCACCATGGTTCCAAATGCGGGAGCGCTCCGCGTCCGCAGCAGCCTTCGCCTGACGCTCTGCCGCTTCGCGGACGGTCCGTCGTTCGTCGGCCAAGCGAGCGCACTCCGGGCATCGCGACATCACGTGGTTGCCCCAACGTTGCACCTTGTACGTGCCGTGCCCTAGCGTGCACTCGCGCTGATCTTCGTCAGCCACGTCAGTCTGGTGCGGGACCATAGGCCACTCCTGCGTAACGCGCCTCGCCGAAGTCGTCATGGCGGCTGGGTCCGGTCTTGCCGGCGCGGCGCTGGCCAGTCGCGGCTTGGCACGTGGCCTTGAGAAAGCTCGCCGGGTCGGCCGGCTGCTCGACGACAGAGCGGCGCACCGCTTCGAGCACGACGTCATCGCCGTAGTCCCTCACGAGCTTGCCGACGAAGGTGCCGCACTGCGCTTCCGGCATGCCGGCATTGCTGAGCAAGGACTTCCCTGCCTTCTAAAGCTCGGCCTTCGTGGACGGCGTCGGCGGCGCCGACTGAGCCGCAGGCTCTGAACTTTCGGAATCAGGATTCAGAGATGAGGGAATCAGAGAATCAGAGAAGAGGGAATCAGCCGGGATTACCCCCCCTGCCATGGCACCTAAGCCCGAGGCTTGCCCGGTGCTTGCCTCGGGCATGTCTGAGGCATTGGCTTCATGCGATGGAATGGAAGCATCGGGCTTGCCTTGGGCTTCGTCGCCATCTGATGGATCAAAAGCCCCGGGCTTTTCATCCATGGGATCGGGCTTGGGCTCGACGTATCCCGGCATCGCGGGCAGTTCGCTGGGCTTCTCCTTGCGGTGCGGGTTCTGGTGCTTGGCGAAGGCCAGGATCTGAATCAGGCGCTTGCCGTCGACCACGTAGCGAGCGATGAAGCCCCACTGCGCGAGCTCGGCGAGCAGCGGCTCAACCTCGACCGAGTCATAGGCGAACAGGTCGCCCTTGATCCGCTTGGGGCGATCTTCGAGACGACCCTTGCGGTCAGCGATCGTCCACAGGCCGGCGAAGCACAGCCGAGCGAAAGCGGAACACTCGGCCAGATCTTCGTTCTTGAAGAACCCGGGCTTGATGTTTCTCGCGCGGGCCATCAGTCCTCGATTCCCGCAACGCGTGCGTCGATGGCACCGGTGAGACGTTGAGCCATCAGCGCGAGCCCTCCAGAGCCTTCTGGATCTGACGCATCAAGGCGCGGAGCTTCTCGCCTTCGCCGGCTGCTCGCAGTTCCTGAGCACGGACGAACAGTTCGTCGGGCAACGCATCGCCGCGCTTGATGCGAGCGACGAGCTCGAGGCCCTGCTGGCAGCCTGCGAGCGCACCGGTGACAGGATCATTGAAAGAGGTGAGCATCAGTCCCACTCCAAAGTGCGCACCGTCTGAACGGCGCTGAGGTGCTGCTTGGCCATCAGCAGAAGTGCATCGACGTAGTCGGGCGGAAAGCACCGCATGTCGGCTGCGACAACGCGGAGGCCGGCATGGGCCAGGACCTGCGCGAGCTTGTCGAGGTGATCGCTCAGCAGGCGGGAGATGGTCGACTCGGACACGCCCATGGCGGTCGCGATCGCGGTCTGGGTGGCGTCACGCTGCGTGGCCTTCAGGACTGAAGCCACGATCTTGCGAGCGCGCTCGTCAGGTGGGTCGAGCTTCATGCAGCGTCTTTCGAGGCAGTGCGGCGAGTTGCACGCGCATGCGCGGCTTTCAAGCCCGTGCAATGCCAGGCCGCGCGTCTTGCTGGTGCTTCCAGGCACGGAGCCAGAGACTCCATCTCCATGAACACACCACACCGCCCTACCCCCTTCGAGCCAGTCGCAGCGCTACCGCTCGCCGACGGCACCGTCTTGCACCGCAGCGTGCGCACGGCCATGTCCAGCAACCTGACTGCCGCGCCAGCGCCGAAGACGACGCTTGTCACGTCGCAAATGGTGATGTCGGTCATGCGCGGCGCCTTGCGCATCCGCATGACGGTGTGGGACATGGAGACCAGCCGGCGCGGACCGCAGCAAGGCATGGCGCGCAGCCAGCGGAGCGCGCTGTGAACGGCACGGGTGCCCACACCCTCCAGGGGCAGAATGGAAGTTCCTACACAACCATCCCCTGGAGGGGCAGACACGATGGATCCACTCGAAGCTATCGAGGAGCGGTTGGACTGGCTAGAGGCAGAGAATGCAGCCGTCATAACGATGCTGGTTGCATTCATTCGTGTTGCCCCCGATCCCAAGGCGCTACACCTCGCTTTGACGGCATCGTTCGAATCGGCTGCTGGCCCAAAGGCCGGTCCGTTTCAGAACATGTCGGATGCGCAGGTAGGGTACGCCCGCGAGATCGTGGAGCACATGGGAACGCTCGCCACCAGATTTGGACAGGCTCCTGGGTAGCGGCGCAGTTGCGGCAAATCTGCAGCCTTTGGTGGCGTGTGCTGCGCATCTCAGGCTGCCTTCGCTTCAACCGGGTCGATGCCCGCCTGCATGCGCAAGACATCCCACGCGACATCTGGACGGAGGTCTTCGCAACGGACAGCGCCATTGGTGGCGCGTTCGATCGCAGGACACTTTTCGGCCGGCACACGGCGGACGCTCCTAGCCCATTGCCACACAAGCTGACTTTGACAACCAAGAGCCGCAGCGAGCGCGGTCTGCCTGCCACGGGCCACATCGACGTATTCGCTTAATTTCATCAGCAAATACTAAGCGATATGACTAGCAATATCAAGCGCCATGTACATTGTGTCGGCAAAGCACATCGCTTGAAATAAGCATTGTGAAAACCGTTGCCCAGATCCGTCGAGAGAACCTGGAACTCCTAAGGAAGGAGTTCGGGACACTGGAGGCGCTTGCCGTACGCGCAGAAACAAGCTCCGTCTACCTCAGCCAAGTCCGGAATCAGACGATAGATCTGAAGACTGACAAGCCGCGCCAGATGGGGGGGTCGATGGCGCGACGCCTTGATCGTGCGTGCAACAAGCCCAACGGGTGGATGGATACAGATCACGCAGGGGAGGCTGCAGATCCGAACGCAGTAGACCCTCCGGTGATTGCCTCGGTAGATCAGAGGGTTCGAGTACCCGTTGTCGGCTCCGCACGCATTGACCGAGAGGAGTTCGTTGTTGATACCTCGCAGGGCGGCGGCTACGTAGTCGGTCTTTCCGGGGACGAACCCGACAACCTGTACGCCGTACGCATCGTCGGGGACGCGCCTTTTGGCTTTCTACGGGAAGGCCAATTTTTGGTCTTTGAGAGAAGCGGCGATCCCTTTCTGAACCTGTACTTCCTTGCGACGATCGACAACAAGCCGCAGTTGGCCGAGCTACTGAACAAGCGCGAGGACCGCGTGTCTGTAGAGGCGATGGTGAGCAAGAAGCGCGTCGTGTTCGACGTGTCTGAACTCACGGGCGGGGTGGACTGTGTGATGTGGGTTGTCTCCGCTGGGAAGTTTGAGGCACCAAGCGCCACGCCCGCTTGATATAAAGCGATTCGCTTGATTTTTTTGCGCGTGGCGCTTAATATTCAGGTTCGGCTGTTCTGGCCGCCTGGAGTGCCACATGCAAACCCTCTTCCGCGCCTTTGTCGCACTGCCCGCTAGGCTCTGCCTTGACGGCAGCCGGCACCAAGAGCGCACCGTCTTCTTCCAGGCGGAGTACGACCACGTCAACGGCGGCAATGCGGCCGCGGGGCGCGCACTCGAGCAACTGCTGACGCTCGCATGGGGCGTCGATGCCAGCGGCTGGTGCGAAGCCGGCGGCGTCTACAACATCACCCGCGAGCGTGGCCTGCTTGAGCAGGCCGTCGGGGACGGCGATACGCGGCTGCTGGAAATTGGATGGGGTGGCATGGCCGCATATCCACTACGCGAAGCGGGCCGACGTCGATCTGTTCGTCACGCCGCGGAACCGCGCCCGCATCGAAGCGGCTTTCGACCAAATCGCTGCGCTGGCGGTGCCAGCATGAACGCGCTGCACGACATCCGCACAGGCACGCGCCTTGTCCGCCGCGGTGCGATCGCGCTCGTGGCCATCGGCGGTCTCTTCGCCCTCTTCCTGGTCGGCTTGGCGCTGCGCGCTCTCTGGAGGGCGGCATGAGCAACTCCGACCTGCAGGACAACCGGCAGTTGCGCGAGCTCTTCTCGATGCCACCCGCCAGGCCGGTGGCCAGCACTGCACTGGCTGTGCCTGTGTTGCCGCCACGGGAGCGCGTCACCGGTGACGACGAAGTCGATGCTGTGCTGTGGCTGCAGCAGGTAGCGCGCACCGGACAGCCACCCCTCATCGCCAAAGCCATGGAGGCGGCGAAGCTCATCACCACGCCGATGAGAGCCTTGGCAGACCGGTACGCGCAGCACCTGCTGCGCCAGCATCCCGGGCAGGTCATGTTCACCGCGATGGCAACGATGGGATTCGGCGAGATCGAGAAGATCGCCGAGGTGTCGGTCGCTCGCGAGAAGCGGCGCCATGCCGCCCTCTTCCAATACGGAACGGTCGAGGAGATCTTCGCCAAGACGCCAGCCGAACTGGCCTGCGAGAAGGCGCTTCGCGGAGTGAGGAAAAGCAAGTCGTGGCCCACCTACTCAGACAGCATTGCGGACCAACGCTTTCCAAAAGACCCAGCACTGAAGCCGCACACCTTGGCCGACTGCCTCCATGTGATGAGATACAGCGACCGGCTGTACGCCCTCCGCAACGACGCATCGGACCACGCTGGCGACCACTGGCCAGCTTTTCAAGCCTACGACGTCTTTGCCTTCCGCGCGATGGCGCGCATCCGCCCTCGCTCCCGCGATGAGGCGCTGGCAGTACTGGAACACATGATTGCGAATGAGCAGATGGACTGTGACGAGACCAACGACATCCTGCGCAATCTGATCGGCTTGGGCAGCGAGGTGGCGCTGTGATCGCCGCCTTCGAACTGATCGAGCAAGCCACAGCCTTGCACATGGCCCAGCCGGGTGCCCAGCAACCCGACGAAGGACTGTCCTCGGTCGAGACCAGCGGGAACCGGAGGGTCGTCGTCCTGCGCAACGTGAACGGCGTGCTGGTCGTCTATCGCGTCCTGCGCGACGGCACCCTGTCGCTCGTCGCCGGCGTGCCGAAAGGACTGAGGCAATGAGCCCCCACATCAGAGCCGGCCCGTGCACCGCCGTTCTTTCCCTCCGCACAAAGAGCGAAGCCGAAATGCGCTTGGACCTGCATTCCGGCTTCTGTGACCCGCAACCCCAACAAGGAAAAACGAACCATGACGAAGGTTAGCACGCGACCACAAACTGGCGCCGCGACAAGCGGAAAGCGTCCGATCACCGACCGAGATGTATCGAGCGCCGCACTATCAGACGCCGATGCCGCGACTGGCATCACCGCGGCATTTGGTGCAATCCACGACGCGCTTCGAGTCGCATCCAACACCGACGAGTCACATCAGCATTCCGGCGAGTCTGATCGGTTGCTGCGCATCGCAGCCGACATCGCAGCAAGCGCCCGTGCCAATCCTGCGACAGCCGGCGGCGCCGAGAACATTGGCTTCGACATCGCAGCGCTCGTCAATGCTTCCCAGCTCGTGCCAGGCGATACGTGCTCCGTGGAGCGAGTGGCGCTGATCGATGAAGCTCGACCGCATTTGGAGTTCCTAACTGGCTGTTTGAATGTGCTGGAAGGGCAAGTGATGCAGCCACGATCGGCGCTCAATGCTGCGGTCGATGCGGCTGACCTCTCAGGCGAAGCGCTGGGGAAGAACGACCTGGGGTTGGGTCGCTCGCCGGCCCAGATCAAGACCGTCTTTGAACACATCGCTATGCACGCACGGACCCTTGAGTTGCTGTTGGGCGAGCTTGTCGCTCATGGCGGCGACGCCTATTGCGCTGCGGAGTTGACGACGAAAATTAACGCTTCCGAGATCATCGCCGCAAACATAGGTGCGATGGCCGACGACGCGATCGACGGCGAGATCTACGGGGACTGGCACAGCTGGATGTACGGGTCGAAATTCGCAGGCGCAGGAAAGGCGGTGCAAGCATGACCACAGTTGCAACCCGTCCTGCACATTCGGCAGCGACTGCCAATCCAACAAAACCCGAAAGCTGGCTCGACTACCTCCCCCTCGTACAACTTCGCGCTGACGGTCTCCTCGAGCACGTGTCTATGTCGAACATCGATTGCGACAATGAGACTTTGTATCGCCTGCCCCGCATTGCGCTGAAGACGCTCCAGAACATTCGCGCAGAAATGGCGCGCGAGAAAGTGGACGAAGCTATCTACGACGCCAGCGCTCTGATCGTCGCCGCCATGGCAACGGCTGAGGTCGATAGCCCCGCGTTCACTTCTTTGCACCAAGCGCTGGGCCTCGTTCACGGCCTCATGTGTGCCCACGAGCCAAACACAAGACCCAGTAACTTCGATGAGGTGAAAAAGGCGCTCGCCCTTGCTCCGGTCGGGAGGTCTGTTGAGGTGCGGGAGCGTGCCGAAGTCACCCAAAAGCCCGAATGTGCTGCGCAGGATGATCGTCGTCTGAGCATCGCTCGCGACGCCACCCACGAGATCGATGCGATTCTGCGGCTCCTCCGCAAAACGCGTCACGACAACGAAAGCTTCCTGGACGTGTTCAACGGGCTGTCGCTCCGATTGCTCGCTCTGAACAGCGTCGCTATTTCCGTGTTCGGCGACGACGCGGACTTTTGCACCGAGGAGATGCAAGCGGTAGTCCGCGGAGCCGATGCATGAACGCCGTCCACGCAACCACGGCCGGCGTGAAGCACTTCGAAGACCGGCTTGGAGACAACTACATCGGCACCGCTCAGGCGCTGCTCGACGCCGGCATCGTCACGCTGGGCCAATTACCGGGGATGCCCGTCATGCCGAAGGCCTCCGTGTCGTTCCTCGACGGCGAGCAACTGCCGCGCCAGGCCCGCGCCGTCCACGACGAACGCTGGATGCGCGTGAGCCTGTACGGAAACAAGGTGATCGTCTCCAAGGGCATCAGCGCCGAGGAGCGTGAGCGGCGTGATGCCGCGAAGGCCGCCGCAGCAGAGGCTGAGCGGAAAACTCGTGGCTTCCCTGCGATCGGCATTGATGCGGCCGCGCGCGAAGTGGCGCAGGCAAGCGCTCAGTTCCAGGTCGGCGACGCCGTGATGGTCGGTGGCCAGCCCGCGGTCGTGACCGGCTCATTCCGCCTGCGTGCGGTGACAGACAAGGATGGCGAGTACGTCGACCAGGATGGAGGCCGGCTGGCATACCAACCGGGCTACGTGTGCCGGGACACCGACGGTGGCGATTACTTCTGGCCTGCGCACAAGGTCAGGCTGCCCGACGGCTCGCGCTCGCACCTTCGGTTGGTGCGTGAACGGGTCGAGGTCGCTGCGCCGATCGAACCGGTGGCGCCGGTGCTTACGTTCTGGCCCTTCCCTGTTGTCGGCAGCACATTCATGGGCGCGCCCATCACCGTTCCGGGGATGCAGGCATGAGCACGGGCAAGCCATGAAGGGTTACGCCGTCGTCATCGGACCAAAGCGGAAGGTACTCGCGATCTCGAGAAGAGCCTTCGAGTGCCGCCACGAGGCCGCTGCAATGCTGGACTACCAAGCCATAGCCGGACTCACGGGCACGCATCACAACGTGACTCGTGTCCTCGGCGAGCATGGCGCAGCGCTGGTGCGCATCGACTACCGCCTGGCCCCTGCCGTAATGCAGAACAAAGGGACAAAGTGAGCGAATTCCTCGAGCCCGACGAATTGAAGCAACTGACGGCCTGCACGCCGGCGACGAAGCAAGACGCCTGGCTCACCGAGCACGGCATCCCGCACCAGGTCGATCGAAAGCGCGTGATCGTTTCCAGGGAACACGTCCGCGCTTGGCTGGAGGGTCGCCCACTGCGATCATCTGCCGGGCCGAACTGGGAAGCCGTCAATGCCTAAAGTCACGAAGTACCCGCGCCTGCGCGTGCACGTCCGCAAGGGCAAGAACGGGCAGCGCCGGACGTACTACTTCTACGACATGCGGCCCGACGGCCTGCCGGACATTTCGCTTGGGAAGGACTACGCCGAAGCCATCGCCCAATGGCGGGAACTGCACGAGCGGAAGCCGCGCATCGTGGGCCGCCTGCAGGAGGCCTTCGAGCAGTGGGAGCGGGATGAGCTGCCCGGCTACGAGAACCCCGAGACGCGCCGCAGCTACGGGCGCCAGTTGAAGCGCATCGCCAGCGTCTTCGGCGGCATGACATGGGACGAGGTGACGCTGCCCATCCTGCACAAGTACCTCAAGGTTCGGAAGGCCAAGATCCAGGGCAACCGCGAGCTGTCGGTGCTGTCGATCGTGTGGGGCAAGGCCCGGCTCTGGGGAATGACCCGGCTGCCGTGGCCAGCGGCCGGCGTGAAGAACTGGAAGAACGAGGAATCGGCACGCGAGTTCGAGGTAACGGACCCGCTGTTCGAGGCCGTCTACTGGCAGGGCGACCAAGTGCTGCGCGACTGCATGGACATCGCCACCGCGACAGGAATGCGCCTGACCGACGTGCGCACCGTGCTGCTGCCCGCGGACAACATCCTGCGTCTCAAGGCCAGCAAGACGAACAAGGGCGCCGATTTCGACTTGGCGCTCTCCCAGGTGCTGCCCGACCTGATCCAGCGCCGACGCGCCATCAAGGCCGATCACCTGATGCTGCTGTCGACGGCTGCAGGAAAGCACATCACGGCCCGCATGCTGCGCGACCGATGGGACGAAGCCCGCGAGCGCGCAGCCGTGATCGCCGGAATCTGGAATGCCGACGACTTCGGACGTGAGCTGAAGGCGATGTATCTGCGAGACATGCGCAAGCGCGCCGCCAACCTCGCGGAGGATCTCGAGGCAGCGTCGAAGCTGCTGCAGCATTCGAATTTAAAGCTGACGGAAACCCACTATCGACAGCGTGCCGTGAAGTTGAAACCGGTGCGATAAATGCGTTCCGCAAAGAATCGGCTCCAGAGGGAAAACGGGGCATCGATTTTCAGAGCTATTGCGGAACAGATCGGCTCCTAGCCCGCATGGATGCTACATTCGCGGTGAGACTCAAAATCCCCCGCCGCAAGGCGTGCCGGTTCGATTCCGGCCCCGGGCACCACGGTTTGCACCGTGCTTCGAGAGCATTCTCCAGTGCTCCGCTTGTTTGGCCATGACGCCGGCCTTGCACCTAGAATCCCGCCCGCGACTGCCGCGGTGCCCCTCCGCCGTGGGATCGCAGACTCCAGGAGATGCTGATGGCTACCGCAAAATCCACCCCGTCCCCGCGCCGGCTTCTTCGCTGGACGCTGACCCTCATCGTCGTCGCGGTGGTGATCTATGCAGTCATGTCGGTCGTCAGCTATCTCAAGCCCAGTCTGCATCTGCCAAGCATCGGCGGCGACCGGGACAGCGAAAAACGGGCAGCGATGGAGCTGTGCTGGCAGGAACAGGGCACGACCAAGCCCGGCACGCGAATCGAAGGTGGCGCATGCGACACGCTCGATCGCCTGTTCATGCCCAAGATCACCTCGGAAGCCTACGGCATCTACAACCCCAGCGCGAACACTCAGCTTCGCTGAGCCGCTGACGGCCGCTCCTCCAGCCGGCTAGGCAATCTGCACGAGCGCGGCATCGACGCGCGCCATCTCACGCAGCAGCACATCCACTGCCCCCAGAATCAGCGGCCAGTCCCGGTTGCGCAGTGCCGTCTGAACGGCCATCGCCGCGTTGGCGGCACGGAGCGCGGCGATGCTCGACAGCGCTCCCCTGAGCGTGTGGGCATGCTCCGCCACCAGGTCATGGTCGTGCGCATTCGCCGCCGACAGGATTTCCCGCCCGCGCTCGGCCATGTCGGCCCGCATCACCGCAGCCACCTCCAGCGCAGCACGCAGATCGCCACCCATGTTCTGCAGGAAGGCCTCGAGGTCGATCGCCTGCGACACATCGAACATGCCCGCCCATGGCGTCGGCATGAATGGCGGCATCGGCGCAGGAATCGTCGTGTCGACCGAAGCGCCCGAAAGCTCGACAGGCGCCGTCGGGTCGCCAGCCAGCGTCGGCGAGTCGATGCCCGACGGCATGTCGCGCGACGGCCGGCCTGCCGCCTCCAACGCCTCGCGGATCGCCTGAGCCAATTGCGCCAACGCGACCGGCTTGGAAACATAGGCATCCATTCCGGCGGCCAGGCATTTCTCGCGATCGCCCGCCATCGCGTGCGCCGTCAGCGCCACGATCGGCGTGCGGCGCCCGCGCGGGCGCGCCGACTCCGCCGCGCGGATGCGGGCCGTCGCGTCGAAGCCGCTCAGCAGGGGCATCTGGACATCCATCAACACCAGATCGAATTCACGTGCCTGCCAGCGGCGAACCACCTCTTCGCCGTCGCGGGCCACCGTCACGGCGTGGCCCATCTGGGCCAGCAGATGGGACATCAGCAGTTCGTTGACGGCATGGTCCTCGGCAAGCAGCACGTCCAGCCGCGGCGTGGGCACCGGTTCGAGAGGCATCGGCTCCGTCTGGACATTCAGTTCGTCTTCCGCCTGCGCGAAGACTGCCGTGAAACGAAAGGTACTCCCCTCATTCGGTCGGCTGATCACATGGATCACACCGCCCATCATCGCCACCAGGCGCGCGCAGATCGCCAGGCCCAGCCCCGTCCCGCCAAAGCGACGGGTGGTCGAGGCATCCGCCTGGGTGAACGCCTCGAAGATCTGCTGCTGCTTTTCCGCCGAGATGCCGACACCCGTATCGCGCACGGTGAACAAGAGGCGGAATTGATCGCGCGATAGATCGACCTGGTTCGGCGCCATTCGGATGGTGACCATCACGCGGCCACGGTCGGTGAACTTGACCGCATTCGAAACGAGGTTGGAAATGATCTGCCGCAGCCGCCCGGGATCGCCTTCGATCTTGCGTGGCACCTCGGGGGCGATGTCGACGCCGAGGTGCAGGCCCTTGGCCTCTGCCGCCGGCGCATGAAGCGCCACGGCTTCCCTGACCCAGCGCGCCAGATCGAAGCGGATCTGCTCGAACACCAGCTTGCCAGCTTCGATCTTCGACAGATCGAGGATGTCGTTGAGCAGCGCGAGCAAGGAAGTCGACGACCGATCGATGAGATCGAGATACTGGCGTTGCTGCGGGTCGAGAGGCGACTGATTCAGCAGCCGCGTCAGCCCCATCACCGCGTTCAGCGGAGTCCGCACCTCGTGGCTCACGTTCGCTAGGAACTCGCTCTTGGCGCGGTTGCTGGCCTCGGCCTGCGCGCGCGCCTGCTCGACCTCCGCATGCATCGTCCGCCGCGCCGTGACGTCGGTATTGAAGCCCGTGAGCCGCAACGGCGCGCCCCGGGCGTCGCGCTCGGTCACCGTTCCCATGCTTTCCAGCCAGATCCAGCCATCGGCGGCGGCCACGCGGTGTTCGACGGCGTAACGTCCCTCGGGCTCGCGCAACGCCTTCTTCAGCGCGGCCCGGACGGCGGGGACGTCTTCCGGGTGAACGCGCTTCTCCAGATCCGGAAGACTCCAGCTGCCGGCGCTGCGTTCTTCGCCCAGCATCTGGTCCCAGCGTGTGCCCAGGGCGACGCAGCCGGCGCCAACATCGAGTTCCCATTGCGCGATGCCGGCCGCCTCGGTCACCATCAGATGCCGCCGCGCCAATTCCAACGTTTGCCGCATGGCATCGATTTCCGCTGCCTGCCGCCGAACGATGGCATCCCCGGCCTCCTTTTCGCCGACAAGCCGTCCCATCCGGCGCAGCAGTTCGACCTGCCTCAACTTCATCGACTCCAGGCGATCGGACATCGCTTGCGGAGAGTCTTCGCCAGATTTTTCGGTCATTTGGGTACAAACGTATTCAGACGTGATAATCCCAGCGCCCGCACCGCGGGCGCCTCGCTCGTCCCCTTCATCCGGAAATCACCCTTGCGCGCAGCCCACCATGGCTCAAGACGTTACCTTTGCTTTCAGTGCGCATGAGTATGCACGGTAACTTTTTGTTCGATGACCTGGGACGGGATCAATCGATCGCGGCCACCGTTCTTCTGGTCGATGACCAGCCGGTGATCGGCATGGTCGTCCGAAAGATGCTTTCGGTCGACGCAGGCATCGCCTTCCATGTCTGCATGCGGGCGGCCGAAGCGATCGATACGGTCAAACGCCTGCGGCCGACGGTGATCCTGCAGGATCTCGTGATGCCGGGCGCCGACGGGCTGGAGCTGCTGCACACCTATCGGGCGCAGGCCGAATCGCGCGACACGCCCATCATCGTGCTCTCGTCGAATGACGATCCGGCGGTCAAGAAGGCCGCCTTCACGCTGGGTGCCAACGATTACATGGTCAAGTTGCCAGAGCCGATCGAACTGGTGGCGCGCATCCGCTATCACTCGCGCTCCTACATGGCGCTGATTCAACGCGACAACGCCTACCGGGCATTGCGCCTGAGCCAGGAACAGTTGCTCGAGAGCAATCTGGAGCTTCGCCGCCTCACCAATTCCGATGGATTGACCGGCCTGGCCAATCGGCGGTATTTCAACGAATACATCACGCAGGAATGGGTCGCGGCCCAGGAAGCCGGGACCGTGCTGTCCTTGCTGATGATCGACGTGGATTTCTTCAAGAGCTACAACGACCGGCTGGGGCATCTCGCGGGCGATGACGCCTTGCAGCGGGTCGCGCTGGCAATCGACCGGGCCCGCAGCGATCACCCAGCCAGTCTGGCGGCGCGCTTCGGCGGCGAGGAATTCGCGCTGGTCCTGCCCGGCGTCGACGCCGCGGGCGCCTGGGCGACCGCCGAAAAATTGCGAACCCAGGTCGAAGCACTGGAAATGAGCCATCCGTCGCCTTCCGGGCCGTATTTGACCGTCAGCGTCGGCGCCGCGACCGTCACGCCCAACTTCGACAATTCACCGACGTCGCTGATCGAACGCGCGGACGCCCATCTCTACGAAGCGAAATGCAAGGGTCGCAATCGGGTGAGTGCAGATGGCAAATCCCACGAACCGGCGCGGGAATCTTCCAGCTAGTCGGGGACACATGCCAACCTGTCACGCACGTAAGGCGTTGTCAGATAACAGCAGTGTGGGATCCGGGTGAGGGACGTTTGTTGTCAATCCCCCGCGCCTCCGTGACAATTGGTAATTGCCTATGAACTTTCCAGAAACACCCCTCGGCTACTACGAACGAACTTCCTGCTCCGCTCAATGGCTGGAGTTCAACCGGGCTCTTGCCGCCGAATTGAGCTCTGGATTACCGCCAGAAGAAGTTCGGCAACTGTTCGCGCGGATCGGCGCGCAGGTAGCGGGCGCGCTGCCCATCAGCCGTTGCGACTCCGTCGCAGAACTTCAGGCCGGGTTCAATTCCCGTTGGGAAAGCATCTCCTGGGGTTTCAGCAGCCTGAAAGAAGAGGCTGACTATCTGGAAATCACGCACGCCTGCAGCCCGTTTGCCATGGCCTTCGGCCCGGCATCCACAGACTGGGCCGGCGGCTTCTTCGAAGGCGCCTACCAGACATGGTTTGCGTCGCAAGGCATTCCTGCCGGGCTGCAGGTTCGTGTCGATGCCGCCGTTGCCGACGGCTCCACGCAAATCGTCTTGAGATTGGGCAAACAGCCATGAGCGTAATGGCAAGTCGCGTCAAGCCGAATTCCGCTGCGCCGCGGAGTGAAAAGGGTTGCAATGAGTGACAACGACCACGGAGGCGAAGACGTCGCAGGTCTGTTTCGCAAGTTCGGCGGTGATGTCAAGGGCTACCGGGAATTCGCCACGGAACCTCAGATGCACGAGCCGGCGCCATCGTGGCGCCTGGTATCCGGCGCCCGTGCGGGTGCCGCCGCACCGCAACCCGCACCGGCTGCGGCAGCACCGGTTCCCGCACCCACCCCGGTTGCACCCGCAGCTGCAGCGCCAGCGGCGGCACCCGTGAAATCATTGTTTGCACGGCCGGCGACTGCGCCGGTGGTGTCGCCCGCGAATGCCGTCGCACCGCTGCCGGCTCCGGCCGCTGCGTCGCAGACGCCGACGGCGAGCCCACTTACAGCACTGACAGGTTTGGCCGTTGCAGGCCAAACGCCGTCACCCGCACAGTCCACGTCCGCCGCGGCATCTGCCGTGCGCGAGCTGGACATTCTGTTTGCCCGGCTTGACGGGCAGCCGCCCCCGCAAGCGCCCGAAGCCGGCGGAAGCGGGCTGCTGTCCCGCTGGCGCAGGCCTTCCTGACGATGCACGTCATTGCCGTCATTGCGGCCAAGGGGGGCGTTGGGAAGACGACGGTGACTGCCAATCTGTGCACCACCCTGGCCGAGGCCGGGCATCAGGTGCTGGCGATCGACATGGACCCGCAAAATGCGCTGCGCTTCCACCTGTCGAACGACATCCAGGCCTGTGAAACGGGGCTGGCCAGCGCCCTCACGGGTGCACGCACCTGGACGGAAGTCATCCAGCCCGGCCGCGCCGGCACGCTGTTGCTGCCCTTCGGCACGGTCGACGACCAGCACCAGATCGAACTTGAACAGTATCTCGCCGGATCGCCGACGTGGCTGGCCGATACGTTGGCAAGCTTCGGCCTGCCGTCCCAGACCATCGTGCTGATCGACACGCCGCCCGGCCCGTCCGTCTACCTCCAGCAGACGCTGCGTGTGACGAATTTCAACGTCGTGACGATGCTGCCCGATGCTGGTTCGTTCGCAACCTTGCCAATCACCGATCGGATGATTGAGAAATATTGCACACCTCGGTCAGATTTCTTCGGAAATGGCTACCTGGTGAACCAGGTCGACCCAGGCAAAAGACTGAACCGCGACATACTCGAAGCGCTACGTGCCGACCTGGGCTCGCAGATGCTGGGCGTCGTTCACCAGGACCAGGCCGTCAGCGAGGCGCTGGCATCTGCCCTGACCGTGCGCTCCTATGCACCCTACTCCCAAGCCGCGCAGGACTTTTCCGAGTGCGCCGAGGTGTTGGTGCAGCGGCTGTCGATACCTGCACCCGCCGATGCCCGAGCAACCGCCTTGAGCCCCGACACGCCTACTCACTGACGCCATGAAGAACCCTGCATCGTTGCGCTCCGTTCCGAGCCGACTGGTCGACCTGCTGGGTGCCCAGCCTTTCCGGGGCATCGCCTGGGTACTGACACTGACCATCGTTGGCGTGCTGATCATCACGCCGATGACGCTGCAGCAGCAGCTGATCCTGTCGATCGGCATTCTGGTCGCAGCCATCCTCGTGAACCGCACGAAGGGAAAGCTCGGCACGCTGGTGTTGATCTTCCTGTCGGTCATCGTCTCGTCGCGCTACATGTACTGGCGCATCACCGAAACGATGTTCATGGACAACCTGCTCGACCTGGTGCTGGGCTTCGGGCTGCTCGTCGCCGAGGTCTACGCTTTCATCGTGCTGCTGCTGGGTTACGTGCAGACGGCCTGGCCGCTCGAGCGCAAGCCGGAGCCACTGCCCGAGGACTCCAGCACCTGGCCGACCGTCGACCTGTTCATCCCGACGTACAACGAGTCGCTGTCGGTGGTGCGATCGACGGTGCTTGCCTCGCAATCCATCGATTGGCCGCAGGACAAGCTCAAGATCTACGTGCTCGACGACGGCCGGCGCCCCGAATTCCGCGAGTTCTGCGAGCAGGTCGGCGTGATCCACGTCACCCGCGACAACAACCGCCACGCGAAGGCCGGCAACATCAATGCCGCGCTGAAGAACACCAGCGCGGAATTCGTCGCGATCTTCGATTGCGACCACATCCCGACGCGATCCTTCCTGCAGATCACCATGGGGCTGTTCAAGGATCCGAAGCTGGCCATGGTCCAGACGCCCCACTATTTCTTCTCGGCCGACCCGTTCGAGAAGAACCTGGACACCTTCGGCACCGTTCCCAATGAAGGCGAGCTGTTCTACGGCCTGATCCAGGACGGCAACGACCTCTGGAATGCGACCTTCTTCTGCGGCTCCTGCGCCGTCCTGCGCCGCACCATGGTGGAAGAAGTCGGCGGCATTGCCGTCGAGACCGTGACCGAAGATGCCCACACCGCGCTGAAGCTCCACCGCCTGGGCTACAGCACGGCGTATCTGGCGCTGCCGCAGGCCGCGGGCCTGGCCACCGAAAGCCTTTCCGGCCACGTGGGCCAGCGCATCCGCTGGGCGCGGGGCATGGCGCAGATCTTCCGGGTCGACAACCCGCTGTTCGGGCGCGGGCTCCAGTGGGCACAGCGGCTGTGCTACGTCAACGCCATGCTGCACTTCTTGTACGGCCTGCCGCGACTCATCTACCTGACCGCCCCGCTGGCCTACCTGCTTTTCGGTGCCAGCGTGATCCATGCCTCGGCATCGATGATCTTCGCGTACGCGCTGCCGCACATCTTCCACGCCAACCTGACCAACAGCCGGATCCAGGGGCGCTTCCGCTATCTGTTCTGGAACGAAGTGTACGAGGCGGTGCTGGCCTGGTACATCTTCCGGCCGACGGCGGTGGCGCTGATCAACCCCAAGCTCGGCAGTTTCAACGTGACGGCCAAGGGCGGTCTGATCCAGGAAGAGTACTTCGACACCTCGATCGCCAAGGCCAGCCTGTTCCTGCTGGCGCTGAACTTCCTGGGCGTGGCGGCCGGCCTCTGGCGGCTGACCTGGGTCGACCCGGACAACATCGCGACGGTCTGGCTGAATTTGGCCTGGACGTTCTACAACCTGGTGATCCTGGGCGCCTGCGTGGCGGCGGCCAACGAGTCCCGCCAGGTCCGCGGCGCACACCGGATCGCGCTGCGCGTGCCGTCCACGCTGCACTTCCCGGACGGCCACTCGATGCGCTGCCATACCTACGACTTCTCCAGCAGCGGCCTGGGCATCGACCTGCCGACCGAACTGCCGGCCGAGAACGGTGCGCCCGTCGAGGTGGCGCTGTTCCGTGGCGACATCGAATCGCGCTTCCCTGCGACCGTGCGCTTCAACCGCGGCAAGCGCATCGGCATCCAGTTCGATCCGCTCAGCTTTGCGCAGGAACGCGCGCTGGTGCAATGCACGGCGGCACGTGCCGACATCTGGGCGGCACGCTGGGGGAATCACCCGCGCGTCGGCGCGCACAAGGTGATCGGGCACATTGCGGCCATCAGCATGGTGGGTTTCCGCCAGATGTTCTCGCACTACTACCGCTCGGCAGCCAAGAAGCTGCGCCCCGCACGTCGGCCTGCCGAGCCAGCCAAAGAACCCTCCTGATCCGGTCCGTTTCACACGCTCTACCCATGAATCACCGCACTCCGAAACGAGCTACAGCCATCGCCTTGGCCCTCTTGGCCTGGAGCACGGGCTCGATCGAACTGGCCTCCGCGCAGACACGCAACCGCGTCACCACCCACCGTGCGGCGGCGGTGGCGCCCGTTGCCGCGACGGCCGCAGCGGCCGTGGCACCTGCCGGAAGCGCCACTGTGGCGCCCGTTGCAGCGGCGCCCCTGGCGGGAACGCTGCGCGAGCTGAACCTGACACAACTCGGCATCGACTACGCCATCAAGCTGCGCGGCGTGAGCGGCACGGTCGGCATCCCGTTCAGCGTTCGCGCGGATGAACTGATCACGGGCGCGTCGCTGCACCTGAACTACGCCTATTCGCCGGCGCTGATCCCCGAGCTCTCGCACATCAAGGTGAGCGTGAACAACGTGCTGCTCAGCACCCTGCCGGCGGACAAGGCCAATGCGGGCAAGCCGCTGACCGCCGACATTCCGATCGATCGCCGGCTGATCACCGACTTCAACCGGATCGACCTGGAGCTCGTCGGCCACTACACACGGGATTGCGAAGACCCGATGCACACCAGCCTCTGGGCCACGGTCGACGCATCGACGACGCTGCGGCTGAACGTCGCGCCGCTGAACACGGTCAACGACCTGGCGGTGCTGCCGCAACCGTTCTTCGACCGGCGCGACGTGCGCCGCCTGAAGCTGCCTTTCGTGTTCGGCAACGCCACGGCCACGCAGACACTCGAGGCCGCCGGCATCGTGTCCTCGTGGTTCGGCGCACTGGCCGGCTACCGCGGCGCGACCTTCCCGGTCAGCAACGGCGACCTGCCGCTGAGCAATGCGGTCGTGTTCGCGCTGCCCGACGCCACGATTCCCGGCGTCTCCCTGCCGTCCATCCAGGGCCCGGGGCTCGCCATCGTCGATCACCCACAGGACCCGCACCTGAAGCTGCTGGTCGTGAGTGGCCGCACGCCTGCCGAATTGCGCACGGCTGCATCGGCGCTGGCCCTCAACAACCGCGCGCTCACGGGCGCCACGGCCGGCATCCCCGAGTTCGAAATGCCGGCCGCCCGCAAGCCCTACGATGCGCCGCGCTGGATTTCGAGCGATCGCCCGGTGCAGCTCGGCGAGCTGGCACAGGCCTCGGATTTCTCGGTCGCCGGCTACACGCCGAACGTCATCCGGCTGAACATGCAGTTGCCGCCGGACCTGTTCACGTGGCGCAGCCGCGGTATTCCGCTCGACCTGCAATACCGCTACACGCCGCGCGTCCGGGCCGACCAATCGACCCTGAACCTGAGCGCCAACGACACCTTCATCGGATCGCTGCCGCTGCGCACGGCGTTCCCGACCGGTGACCACTGGTTCAACCCGGTGAGCCAGAAGCTGATGGCCGACGGCACCGTGCCGGAACGCAAGGAAGTGCTGCTGCCGACGCTGGCCGTCGGCTCGCGCGCCCAGCTGCAGATGCACTACTACTTCGAGCCTTCGAACGGCAAGTGCCTGCCGTTGCTGGACAACGTGCGTGGCGGCATCGACCCGATCTCCACGATCGACGTGTCGCACTTCCCGCACTACATCGCCATGCCCGAACTCGCGGCGTTCGCCAACAGCGGCTTCCCGTTCAGCCGGCTGGCCGATCTGGCCGACACGGCCGTCGTGCTGCCGGACCAGCCCGACGCCAGCGATACCGAAACCTACCTTGCTGTCATGGGCCAGTTGGGCAACGCCACCGGATTCCCGGCACTGCGCCTGACGGTCGGCCGTTCGTCGAACATCGGCCAGCTTTCCGACAAGGACCTGCTGGTCATCGGCAACCTGCAGAACCAGCCGCTGTTCACGCAGTGGGCTGCGCAGATGCCGCTGAAGCGCAACAACACCGCGCAGCAATACCGCTTCGGTGCCTGGGTCGACGAAGCGTTGAATTTCGTGACCGGCACCCGCAAGCGGGAAGACTTGCCGTCGAGCGCGCAGATCTCGATCGTGGACGACGGCGAGGATGCCGTGATTGCCGGCTTCGAATCGCCGCTGCGCGCGCAGCGCAGCGTGGTCGCGGTCGTCGCCACGGCGAAGTCGCAGCCTTCGCTGGTGAATGCGCTGATGACGCCCGACTTGATCAAGCGCATCCAGGGCAGCATGTCGCTGGTGCGCGGCACGCAGGTCAGCAGCGTGTTGACCGGTGACACTTATTACGTCGGACGGCTGCCTCCGGTCGCATGGCTGCAGTGGAATCTGTCGCGCAGCCCGATCGTTTTGATCATCGGCGCCGTGCTGATTGCCTTGATCGGCTCGGCTGCCGCTTATGCCAGCCTTCAGTTGCGGGCCCGCAAGCGCCTCCAGTAGGAATCGTTTGATCGCTCAATGACGCAACCCGACTTCGACGCCTTTCGCGAACCCGTGCTTGCGGGCCGTCGTCGCCTGCTGCAGGCGACGGCCTTGCTGCCGCTCGTCGCGGCGGCGCCTTCGTGGGCGCAGACGGCCGCGAGCAACTGCCTGAGCGTGTCCGACTGGACGACGTTCGCGACCCGGCACATCCAGGCCGACGGCCGCATCGTCGACTTCGACACGCCGCAGCAGCAGTCGACCTCGGAAGGCCAGTCCTACGGATTGTTCTTCGCGCTGGTGCACAACGACCGCCCGACCTTCGACCGCGTGCTCGAGTGGACGCACAAGAACCTGGCGGACGGCGACCTCGCGAAACGCTTGCCGTCATGGCAATGGGGCAAGAAGCCCGAAGGCGGATGGGGTGTGCTCGACAGCAACTCGGCCGCCGACTCGGACCTGTGGATTTCCTACACCCTGATCGAGGCATCGCGGCTCTGGAAGGACCCGTCGCTCCACAAGCTGGCTCGCGCCATGCTCGCCATGGTGGCGAAGGACGAGGTGATCAAGCTGCCGGGCCTGGGCCAGATCCTGCTGCCCTGGCCGCGTTCGGTCGCGACCGGCCCCGACTGGCGGCTCAACCCGAGCTACCTGCCATTGCAACTGCTGCGGCGGCTTGCGGAAGACAACCCGGGCGGCCCCTGGAACGAGATCGCCCAGAACACCGTGCGCATGCTCAGCAATGTGTCGCCGCAGGGCTACGCGCCGGACTGGTGTGCCTGGTCCGAAGACGACAAGACCTTCGTCGCCGACCCGAAGAAGCCGAACATCGGTGGCTATGACGCGATCCGTGTCTATCTCTGGGCCGGCATGCTGCATCGACAGGACCCGGCCCGCGCGCTGCTGCTGAAGACGCTGTACGGCCCGCGCCGCGCGATCGAGCAGCAGACCATGCCGCCGGAGTACGTCGACACCGCGACCGGTGCGATGCGAGGTAGCGGAGGCGTCGGATTCGCAGGCGCACTGCTGCCCTACCTCAAGGCGCAAAACCTCACCGCTGCAGTCGACGTCCAGGCGACGCGCGTGCGCAACCGTCTGGCGACCAGTTCGGCACCGGGCGCGCCATCGCCTCTCCCGTACTACGAGCGCATGTTGATTCTTTTCGGTCTGAGCTGGCTCGAAGGCCGGTATGCGTTCAGCAAATCCGGCCAACTGCAACCCAATTGGAGACTCCTATGTCCACCCGACCGGCCGGCATGAGCCCGGATACCCGCCCTGCGAAGCGCCTGAAGACGCGCCGCTCCACGGCCAGCCAGTTGATGGCGTGCATCGGCATCTTCGGCGCGTTGTGTGCCAGCGGCGCAGTGCATGCCCAGGCCGACGCCAACGCCGCGCTCGTCGAGCAAGGCACCTATTGGCAGAACATGGGCCGCGCCGACCTCGCCGAGGAAAGCTGGCGCAAGCTGCTGCGGGTCGACCCGCAATCGGCCGATGCGCTCTATGGCATGGCGCAGGTAGAGCTGTCGCGCGGCAACGCCGAAGCGGCACGTACCTGGGTCACACGCTTCAACACGGCCCACCCGAGCGATGCGCGCGCCCAGCGGCTGCGCCAGCAGGCGTCGCAGGGCACGGCCCCGTCGAGCGACCTGCAGCGCGCCCGCGCCGCCTCGCAGGCCGGCCGTTCGGCCGAAGCCGTGCAGCTCTACCGCAGCGTGATCGGCAACGGGCCGGTGCCCGACAACCTGGCCTTCGAGTATTACCAGGTGCTCGGCGGCACGCCGCAGGGTTGGGACGAAGGCCGGCGCGGCCTCGAACAGCTCGCCAAGGATCGCCCCGACAACCTCAACGTGCGGCTTGCGCTCGCGCAACTGCAGACCTATCGCGAGCCCACGCGCCGCGAAGGCATCCGCAACCTGGCGGAGCTGAGCAAGCAACCCGGCGTCGGCACCACCGCGCGCGCCAACTGGCGTCAGGCGCTGATCTGGCTGGATGCCCGCGCCCCGGACGCCACGCTGTACCGCGACTTCCTGACCGGCGGTGCCGATCCGGCCGTGACGGCGCGGCTCGAAAGCCTGACCGCGCCCAAGGTGGCGGCGCCACCGCCAGCGCCGCCGTCGGCGTCACAGCTGGCCGGTGCGCCGCTGGGCGAGGGCTTCCAGGCGCTCGACCGCGGCGATCAAGCCACGGCCGAGGCCCGCTTCCAGCAGGTGCTGAAGATCAAGCCGGGCGACAGCGATGCGACCGGCGGCCTTGGCCTGATCCGGCTGCGGCAGGAGCGTTTCGGTGAAGCGCAGGAACTGCTCGAGCAGGCCTCGCGCGGCGGCAACCGCAAATGGGCGCAGGCGCTCGCGAGCGCCAGCTACTGGAACCTGATGGGCCAGGCCAACACGGCGCGCCAGAACGGCGACCTCGGCAACGCGCTGGCGCTGTACGAGCGCGCGGTGCGCATCGACGGCCGCGAGCCTTCGGGCGTGATCGCGCTGGCCGACATCCGCTCGGCCAACGGCGACTTCACGCAGGCCGAACAAGGCTACAACCGCATCCTCGAGGCGAAGCCGAACGATCCGCAGGCGCTGCGTGGCCTGATCGGCGTCTACAGCCAGACCGGCCGCAGCAACGAAGCGCTCGCACTGTCCCAGCGGCTCACGCCCGAACAGGCCAGCCAGATCGGCGGATTGCAGACCGCGCGCGTCGAGCAGGCCCGTGCGCAGGCACGCCAGCAGATCGATGCGGGCGACCTGGTCGGTGCACAGCGCACGCTGGAAGATTCGCTGTTGATCGCGCCGGACAGCCCGTGGATCCGCCTCGACCTTGCCAACCTGTACCGCCGCCAGGGCTTCGCGGCGCAGGCGCGCGGCGTGATGGACGGCCTCCTGCTGTCGCAGCCGGACATGCCGGATGCGCTCTATGCCAGCGCGCTGCTGGCGTCCGACGCCGGCGATCCGATCGGCGGCCTGCAGTACCTCGAACGCGTGCCGGCCGGCTCGCGCACGCGTGACATGACGCAGCTGCAGCGCCGTCTGTGGGCGCTCGGACAGGCGCAGCAGGCGCAAGCACTGGCGCGTCAGGGCCAGAACGGTGCCGCGCGCAATGTGCTCGCGCAGACCGAATCGCTGCTGGGCAATGACATGCCCACCGAGATCTGGGGCCAGCTCGCCAACGCCTATGCGGACATCGGCGACACGCCGCGTGCCCTGGCCATGAGCCGTCAGCTGCTGACGCGCAACCCGAATCCGCCGATCAGCGACCGCCTGCTCTACGCATCGATCCTGATGAAGACGCAGCAGGACATCGAGCTGGCCGCCGTGCTGCGCCAGCTGCAGGCTTCGCCGATGACACCGGCGCAGCGCAGCGACTTCGACGCACTGCGCACCAGCTACAGCCTGCGCCAGACCGACGCGCTGCGAGAGGCCGGCAACCTGGAGGCCGCCTACAACGCGATGGCGCCGGTGTTGTCCGAGCGACCCAACGACCCGCAGGTGATGGGCGCGCTGGCGCGGCTTTACACCGCAGCCGGCGACGACCAGCAAGCGTTGACGCTCTACCAGCGTGTCCTGCAGCGCACGCCGACCGATCTCGACACGCTGCTCGCCGCGGCCTCCGCGTCGACGGCCATCAAGGACAACGCAGGCGCCGAGGCCTATGCGATGGCGGCGCTCAAGCAGGCGCCCGATCAGTCGCGCGTGCTTGCAGCCGCAGGCCGCGTGTACCGCGGCGCCGGCGACCATACGCGCGCCGAGCAGTATCTGCGCGCCGCCGTGGCGGCGGAGAACCGGGCCGCGACGGGCGTGGGCCTGGCATCGGCCGGCGGTGGACGTCCGACGGGCAATCCGTTCGCGGGCATCACCGGCGGTGCGCCGTCGGGAGCGGCCTTCGGCCTGTTCCAGACCTCGACACCGGCGGCGGCGCCAGCCACGCCTGCGTCCCCGTTCGCGGGCATGCGTGGCAACAATGCCGCCCTGCCGGCAGCGATGGCATTGCCGATGTCCGGCACGGCCGTCGCGCCGGCCAACGTCGGCGGTGCCTACCCGAACTATGCGGGCGCAGCCGTCGCGGCAAGCGGTGGCGTGGTGCCGTGGACCACTCCCGGCGCGACCGCGCAAAACAGCACGTCGACCGCACGCACGACAGCCACGACGGCACGCAACGCCGTGGCCAGCAACGCGGCGACCGGCACCAATGCCAACCGCGTGCGCACCTCGGCCACGCTGCCGGCGGCGCGCAGCACGACCACGGCGAACGCCGCCAACAACATCAACACCTGGCAGACGCCTGCGGGCACCAACATGGCTCAAGCGCCGGCCTACCCGGCCTATCCTGCAGCCTCGATGGCCGACAGCCTGCCTGTGCCCGGCCAGCCGCGCGCAGCGACGAGCCTGCCCAGTGCGCCGGGCTGGAATGCACCGCTGCGCACGCCGACCAATCCGCTGCTGTCGGAACTGCAGTCGCTGCAGTCCGAGCGCAGCACCTCGGTCAGCGTCGGTACCGTCTACCGCAACCGCGCGGGCGAAGACGGCATGAGCAAGCTGTCGGACCTGCAGATCCCGATCCAGGCGCGCATCCCGATCGGTGGCAGCGGTACCAAGATCGTCGTCAGCGCGACGCCGACGGTGATCGACGCCGGCACGCTGGGCTCCGACTACTCCACGACCAGCCGCTTCGGCAGCGGGCCATCGGGCGCACTCAACCAGGCGCTCGGCACGGTGCGTGCACCCGATTCGCAGAACGCCAGCGGCCTCGGCCTGGCCGTCGGCGTCGAGACCGAGCATCTGTCCGCCAACATCGGCACGACGCCACTGGGCTTCCAGGAAAGCAACGTGATCGGCAACGTGACCTACAGCGGCAACCTGACGGACAACCTGTCCCTGAAGGCCGACCTGTCGCGCAAGCCGGTGACGGACAGCCTGCTGTCTTTCGCAGGCACGGAAGACCGCCGCACCGGCGACAAATGGGGCGGAATCATCGCCACCGGCGGCCGCATGGACATGACGCACGACGACGGCACCTTCGGTGTCTACGGCTACGGCTCCTACCACTCGGTGACCGGCACGAACGTGCAGAGCAACAGCCGCGTGGAAGGCGGCGGCGGGCTCTACATGCACCTGCTGCGCGGCGCGGGCAACACCCTCACCGCCGGCATGAACATCGGGTTGATGAGCTACGACAAGAACCTGAGCTACTTCACCTATGGCCACGGCGGCTACTTCAGCCCGCAGAGCTATGTGAGCGTGGCCTTCCCGGTGGACTGGCAAGGCCGCAACAACCGGCTGTCGTGGCGGGTCAACGCGTCGCTGGGCATCCAGGCTTTCAAGCAGGACGATGCGAACTACTTCCCGAACGATGCGACGCGCCAGGCCAATGCGGCAAGTTCCGCGGCAGCCGCCACGGCACTCGGGCTGACCACCACGACGTTCACGGGCATCTACCCCGGCACCTCGCACACCGGCCTGGCCTACAACGTGGCAGGCGTGCTCGAGTACCAGGTGGCGCCTCAGCTCTACCTGGGCGGAACGGTCGGCCTGAACAATGCGCAGAACTATCGCCAACTGACGGGCGGTATCTACCTGCGGTACATGTTCGGGGAAGGCAGTTCGTTCGCCAACCCGACCATGGGCACGACGCTCAACCCCGTCACGTCGCCGTACACGCCGCTGCTCTGAAGCCGCACGTCGGCGAGAGATCGCCGACCCACAAAAAAAGGGCCCGCTTCGGGCCCTTTTTTCGTCTGGAGGATCAAGTCGGACGGGCGGTGCGCGGTGCACGCCCGCCACGTCAGCAATCGGAGCCGCGCCCCCAAGGCGGATTGCTTTCGAAGCCCGCGATCCATGCCGGAACCTGGGCTGCCGCCAGCGGCTTGGCGATCCCGTATCCCTGTCCGAGGTTGCAGCCCAGCGCAAGCAGCGCATCGCCGTGCGCGATGGACTCGACGCCCTCGGCGATGGTCTTGCGTCCGAGCGCCTGCGCCAACAGGAGGATTCCCTTGACGATCGCTTGGTCCTCCGGATCATCGAGCATGCCGCTCACGAAGGACTGGTCGAGCTTCAGCGAGCTCAATGGCAGACGGCGCAGGTAGGCCAGCGACGAATAGCCGGTGCCGAAGTCGTCCATGGTGACCGGCACCCCCATCTCGGTACAGGCCGTGATGAACTGCGACACGGCTGCGAAATCCTTGATCGCGGTGGTCTCGAGAATCTCCAGTTCCAGCACGCCGGCCGGCAGCTGCGGAAAGCGCCCGAGGTGGAAGTTGAGCCGTTGCACGAAGTCGGGCCGCAGCATGTGCCGCGCACTGATGTTGACGCTCACCGCGGTCTGCACACCCAGACTCAGCCATTCGGCCGCCTGGCTCACGGCCTCGCCGATGGCCCAGTCGCCGAGATCCTCGACCAGCTCGTGATCCTCGATCAGGTTCACGAACTCGGCCGGCTGCAGGAGACCGCGCTCCGGATGCTGCCAGCGGATCAGCGCCTCGAAGCCGATCACCACGCCGCACCGCATGTCGACCTTGGGCTGATAGGCCAGCAGGAATTCATTGCGCTGCAAGCCTTCCTTGATGGCCAGCAAGACCTGTCGCTCCTGCTGCTCGTCGCGTGCCTGGCTCGCGTCGAAGAAATGGATGTTGCTGCCGCCCGGCCTCTTGGCCAGGAACACCGCGTTCTGCGCGTGCTGCAGCATCACCTCGGTTTCCTGTTCGCCATAGGGCATCAGCGCCACGCCCATGCTGGCACGAAGGCGCGCCAACCGGTCCTGCAGCCGATACGGATGCGTGAGCCGTGCGAGCAGTTGTTCGGCGAATTCCTCGCACTGCTTTCGACCGGTGAAGGAAAGCACCAGCGCGAACTCGTCGCCGCCGATCCGCGCCACCGTCGCGTCGTATGGTGCAGCGGCCTTGAGGCGACGCGCCACCTCGCGCAGCACGGCATCGCCACCTTCGGGTCCGAAGCGGTCGTTGATGTCACGGAACCGGTCGATGTCCAGATAGCAGACGGCCAGCAGGCGGCCTGGATGGCCGGCATGGACATGAAGCGTCTGGTCGAGTTCATCGACCGAAGGAATGCGATTGGGCAGGCGGGTCAGTGGATCGCGTCGCGACAGCACGTCGAGCCGTTCGCCGCGCAATCCGCGCGAGCTCAGCGCGAAGGTCCAGAGAATGCAGCGGTCTTCCATTCGCTCGCCGCGCATGTCGACCTGCACGTCCCTGCCATGGCTGCCAAGCAGGGTGACACCGGGGTACTCGATCACGCCGAGCGCCGGGACCGGGATCTCGTTGCCCGTGGTTCCTGCCGAGCCCGAGGGCGAGGCATACACGTCGACCAGCGGCAGGTCGGCCAGTTCGCCGGGGGCGTATCCGAGCAGTTTGTGCGCGTCCTCGTCGGCCCAGAGAATCCGCCCGTCGCAAACCTTGAAGTGACCGGCGACGACGCGGGAGGGCATTGTTGAACGAGAAATCGGTGGGCTATAGAACGAAGAAAGACACTGGCCGCCATTTCGCGGACGGGCAGCTATTGTTGATCCAAAGCGTCTTTCGAAAGGGCATTTTTGTGCACTATTTGTGCAAATGCGACGCCGCTGGACTCAGCGTGAATCACGGTCCATCTCATGTTCACGGTAGTGCCGCGCCTTGTCCTCATACATCGCACGGTCGGCACGAAGGAGCGCGGCATCCAGCGTGTCGTTGGCGCCATGGCAGGTCGCCATGCCCACCGCGAGGCTGAGGGTCAGGCCGGTCTGGCCGGCATAGAACTGGTTGTTGAGTTCGAGCAGCGAAGCCACGCGGTCGCGCGCGGCTTGCGCACCGCGCTCGTCGGTCGCGGGCATCAGGATCGCGAACTCGTCGCCGCCGATGCGTGCAGGCCAGGCCGGTGAATCGACGGCCTTGGCCAGCACTTCGCCGACGCGTCGCAACAGGCCGTCGCCCGCGGCATGCCCGTTCTCGTCGTTGACCTGCTTCATCCCGTTCAGGTCGATGGCCAGCACCGACACGGGCCACGGACCTTTGCGCGACAGCCGATTCAACTCCTCCGTGTAGAAGGTCCGGTTGTTGAGCTGGGTCAGCACGTCGTGCTTGCCCAGATACTCCAGGTAGGCCTCGGCCTTCTTGCGCGCCGTGATGTCCATCAGCGACACCAGCACGAGATCCCAATGGGCCAGATGGTCGGCCATCACGGAGAACTGCATGTGGATGTGGATCAGTTCCCCGGTCAGCGAGTAGTTGACGACCTCCCGCTGCTGCAGCGTCTTGCCGTTCCACAGATCCTGCAGTTGCTCGGCGAAGGAGTCGCGCATCTCGTCGCGGAACACGCGCGGGATGTTCTGCAGGAGCATCTTCTTGTCGGTCGCGCCGAACATGTGGAGCGTCTCGCGGTTGACGTCGATCACGCGGATTTCCTGCATGCAGCGCGTGACGAACTCCGGATGCACCTTGATGAAGGTCGAGAAGTCCGTGATGCCGCGCTCACGGATATCGCCGAGCAGGCGCTTGATCACGCTGAAGTCCTCGACCCAGAGCGACACCGGCGAATGATCGAAGAGGTTGCGCGCATGGCGCTCGCTGTCGGCGCGTTGGCGCTTGGCAGCGACTTCGGCCGTGATGTCGTCAAGCGAAATGAGCGCGCGGTCCCAGCTCGTCTCATGGCCCGGAAGCATGCGGATGCGCACGCGCACGTCGAGCCGGCGGCCATCGAGCGTGTAGTTCACGGTCTGGGTCTGCACGCTCAGGTTGCCCTGCCACAGCTGATTGAGCTCGTACAGCGCAGAGGCGGTCATGTCGCCGCGGAAAATGCTGTCGAGCCGCGACAGCAGCTCGTCCTGCGAAGATGCCGCGAACAGGCTCAGCGTCGCCTGGTTGACGCGAAGCACCTGGTAGGTGGACAGGCATTCGCGTACACGCGACGGATCTTCGGTCAGATAGGCGGTCAGGTCCTGAACGCCTTCGGCACGCCATTCGTCGAACAGTTGCTTGAGTCGGCTGTAGTCCTCGAGCCAGAGCGACACGGGCGCGAGATCGAACATGGCATCGAGATCGGTAGAGGGTGACATTCGTTTGCGGCGCCTGGAAATTCCCAAGCGCAATTGTCATGCCGCCCAACCCTCGGAAACAATTCGTTTCCTCCTAAGTTGGTGGGTGAATACGCCACTTTGGCACACGATGAGCCGCTGTTTTTCAGGATTCGAGTACCGGTTTCGACTGTGGTGCGGGCGACGCCTGCCTGCGCATGATCCAGTTGAACAGCGGCGTGGCCATCAGCGTGGTCGCGATGGCCATTAGGACCAGCACCGCAAACAAGCCCGGCTCGATGACGCCCGCCTGCAGGCCGATGTTGATGATGATCAGCTCCATCAGCCCGCGCGCATTCATCAGCGCGCCGATCGCCATCGCGTCCCTGCCGGCCTCCCCGGAAAGCCGGGCCGCGGCCCAGCATGCCAGCCCCTTGCCGCAGAACGAGGCGGCCAGGATCGCCGCAGCGGCCAGCAGGATGCCCGGCTCGAAGAGGACCGCCATGCGCGTATTCAGCCCGGAATAGGTGAAGAACATCGGCAGCAGAAAGATCACGACGAAGGGCTGCAATTGCTCGCGCAGCTTTTGCGTGAGCGCCCCGCGCGGCAAGACCGCGCCCAGCAGGAAGCCGCCGAAGACCGCATGGATGCCGATCGCGTCCATGGCGAACGCGCTGAGCGCGAAGAGCACCAGCACCGTCGCCAGCAGCGTCGAGCTCAGGGGTGCGTCGGGCTGCACGTGGCGCGCCAGTCCGCGCAGCAACCGCGAGCCGATGAAGATCATGAACAGGGCAAAGGCCACGCCGCCGCCGATGGCCGCGTAGGCACCGCCCCACGATCCGCCGAAACTCGCCAGGACGATGGCCAGGATGCACCAGGCCGCCGCGTCGTCGACCGCGCCGGCCGTGAGCGCCAGCGTGCCGAGCGGTGTCCCGGCCAGGCCGCGCTCGTGGATGATGCGGGCCAGCATCGGGAAGGCCGTGATGGCGATGGCGGCGCCCAGGAACAGCCCGGCCTCCATGGGCTTGGCCTTGGCGGCGAAGAGGCCCGGAATGCCGTGCAGCCACGGGATCATGGCAAAGGCCAGCACGAACGGCACCACGATGCCGGCAGCGGACACGGCCGCGGCACTGCGGAAGCGGCTGCGGAAGTGGTCCGAGCGGAATTCCGTGCCGACCAGGAACATGTACATGCCGACGCCGAGCTGCCCGCCGACGTAGAGCATGCCCAGCGTCTCCTTGGGGAAGACGGCACGCTGCAGTTCGGGCCAGACCCAGCCCAGCAGCGACGGACCGAGCGCCACGCCGGCAATCATCTCGCCCACGACCTGCGGCTGCCCCAGCTTCTGCGCCAGGCGCCCCACCAACTGGCATGCAGTGATGATCACCGCGATCTGGAGGAAGAAATAGACGGAGAGCTGGGCAGTGGTCATGCGCTGGCACCTGGGTGTTCGACCGGGCCGAAGCGGCCATGTCCGGTTGGCATTATCTGTACGGCCCCCTGACCGGCAACGCCAGGTGCCGCCAGCGCGGCGCTGTCTCGCTCAATCGACAGGGCGCAGACCGCTGGCGACCGTCGGATGCCGCAGCCGCACACGCAGCTCGCGCTTCAGCCGTGCGTTGTCGAGCCGCCGCGACTCGCCCATGAAACTCAGCATCGACAACGGCAACTGTGTTTGCGCTACGTCGCGTGCGATGCGCGGCGGCCGGGGCAGGCCGTACAGGTCCGCCGCGAAATCGAAGTAGTCACCCATCTTCATGTCGGTGTCGTCGCTCGCATGGAAGACGCGAGGCGCGCCGCCGCGCCACAGCGCTGCAAGGCAGGCGCGCGCCAGATCGTCGGCGTGGATATGGTTGGTGTAGACGTCGTCCTCGCTGCGCAGCACCGGCGTGCCCTTGAGCAGCCGCGTGCGGGGCGTGCCGCCTTCCCGGTCGGGTGCATAGATCCCCGGAATGCGCAGGATCCGCACGGCCACGCCGGCCCGGCCGAACTGGCGCACCCGGCGCTCGGCGTCGACACGCCGGTGCGCGCGCGGCGTATGCGGATCGACGGCGCGCGTCTCGTCGATGCGCGCGCCACCGCAGTCGCCGTAGACACCGCTGGTCGAGCCATAGACCAAGGCCTTCGGCAAGGTGCGCAACCGAAGCGCGCGCAGCAAGCCTGCCGTTCGCAGGTCCCGCGACCATCCGGCGCCCTCCGCCACGTTGGCAGGTGGCGCCAGGTGCAGCACGCGTGTCGCCAGTCCGGCCAGCCGCCGCAGGCTGGCCGGCACGTCCAGATCGACCCGTATCGGCGTGGCGCCTGCGGCTCGCAACACGGCCAGGCGTTCGGGCGACGATGTGGTCGCCATGAGCCTGACGCGGCCGGCCAGCGGCGCTGCCACACGCAGGCCGACGTCGCCGCATCCGACGATCAAGACCCTCGCGCGGCGGAAACGGGCGGGCCGTGCGCCGAGCGGATGACTGATTGAAGGCAAAATCCGTTCTCCCCTTCGAGTTCCGTTCAGAAAATCCCCATGACCAGTGCAGCGCCGAATGCGGCAGGCTTCCAGATCACCGTCGAACCCAGTGGCCGCCAGTTCCTGGCCCAGGGAGACGAATCCATTCTCGCCGCGGGCATCCGCCAAGGTGTCGGCCTGCCGTATGGCTGCAAGGACGGCGCCTGCGGTTCGTGCAAGTGCCGCAAGCTGTCGGGCGAGGTCACGCACGGCCCGCACCAGAGCAAGGCCCTGAGCGCCGAGGAAGAAGCCAGCGGCTTCGTGCTCACCTGCTGCGCGACGGCGCAGAGCGACGTGATGCTCGAGTCGCGCCAGGTCACCGAACTCGGCGCCTTCCCGATTCGCAAGATGCCGGCGCGGGTGCTGTCGCTGGTGCGCAAATCGCACGACGTGATCCAGCTGCGCCTGCAACTGCCGGCCGGCGAGCCGCTGCAGTTCCATGCCGGGCAATACGTCGAATTCCTGTTGCGCGACGGCTCGCGCCGCAGCTACTCGATGGCCAATGCGCCGCACACGCTGAGCGAACCGGGCACCGGCGTCGAGCTGCACATCCGCCACATGCCCGGCGGCAAGTTCACCGACCACGTGTTCGGCGCGATGAAGGAGAAGGAAATCCTCCGCATCGAAGGGCCGTACGGCAGCTTCTTCCTGCGCGAGGAGTCCGACAAGCCGATCGTGCTGCTCGCGTCCGGCACCGGTTTCGCGCCGATCAAGGCACTGATCGAGCACATGAAGTTCAAGGCGGTCGACCGGCCGGCCACGGTCTACTGGGGCGGACGCCGGCCCGAAGACCTCTACATGGACGACTGGCTGAAGACGCAGCTCGCCGAGATGCCGAACCTGCGCTATGTGCCGGTGATCTCCAACGCAGTGCCCGAGGACAACTGGACCGGCCGCACCGGCTTCGTCCACCGCGCGGTGCTGGAGGACTTCGCCGACCTGTCGGGCCACCAGGTCTACGCCTGCGGCGCACCGATCGTGGTCGACTCGGCCAAGCGGGACTACGTGGCCGAAGCCGGCCTGCCCGAGGACGAGTTCTACGCCGATGCCTTCACGACCGAGGCCGACAAGGCCGTGCCCTGAGCTGGGCACGGGCGTGGCGGCAACGCCGCAGTGACTTTCAACGACAGGGACAACGAGGCTCGGGACAAGAGCCCCAGACCAAAAGAGACACCATGAATTCCAGGCACTTCCTTCTCTCGCTGTTGTCGGCGGCCGCACTGCTGGCGGCCACGACGCAGGCATCGGCGCAGCAGCGCACCATCCGGCTCATCGTGCCCTACGCAGCCGGCGGTCCGCTCGATGTGACGTCGCGCGTGCTGGCCGATGCGGTCAAGGATGCGCTCGGCGTCGTGATCATCGACAACAAGCCGGGTGCCGGCGGCAACATCGGCGCCGATGCGGTCGCCAAGGCGGCGCCGGACGGCCTGACCATAGGCCTGGCCGCGACGGCAACGCATGCGGTGAACCCATGGCTCTACAGCAAGATGCCGTTCAACGCGGCAACGGACTTCACGCCCATCACCCAGATGGTCCGCGTCCCCAACGTGCTGGTGATGAACGCCGAAACCGCCCAGCGGCTCAAGATCAACACCCTCGGCGACCTGATCGCCTATGCCAAGGCCAACCCCGGCAAGCTGAACTATGGCAGCGGCGGCAACGGCAGCGCGGGCCATCTCGCAGGCGAGATGTTCAAGCAGCAGGCCGGCATCTTCGCCGTGCATATCCCGTACAACGGCGGTAACCCGGCCCAGCTCGCGCTGCTGTCGGGCCAGGTCGACTTCAACTTCGACAACCTCGCCACGGCCGCACCCAACATCCGTTCGGGCAAGCTCAAGGCGATCGCGGTCACGACGCTCGAGCGCAGCAGCGCGCTGCCCAACGTACCGCCGGTGGCCGACACGCTCAAGGGCTTCTCGATCGACACGTGGTGGGGCCTGGTCGCACCGGCCGGCACGCCGCACGACGTGGTCGTCAAGCTCAGCCAGGCCTTCATCGCGGCCCTGCATACGCCGGAAACCAAGGCGCGCTTTGCCACGCTGCTGGCCGAACCGGTGGGCAACACGCCGGAACAATTCGGCGCGTTCATGAAGAGCGAGCTGGCCAAGTACGAAAAAGTCGTCAAGGTCAGCGGGGCGAAAGTCGACTGAGCCCCAGGCTTGCTCGCTTCGCGTAGCCACCACCCCCTTCCGGGGGCAACACCGGCGGCCCGGCGAAGCCGGTTCCGCGGTGTTTCTGGCAAGTCAAAGGCCGCGCGGTGCGGCCAGGGGTCACTCTCCCAGATACGCGGCGCGGACCTTCGGGTCGTTCAGCATGACCTTGGCGTCGCCGCTCATGGTGATCAGGCCGGACTCCATCACGTAGCCGCGGTCGGCCAGCTGCAGCGCACGGCTCGCGTTCTGCTCGACCAGCATCACGGTCACGCCCTGGTCGTACACGGTCTTCACCACTTCGAAGATCTTGTCGACCATGATCGGCGACAGGCCCATCGAAGGTTCGTCCAGCAGCAGCACCTTGGGCTGCGCCATCAGCGCCCGGCCCATCGCCAGCATCTGCTGCTCGCCGCCCGACATCGTGCCGGCCAGCTGGTCCTTGCGTTCGCGCAGACGCGGGAAGATCGTGAACATGCGCTCGATGTCCGTCGCGATGCCGCCCTTGTCGTTGCGGATGTAGGCGCCGATCTGCAGGTTCTCGGTGATCGTCATGCGCGTGAACACCCCGCGCCCCTCGGGGACCATCACCAGGCCTTCGCCCACCAGGTCCCACGCACCGCGGCCCTTGATGCTGCGCCCCAGGAACTGGATGTCGCCATCGGCATACGGCAGCGTGCCGGTGATGGCCTTCATGGTGGTCGTCTTGCCGGCACCGTTGGAGCCGATCAACGAGACGAGCTCGCCTTCATGCACCTCGAAGTCCACGCCCTTCACAGCCTGGATGCCGCCGTAGGCGACCTTGAGGCCGCTGACCTTCAACAGCACCTTGCCCGCCGGCTTGGTGGCGGCCGGCACCGCCACGGGAGTCATTGTTTCGTTCATCAGATAGCTTCCAGCGTCATGTCTGTTTCAGAAATACCGCGGAACCGGCTCTGCCGGGCCGCTGGTATTGCCCCCGGCAGGGGGTGCGGAGCGCTACACGAAGTGAGCGCGACCTGGGGGCGAGCCATCAGTGGCCGCCGGTGCCGAGGTACGCCTCGATCACCTTCTCGTTCTTCTGCACTTCCGCGGGCGTGCCCTCGGCGATCTGCTTGCCATAGTCGAGCACCGTGAGGCGGTCGCACAGGCCCATCACCAACTTCACGTCATGTTCGATCAGCAGGATGGTGCGGTTGTCCTTGCGGATGCGGCTGATCAGCTCGCGCAGCATGACTTTCTCGGTCGCGTTCATGCCGGCTGCGGGCTCGTCGAGCGCGATCAACTGCGGGTCGGTGGCGAGCGCACGCGCAATCTCGAGCCGGCGCTGGTCGCCATAGCTCAGCGTGCGCGCCTTGTAGTCGGCGAACTTGCCGATGCCCACGTAGTCGAGCAGTTCCAGCGCACGCTGCGCGATGGCGGCTTCTTCGGCCTTGAAGCTGCCGGTGCGCAGGATCGCGCCGATCACGCCCGAATGGGTGCGCACGTGGCGCCCGACCATCACGTTCTCGAGCGCCGTCATGTCGGCGAACAACCGGATGTTCTGGAACGTGCGTGCAATGCCGGCCTTGGCCACCTCGTGCACGGCGGTCGGCTGGTAGGGCTTGCCGGCCAGTTCGAAGCTGCCGCTGTCGGGCGTGTAGAGCCCGGTGATCACGTTGAAGAAGGTCGTCTTGCCGGCGCCGTTCGGGCCGATCAGGCCATAGACCTGGCCGCGCTGGATCTTGATGCCGACGTCCGACAGGGCCTGCAGCCCGCCGAAGCGCTTGGAAATGCCGCGGACTTCGAGGATGGTTTCCGTCATGTCTGTTGCTCCATCCATCTCAGGGGTTGATCGACATCGGACGCGAAGCCGAACCCGGCACCTCGTCGGCGGGGCTGTCGATGCCGGGTGCGTCGAGAGGCGTCACCGGCGTGGCGTCGCCGCCCTTGCGGCGCAGCGACTTGCCGTGCTCCGGTGACGGCCACAAGCCGCGCGGCCGCACCAGCATGATCACGATCATGGCCAGCGCAATGAACAGCTGGCGCAGGATCGACGCATCGAGCCGGCCGTCCGTCATCGCCTGCAGCGGACCCGCGACGTAGCGCAACACTTCGGGCAGGGCCGCGAGCAGCACGGCGCCCAGGATCACGCCCGGCAGATGGCCGATGCCGCCCAGCACGACCATCGCGACGATCATCACGGACTCCATCAGGCTGAACGACTCGGGCGAAACGAAGCTCTGGAACGACGCGAACATCGCGCCCGACACGCCGCCGAAGCTGGCACCCATGCCGAAGGCCAGCAGCTTCATGTTGCGGGTGTTGATGCCCATCGCCTTGGCTGCGATTTCGTCCTCGCGGATCGCCATCCAGGCGCGACCGACGCGCGACAGTTGCAACCGGTGCGAGATGATCACGGTGAGGATCACCAGCGCCAGGAACAGGTAGTAGTACAGCGAGACCGAAGAGATCGTGTAGTCGCCGATCTTGTACGGCTTGCCGAGATTGAGGCCCCAGAAGTGCACCGGATCGATGGCGTCCAGCCCCTTGGGGCCGTTGGTCACGTTGTACGGATGGTCGAGCGTGTTCAGGAACACGCGGATGATCTCGCCGAAGCCGAGCGTCACGATCGCGAGGTAGTCGCCGCGCAGACGCAGCGTCGGTGCGCCGAGCAGCACGCCGAACATGCCGGCCAGCACCAATGCCAACGGGATCACGATCAGCAGCGGCGCATGCAGCCCGCCCGGGAACATCGCCTTGATGGCCGGGAAGGTGTCGGTCAGGTGCGGCGAGCCGAGCAGTGCGTACAGGTAGGCGCCGATCGCGAAGAAGGCGACATAGCCCAGGTCGAGCAGGCCCGCATAGCCCACGACGATGTTCAGGCCCAGCGCCAGCATCACGTAGAGCAGCGCGATGTCGACGATCCGGACCCAGGCATTGCCCTGGGTCTGCAGCAGCAGCGGCAGCGCCAGCAGGGCGACGGCGGCGACCAGGAAGACGATGATGTTCTTGCTTTTCATGTGCGTGCTCCTTCAGGCGCGGTCGGCCACGCGTTCGCCCAGCAGGCCCGATGGCCGCACGGTGAGCGTCAGGATCAGGATCACGAAGGCGAAGATGTCGCTGTGCTGGCTGCCGAGCACGCCGCCGGTGACCGTGCCCAGGTAGCCGGCGCCGATGGCTTCGATGAGGCCCAGCAGGATCCCGCCGACCACCGCACCAGCCAGGTTGCCGATGCCGCCGAAGACGGCCGCAGTGAAGGCCTTGAGACCGGGGCCGAAGCCCATTGCGTGCTGCGCGATGCCGTAGTTCGAGGCGTACATCACACCCGCGATGGCGGCCAGCACGGCACCGATGATGAAGGTCGCCGAGATCACCATGTCGGGCCGGATGCCCATCAGCGAGGCGACCCGCGGATTTTCTGCCGTGGCGCGCATGGCGCGGCCGAGCTTGGTGTAGTTCACCAGCCAGGTCAGGATGGCCAGCGAGATCGCGGTGACCACGAGGATCATGATCTGCGTCGGCGAAATGGACGCCCCGCCGACGACGATCGACTCGCTGGGCAGCAGGGTCGGGTACGCCTTGTTGGTCGGGCGCCAGATGATCATCGCCAGCGTCTGCAGCAGGATCGACATGCCGATGGCCGTGATGAGCGGCGCCAGCTTGGGGCTGTTGCGCAGCGGCCGGTACGCGACCTTCTCGATCACGAAATTGAGCGTGGCGGCCACCACGCAGGCGATGATCAGCGCCAGCAGGAGGATCAGCCAGCCGGGTGCGCCGGGCATGGCGTCACGCATCAGCCCGATCGCGGTCCAGCTGGTCAGCGCGCCGACCATGAGCACCTCGCCGTGCGCGAAATTGATGAGGTTGATGATGCCGTACACCATGGTGTAGCCCAGGGCTATCAAGGCATACATGCTGCCGAGAACCAGACCGTTGATGATCTGCTGCAGCAATATTTCCATAACGAGAATTCCCTCTGTGTGATTGCACCCGGGTGTGGTGCTTTCCTCATCAAGTGCAACGGATCGGCACTGTCAGCCCATCTAGCAAAAAACCCGCCAGCGTGTGCCGCCAGGGGTTTGTCGGCGGGATTGTAGTCAGGGCCGACGAGGCCGCCGCAGAGCATGGGACAGGGTTTTCCCGCTTCGCTCATGCCGTTTCGGCGCACGGTCATGCGCAGCGTGAATGGACGCCAGAAGGCATTCCAAGCGTGCCGCCATGCGGCACGGGTCAGGTGCTGGCGGCGTCGTTGAGTCGACGAAGCTCGCGCAGCTTCTCGGCGATGCGGATCTCCAGTCCGCGCTCGACCGGCCGGTAGAACGGGGGCGTTTCCATGCCGTCCGGCATGTAGTTCTCACCCGCGGCGAAACCGCCCTCCTCGTCGTGCGCGTAACGGTAGCCCTTGCCGTAGTCGAGCTCTTTCATCAACTTGGTCGGCGCGTTGCGCAGGCGCATCGGCACCGGCCGCGTGCCATCCTTCTTGATGAAGGCGCGCATCTCGTTGTAGGCCTTGTAGACCGCGTTCGACTTGGGCGCGATGGCGAGATAGACCACGCATTCGGCCAGCGCCAGCTCGCCTTCGGGCGAACCCAGCCGCTCGTAGACTTCGGCTGCATCGAGTGCGAGCCGCAGCGCGCGCGGATCGGCCAGCCCGATGTCCTCGGTCGCCATGCGGACCAGCCGGCGCGCCATGTAGCGCGGGTCCGCACCGCCATCGAGCATGCGCACGAACCAGTACAGCGCCGCATCCGGGTCGCTGCCGCGCACCGATTTGTGAAGCGCGCTGATCGTGTCGTAGAACTGCTCGCCGCCCTTGTCGTAGCGCCGCATGCGCTCGCCCAGCACGCGCAGGAGCCAGTCATCGCCGATCGCATCGAGCTTCTCGGCACCCGCCGCGACGGCCAGTGTTTCGAGCGTGTTGAGGAGCCTGCGTGCGTCGCCGTCGGCATAGGCGACCAGCCGGTCGACCGCCTTGTCCTCGATCGCCGGAACGGCGCCGATCTGCTGCGCACGCGCCACGATCTGCTTCAGGTCGTCCTCGGCCAGTGACTGCAGCACGTACACCGCCGCCCGCGAGAGCAAGGCGGAATTGACCTCGAAAGAAGGGTTCTCGGTGGTCGCGCCGATGAAGGTGAACAGACCCGACTCGACGTGCGGCAGAAACGCATCCTGCTGGCTCTTGTTGAAACGATGCACTTCGTCGACGAACACGATGGTGCGGCGCTGCTCGAGCCCGTCGCGTGCGATCGTCGCCCGCTCGACGGCTTCGCGGATGTCCTTCACGCCACCCAGCACCGCACTGATGCTGAGGAACTGCGCGTCGAAGGCATCCGCCATCAGCCGCGCGATGGTGGTCTTGCCGGTGCCGGGCGGCCCCCAGAGGATGCATGAATGCGGCTGGCCGGATTCGAAGGCAATGCGCAGCGGCATGCCCGGGCCGAGCAGGTGCTGCTGGCCGATCACCTCGCCCAGCGTCTTGGGACGCAGGCGTTCGGCAAGGGGAATATGGTTGGAATTGGCCATGGCGGGGGCGGATTCTCGCTTGGCAAGCGCTCGGCGCGCCGCCGACCGCCGAGACCCGAAGCCTTACTGCTTGATCACGTCGGCGCCGGCTGGCGTCTTGAACGCAAAAGTGCCAGCACCGAGCGCCGGATTGACTTCGACCTTGCTGAACTTGAGCACCGACCGCTGGCCGAAGCTGTCGAGGATCTCCAGCGCCGCGAGCGCATCGCCCTGGAAGCCGACCTGCACGTTCTGCAACTGACCGTCCTTCGTCTTCGGCGTGGCCTTGACCCATTGCAGGCCGTCGCGCTCCGGCGCCGCCTCCAGGGTGAAATCGGCCTGCAGCGCCGTCAGATCGGACGCCGATGCGATGAGCGCAGCCGGTGTCGAACCCAGCGCCTGCGACTGGGTCCGCTGCGTCACCTGATTCAGTTCGGCGTCGTACAGCCAGAGATTCTGGCCGTCCGCCACGATGCTTTGCGCAAAGGGCTTGCGGTAGTCGAACTTGAATTGGCCCGGCCGCTGGAATTCGAAGGTGCCGCTGGACGTCTTGGTGCGCACCGGCTGGCCTTCGCGCGAGGGTGCAGTCACAGTCTGCGTGAAGTCCGCACGGCCCGACTTCGCAGTCTTGACGAAAGACTCCAGGCTTTCCATGCCACCGGCCAACGCACTGCCGGCGATGGCGATCAAGGAAACAGCAAGCAATTTCTTCAGCATTCGTTGGGGTCCCATCAGTCCGGTCATTCGGTGCGCGCAGGCACCAGGATTTCGCGCTGGCCGCTGGTGCTCATCGAACTGACCAGCCCGGCCTTTTCCATGTCTTCGACCAGCCGCGCGGCGCGGTTGTAGCCGATCTTCAGGTGACGCTGCACCAGCGAGATGCTGGCCTTGCGATTCTTCAGGACCACTTCGACCGCCTGGTCGTACATCGGATCCTTCTCGGCATCGCCACCGTCTCCATTCAGATCGCCGTCACCATCGACAGTTCCACCTTCGAGCACCCCTTCGATGTAGTCCGGCTCCCCTTGTGACTTGAGGTAAGCCACCACACGATGCACCTCCTCGTCGCTGACAAAGGCACCGTGCACGCGGATCGGCAAGCCGGTACCGCTCGGCATGTAGAGCATGTCGCCCATGCCGAGCAGCGCCTCGGCGCCCATCTGGTCGAGGATGGTGCGGCTGTCGATCTTGCTGGACACCTGGAACGCGATGCGCGTCGGGATGTTGGCCTTGATCAGGCCGGTGATCACGTCGACGCTGGGCCGCTGGGTCGCCAGGATCAGGTGGATGCCTGCAGCCCGCGCCTTCTGCGCGAGTCGTGCGATGAGCTCCTCGATCTTCTTGCCGACCACCATCATCAGGTCGGCGAGCTCGTCGATCACCACCACGATGTGCGGCTCGCGGCGCAGCGGTTCCGGATCGTCCGGCGTCAGGCTGAACGGGTTGTAGATGAACTCCTCGCGCGCCTTCGCCTCGTCGATCTTGGTGTTGTAGCCGGCCAGATTGCGCACGCCCAGCTTGCTCATGAGCTTGTAGCGGCGCTCCATCTCGGCCACGCACCAGTTCAGGCCGTGCGCGGCCTGCCGCATGTCGGTCACGACCGGCGCCAGCAGATGCGGAATGCCTTCGTAGACCGACATTTCGAGCATCTTCGGGTCGATCATCAGCAAGCGCACATCGCGCGCCTCGGCCTTGTAGAGGAGGCTCAGGATCATCGCGTTGATGCCCACCGACTTGCCCGAGCCGGTGGTGCCCGCCACCAACACGTGCGGCATCTTGGCCAGATCCGCGACCACCGGATTGCCGATGATGTCCTTGCCGAGGCCCATGGTGAGCATCGACTTGCCTTCGTGATAGATCTGCGAGCCGAGGATCTCGCTCAGCTTGATGGACTGGCGCTTGGCGTTCGGCAGCTCGAGCGCCATGTAGTTCTTGCCCGGAATGGTCTCGACCACGCGGATCGACACGAGGGACAGCGACCGCGCCAGATCCTTGGCAAGGCCGAGAATCTGCGAGCCCTTGACGCCGGTGGCCGGCTCGATCTCGTAGCGCGTGATCACCGGGCCCGGCGAGGCCAGCACGACGCGGACCTCGACGCCGAAGTCCTTGAGCTTCTTCTCGATCATCCGCGAGGTCATCTCCAGCGTGTCGCTGGACACCGTCTCCTGCCGCGCCTGTGCTGCATCCAGCAGATCGACCTGCGGCAGCTTGCTGTCGGGGAGCTCGCGGAACAGCGGCTTCTGGCGCTCCTTGACGACGCGGTCGCTCGCTGGAAGTTCGGTCAGTGCCGGCTCGATCTGGACCGGTGGCGCTGCCGGGCGACGCTTCGGACGCGGCGCAGCCGGCGGTGCTTCGCCTTCGAGTACCGGCTCGGTCGGCTCGTCGAATACGCGGTCACCGGCAGCAAGCTCTTCCCGCTCCCGGGCGGCCTGCCGGCCCATCGCCAGATCCTGCGCAATCTCGCGCTTCTCGCGCCGCGTCTCGAACAGCGAGTAAACCCGCGCGCCGATGGCTTCGGCGATCTGGCTCCACGAAAAACGAAAAACCAGTGCGGAGCCCACCACACCCGCGGCAATCGCGATCAGCGCGGAACCCGTGAATCCGGTCCACTTGACGCTGGGCGGCCCGACCAGATAGCCGAGGACGCCACCGCCATGTCCTGGCAGCCGGAACTCGAGGCGGTAGAGGCGCGACCACTCAAGCACGGCACTCGCGCAGAGGAGCAGCAGCAAACCCAGCCAGAAAGCCAGCCGACTTCGGTTGAAACGCCCTCGTGGCGTCGTGTCCGCACTGGTCCCCGCGGCCTCTCCGCCACGCAGCCAACCGGCCAGCGACGACAGCCAGACGCGCATGCCGGCGGCCAGGCACCACCAGATCGAGTAGCCCGCCATGAAGTAGCTGCCATCGGCAACCCAGGCACCAATGCGCCCCCCCCAGTTCTTGACCTCGCCGCCGGAGCCTGAGGTCGACCAGGCCGCATCGGACGGCGTGAAGCTCAGCATTGCGAGCAGCCAGAAGAGCAGGACGGCAAAGCCGACGATCAGCGAGATCTCCTGGGCGAAACGCATCGCCCGCAATCGAACGGGTGGCGTGGCAGTGGAGGATTGAAGTGTGTTCAGTGAATAGGTCATGAAAGGCACGGCACCTGCCCGCGGTCAGGCTGCGGGGGCAAACGAAGACTACAACGGAAACGCCGACGCCCCAACGGCGGCTGTGGAGCAGCCGCCGCCATGGCCTCCTGCGAAATCCCGCTCAGGTGAGTGAAGAAAGCCGGTCCTTGACCAGCATGGAGCCGTCGGGAAGCGTCTGGACAAAGCCACGCTCCTCCAGATCCTTCATGACGCGGCTCACCATTTCCCGAGAAGCTCCGACCATTTTCGCCAGATCCTGCCGCGAGATCCGGTCGCGGATCTTCAGATCGCCGGTACCGTCGTCGACGGCAAATTCAATCAGCGAGCGTGCCACGCGGCCGTAGACATCCATCAGTGCGAGCGACTCGATTTTTCGGTCTGCATTGCGCAGGCGCTGAACGAGCCCACGCATGATGTTGTGCGCCATCGACGAGTTTTCAGGCAGGCAGCGCGAAAAGGCATCGCGGTCGAGCACCAGAACGTCGGTCTGGACCTCCGTGCGCACCGTCGCCGAGTGCGGTTCGTCGTCGATAAGGCTCATTTCACCGACGTAGTCACCAGGATGCAGGGTCGCCAGGATCACCTCACGGCCTCGCCCGTCGGAGCTCACCACGCGCGCGCGCCCGGTGAGGATGATGTACAGCGCGTCCGATTTCTTGCCCTGCTCCACCACGTTCTCGGCGCGCTTGAACCGTCGCTTGACGATAGCGTCTGCAATGTGAGCCGACTGCGTTGGCGTCAACGCAGAAAACAACGGCACGCGTCGTAGCAATTCGAGGTTGGACAGCATCGACATTCATCATTCCCTGATGCGCACTTGGCTCTTGTCCACATTCATGGATAAATACAATCGCGCGTATTGAAAACACTCTCGGGCCGGCCAGCGCCCCTCGGGTGATACTCCCTAACAATCACCCTCAAAATGTACACGCTGAACACGTGTCACTCCCAGGCTTCTTACCATGTCTTCTACACAACACGCCAAGGTTCTGATCCTCGGGTCCGGCCCCGCTGGCTATACGGCCGCCATTTATGCGGCCCGCGCCAATCTGCAACCGCTGTTGATCACCGGCATCGCTCAGGGTGGTCAGCTCATGACCACCACCGAGGTCGACAATTGGCCTGCTGACATTCACGGCGTGCAGGGCCCTGAATTGATGCAGCGCTTTCTGGAACATGCTGAGCGCTTCAAGACACAAATCGTGTTCGATCACATCAACAAGGTCGACTTCAGCAAGCGCCCCTTCACGCTCACCGGCGACAGCGGCACTTACACCTGCGACGCGCTGGTGATCGCCACCGGCGCATCGGCCAAATACCTGGGGCTGGAATCGGAGCAGAACTTCATGGGCCGCGGCGTCTCGGGCTGCGCGACCTGCGACGGCTTTTTTTACCGGGAACAGGAAGTGTGCGTGATCGGCGGAGGCAATACTGCCGTCGAAGAAGCGTTGTATCTCTCGAACATCGCAAGCAAGGTCACCCTGGTCCACCGCCGCGACAAATTCAAGGCAGAGCCCATCCTCGTGGACAAACTGCATGAGAAGGCGGCCGAAGGCAAGATCGAGCTGAAGGTGCACAACACGCTCGACGAGGTGCTCGGCGACAGCACCGGCGTCACCGGTATTCGGCTGCGCAACACGTTGACGGGGGAGACGGAACAGATCGATTTGAAGGGCTGCTTCATCGCGATCGGTCACCATCCGAATACGGACATCTTTCAGGGCCAGCTCGAGATGAAGGACGGCTACATCGTGACCCGATCCGGCCTGCAAGGCTTCGCGACGATGACGAGCGTACCGGGCGTGTTTGCTGCCGGCGATGTACAGGATCACATCTATCGCCAGGCCATCACGAGTGCCGGTACCGGCTGCATGGCGGCGCTCGACGCGCAACGCTTCCTGGAGCAGGACGGCACCTTGTAATCTGCGGGCTCGCGCACTGCGCGTCGGCTCCGTTCAGTCGGAAGTCGGCTTGGCGGCCGACTTCGGTATGTTGCCGGCATGTGCCGTGGAAGGCTATAATCCGAGGCTTTGCCGAAAAGGGCTCATTCTGAGCGCCCGGCATCCGGGGTACCGCCACCCGTTTCTGGCGAGGTCAAGCTGCAAACCACCCCGCAAGGCCCCTCCAGGGTTGCGCGTGCGAGGTGCCAGCTGTTCAAGAAAGAGTGTCCAACATGGCACGCGTATGTGAAGTCACGGGCAAGGGCCCGATGGTCGGGAACAATGTTTCCCACGCAAACAACAAAACCAAGCGCCGGTTCCTGCCGAACCTGCAATACCGTCGTTTCTGGGTCGAGACTGAAAACCGCTGGGTTCGCCTGCGTGTTTCGAGCGCCGCACTGCGCCTGATCGACAAGAACGGCATTGATGCCGTGCTCGCAGACCTGCGTGCACGCGGCCAAGCTTAAGGAGCTGAATCATGGCAACAAGCAAAGGCGGACGCGAAAAGATCAAGCTGGAATCCACTGCGGGTACCGGCCATTTCTACACGACCAGCAAGAACAAGAAGACGACACCTGAAAAGCTGTCGATCATGAAGTTCGATCCGAAGGCGCGCAAGCACGTCGAATACAAGGAAATCAAGCTGAAGTAATTTCGGTTTGGCTTTCAAAAAACCCGCTGCGATCCAGCGGTTTTTTTGTTGTGCTGTCGATGCGTCTCTTTACTTCATCAATCAAAAACTGCTGATTGCAAAGAGCGTAAAAAAACCGGCACAAGGCCGGTTTTTTTGAGGGGGCGGACACCTATCCGCGCCGATGATCAATTGATCATTTCATTACGCACGCGCCGCGCGCAACCGCGTTGAAAAATCACGCAGCCCTGCAATGCCGCTCGCTTCGGCACGGTGACACCAAGCTGCCAGGTCCGACGCAAGCTGTTCGCGGGAATGCGAAGTATTGAGCCAAAGCTGGCGCAGCTCTTCACGCATCGTCACCATCTTGTCGAGCACGGGATGCGCCTCGCGCGCCTGGACGAGTTGCGTACGGGCCGACGCAGGCACCTTGTCGGCATCTCGATGCAACCAGCGCTTCGCGGCACGCAATACCGAGAGGTCAGACCCCTTGGCCTTCAACACGGCCAGCTCACCCTTGGTGACACGACGCATCTCGCGTGCATAGCCCGCCATGACTTCGTAACGGTTCGCGATCACGGCCTCCAGCGTCTTTTCGTCCGCTACCGGCTTGACATCGCCCGTGAGCATCCTCGGCGGCAATTTCTTGACCTTGGCCCAGCCGATTTTTTGCATCAGATTGATGTAGACCCAGCCAATGTCGAACTCGTATTTCTTGACGGAGAACTTGGCAGACGTCGGATAGGTGTGGTGGTTGTTATGCAACTCCTCACCGCCAATGATGATGCCCCAGGGAATCAGGTTGGTACTGGCGTCGGTCGCCTCGAAATTGCGATAGCCCCAATAGTGACCGATGCCGTTCACCACGCCGGCAGCCCAGAACGGAATCCAGACCATCTGCACGGCCCACACGGCCAAGCCAATCGCACCAAACATCGCCAGATTCAACACCATCATCAAGCCGACGCCCTGCCAGCTATAGCGGCTGTACAGATTTCGTTCGAGCCAGTCGTCAGGCGTGCCATGGCCGAAACGCTCGATGGTGTCGCGATTCTTCGACTCTTTTCGATACAGCTCGGCGCCACGCCACATCACTTCATCGATGCCCTTGACTTGGGGACTGTGCGGATCGTCAACGGTTTCGCACTTTGCATGGTGCTTGCGGTGAATGGCAACCCATTCCTTGGTCACCATGCCGGTGCCCAGCCAAAGCCACAGCCGGAAGAAATGCGACGGAATCGGGCCGAGATCCATTGCACGATGCGTCTGCGTGCGATGCAGGAAGATCGTGACGGCGGCGATCGTGATATGCGTGGTGGCGAGCGTGTACAACACGATCTGCCACCACGTGAGATCCCACAAGCCGTGTCCGAGCCAGTCGATGGCCGCGTTCAAGACGGCAGAGTCAGGAAGCATCATTGAAATCTTTACTCCATGGCCACACGAAGGTGCAGCCTCCAGGTCGAGTGCGATTTTAAAGGTCCGGCCCTGAAAAGGGGTCTAAATCCTTGATGTAACGCACGTTTTCCTGTTGTTTGGAGTCCTCGCACTACTTGCGGTTCCACACCGCGGCAAAGAAACCGTCGGTCGCATGCAGATGGGGCCAGAGGCGAAGGTAAAGCGTGCCGCTTTCACCCCCCGCACACAGTCGAGCGGCGTCGACCACCTTGAGGCCCGTCAGCAAGCTGCCCGCATCCTCCGCCACAAAGTCGGGGTTGGCCGCCGCGAAAGCTTCCGCGATGGCTTCGTTTTCCTCTGGCAGCACACTGCAGGTCGCGTAGATCAACCGACCACCAGACTTCACGAGCCGCGCAGCACTCTGCAAGATCGCCGCCTGCTTCTCCGTCAACTCGGCCACCGCCTTGGCCGATTGCCGCCACTTCAGGTCCGGATTGCGTCGCAAAGTGCCAAGGCCGGAGCACGGCGCATCGACCAGCACACGGTCGATCTTGCCCGCCAGGCGCTTGATGCGATCGTCACGCTCGTGCGCAATGGCGGCCGGATGGACGTTCGACAACTTGCTGCGTGCGAGCCGCGGCTTGAGCGCATCGAGCCGATGTGCCGACGTATCGAAAGCGTAGAGCCGACCGGTGCTGCGCATCGTGGCGCCGATCGCCAACGTCTTGCCGCCGGCGCCGGCGCAGAAATCGACCACCATCTCGCCTCGCTTGGCATCCAGGAGCAGCGCCAGCAGTTGCGAACCTTCGTCCTGCACTTCGATCGCTCCGCGCGTGAAAGCGTCCAGCTTTGTGAGCGCCGGCTTTCCATCGATCCGCAAACCCCAGGGCGAAAACGGCGTGGCCTCCGCTTTGATCGACACTGCAGCAAGCTCCTTCTGCACATCGGCGCGCTTGTCGTTCAACGCATTCACGCGCAGATCGAGGGGCGCGGGTTGCTGAAGGCTTTCTGCCAGTGGCCAGAAGCCCGTGCCGAGCTGCGCCTTGAGCGGTGCCACCAGCCACTCGGGCAGGTTGTGCCGATGGCGTTCAAGCAGATCCTCCTGCTTCACGCCGTCGCAGTTGTCCAGCCAGCGCTTTTCGGTGTCGTTGAGCGCGCTTTTCAGGAAGTCGCGCGGACCGTGAAAGCCGAGGATCGCCATCCGGCGCTCCTTCGACCCCGTCCCGGAGGGCGACAGGTGATCGAACAGGAGCTTCTTGCGCAATACGGTGTAGACCGTCTCGGCCAGCGTGGCGCGCTCGCGTGGCCCGAGCTCGCGGTGCTCGCGAAAGAAGCGTGAGACGACCTGATCGGCCGGGTGATCGAATTTAAGAACCAGGCCGACCAGGTCGGCGGTGGCTTCCAGCAAAACTTTGGGGTGCATGGCCCGATTGTCTCAGCCAAGCCGCGAAGACGACATTCACGCAGAATCGCGCGCATGAAAGATGACGACTTGCCTCCGCTGATCGAGACGACACCAGGCCGCTACCGGCATTACAAGGGCGGCGAATATGAGGTGATCGGCACCGTGCGCCACAGCGAAACGCTGGCGCCGATGACGCTGTACCGCGCGCTCTACGGGCAACGCGGCCTCTGGGTGCGCCCCGCCGCCATGTTCGAAGAATCCGTGGAGATCGACGGCGTCCGGCAGCAGCGCTTCACGCGCATCGCCTGACCTTCGCTGGACAGCTCAGGCGACGGCGATCGCCGCCGTCCCAGCGAGCCAGCCCGCAATGGCACGCGGATAGAGCTTGTGCTCCTGCGAGAGCACCCGCTGCGCCAGCATGTCGGCGTTGTCGCCAGGCAGCACCGGCACGACGGCCTGATCGAGGATCGGCCCATGGTCGAGTTCCGCAGTCACTTGGTGAACAGTGGCACCGGCAACCCGGCATCCCGCTTCGATGGCGCGCCGATGCGTGTGCAAGCCCGGAAACGCCGGCAGAAGCGACGGGTGGATGTTCAACAACCGCCCCTCATAGCGCGTCACGAATTCCGGCGTCAGGATGCGCATGAAGCCCGCGAGCACCACCAGCGCCGGCGCATGCGCATCGACGGTTGCCGCCAGTGCCGCATCGAAGCTCTCCCGCGTCGGGAATGCCTTGTGTGGAACGACCGCCGTCGCAAGCCCCTCGCCTGCCGCAAAAGCCAGGCCGCCGGCGTCCGGGCGATTGCTCACCACGGCGGCGATGCGCGCGCCGAATCGCGCGTTCCAACGTTCGCTTTTTGCGGCGCGGACGATGGCGGCCATGTTGGAGCCTTCGCCGGAGATCAGTATCACGATGTTCTTCATGGGACGCGGGATTATCCGTGGAGCCGCTTGCGGTCCCATGGGAGACGATCGCTCACATGGCGGCACGGCGTCGTGTGCGACGCAACGCGGGCGGCATCGATTTGTCACCGCGCGGACAGCCAATTAGCGCACGACCGTGCTAAAACTCCGGCTTCCCGGAGACACGCCGCCGATCGACGCGGCCCCCATCAACACAGCGAGGCACGCATGGATTTGAGCTTCACGCCCGAAGAACAGCAGTTCCGCGAAGAGATTCGCGACTGGGTCAAGAACAACCTACCGAAAGAGATTTCGCACAAGGTCCACAACGCGCTCGAATTGACGCGCGACGATCTGCAGGGCTGGGCGAAGATCCTCGGCAAGAAGGGCTGGCTCGGCTACGGCTGGCCCAAGGAATTCGGTGGACCCGGCTGGACCGCGGTGCAGCGCCATCTGTTCGAAGAAGAAACAGCGCTGGCTGGCGCGCCCCGGATCGTCCCCTTCGGCCCGGTGATGGTTGCACCCGTGATCATGGCTTTCGGCAACGCGGAGCAGCAGAAGCGCTTCCTGCCAGGCATTGCCAGCGGTGAAGTCTGGTGGAGCCAGGGCTACAGCGAGCCAGGCTCGGGATCCGATCTCGCTTCGGTCAAGACCAAGGCCGAGCGCAAGGGCGACAAGTACATCGTCAATGGCCAGAAGACCTGGACCACGCTCGGCCAGTACGGCGACTGGATGTTCAACCTCGTGCGCACCAGCAACGAAGGCAAGCCGCAGACCGGCATCAGCTTCCTGCTGCTCGACATGAAGTCGCCAGGCGTCACGGTGCGTCCGATCAAGCTGCTCGACGGCAGCTTCGAGGTCAACGAGGTGTTCTTCGACAACGTCGAGGTGCCGGCGGAGAACCTGATCGGCGAGGAGAACAAGGGCTGGACCTACGCCAAGCATCTGCTGTCGCACGAACGCACCAACATCGCCGACGTGAATCGTGCCAAGCGCGAGCTCGAGCGGCTGAAACGCATTGCCAAGAGCGAGGGCGTCTACGACGACCCGCGCTTCCGCGACGAGATCGCCAAGCTCGAAGTCGATGTCGTCGCGCTCGAGATGATGGTGCTGCGCGTGCTGTCCGCCGCCACGTCGGGCAAGAACTCGCTCGACGTCGCCGGCCTGCTCAAGATCCGCGGCAGCGAGATCCAGCAGCGGTATGCCGAACTGATGCTGCTGGCCGGCGGCCCGTATGCCCTGCCGCTGATCCGCGAAGCCATGCACGCCGGTTGGCAAGGCGACTTCCCTGGTGGCAATCCGGCGCTGGCGCCACTCGCATCGACCTTCTTCAACATGCGCAAGACCACCATCTATGGCGGCTCGAACGAGGTTCAACGCAACATCGTCGCGCAGACGGTTCTGGGCTGAGGAGACACACATGGACTTCAATTTTTCGGACGACCAGGAACAGCTGCGCGACGCAGTGCGCAAGTGGGTCGACAAGGGCTACGCCTTCGAACGCCGTCGCGGCATCGAAGCCAAGGGCGGTTTCTCGCGCGAGGCCTGGGACGAACTCGCTGAGCTGGGACTGGGCGGCCTCTACATCTCCGAAGAGGACGGCGGTCTCGGCATGGGCCCGGTCGCGGGCATGGTCGTGATGGAAGAACTCGGTCGCGGCATCGTGCTCGAGCCCTTCGCTCAGGCCTTGATCGCCGGCGGCGTGCTGAGCGGCTACGCCGGCACCGAACTGAAGGAAGCATGGTTGCCGCGCATCGCCGGTGGCCAGGCGATCGTCGTGCTGGCGCATCAGGAGCGCAAGGCGCGCTATCGGCTCGATGTGTGCGCAGCCACCGCGACGAAAGCTGGCGCCGATTGGACGGTCACCGGACACAAGAGCCTGGTGCCGGTGGGCGACGAAGCGGACGCCTATCTCGTTCCGGCGCAGGTCGACGGCAAGATCGCCCTGTTCCTCGTCGAACGCAGCGCGAGCGGCGTCGTGGCCCACGGCTACGGCACGCAGGACGGCAGCCGCGCCGCCGAAGTCGTGTTCGACAAGGCGGCCGGCACCTTGGTCACCGCCGATGGCCTGGCGGCGCTCGAGCACGCGATCGACATCGGCATCGCGGCGACCTGCGCAGAAGGCGTCGGCGTGCTGGACAAGACGCTCGACGTCACGGTGGAGTACCTGAACCAGCGCAAGCAGTTCGGCGTGACGATCGCCAGCTTCCAGGCGCTGCGCCACCGGGTGGCGGACATGAAGATGCAGCTCGAACTCGCACGTTCGATGAGCTACTACGCCACGCTCAAGCTCAACGCGCCGGCCGGCGAACGTCGCCAGGCGTTGGCACGTGCCAAATACCAGCTCGGCGTGTCGATGCGCTATGTGGCGGCGAACTCCGTGCAACTGCATGGCGGTATCGGTGTGACCGATGAATACATCGGCAGCCACTATTTCCGCAAGCTGACCCAGCTCGAATTCGCCTTCGGCGATTCGATGCATCAGCTCGGCGAAGTGTCGGCACGGCTGCAGGACACGGCCGGCGTGTTCAATTAATCGGGCACTGCGCACCCGCCTTCCCGGGACAACACCAGCGGTCCGGCAAAACCGGTTCGCGGCACCCTGGGAATGGCGGGCTGGCAGCTGGATCGAGCTGAGCGCCTTCGGGCGCTTTTTTCACGTTGGAATGGAGCTTGCACATGCATTCGCGCCGCACACTCATCGCCATGGGCATCGCCTCGACCCTTCTTGCCGCCTGCGCAGCTGCACCGTCGCTCGACGCGCGGCCGCCGATCGTGTTCGTTCACGGCAACGGAGATTCGGCTGCGCTCTGGCAGACGACGATCTGGCGTTTCGAATCGAACGGCTGGCCGCGCGAGCGGCTGTTCGCCTTCGACCAGCCGATGCCGCTCGCACGCGACAACGACGCCGTGGCGCAGCCCGGACGCAGCTCGACGGCCGAATCCATGGCGTTCCTGAAGGCGGAGGTCGACGGCGTCCTGAAGGCGACGGGCGCCCGCAAGGTCGTGCTGATCGGCAATTCCCGCGGCGGCAACGCCATCCGCAACTATGTGCAGAACGGCGGTGGCGACCAGGTGGTCAGCCACGTCGTGCTGGGTGGCAACCCGGCGCACGGCATCTGGGCGATCAAGGGCTTCAACGAGGGCAGTGAGTTCTCCGCGTTATCGCCCTTCATCCAGGCACTGAACGCGCCGAAGGGTCCGGCCGGCGACGAGGTCACGCCTGGCGTACGCTGGCTCACCTTGCGCTCCGACAACAACGACAAGTACGCCCAGCCTGACGGCCTGTGGCTCGGCGCACCGGGCAAGGCGACGAACATCGGCTACGACGGACCGGCACTGAAGGGCGCGACCAACGTCGTGCTCCCGCGCGCCGACCACCGCGAGACCTCCTTTTCGCCGGCAGCGTTCGACGCCACCTGGCGCTTTCTGACCGGCAGCGCGCCGGCCACGCTGCAGCCGATACCGGAGGCACAGATCACGCTGTCCGGCCGCATCACCGGCCTGGGTACCGATTCGCTGCGGCCGACCAGCGGCAACTTCACGAACAACCTGCCACTGCCCGGCGCGCACCTCAGCGTGTTCGCGGTCGATCCGGCGACGGGCCTGCGTCGCGGCGCGGCCGCCTGGGAACAGACGATCGGCGCCGACGGCCGCTGGGGACCATTTGCCGCGGCCTCGGGCACGGCCTTCGAATTCGTGATCGCCGCAGACGGCTACGACACGACGCATATCTATCGCAGCCCTTTTGCACGTTCGAGCGCGGTCGTGCAGATGCGGCCCGAACGTGTCGCCGCCGCGGACCGCGATGCGCCTGCGCTTGTGGTCCTCACGCGACCGCGCGGCTACTTCGACGCGCAGCGCGACACGATGCGCCTGGACGGCAGCGCAGTGCTGCCCGGCGTGCCGGCACGCGGTGCCGGTGTCGCGAGTGCAAAGCTGCGGCTCACGGACGCCACACCCCGTGCCGTGCTTGCGGACTTCAACGGCGAGCGGCTGGCCGGACAGAGTTGGCCGCTGGCCAGCGGGCACGTGACCGTGCTCGAACTGAGCTATTGACCGACAGCGGCGTTGGAAACGACAGCCGTCGCGATCGCCAGTGCAGCGCTCTGCGTTCGTCAGTTGTGCAGGCGCGAACTCTGCGGCAGGTGCGCCATCAAGAACTGCATCTGGTCAGCCAGGATGCGGCGGTTGCGCAGGATGAAGTCCTCCCAGAGGCTGGGCACGTACGGCGCGTACAACAGCGGCATGTTCGCCTGCTCCGGCGTGCGGCTGCTCTTGCGATGGTTGCACGGCTTGCAGGCCGTGACGACGTTCATCCAGACGTCGATGCCGTTCTGCGCGAACGGAATGATGTGTTCGCGCGTGAGTTCGTCTTCGTGGAAATGACCGCCGCAGTAGGCGCAAACGTTGCGATCGCGCGAGAACAGCTTGCTGTTGGTGAGACCCGGGCGCTGGTTGAAGGGGTTGATGCGCGGCACGCCCTTGGTGCCGATGATGCTGTTGATCGCAATCTGCGACTGCTTGCCGGTCACCGCATTGTGACCGCCGCGAAACACGGCGACCTGCGCGCCGACTTCCCAGCGCACCTCGTCCGCCGCGTAGTGGATCACGGCCTGTTCCAGCGTGATCCACGACTGGGGCAGCCCTTGGGCAGACAACTTCAAGACCTTCACCACTCGCCTCCTCAAAACAGGGAAGAAACTCGGAAAGACCAGGGTCGGCATGCAAACCGGTACGGCACGCACGCTGACGCAGTGCGTCACAATATACCGGCTTTATGACAGATATGCTTTGCGTTGCCCGTCCAGCGGGCATGCGGTGCTATCAAAAATATATCAACTCATGCAGGTTTTTCGCGGCTTTCGGCATCCCGGCGTGGCGCCGGCCTGCGCCCTGACCATCGGCAACTTCGACGGCGTCCACCGCGGTCACCAGGCCATGCTGGCGCTGCTCAATACGGAGGCGCGCCAGCGCGGCCTGCCGAGTTGCGTGCTCACGTTCGAACCGCATCCGCGCGACTATTTCGCGGCACTCAACAAGCGGCCCGAACTCGCGCCGGCGCGAATCGGCACCTTGCGCGACAAGCTCGCCGAACTCGCCGGCAGCGGCGTGGCACAGACCATCGTCCTGCCCTTCGATGCGCGGTTGGCGGCGCAGACACCCGACGAATTCATCCGCGACGTATTGATCGAAGGCCTGGGCGCGCGCTACGTGCTGGTCGGCGACGATTTCCGCTTCGGTGCCAGACGCGCCGGCGACTACGCGATGCTCGATCAGGCCGGCATCCAACATGGCTTCGACGTCGCGCGGATGAACAGCTATGAAGTGCGCGGATTGCGCGTGTCGAGTTCCGCGGTGCGCGATGCGCTGGCCGAAGGCCGCATGGGCGACGCCCACACGCTGCTCGGCCGGCCCTACGCGATCTCGGGGCACGTGGTTCATGGACGCAAGCTCGGCCGCGCGCTGGGCGCATCCGCACCGGGCCGCGACGACGGCTTCCGCACGCTCAACCTGCGCTTCAAGCACTGGAAGCCCGCCGCCAGCGGCATCTTCGCCGTGCTGGTCCACGGGCTGGCCGACCGGCCGCTGCAGGGTGTCGCCAACCTTGGCGTGCGGCCGTCGCTCGACGCCAACGACGTCAACGGCGGCCGTGTGCTGCTGGAAACCCACTGCCTCGATTGGCCCGCAGAACTGGGTTCCGAAGGGGCCTACGGTAAAATCGTGCGTGTGGAACTGCTGCACAAACTGCACGACGAATTGCGCTACACCAGCCTGGAAGCCCTGACTGCGGGCATCGCGAAGGATGGCAAGGACGCACGCGCGTTCTTTGCTTCCACCCACGCGGAAACCCACCGTCAGACCACGCGCGACCGAATTTAGGGCGGGAAGCCTTTCCCGCTCCTTCGCCATTCGTCGCGTGCCGCGCCCCGTCTTTCAGCGCCGCACGCCCTCACCGATTCTTCGCGCGTTGCATGGCAGCGCAGACCTTCTGGAACCTCCATGGCTGACAACAAAACCGACGGCGGCACCGATTACCGCGCCACCCTGAACCTGCCCGACACTCCCTTCCCGATGCGCGGCGACATGTCGAAGCGCGAACCCGGCTGGGTCAAGGAATGGGACGACACCGGTCTCTACAAGCGCCTGCGCGACGCCCGTCACGGCGCGCCCAAGTTCATCCTGCACGATGGCCCGCCGTACGCCAACGGCCAGATCCACATGGGCCACGCGGTGAACAAGATCCTGAAGGACATGATCACCAAGGCGCGCCAGCTCGAAGGCTTCGACGCGCTCTACGTGCCGGGCTGGGACTGCCACGGCCTGCCGATCGAGAACGCCATCGAGAAGAAGTACGGCCGCAACCTGAGCCGCGACGACATGCAGGCCAAGAGCCGTGCCTTCGCGACCGAACAGATCGCGCAGCAGATGGCGGACTTCAAGCGGCTCGGCGTGCTCGGCGAATGGGACCATCCGTACAAGACGATGGACTTCGCGAACGAGGCCGGCGAACTGCGCGCGTTCAAGCGCGTGATCGAGCGCGGCTTCGTCTACCGCGGATTGAAGCCGGTGTACTGGTGCTTCGACTGCGGCTCTTCGCTGGCCGAGTTCGAGATCGAATACGCCGACAAGAAGTCGCAGACGATCGACGTTGCCTTCAAGGCGCACGATCCGGCAAAGCTTGCCGCCGCGTTCGGCCTGCCGGCGCTGGCCAAAGACGCCTTCGCGGTGATCTGGACGACCACCGCCTGGACCATCCCGGCGAACCAGGCGCTGAACCTGAACCCCGAACTCGACTACGCGCTGGTCGACACCGAGCGCGGCCTGCTGGTGCTGGCCGAGTCGCTGGTCGAGATGTGCATGAACCGGTATGCACTGGACGGCAAGGTCCTGGCCGTGGCCAAGGGCGAGAAGCTCGGCGGGCTCGAATTCGAACATCCGCTGTACGACGTCGACGCCGGCTACCGGCGCCTGTCGCCCGTCTACCTGGCCGACTACGCGACCGCCAACGACGGTACCGGCCTGGTGCATTCGTCGCCGGCCTACGGCCTGGACGACTTCAACTCCTGCGTCGCGCACGGCCTCGCCTACGACGACATCCTGAATCCGGTGCAGGGCAACGGAACCTACGCGGCCGACTTCCCGCTGTTCGGCGGCGAGCACATCTGGAAGGCCGTGCCGGCCATCATCCAGGCGCTGCGCGACGCCGGCCGCCTGCTGGCGACCGAAACCATCACCCACAGCTACCCGCACTGCTGGCGCCACAAGACGCCGGTGATCTACCGTGCCGCGGCGCAGTGGTTCATCCGCATGGACGAAGGCGAAGGCGTCTTCACCAAGGACAAGGCGCCGAAGACGCTGCGCCAGACCGCGCTCGAAGCGATCGAGCAGACCAGCTTCTATCCCGAGAACGGCAAGGCGCGCCTGCACGACATGATCGCCAACCGGCCCGACTGGTGCATCTCGCGCCAGCGCAGCTGGGGCGTGCCGATCCCGTTCTTCCTGCACAAGGATTCCGGCGAGCTGCATCCGCGCACCATGGAAATCCTCGACCAGGCAGCCGACATCGTGGAGCGCGGCGGCATCGAGGCCTGGAGCCGTGTGACGACCGAGGAAATCCTCGGTGCCGAAGATGCGCCGAGCTACACCAAGAGCACCGACATCCTCGAGGTGTGGTTCGACTCGGGCTCGACCTTCTATCACGTGCTGCGCGGCACGCATCCGAGCGTCCACCATGACGTCGGCCCCGAGGCCGACCTCTACCTGGAAGGCCATGACCAGCACCGCGGCTGGTTCCATTCGTCGCTGCTGCTGGCGTCCGCGCTCGAAGGCCGCGCGCCCTACCGCGGCCTGCTGACACACGGCTTCACGGTCGACAGCCAGGGCCGCAAGATGAGCAAGTCGCTCGGCAACGGCATCGATCCGCAGGAGATCAGCAAGAAGCTCGGCGCGGAAATCATCCGCCTCTGGGTGGCTGCCAGCGACTATTCGGGCGACATCGCCGGCGACGACAAGATCCTCGCGCGCGTGGTCGATGCCTATCGCCGCATCCGCAACACGCTGCGCTTTCTGCTGGCCAACACCAGCGATTTCGACATCGCCAGGGATGGAGTGCCGCTCGACCAGCTGCTGGAAATCGACCGCTACGCGCTCAACCGCGCCGCGCAGTTCCAGGCCGAGGTGCTCGCGCACTACAAGGTCTACGAGTTCCATCCGGTGGTCTCGAAGCTGCAGGTCTATTGCTCCGAAGACCTCGGCGCGTTCTACCTGGACGTGCTGAAGGACCGCCTCTACACGACCGCCCCCGGCTCGCTGGCCCGCCGCAGCGCGCAGACCGCGCTCTGGCACATCACGCAGGCGATGCTGCGCTGGATGGCGCCGTTCCTGAGCTTCACGGCCGAAGAGGCGTGGACGCTGATCGGCAACGGCGAATCGATCTTCACCCAGGTCTACAGCGACCTCGGCACGCCCGACGAAGGCCTGCTGGCCAAGTGGTCGCGCATCCGCGAGATCCGCGACGGCGTGAACAAGGAGATCGAAGCGGTGCGCACGACCGGGCAGGTCGGCTCGTCTCTGCAGGCCAACGTCGCACTCACGGCGATGCCGGAAGACCATGCGCTGCTGGCGTCGCTGGGCGACGACCTGAAGTTCGTCTTCATCACGTCCGCCGTCGAATTGCTGGCTGGCGAAGCGCCCGCCACCGTGGTCACCGCGAGCACCGACACCAAGTGCGAACGCTGCTGGCACTGGCGCGCGGACGTCGGCCACGACGCGGCGCACCCGACCCTGTGCGGGCGCTGCACGAGCAACCTCTACGGCGCGGGCGAAGCGCGGAGCGTCGCGTGATGGCCCGCGCAGCCGCCTCCAGGAAGTCGAGCGGATCGGCCTCGCTCGGCGTCTGGCCCTGGCTGGGCCTGGCGCTGATCTTCTTCATCATCGACCAGTTCACCAAGACGCTGATCCTGGGCTATTACCACCTGGGCGATGCGACCCGGATCACCAGCTTCTTCAACATCGTGCGTGCGCACAACACCGGCGCAGCCTTCTCGTTCCTGGCGGACGGCACCGGCTGGCAACGCTGGCTGTTCACCGCGATCGGCGTGGCTGCGGCGCTCTTCATCGTCTGGATGTTGCGCACGCATGCGGGCCAGAAGCTGTTCTGCTTCGCGATGGCCTGCATCCTGGGTGGCGCGATCGGCAACGTGGTCGACCGGCTGATGCATGGCTACGTCGTCGACTTCCTCGACTTCCACCTGGCCGGCCGGCATTTCCCCGCCTTCAACGTGGCCGACAGTGCCATCACGCTCGGTGCGATCTGCCTGATCCTGGACGAATTGCGGCGCGTGCGTCGAGGCAAATAGCCGTGGGCAGCGGGGCGTATAGTCCTCCGCTTCCATGAAGCATCTACTGAACTTGCTGGCAGCCATCGCGCTGCTGGTGTGGGGTACCCATCTCGTCCGCACAGGCGTATTGCGCGTGTTCGGTGCCAACCTCCGTACGCTGCTCGCACGCAGCATGCGCAACCGCTTCACGGCCGCGCTGTCCGGCATCGGTGTGACCGCGCTCGTGCAGTCGAGCACGGCCACTTCGCTGATGACCTCGTCCTTCGTGGGCCAAGGCCTGATCGCCCTGCCCGCGGCACTGGCTGTGATGCGCGGCGCGGATGTCGGCACGGCCCTGATGTCGGTGCTGTTCTCGACCGACCTGTCCTGGCTCTCGCCGCTGTTCATCTTCGTCGGCGTGGTGCTGTCGATCACCCGACCGGAGCGCGCCGCCGGCCGGGTCGGCCGCGTGTTGATCGGCCTCGGCCTGATGCTGCTCGCGCTGCAACTGGTGGTACAGGCGACCGGCCCCCTGTTCGAATCGCCCGCCATGCGCGCCGTGCTGGCGTCCATCAGCAGCGACGTGCTGCTCGAGATCACGATCGGCGCCATGCTGGCCGTCGTTGCGTACTCCAGCCTGGCCGTGGTGCTGCTGGTGGCCGCGATGGCGACGTCCGCGGTGGTGCCGCTCGACGTCGCGCTGGGCCTGGTGCTGGGCGCCAACCTCGGCAGCGGCGTGCTCGCGGTGTTGACGACCGCCAAGGCCGACGTCGCCGTCCGGCAGGTGACCGTCGGCAATCTGCTGTTCAAGCTGCTGGGCGTGGCGGTGGCTGCGCCATTCGTCGGCATGTACCTGCGCTACGCGCGGCCCTACATCTCGGATGCGACGCAGCTCGTGGTGCTGTATCACCTGGCCTTCAACGTGGTCGTGAGCCTCGGCTTCATCGGCCTCACGGACTGGATCGCGGGCCTCGTGCGACGCATGCTGCCCGTGCCGCAGAAGCCGCCCTCGACCAGCCGTCCGCAGCACCTGGACCCGTCCGCGCTGTCGACACCTTCGCTCGCCATCTCGAACGCCGCCCGCGAGGCACTGCACCAGGCAGACGTGGTCGAGACCATGCTGATCGGCATGCTCAGCGTGATCCGCACCAACGACCTGCGCCTGGCCGACGAACTGCGCAAGCTCGACGACACGGTCGACCGCCTCTACTCCGACATCAAGTACTACCTGACGAAGATCTCGCGCGAGGCACTGGGCGAAGAAGAAAGCAAACGCTGGACCGACATCATCAGCTTCACCATCAACATGGAGCAGGTCGGCGACATCATCGAGCGCGTGATCATCGATATCGAGGACAAGAAGATCAAGCCGCAGCGCAACTTCTCGGAGGCCGGCATGGCCGAGATCGTCGAACTGCACGAGCGGCTGGTGGCCAACCTGCGCCTCGGGATGAGCGTGTTCCTGAACGGCAACGTGCGCGATGCGCAGAAGCTGCTGGAAGAGAAAGCGCGTTTCCGCGACCTGGAACGGGCCTATGCGAGCTCTCATCTGTTCCGGCTGATGGACCGCACCGCTCCGAGCATGGAGACGAGTTCGCTGCACATCGACCTGATCAGCGACCTGAAGCGCATCAACTCGCACATCTGCTCGATCGCCTACCCGATCCTCGATTCGGCCGGTGCGCTGGCGCCCAGCCGGCTGCGTGAAGCCAGGCTCACGCCGGTCGAAGACAACAGCTGAAGGTGCTCGCCGGACGGCAACGTTCGGCGCGCCGAATCAGACGAATCAGACCGGTTTGGCCGACACGCCAGCGGCCTCCGGCACCACCGGCCGCCGCGCATAGCGCTGCGCCAGAACCGCGCAGACCATCAGTTGCATTTGATGGAACAGCATGATCGGCAACACCACGGCGCCGACCGCCGGCGCCGCAAACAGCACGTGCGCCATCGGCACGCCGCTCGCCAGGCTCTTCTTGGAACCGCAGAAGACGATGGTGATCTCGTCGGCCTTGTCGAAGCCGAGCTTGCGCGCAATCCACGTGGTCAGCACCAGCGCCAACGCCAGCAGCACGGCACACACCACCAGCAAACCGATCAGCGAGCGCAGCGGCACCTGGCTCCACAGGCCTTCGATGACGGCTGCACTGAATGCGGTGTAGACCACCAGCAGGATCGAACCGCGGTCCACGAGCGTCAGCATCGGCGCACGGCGCTTCACCCACGCACCAATCCAGGGACGCAGCAGATGGCCTGCGATGAAGGGCACCATCAACTGCAGCAGGATGCTGCCGATCGAGCCGAAGGCCGAGCCCGCCGCGCCGCCCGGCACCACGATCAGGTTGACCAGCAACGGCGTGACGAACACGCCCAGCAGCGTGGAAGCCGATGCACTGCAGACCGCCGCCGGCACATTGCCGCGCGCCAGCGAGGTGAAGGCGATGGCCGATTGCACGGTGGCCGGCAGCACGCAGAGATACAGGATGCCGGTGTAGAGCGCCGGCGTGACCAGCGGCGACAGCACCGGCTTCAGCACCAGGCCGAGCACCGGGAACAGCACGAAGGTGCAGGCCAGCACCAGCAGGTGCAATCGCCAATGGCCGATGCCGGCCACGATCGCTTCGCGCGACAGCTTGGCGCCATGCAGGAAGAACAGCAGGCCGATGGCCACCGTCGTCAGACCGTTGAAGAACGTGGCGGTAGCGCCGCTGGCGGGCAGCAGCGAGGCCAGCACGACCGTGCAGACCAGGGCCAGGGTGAAGTTGTCGGGGAGGAAGCGTGAGCGTGCCATGGCGCCATTGGGCCAGCGTGCCATTCAAAAGAGAAATGGATTTATCTGATAGATATATGATTTCATGACATGAATATCAGCCTGCGCCAGCTTCGCGTCTTTCTCGCCGCTGCCCAGCAGCGCAACTTCAGCCGGGCCGGTGATGCGGTCGGGCTCACGCAGCCGGCGGTCAGCCGCTCGATTCTCGAACTGGAATCGCAACTGGGCCTGAAGCTGCTGGACCGCACGACGCGCGAGGTGGTGCTGACGGAAGCCGGCCAGTCGCTCTCGGCACGGCTGGAGCGTGTCCTCGACGAGCTCGACCAGACGCTGCTGGACGTGAAGAACATGGCCAGTGCACACCGTGGCCGGGTGCGCGTCGCGAGCAGCCCGACGCTGTCGGCCAACCTGATGCCGGCCTGCATCGCCGCCTGCGCCACGCAGGAGCCCGACATCCAGCTGGTGCTGCTCGATCGCATCCAGCAGGACGTGCTCGACAGCGTGCGCGGCGGCGAGGTGGATTTCGGCGTGGTGATCGAACCCTCGGCCACCGATGACCTGCACTGCGAGACGATTCTCCAGGACCCCTTCGTGCTCGTGGTGCCGCACGACCATGCGTTGGCGCAACGCGAGAGCGTGGACTGGTCGGCACTCGACGGGGAAGCACTCGTCCTGCTCGATCACGCGTCGGGCAGTCGCCGGCTGATCGACACCGCGCTGACGGTGCATGGCGCGCACTGCGAGGTGGCGCAGCAACTCGGCCATCCGACCACCGTGTTCCGGATGGTCGAGGCGCACATCGGCATCAGCGTGATGCCGGCGCTGTCGGTACCGGCGGAAGGCCTGGGCCGGCTCGCCGCCATACCGCTGCTGCCGCGCGTGCAACGCGACATCATGCTGGTCCACCGGCGCAACCGGGCACCTTCGCCGCTCGCGCTGCGTGTGTGGCAGCTGGTGCGCGACACGGTGCAGGCCGGCCACCCGCCGGACGCGGCCCTCAGAGCGTGAGGATGGTGCAGCCCGTGGTCTTGCGCGCCTCGAGGTCGCGGTGCGCCTGCTGCACGTCTTCCAGCGCGTAGCGCTGATCGATCGGAATCTTCACGGCGCCGCTCTCGACGACGGCGAACAGATCGTCGGCCATCGCCTGCGTCGCCTCGCGCGTCGCGATGTGGGTGAACAGCGTCGGCCGCGTGACGTAGAGCGAGCCTTTCGACGCGAGCGTCCCGAGGCTGATCGGCGGCACCGGCCCCGAGCCGTTGCCGAACACGGCCAGCAGGCCGAACGGCCGCAGGCACTCGATCGAGCCCTCGTAGGTGTCCTTGCCGACCGAGTCGTAGACCACCTTCACGCCCTTGCCGCCGGTGATCTCCTTCACCCGCGCCGCGAAGTTCTCGGTGCTGTAGTTGATCGCATGCGCCGCGCCATGTTCCAGCGCGAGCTTGCACTTCGCATCGGAACCGGCCGTACCGATCAGTTGCAGGCCGAGTGCCTTGGCCCACTGGCAGGCGATCAGGCCGACGCCGCCGGCTGCGGCGTGGAACAGGATGAAATCGCCGGGTTGCAGTCCTTCGGCGGGCAGCGTCTTCTTCAGCAGGTACTGCGCCGTCAGGCCCTTGAGCATCATCGCGGCGCCGGTCTCGAAGGAGATGGCGTCGGGCAGCTTGCAAACGCACTTGGCGGGCATCACGCGCAGTTCGCAATAGGCGCCCGGTGGCTGGCTGGCATAGGCGGCGCGGTCGCCTGGCTTGAGGTGCGTCACGCCTTCCCCGACGGCCTCGACGATGCCCGATGCCTCCATGCCCAGTTGCAGCGGCATCGCGAACGGATAGAGCCCGCTGCGCTGGTAGGTGTCGATGAAGTTCAGGCCCACGGCCTTGTGGCGGATGCGGATCTCGCCCGGCCCGGGTTCGCCGACGCTGACATCGACGATCTGGAGTTCTTCGGGACCGCCATGGCGGTCGATGCGTACGGCTTTGCTCATCGGATTCGTTCCTGGAAAAACGGGAACGCCGATCCTGCCACGGACCGATGCCCTTCGCAGACGCGGCAGCGACCGGAATCGCCTCGGCCGTCCGCTAGAGTCCTGCCCCAATGACCAAGCGCCTGACTCCTGCCACCGCCCTGCTGCTGAGCCTTCCACCCTTGCTCTGGGCGTCCAACGCGGTCATAGGCCGTGCACTGCGCGACATGGCGTCGCCACTCACCCTGAACTTCGTGCGCTGGCTGCTGGCTTTCGTGCTGATGCTGCCGCTGGCCGCCGCGGTGCTGCGGCGCTCCAGCCCGCTGTGGGCCCACTGGCGTCGCTACACGGTACTCGGCCTGCTGGGCGTGGGCATCTACAACGCGCTGCAATACCTGGCGCTGCAGACGTCGACGCCGCTCAACGTGACACTGGTGAGTTCCAGCATGCCCTTCTGGATGCTCGCGACCGGCACGCTCTTCTTCGGCCAGCGCGTGAGCCGCAACGAGATCGCGGGCGCGGTGCTGTCGATGCTCGGCGTGCTGCTGGTGCTGAGCCACGGCCAATGGCAGCAGCTGCTCGCATTGCGGCTGGTACCGGGCGACCTCTACATGATGCTGGCGACCATCGCCTGGTCGTTCTACAGCTGGATGCTGGTAGGCACGAAGGAACCTGCGGACATCCGGCACGACTGGTCGGCTTTCCTGATGGCGCAGATGGTGTTCGGGGTCGGCTGGTCGGGGCTCTTCTCCGCCGGCGAATGGGCGGCCGGCGCGAGCCACATGGACTGGAGCTGGACGCTCGCCGGCGCACTGCTGTTCATCGCGATCGGGCCGGCCATCCTCGCGTTCCGCTTCTGGGGCGCCGGCGTCCACCAGGCGGGGCCGAAGGCGGCCGGCTTCTTCATCAACCTGACGCCGCTGTTCGCAGCGCTGCTGTCGGCCGCCTTCCTGAAGGAGATGCCGCACTGGTACCACGGCGCGGCCTTCGCGCTGATCGTCTGCGGCATCGGGATCTCGGCCAGGCGCTGAACTCAGTAGGTGCCGGGGTAGGCGCCGCCGTCCGCGAGCACGTTCTGGCCGGTGATGTAGCCGGCCTGCAGGCTGCACAGGAACGCACAGATCGAACCGAACTCCTCCGGGTTGCCGAAACGGCCCGCCGGGATGGTCTTCTCGCGCGCGGCGCGCACGGCTTCGATGTCCTTGCCCGACTTCTTGGCGGCGCCGGCCATGTTGCCCTTGAGCCGGTCGGTATCGAACGAACCGGGCAGCAGGCTGTTGATGGTCACACCCTTGGCCGCGATCGACGAACGCGCCACGCCCGCGACGAAGCCCGTGAGCCCGCTGCGTGCGCCGTTGGACAGGCCGAGGATGTCGATCGGCGCCTTCACCGAACTCGAGGTGATGTTCACGATGCGGCCATAGCCGCGCGCCGCCATGCCGTCCACCGTCGCCTTGATGAGCTCGATCGGCGTCAGCATGTTGGCGTCGACGGCCTTGATCCAGGCGTCGCGGTCCCAGTCGCGGAAATCGCCGGGAGGCGGACCGCCCGCGTTGGTCACGACGATGTCGTAGTCGGCATGCGCCGCGAACGCCGCTGCGCGGCCCTCGGGGGTCGTGATGTCGGCCGCGACCTGCTTGACGAACGGCGTACCCGCCGCGCCTGCCGCGACCTTGGCGAGCCTGGCCGCCGCGGCGGCCAGATCGTCCGCGCCGCGCGCGACGATCACCACGTTCACGCCTTCGCGCACCAACGCTTCCGCGCAGCCCAGGCCGAGACCCTTGCTCGCGCCGCAAACCAAGGCTGTCTTGCCTGCAATTCCAAAGTCCATTTTTGATGCTCCGGGCTCATCGCCCTGTTCGTGTGAAAACAAAAATGCCAGTGATCACCAGCACCGTGCCCGCCGCGATCCACGCGGTGAACGGCTCGCCAAGGATCACCACGCCCATCAGGATGGTCGACATCGGGCCGATCATGCCGGTCTGCGCCGCCATGGCCGCACCAATGCGCTCGACCGCCATCATCACGGCCAGCACCGGCAGCGCGGTGCACAGCGTCGCGTTCAGCACCGACAGCCAGAGGACCTCCGGCGCCAGGGTGAACAAGGTGTCGACCGGCCGCAGCAGCAGGAACTGCACGATGCAGCAGAGGCAGGCCACCGTCGTCGCCAAGCCGACCAGCCGCAGCGAACCGAGCCGCTTCACGAACTCGCCGCTGCCGACCAGGTAGACCGCATAGCTGATCGCGCTCAGGAAAACGAGCAACGTACCCCACGCGGCCGAGGCGCTCTGCCCCATCTGCAGCTCATGGCCGAAGACCAGCAGCACGCCGGCATAGCTGATCGCCATGCCGGCCGTCTGCCAGCGCGTGATGCGGCGGCGGTAGAACAGCCAGCCGAACATCAGCACGAGCGTCGGATTGAGATAGAGGATGAGCCGTTCGAAGCTCGCGGAGATATAGGCCAGTCCGGCGAAATCGAGAAAGCTCGCGAGGTAGTAGCCCGATACGCCGAGGCCCAGCACGCCGAGCCAGTCGCGCCGCGTGAGCGCCGGCTTGCCGCGGCCGGCCCACCATGCCATGAGAGCGAACAGCGGCAGCGCGAACAGCATGCGCAGCATGATGAGCGTGACCGCATCGACGTCGTGCCGGTAGGCGAGCTTGACGATGATCGCCTTGCCGCTGAACGCGATCGCGCCCAGCACCGCCAGCACCAGCCCGCCGCCGAGCTTCTTTTGCGCAGCGGCCAATCAGAACCCCGCAGCCAGGCCGTCGCGGCGCGGATCGCTGGCGACCACATAGCCTTCGACCGACGGCTCGCCCGCGCGCCAGATGAACTGGCCGGCGCCGAAGTCGAGGTAGGTGTCGTTGATGACGTCGAGCTGGTGGCCCATGGCCGACAGCCCCTGCACCGTGGCCGGCTTCATCGCGCCTTCCACGTTCAGGTTCAGGCCGCTGTTGAAACGCCAGCGCGGCGCATCGCAGGCCGCTTGCGGGTTTTGGCCGTAGTCGATCATGCGCACCAGCGTCTGCATGTGGCCCTGCGGCTGCATGTTGCCGCCCATCACGCCGAAGCTCATCACAGGCTGGCCGTCCTTCGTGAGGAAGGCCGGAATGATGGTGTGGAAAGGCCGCTTGCCGGGCGCCACGATGTTCGGGCTGTCGGCCTTCAGGCTGAAGCCATGGCCGCGGTTCTGCAGGCTGATGCCGAACGACGGTTCGACGCAGCCCGAGCCGAAGCCCAGGTAGTTGCTCTGGATGAAGCTGACCATCATGCCGCTCTCGTCGGCGGCCGTGAGGTAGATGGTGCCGCCCTTGACCGGATTGCCGGCCTTGAAGTCCTGCGCCTTGTTCAGGTCGATCAGCCGCGCGCGCGAAGCCAGGTAGGCATCGTCGAGCATCTGTGCCGGCGTGACCTCCATCGACGCCGGGTCGGACACGTAGCGGTAGACATCGGCGAAGGCCAGCTTCATGGCCTCGATCTGCAGATGCTGGGATTCGACCGAGTCGACCGGCAGCGAGGCGATGTCGAACTTCTCGAGGATGCCCAGCGCCATCAGCGCCGCGATGCCCTGGCCGTTCGGCGGGATCTCGTGCAGCGTGTAGCCGCGGTAGTCGCGCGCGATCGGCGTGACCCATTCGGGCTGGTAGGCCGACAGGTCCTGCACCGTCATGGCACCACCGTTCTCGCGCGAGAACCTGGCGATCGCCTCGGCGATCTCCCCGCTGTAGTAGGCCTCGCCCTCGGTCGCCGCGATCGCCTTCAGCGCGCGCGCCGCCGCGGCAAAGCGGAACAGTTCGCCGACTTCCGGCGCACGGCCCCACGGCAGGAAGGTCTGCGCAAAGCCGGGCTGCGACTGCAGCAGCGGCGTGGCGGCCAGCCACTTCTGGCGCACGATCGGCGGTACCAGGTAGCCACGCTCGGCGATCTCGATGGCCGGCGCCAGCAGGTCGGCGAACGGCAACTTGCCGAAGCGCTTGCTCAGCGCCACCCAGCCGCGCACGGCGCCGGGCACGGTGACCGAGTCGATGCCGCGCATCGGCGGCGTGGCCGCATCGGCGCCGTACTTGCGCAGGAAGTAATCGGGCGTCCAGGCCTGGGGTGCCGGTCCGGACGCATTGAGGCCATGCAATTGCTCCCCGTCCCACAGGATGCAGAACGCGTCGCTGCCCAGGCCGTTGCTCACGGGCTCGACCAGCGTCATCGCCGCGGCTGTCGCCACGGCGGCATCGACGGCATTGCCGCCCTGCTGCAGGATGCGAAGACCGGCCTGCGACGCCAGCGGATGGGAAGTCGCCACCACGTTGCGGGCGAAGACCGGAACGCGGGTGGAAGGATAGGGATTGCCGTAGTCGAATTTCATCGGACGTTGCTCGTTCAATTCGGAGGCCTGTCGCCAGGCGAATCATCGATTCTGACGGGTTCATGCGCGCGGCGCCCAACGACAAACGGCGCCCACAGGCGCCGTTCGGTTATTTGCGCCAGGCGCAGCGTCAGTCTTCGACGAAGGCTTCTTCGCGCTTCGACTTCACCGCAGGCAGCAGCACGATGATGAGCAGCAGCAAGGCTGCGCCCAGCAGCGTGGCCGAGATCGGACGCGAGACGAACACGCTCCAGTCGCCACGCGACAGCAGCAGCGCACGACGCAGGTTCTCTTCCATCATCGGCCCCAGGATGAAGCCCAGCAGCAGCGGCGCGGGTTCGCAGCCGAGCTTGAAAAACATGTAGCCGATGAAGCCGAAGGCGCCCACCATCCAGATGTCGAAGGTGTTGTTGTTGGTCGAGTACACGCCGATGGCGCAGAACAGCACGATCGCCGGGAACAGGTACTTGTAGGGCACCGACAGCAGCTTGATCCACATGCCGATCAGCGGCAGGTTCAGGATCACCAGCATCGCATTGCCGATCCACATCGAGGCGATCAGGCCCCAGAACAGTTCCGGGTTGCTGGTCATGACCTGCGGGCCGGGCTGGATGTTGTGGATGGTCATCGCACCGACCATCAGCGCCATCACGGCGTTCGGCGGGATGCCCAGCGTCAGCAGCGGAATGAAGGACGTCTGCGCACCGGCGTTGTTGGCCGATTCGGGCGCGGCCACGCCGCGGATGTTGCCCTTGCCGAAGGGCACTTCACCGGGGTGCAGCTTGGTCTTCTTCTCGATCGTGTAGGCCGCGAAAGCCGCCAGCAGCGCACCGCCGCCGGGCAGAATGCCCAGCGCCGCGCCGAGCGCCGTGCCGCGCAGCACGGCAGGCACCATCCGCTTGAAGTCTTCCTTGGTGGGGAACAGGCCCGACACCTTGGCGGTGAACACTTCGCGCTCTTCTTCGGGACGCGACAGGTTCGAGATGATTTCACCGTAGCCGAACACGCCCATGGCGATCGCCACGAAGCCGATGCCGTCGGTGAGTTCCGGAATGTCGAAGCTGAAGCGCGCGACGCCCGAGTTCACGTCGGTACCGACCAGGCCCATCAGCAGGCCCAGCACGATCATCGCGATCGCCTTGAGCAGCGAACCCGAGGCCAGCACCACGGCACCGATCAGGCCCAGGATCATCAGCGAGAAGTACTCGGCCGGGCCGAACTTGAAGGCGACTTCGGTCAGCGGCGGCGCGAAGGCAGCCAGGATCAGCGTACCGACGCAGCCCGCGAAGAACGAGCCGAGGCCGGCCGCGGCGAGTGCAGGCCCGGCTCTGCCTCGGCGTGCCATCTGGTAGCCGTCGATCACGGTCACAACGGAAGATGACTCGCCCGGCAGGTTCACCAGAATGGCGGTGGTCGAACCGCCGTACTGCGCGCCGTAGTAGATGCCGGCCAGCATGATGAGTGCGGACACCGGCGGCAGTGCGTAGGTCGCGGGCAGCAGCATCGCGATGGTCGCGACCGGACCGATGCCCGGCAGCACGCCGATCAGCGTGCCCAGGATGCAGCCGATCAGGCAGTACAGCAGGTTCGTGAAGGTGAACGCGACGCCGAAGCCAATCGACAGGTTGTTGATCAAATCCATGACGTTGTTCCTCAGCCCGTGATGAAGGTCGGCCAGACCTGGATCTGCAGCTTGAGCGCCCAGATGAATGCGATGTAGCTGCCGATGGCCAGAATGGTGGAGAGCACCAGCACCTTCTTGAAGTCGAACTCGTTGCCGGCCAGGCTCGAGATGATCACCAGTGCATAGATCGCCAGGATCATGCCCATGGCCGGCAGACCGATGCTCGGCAGGCCGCCGAGCAGGACGCCGAACGCCAGGTTGGCGCCGATGATGAACACCACCTGCTTCCAGGCCCACTTGCCGATCTTGTCGCCGCTTTCCGTCTCCACGGTCAGGCCGGTGAACATGATGCCGACGCCGATCAGCGCCATCACGATGCCCAGCATCAGCGGGAAGTAACCGGGCCCCATGCGGGCGCCACTGCCTACGTTGTAGGTCGAAGCCCCCCATGCGAAGGCGATGCCTACGACGGCAAACATCAGCCCTGCAAAGAAGTCTTTCTGACTTTTGATCTTCACGAACAATCTCCTCGAAAAATTTCGAACGGCAGATTGTGTGGTCAGCTTCCAGTCAGGCTGATGTGGATTCCACCTATCGGGGGTTAAGGGATAACCCCCGCCCGGCTCGCGGTCCGGGCCCGGTCATTCAGTCCAGCGGCGGCGTCGCGCTCAGGACTTCGTCGATGGTCGTCAGGCCTTCTGCCACGCGCAACGCACCGGCAAGCCGCAAGGGCTGCATGCCGTCGACAGCGGCCTGGCGGCGCAGCGCCGTGAGATCGGGCGTGCCGCCGACCTTCGACTTGAAGTCTTCCCCGATGCTCAGCAGTTCGTAGAGCCCCGTCCGTCCCCGGTAGCCCGTCATCCGGCAGTCAACGCATCCAACGGCCTTGCAGGCGCGCACCGCACCCGTGATCTGCCATGGCCTGACCAGCGCCGCGAGCGTCTCGCGCGTGACGGTTTCGTCGGGCTGCTTGCAGCTCGGGCATAGCGTACGCACCAGCCGCTGCGCCAGCACCCCGAGCATTACCGCATTGACCAGATAAGCCGGCACGCCAAGCTCCATCAACCGCGTGATGGCGCTCGGCGCATCGTTGGTGTGCAGCGTGCTGAAGACGAGGTGGCCGGTGAGCGCGGCCTGCACCGCCATCTCGGCGGTGGCGAGATCGCGGATCTCGCCGACCATGATGACGTCCGGGTCCTGCCGCATCAGTGCCCGCAGGCCTTCGGTGAAGCCGAAGTCCAGCTGCGGCTGCACCTGCGTCTGGTTGAACGCGGGCTCGATCATCTCGATCGGGTCCTCGATGGTGTTCACGTTGACCTGCTCGGTCGCCACGCGCTTGAGCGTGGAATACAAGGTCGTGGTCTTGCCCGAGCCGGTCGGCCCGGTGACCAGCACGATGCCGTGCGGCCGCGTGACGAGCTGCTGCCAGCGCTGCGCGTCATGGGGCGCGAACCCCAAGGCGTCGAGGTCCTTCACCGCCGTGTCGGGGTCGAAGATGCGCATCACCATCTTCTCGCCGAAGGCCGTCGGCAAGGTCGACAGGCGCATCTCGATCTCGTCGCCGCGCATGTTGCGCGTCTTGATGCGGCCATCGAGCGGCCGGCGCTTCTCCACCACGTCCATCCGGCCGAGCAGCTTGATGCGCGCGATCATCGCGTTCATCACGCCGATCGGCAGCTGATAGGCCGGATGCAGCACGCCGTCGATGCGAAAACGGATCACGCCCTGGTCGCGCCGCGGCTCCAGGTGGATGTCGCTGGCTCGCTGGTCGAAGGCGTATTGCCACAGCCAGTCGACCACCTGCACCACGCCCTGGTCGTTGGCATCGAGCTGGCGGTTGCTGCGGCCCAGCTCGACCAGTTGCTCGAAGTTCGCACCGCCGGTGCTGCCACCGGCCTTCTGCGCGGCACGGACCGATTTCGCCAGCGCGTAGAACTCCGCCGTGTAGCGCTGGATGTCGGTCGGACTCGCGAGCACGCGCCGCACCGTGCGGCGCGACTGGCGCTCGACCTCGGCGATCCAGTCGACCAGGAAGGGCTCCGACGTCGCCACGACGAGCTCGCCCGGCCCGACCTGCACCGGCAGCACCTTGTGGCGCTCGGCATAGGCGGCGCTCATCGTGTCCGCGACCTTCGAGACGTCGACCTTGAGCGGATCGATGCGCAGGTAAGCGAGACCCGTGCGGCCGGCCAGCCACTGCGTGAGCATCTCGATGTCGAGCGGCTTGCCGTCGGCCTCGCGCGGCATCGACACGCTGGCCAGCCGCGTCAGCGGCGCCTGGCGGCTCTCGGCCTGGGCGCAACGCGCAAGGGTGCGGCGCGCCTCGGCCGGCGAGATCAGGCCATCGCCGGCCAGCCATTCGATCAGGCGCCGCAACTCCAGCGGCCCTTCGTGGCGCCGAAGCGCCGTCTCTGGCGTGGCCGGCGTGTTCATCGGACCTGCGGCTTGAACACCTGCAGCCACTTGCCCGCCGGCAGTCCCCAGCGGCTCTGGATGGTCTGGGCGCGCAACGCCAGCGCCTCGCGCTTCGGCCGGCTCGGCGTGCGCTGGGCCAGCACCACGGTGTTGCCCTCGCGCGTCGGCTTGAAGGCCCAGACGGCATCGGCGCCGAACACCGACACGATCTTCGCCAGGCTGCTTTCATAGCTCGACGAACGGCCGAACAGGTTCACCGTCATCGCGCCTTCGTCGGTCAGCAGCGCGCGGCAGTCCGCGTAGAAGTCCTCGCTGTCGAGCACCGGCGCCGCGGCTTCGTGGTCGTAGAGATCGACCTGCAACGCGTCGACCGTGCCCTGCCACTGCGGCTTGCGGATCTCGACTGCCGCATCGGCGATGACGACGCGCAGCTTGGCGTCGTCGGCGGGCAGCTTGAACCAGCCGCGGCAGGCAGCGAGCACCTGCGGATTGAGTTCGATCGCCGTGGTGCGCATGCGCAACTGCTTGCGGCAGAACTTGGTCAGCGTGGCCGCGCCCAGGCCGAGCTGCATCGCATGCCGGCTCATCACGCTGGACGGCTCGACGAACAGCAGCCAGGCCATCATGCGCTGCACGTACTCCAGTTCGATCTCGTACGGCGCGTCCATCTTCATCGAGCCCTGGATCCATTCGGTGCCCAGGTGGAGGTAGCGGATGTCGCCCCAATCGGAGAAATTGACTTCGGGAAGCGGTGGAGACTTGGTGGCCATCATGCAAGCCCGTGACGGGCAAAGACGTCGCGCCACGCATCGAGCTTGCGTTCGAAGCTCCACGATGCGTTGGCGGGACTGGTGGAAGGAAGCTTGTAGACAGGCAAGCTGGCCACGCCGCCGGCCGCCAGCGCAGCCACGACGTGCTGCGAATGGCGATAGCTCTCGGCGCCGTTGTGCGCGATGGCCGCGAGCTTCGGCAGCTTCAGGCCGCCGAAATCGTTGACCACCGCATCGCGGATGGCGGAATCGAGGCTGCCCTCGCGCGCGCAGGCCGCGTACACGTCCCACACGCCAAGGCCGCGATCGAGCAGCCACTGCGTGCGCGCCGCATAGCCGCCTTCGGCCGGCGGCAGGGGGTGTTGGGGCCAGACGGCTTGCAAGATCTTCCAGAAGTGGTTTTGCGGGTGGGCATAGTACTGCCGAGCTTCCAGCGAGCGAACGCCTGGAAAACTGCCGAGGATCAGCACCGCGGTCTGCGCCGAGACGATCGGTGCGAGCCCGGTCAGCGGGTCTTGTTGCGTGGTCATGGGTTTCGATTGCACAACAAAAAACCCGCCGAAGCGGGTTTCATGGTCAGGACGCTGAAAAAGCTCAAGGCTTCTTGGCGGCTGCGTTCTCTGCGGTACCAGGGATCTTTTCGCCGATCGCGTGGCCGGCGCTGCGCATGCCATCAGCGGTCTTGTGGCCGACATTGGCGACGGCATTGCCGGTCTTTTTGGCGACCTTCTTGGTGCCCTTGGCGGCCTTCTTGGTGGTGCTCTTGGTGGCATCCCAGGCTTTTTCGCTGCCTGCCTTGACCTTCTCGGTCACGGTCGGCTGGGTTGCCGGTGCCGGCGCCACAGCGGTGGTCGTCGTGGTCTGTGCCACGGCCGACAGGCCGATGGAAGCAAGTGCCAGGGCCAGAACGGCGGGAACGGTACGGATGAAAGACGACTTCATTGAAAAACTCCTTGGATGAGTTGTGTGTTGTGTGACAAGGAGGCTGTCACTGCCTTCTCAACGAACGCTCAGGCAGAAAGGATGACAGCAAAAACACGCTCGCCTCATCAATTGATCACATACGGGACATCGGCCTACACGCGCAGCCGGTGGTTCTCCGACGCCGCCATCAACGGCGCGAGCCGAGGCATCGCTGCGCAGGCATTCGCGGTCGTGGCCTCGGCGACCGCTTCCAGGGAGATCCCTCGCAAGCCCGCCACCACCTGCGCAATGCGCGGCAGCTCGCCGGGCTCGTTGCGCCCCTGCGGCTCGCCGGCCGCGCGCTGCGCCTGCGTGCGGTAGAGCCAGTGAGGCTGGATGTCGGGCGCGTCCGTTTCCATCACGATCGACTCGAGCGGCAGCGTTGCGGCGAGCCGGCGCAGTTGCAGCGCACGCTCGAAGGTCACGGCGCCGCCGAAGCCGAGCTTCAGCCCGAGCTCGATGCATGCCCGGGCCTGCTGCTCGCTGCCGTTGAACGCGTGCGCAATGCCACGCCATGGTGCGCCGCCCGATGTCTGGCGCAGATGCTTGAGCACCTTGTCGACCGACCGGCGCACATGAATGAGCACCGGCAGGTCGTGCTTGCGGGCAAGTTGCAACTGAGTGTGAAAGAAATGCGTCTGCCTGTCGTCGTCGAGACCTTCGACGAAGTAATCCAACCCGATTTCGCCGACGGCCACCAGGCGTGGATCGTCACGCCGCGCCGCCAGCGCCATGTCGAGCGCCACCAGATCGTCCTCGCTCGCCTGGCCCGTGCACAGCGGATGGACACCCAGCGCGTAGGCATCGCCTTGTGCATGCGCCAACTCGCGCACACGCGAAAAATTGAAGGCACCGACCGCTGGAATCACGCACATCGACACGCCGGAAGACGCCGCACGCGCACGGATCTCCGGCATTTCATCCCCGAACTCGGGCGCGTCCAGGTGACAGTGTGTATCGACGAATCCGGTCATGGACTGATGATGCCCGATCGGATGCAAAGAGGCACAAAGCATGCTACTGTGACTTTTTCCACGCATCACTTTTTCACCGGAGGTGACCATGCGCAGGCCCGCCTTTTACAGCCGCTCACCGCAGCCGTCACAAGACGCGGACGGGCTCGCCACGGATGCCGCAGCGGCGGCCGCGCCGGTCGGTTCAGCGCCGAAGACCCGGTGGCAGCCGGGCCGGAAGTCCTTCGCGGCACTTTTGGTGCTCGTCGTCGCGATGGCCGGCGGTGGCCTGGCGCTCTGGCCCCGCGGTGGCCAGGGCGCGCTGACGCAGAAGGACATCGACGCGGCCGTGCTGCGTACGCTGCAGACCAACACGCTGCCGTCGCCCGCAGCACGCGCCGCGGAAGTGATCCGTCCCTCCGTGGTCCGCGTGGTGAGCTACGGCACGGAGCGCGCCACGCCGGAGGCCAAGACCGAGAAGCGGGGCCGCAACATGGCACGCGGCAAGGCGCCTGAAGCGGACCCGGCGCCAGGCACCGAGGTCGAACGCGGCGTCGGCACCGGCGTGGTGATCATCGACAAGGGCGTGATCCTCACCAACCTGCATGTGGTCGCCGGCGCGGAGAAGATCAAGGTCACCTTCTACGACGGCCTCGAGGCCACCGCCATCGTCACCGGCACGCAGCCGGAAAACGACCTCGCGGTGCTGCAGGCGCAGAAGATTCCCGATGACCTGATCGCCGCCACGATGCGCTCCACCGCCGACCTGATGCCGGGCGACCAGGTGGCCGCGGTCGGCTTTCCCTTCGGCATCGGACCGTCGGTGTCGGCGGGCGTCGTGTCCGGCCTCAAGCGCTCGTTCCGCTCGCCGGAAGGCAAGCAGGAACTCGGCAACCTGATCCAGTTCGATGCGGCGGCCAATCCGGGCAATTCCGGCGGGCCGCTGGTCAACATGGACGGCGAGGTGGTGGGCATCGTCACCGCCATCCTCAACCCCACCCAGCAGCGCACCTTCATCGGCATCGGCTTCGCGATGCCGATCGAGAACGCGGCCTCCGCGATCGGCACGCCGCCGTTCTGAACCACCTTCTCCTTCGACGAAAGCACACGCATGAGCACAGAGAACTTTTCAACGTCGCCCGCTACCGCCGAACTGATGGAGCAGATCCTCTACGAGGTGAAGCGGGTCGTGGTCGGCCAGGACCGCTTCCTGGAACGGGTGATGGTCGCGATGCTGGCGGGCGGCCATCTGCTGGTCGAAGGCGTGCCCGGCCTGGCCAAGACGCTGACCATCAAGACGCTGTCGGACACCATCCAGGGGCAGTTCAAGCGCATCCAGTTCACGCCCGACCTGGTGCCGTCCGACCTGATCGGCACGCGCATCTACAACCAGAAGACCGGCGACTTCAGCACCTCGCTCGGTCCGGTGTTCGCCAACCTGCTGCTGGCCGACGAAATCAACCGGGCCCCCGCCAAGGTGCAGAGCGCGCTGCTGGAAGTGATGCAGGAACGCCAGGTGACCATCGCCGGCGAGACGCACAAGGTGCCGAAGCCCTTTCTCGTGATGGCGACGCAGAACCCGATCGAGACGGAAGGCACCTACCCGCTGCCCGAGGCGCAGGTCGACCGCTTCATGATGAAGATCCTGGTGGACTATCCGACCGACGAAGAAGAATTCGTGATCGTCCAGCGCGTGATCGGCACGCCGGTGACGGTCAATGCGGTCGCGACCACCGCGCAGCTCGCGGCCCTGCAGGCGGAGGCGCGCCAGGTGTATGTCGATCCGTCGCTGATCCAGTACGCGGTCAAGCTGATTTCGGCCACGCGCACGCCAGAGAAGCACGGGCTCAAGGGCATGGGCCGCTTCATCACCTTCGGCGCGAGCCCGCGGGCGACCATCAACCTGACCGAAGGCGCACGTGCGCTGGCCATGCTGCGCGGCCGCAGCTACGCGCTGCCCGAGGACATGACCGCGCTGGTGCCCGACGTGCTGCGCCACCGCGTCACGCTGTCGTACGAAGGGCTGTCGGAAGGGCTCACGCCCGACGGCCTGATCGAGAAGATCATGCGCGCCATCCCCGCGCCACCCAAGCCGCTCGAGCATGAAAAACTGGTGGCGTAAGAAGCCGCCGCCGGCCGCGGCGAACGACGCGCGTGTGGCCGCCGTCGACGTGCCCGCGGGCGCGGCCGAGCGGCTGCTGCAGCGGCTCGAATGGACCGTCATCCGCCGGCTCGACGGCCTGCTGCAGGGCAATTACCGCACGCTGATGCGCGGGGCGGGGCTCGACCTGGCCGACCTGCGCGAGTACCAGCACCATGACGACGTGCGCCACATCGACTGGAACGTCACGGCGCGGGTCGGGACACCGCATGTGCGCGTGTTCACCGAAGACCGCGAGATGTCGGCCTGGTTCGTGCTCGACCTGAGCCACTCGATCGACTTCGGCTCGGGTGCGAAGGCCAAGCGCGAGATCTCGATCGGCTTCGTCGGCGTGCTGTCGCGCCTGCTCACGCGGCACGGCAACCGCGTCGGCGCACTGGTCTACGGCAGCGACATCGAGGCCGTGATCCCGCCGCGCAGCGGTCGCCGGCATGTGCTGCACCTGCTGCATTCGATGCAGCGCCGCGCGGACAAGGGCGAAGCGGCGGACCAGAAGGCGCAGGGCATGACGCGCCTGTCCGACCTGCTGCGTTCGGCCGCCGGGATGATGCCGCGCCGCTCGACCGTGTTCGTGGTGTCCGACTTCCTCACCGAACCCGGCTGGGAGAAGCCGCTCGCGCAACTGACCCAGCGCCACGAAGTGACCGCCGTGCGGCTGTTCGACCCGCTGGAGCGTGAACTGCCCGATCTCGGCCTGGTGCCGCTGCGCGACGTCGAGACCGGCGAACAGCTGTGGGTCGACACGCACGATCCGGGCTTCCGCAAGCGCTTTGCACGCATCGCGGCCGAGCGCGAAGCCACACTGCGTGAATCGCTGGCGAAGGCCGGTGTCGACACGCTCGAACTCTCGACCCACGACGATCTCGCCGTCGCCATCATGCGTTTCGCGGACATGCGCAAACGCCGGGTGCGCGCCGGCGGGGCCGCCCCGAAGACGGCTGCTGCATGACGCGCGAGGTGCCCGAATGAATTTCCTCTGGCCTCAGTTCCTCTGGCTCCTGCTGGCGGTGCCGCTGCTGGTGCTGCTGTACATGTGGCTCATGCGCCGCAAGAAGAAGCTGGCGCTGCGCTACGCCAGCCTGTCGATCGTGCGCGAGGCGATGGGTGTGCGCCAGAGCATGCGGCGGCACATCCCGCCGCTGCTCTTCCTGCTGTCGATGGTCGCGATGCTGGTGGCCGCTTCGCGGCCGATGGCGGTCGTGACCTTGCCGTCGAACCAGCAGACCATCATCCTCGCGATGGACGTGTCGGGCAGCATGCGCGCCACCGACGTGCTGCCGAACCGGCTGGTGGCCGCGCAGGAAGCCGCCAAGGGCTTCATCAAGGATCTGCCGCGCACCGTCAAGGTCGGCATCGTCGCCTTCGCCGGCAGCGCGCAGGTCGCGCAACTGCCGACCACCAACCGCGACGACCTGGTCACCGCCATCGACAGCTTCCAGCTGCAGCGGGCCACGGCCACGGGCAATGCGATCGTGGTGTCGCTCGCCACGCTGTTCCCCGATGCGGGCATCGACATCTCGAACTTCAGCGCGCCGAATCGCGCACGTGGGATTCCGATCGAGCAGGCCGGCAAGGCGGCGCCCAAGGAGTTCGTGCCGGTCGCACCGGGTTCCTACACCTCGGCCGCGATCATCATGCTGACCGACGGCCAGCGCACCACGGGCGTCGACCCGCTCGATGCGGCCAAGGTCGCGGCCGACCGCGGCGTGCGCGTCTACACGGTCGGCGTCGGCACGGTGGATGGCGACACGATCGGCTTCGAAGGCTGGTCGATGCGCGTGCGGCTGGACGAGGACACGCTCAAGTCCGTGGCCAACAAGACGCAGGCCGAATACTTCTATGCCGGCACGGCCAACGACCTGAAGAAGGTCTACGACACGCTGAGCTCACGGCTCACGGTCGAGAAGAAGGAAACCGAGGTGTCGGCGCTGTTCGCACTGGGCGCCGCACTGCTGGCGCTGCTGTCCGCCGGCCTCTCGCTGTTCTGGTTCAACCGGATTCTTTGAACCGGGGCGCACGCGGCAACGCGTGCGCGTCGACGGTGCCGCCGGCCAGGATGAAATGCCCGCCCGCCACATGGTGCAGCGTGCGCAATTCGTCGTGGCCCTCGAAGTTCCAGCGCCCGTTCGCAAAGACGCGCTCGTCGGCCTGCGCGGCGACGACCTCGCCGAGGAACAGGTCGTAGCGATCCTGGATCGCGGGCTCGGGCAGCAACCGGCATTCGAGCCAGGCCACGCAGCCCTCCAGCAGCGGCGCGGATGTCGCTTCGCCGGCAAAGGCGTTCACGCCGTAGGCCGCGAACTTGTCGATGCCTTCGTCCTGCGTCAGCGCCAGCCCCGAACTGCTGCCGAGCGTCTCCGTCAGGTCGGCCTGGGCGCGGGTCGGTACCTGCAATGCGAAGCTGCCCGAGGCCTCGAGCAGCTTGCGCGTCCAGGTGCTCTTGTCGAGCACCACGGCCACCTTGGGCGGACTGAAATCCAGCGGCATCGCCCAGGCTGCCGCCATGATGTTCCGCTGCCCGCCATGCGCGGCGCTGACCAGCACGGTCGGGCCATGGTTGAGCAGGCGGTAGGCCTTGTCGAGCGGGACGGTACGGCGGTGCGGGTCGGTCATGAATGCGGTGCGGGGGATGGCGATGCGCCCATGCTAGCGGCCATCCTCCGGCGCCGCAGGCAGCGGCCCAACCACGCCGCGGCGCGGTGCCGCACCGGCAGCGGCGTCTTCAGGCGCGCGTGGCGCCCGCACGCGACTCGATGGCCGCCTTGAGCCCGGGGCACAGGCCGAGCAGGAACAGCAGCTCGGCCACCACGAACAGCGGACCGATCAGCAGGCCGACCACGTCGTCGACGAAGGCCGGCTTGCGTCCTTCGAAGTGGTGGCCGACGAACTGGATCACCCAGCCCACGAGGAACCCGCCCACGCCGATGGCGAGCCAGACCGCCGTCGACTGCGAGGCGGCCCAGCCGCCGAACCACAGCGCCGCCGCGAGCAAGGCCGTGAGCAGCAGCCCGAAGCGCAGGTCCAGCCGCAGATAGAACAGCGATGCCGCCACCACCGCCAGCAGCGCGATCGACAGCGTCAAGCCGCCGACCTCGAAAGCCGGCCGCGACAGCAGCACGGCCACCGCCAGGACGATCATCGGCACGCCGATGAAATGGGTGAGGATGTTGCGCTCGCTGCGGTGGTATTCGGCGTACTGCGACAGCTGGTCGGTCAAGGTCTTCATCGGATGGCTCCTTGGCATGGGATGCGCCGATTGTTGGCGCCCGAGGCCGGGCGGGCTGTCCGATTGGAGTCCATGAAGGCGCCGAATCGCCCCGGGATTTCCCCAGGATGCCGCACCGTTCAGCGCATGGCGCGCACGTGGGCCGAGGTCGGCCCGAACGAGCCCAGCAGCACCGGCAGCGGCGTGACGGCGGCCGTCCGTTCCAGCCACTGCGCGCTTGTCCTGACCGGCGCCGCGTCGTAGTGCGGGACGGCACGGGCGATGCGCTGGGTCAGTGCCGTCTGCTGCGCGATGCCGGGCGCATCGAGCCAGGGCAGATCGGACATGGGGTCGGCCTCGCCCTCGATGTCGTAGCCGTCGCACCAGCGCAGGCCACCCGCCCTGTCGATGGCGTCCAGATGGCTCACCAGCAACCCATCGAGCCGGCCCGCGGCGCGCAGCGCGTAACGCAGAAGCAAGGCGTCGGGATGGCCGCGGCGGAACCGGCCCTGCCAACCGGCGTCGCCGTTGTGCGGCTCGGCCAGCACGTCGAGCGCCGCGTCGCAGGTCGGCAGCGGGCCGGCGCCGTGGCGTGTGAGATGGCTGCGCAGCACGCCCAGATGACGTACCGGCGCTTCGATGCCCGCATCGCGCAGGACGGCCTCGACGGCCTGCGTCGAGATCGCGCTCCAGGTGGTGTGCGGGTGAAAGCCGCGCGTCTCGTCGAGCAGCACGCCCTGTGCGCCTTCGAAAACCACGCAGCCCGGCCGGGCCAGCCGGTCGGCCACGGCGTCGAGGCCGACCGCGGGCACCCGTTCGATGCAGGCGCGCGACATGGCCAGCCAGCGTTGCGCCACCGGCGGCGAATCGAGCAGCGCGCGTTCGCGCTCCGCCTCCGCATGCAACGGCGGTCCGTCCGCGAACTCCTGCTGCAGGCGCCGCCGGATCGCCTCCAGCCGGTCGAGCGCAACGCGCGGATCGGCCAGGTCGCCGTAGCGCAGCACTTCGTCCGGCGCCACCAGGGCGTGCCGCACCGTCTCGCCGACGCCGACGCCACAACTGCCGTGGGCCTGCGCGCCGCGCCGCCACTCGCGCAGCCGGCCCGCGGCCTGGTGGAAGGGCGTGGTGACGCGGCATCGCGCGTCGATCCGCAGGCGCTCGAAGCCGTCCGTCACGCCGGCACGGCACAAGGCGGCGTGCTCGGCCAGCAGGCCCGAGGGATGCACCACCACCGGGCTCGCGAGCAGTGTCTCGACCCCGGGCACGAAGCTGCCTGCGCCGAACTGCGAAAAGGTGTGATGCCGACCATCGGGCAACACCACGTTGTGCCCCGCCTGCGCGCCGCCGTTGAATCGAACCACCGTATGCGCACCCTCGGTACGACACAGGTGATCGGTGAAGAGCCCCTTGCCGCAGTCGCCGAAACCCAGGCCCAGCAGCGAGACATAGCGCGTCACGATCGACGGGCCGGGCCCGGCCTCATCCGAACAGCTTTTTCCACCACGAGCCGGCGCCTCTGCCGGCGGACGCTGCGCGCCTGGGCGCGTTCGGGTCGAGCTGCTCGGCGTAGCCCTCCAGCGCATGCACGACCGACGCGATGCGGGCCTTCGGCGTCGCGTGCGTGCTCATCACGCGGGTGAGCGCATCGAGATCGGGCACGGCGCGCTCGGTCAGCGCCACGATGCCGGCCGCCACCGCGCAGGCGTCGGCCGGCGCATCCATGCAGATCACATGGTCGCCCAGCAGTTCGCGCCAGCGCGCCTCGCAGTTGCGGCGGCGCTGCGCGTCCGGGATCAGGAAGAACAGGTGGTACGTTTCGGCGGCTGCGGCGATCACCTCCTCGATCGGGATGTCCTCGTCGAGCTTCTCGCCGATCAGCGCCTCGATCTGGTGGCGCGATACCGCCGGGTACGGCCGTTCGTCGCCCGTCATGAACAGGTAGCCGCGCTTCCTGCGCTTCGTCCAGGCATCGGTGTCGGTGTGCTGCGCCAGCACGTAGAAGGCGAGCTCGTAGCTCTCTTCGCCGCTGCCGCCGCCACCACCTTCGAGGTAGCTCCAGGTCAGCCACTGGTCCATGAGTTCGGCGGTCGACTCGAACTGCCCGACCTGCAGCGCCGCCCGGTCGGACGTGGCGTCGCCGATCGCCATGAACATCAGCTGCGGGTCGGCCACGCCGCAGTCCGTCAGCAGCGTCATGAAGGTCGGCAGCTCCTGGCGCGCCAGCAGCTCCGGAATGTCGCCCATCGAGCCGGTGACATCGAGTGCGAAAACGACCGGCAGCGAATTCGGATGGTCGGCGTTGTCGCGCGATTCGCGCACCTTCAGCCCGCGCGGATCCATCAACGCATGCACGCCACGCTGCGTGAACACCTCCTGCCCGGGTTGCGCCGCACGGTCGGCGAGCAATGCCGCGTGTGCCGAATGCGAGTAGTTGCCATAGCCCATGTGCTTGTCGCTCCTTGAATGTCAGGCGCCGTGAGACGCGGGGTTGAACGGGACGAATCGGGGCGCACCGAAGGAGGCGAGCGCCGCGTCGGACAGTGCCGTCTCGATGCCCGCCGCACCCCACGCCGCGCAGGCGGTGGGCGCTTCGCTGCAGCGGCGCAGCAGCTCGGCCAGCGGCGCCGGCGTGCGTGCGCCAACGCCCGGCGCGTCGACGCCCGTGCGGCCGTGCAACACCGCACGCACCGTCCAGGCCACCTGCCGCAGGTCGCGCGCCACGGCGGCCGCATGGGCGGCGCCCTCGCGGTGGCGCGCCTGCGACCAGCCGATCATCAGCACGCCATGATCGCGGGGATGCACCAGCGTGTGCGCGGGGCTCAGGTCGCCATGCGTCCAGCCGGCCGCGTGCAGGAAGCCCAACACTTCCAGCAGGCGACGCCACATCCAGACGGCATGCCGTGGGTCGATGCCATCCGGCTGCGCCTGGACGACGCTCGCCAGGCTGCCCCAGTAACCAGCCGGATGACGCAGCAGCAGCGCAGGGTGCGAGTCACCTGTCCCGGATTGCGCCTGCCCCAGGCCGACCGGCTGCGGCAGCCGTCGCGTGAAGTAGCTTGCGCCTGCGCCACTCAACGATTGCAAGGTGCGCAGCGCATCGAACTCGCGGGCCAATGCATCACGCCCGCTGTCATCGCACGCAAGCTTGAGGGTGATGCGTTCTGCCGCCACACCGAGGCGCTCGACGAGCAGCACCTCGCCGTGCGCGCCCTGGCCCAGCGTGGCCAGCACGCGATAACGCGCGTCGCGCCAGACCCACACCGGCCCCGGTGCGGCAACGGAACGCGCACGCAGCCAGGCGGCATGGAAGGTTGCGCGTTCGACCGTCTCGGCGCCGCGCACGATGGTTGCGCCGCAGTACGCGCACTGCACGGTGCGCCAGCGTGCCACGCGCGGCAGCGGTGCGGCGCATTGGGGACATGCGAGTGCAACGGAAGAAAACATCGATCGGTGCCACGGGCTTCAATGAAAGCCAGGATACCGGAGCCGCCACCACCGGCCGTAGGCGGCGGACGCGTGATGGCGCTGAGGCGGGGCTAGTCCGCCAGCCGGCCGGCCACCAGCCGCAGCACGCGGTCGCAACGCGCTGCGAGCGCTTCGTCGTGCGTGACCATCACGAAGGCCGTGCCATGGGCGCGCGCCAGTTCCAGCATGAGCGCGAACACGCCATCGGCGGTGCCACGGTCCAGGTTGCCGGTGGGTTCGTCGGCCAGCACGCAGTTCGGCTGCGTGACCAGCGCCCGCGCGATCGCCACGCGCTGGCGCTCGCCGCCGGACAGCTCGGCCGGGCGATGCAGCAAGCGCTCTTTCAGGCCGACCGCGGAGAGCATGTCGGTCGCCGTCCGCGCCGCCTCGACAGGATCCATGCGCCGGATCTTCAGCGGCATCGCCACGTTGTCGAGCGCGCTGAATTCGGGCAGCAGGTGATGGAACTGATAGACGAAACCCAGGTGCCGGTTGCGCAGGCGGCCCTGCTCGGCCGCGTCGACCTTGGCGATGTTCTGGCCGAGCAGTTCAACGCTGCCGGCGCTCGGCGCATCGAGCCCGCCCATCAGGTGCAGCATCGTGCTCTTGCCCGAACCCGAGGCGCCGACGATGGCCAGCGTCTCGCCGGCATGCACGTCGAGGTCGACGCCATGCAGCACGGTCAGGTCGATGCGCCCTTCGTGGAAGCGCTTGGTCAGGCCGCGGACCTTCAGGACGACGTCACTCATAGCGCAGCGCCTCCGCAGGGTTCACGCGGCTCGCGCGCCAGCTCGGATACAGCGTGGCGGCAAAGGCCAGGATCAGCGAGATGATGGTGATGGGCATGATGTCGGAGCGCTGCGGATCGCTGGGCATCCGGCTGATCAGGTAGATGTCCTTGGGCAGGAAGCTCGCGTGGAACAGCTGCTCCAGCGCGGGCACGATGACGTCGATGTTGTAGGCGATCAGCAACCCGAGTAGCAGGCCGCCGATGGTGCCCATCACGCCGACCATCGCGCCCTGCACGACGAAGATGCCCATGATGCTTTTCGGGCTCGCACCGAGCGTGCGCAGGATCGCGATGTCGGCACGCTTGTCGGTCACGGTCATGACCAGCGTCGACACCAGGTTGAAGGCGGCCACGGCCACGATCAGCGTGAGGATGATGAACATCATCCGTTTCTCGACCTGCACGGCCGCAAACCACGTCTTGTTCTGGCGCGTCCAGTCGCGGATGAGCACGGTATCGGGCATCACGGCTGCGAGCTGGTCGGCCACCTCGCGCGCCTGGTTCAGGTCCTTCAGCTTGAGCCGGACGCCGCTCGGCCCTTCGAGGCGGAACACGCGTGCCGCGTCCTCGGTGTGGATCATCGCGAGCGTGGAGTCGTATTCATAGTGGCCGGAGTCGAAGGTGCCGACCACGGTGAACTGCTTGAGCCGCGGCACCACGCCGGCCGGCGTCACCTGGCCGCCCGGCGCCACCAGCGTGACCTGGTCACCGGTGCGCACGTAGAGCGACCGCGCCAACTCGCCGCCGAGCACGATGCCGAATTCGCCCGGCACCAGCCTCGCCAGCGCGCCATGCTGCGCGGTGGTGCCGATGTCGGTGACCTGCGGCTCCAGCGCCGGGTCGATGCCGCGGACCAGGGCGCCCTTCATGTCTTCGCCGCGCGCGATCAGCGCCTGCGTGGCGATGAACGGCGCCACGCCGATCACCTGCGGGTTCTTGCGCGCCGTGGCCATCACGCCGGCCAGGTCGGGCAGCGCCTGGCCGTCGCGCGAGAACAGCTCGATGTGCGACACCACGCCCAGCATGCGGTCGCGCACTTCCTTCTGGAAGCCGTTCATCACGCTCAGCACGATGATCAATGCCGCCACGCCGAGCCCGATGCCGAGCATCGACACGCCGGAGATGAAGGAGATGAAGCCGTTGCGCCGGGTGGCGCGGCCGGCCCGCGTGTAGCGCCAGCCGAGTTGCAGTTCGTAGGGGAGTCGCATCAGGCCTCCTGCCCAGCCGCCTCGGAAGAGGCCGGCCGCCTCCGGTGCGGCAAGGGGTACGCGGAGTGCGGAACATGGGGGCGTGTCATGGGCCGGGATTGTGGCATCCCGCCCGGCGCCTCATGGCCGGGCGCGACAATAGGCCCATGGTTTCCACCGCTCCCTCCCGTCACTTGATCATCCCCTTCGCGGGCCGCCGTTCCCCAGGTTGCGAAGCCGCACTGGCGCAGCTCGATCTGCCCAACCTCGAATCACTGCTGGGCCGGCTCGCGCTGGCCGACGACGACACGCAGGACGACAGCACGCTGTCGCCGCCGCACGAACGCGCACTGGCACGTGCCCTGGGCATGTCCGCCGAAGACGGGCGCATCGCCTGGGCCGCGCGCGAGGCGCAGAACAGCGGGCTGTCGCGTGCCGGTTCGGGCGAGCCGTGGGCGGTGGTCACGCTGTGCCACTGGGAGGTCGCGATCGACGAAGTGGTGCTGGACGACCCGGCCGGCATCACGATCGATGCGGCCGAGTCGCAGGCACTGCTCGAAGCGGCACGGCCCTTCTTCCAGGAAGACGGCATCTCGCTGCGGCCCTCGGCCGTGCCGGGCCGCTGGCTGGCGCGCGGCGAGGTGTTCCGCACGCTCGCGACGGCGTCGCCTGACCGCGCAGCCGGACAACCGATCTCGGCCTGGGCGCCGCTCACCGATGCGCTCAAGCCCGTGCGCAAGCTGCAGAACGAGATGCAGATGCTGCTCTACACCCAGCGCGTGAACGACGAACGCACGGCGCGCGGCGCGCAGCCGATCAACTCCTTCTGGCTCAGCGGCACCGGCGTGCTGCCGAAGGACGCCGGCGCGACGAAGGGCGCCGAACCCACCATCACCACCACGCTGCGCAGCGCCGCGCTGAACGACGACGGCGCCGGCTGGGCCGCCGCCTGGCAGGCGCTCGATGCCGGCCCGGTTGCCGAACTGCTCGCGGCCTCCACCGCTGGCGGCGAAGTCGTGCTGACGCTGTGCGGCGATCGCGGCGCGCGCCGCTTCACGGCGCAGCAGCGTGGTGCCGGCCAGTGGCTCAAGGGTCTGTTCCGCCGCACGTCGGCGCGCACCGTGCTCGCAGCGCTGTGAAGATCGTCGCCCGCGACATCCCGCCGCGCAGTGTCTGGGCACTCGAACAGGCCGGCGTGCACCCTTTGCTCGCGCGGCTCTATGCGGCGCGCGGCGTGCTCGCCAAGGACGAGCTCGACGACGGACTCGCCCGCCTGCTGCCGCCCGACACCCTGCGCGGCACGCGCGAAGCCGCCGTGCTGCTGGCCGATGCGATCGCGGCCGACCAGCGGCTGTGCATCGTCGCCGACTACGACTGCGACGGCGCCACCGCCTGCGCAGTGGCGGTGCGCGGCCTGCGGCTGCTCGGCGCTCGGCACGTGACGTACCTCGTGCCCGACCGCGTGGTCGACGGCTACGGCCTCACGCCGCCGATCGCCGAGCGCGTGGCCGATGGCGGCGCCGACATGCTGATCACCGTCGACAACGGCATCGCCAGCGTCGAAGGCGTGGCCGCCGCCCAGGCGCGCGGCCTGCAGGTCCTGGTCACCGACCATCACCTGCCGGGCACCGAACTCCCGCAGGCGGACGTGCTGGTCAACCCCAACCAGCCGGGCTGCGGCTTCGAGAGCAAGAGCATCGCCGGTGTCGGCGTGATGTTCTACGTGCTGCTGGCGCTGCGCTCGGAGCTGCGCGCGCGCGGCGTCTTCACGCCGGCCAGCCAGCCGAAGCTCGACGCGCTGCTGCCGCTGGTGGCGCTCGGCACGGTGGCCGACGTGGTCAAGCTCGATGCCAACAACCGCCGCCTGGTCGCGCAAGGACTGCGCCGCATCCGCGCGGGCGCCATGCCGGCCGGCATCGCCGCACTGTTCAAGGCGGCCGGCCGGCAGGCGCCGGTCGCGACCACCTTCGACTTCGGCTTCGCGCTGGGGCCGCGCATCAATGCGGCGGGCCGTCTTGCCGACATGACGCTCGGCATCGAATGCCTGCTGACCGACGACGCCGGCCGCGCGGAAGAACTCGCGCGCCTGCTCGACGGCATCAACCGCGATCGGCGCGACATCGAGGGCGGCATGCGCGACCAGGCGCTGCTGCTGGCCGAGTCGCTGTTCGGCGCGAACAGTGAAGGTCAAGGCGACGGCAAGGACGTGCCGACCGCCGCGATCAGCGTGTTCGGCGATGCCTTCCACGAAGGCGTCGTCGGCATCGTGGCGTCGCGCCTCAAGGAGCGCTTCCACCGGCCGACCTTCGTCTTCGCGGCCAGCGGCGCGCCGGGCAAGGAACACGAACTCAAGGGCTCGGGCCGATCGATCCCGGGCTTTCATCTGCGCGACGCGCTCGACCTGATCGCCAAGCGGCATCCGGGTGTGCTGCTGCGCTTCGGCGGCCATGCGATGGCGGCCGGCTGCACGCTGGCGCGCGATCAGTTCCCGGTGTTCGAACGCGCGCTCGCCCAGGTCGCGCAGGAGTGGCTGACGGCCGCCTCGCTCACGCGGCAGATCGAGACCGACGGACCGATCGCCGCCGAATACATGCGCGTGGACATGGTCGACACGCTGCACCACGAGGTCTGGGGCCAGGGCTTCGCGCCGCCGACCTTCAGCGACGAGGTCGAGGTGCTGTCGCAGCGGCTGGTCGGCGAGAAGCATCTCGCGCTCAGGCTCAAGCACCGCGGCAAGCCGGTCGACGGCATCTGGTTCGGCCACACCGATCCGTTGCCGCAGAAGGTCACGCTGGCCTTCCGGCTCGACGCGGACGAGTGGCAAGGCGTGCGCCGGGTGCGCTTCCTGGTCGAAGGCGCTGAAATTGGCTAACCCCCAGGCTTCGCGCACTGCGTGTCGCTTTCGCCAACCCCCTTGCAGGGGGCGACACCGGCGGACCGGCTGAGCCGGTTCCGCGGTGTCTCTGGCACGGAGCCGGTGGTCGGGTGGGTCCGTGGGTCAGCCGGCGTCGCCTTGTTTGGCCAGGACAGAGACCAGTTCGGGCACCAGGGTCTGGGGCTCGCTGTGGCGGGTGCCGACCTGGTAGGTCGCGAGCACGCCGTCGGCGATGGCACGGGCCGAGTGGCTGTTCTCGGCCATGGTGGCGTAGTAGCTCAGGTCCTTCTGGGCATTCGACATCGAGAAGCGCAGGCCGTTGGCGTCGCGTGCCAGCAGGTAGGGCTTGAGGCGCTCCAGCGCCACGCCGCCGCCGCCGCCCTTGGTCAGCACGTCGACCAGCACCTCGGGCGCGATGCCGGCGCGTTCGGAGCACGCAGCCGCCTCGGCCAGCAGCGCCACCATGCCGAGCGACACGTAGTTGTGCAGCAGCTTCATGCGGTGGCCCGCACCGATCGCCCCGGCATGCGTGATGTTCTCGGCGAAGCAGGCCAGCAACGGACGGCATTCATCGAACAGCGCAGCGTCGCCGCCGACCAGCAGGTTCAGCCGGCCTTCCGCGGCCTCCTTCGGCGTGCGCGTCATCGGCGCATCGAGAAAGCGGCCACCCGCGGCCTGCACCGCGGCGGCCACGCGCTCGGTCGATTCGGGGATGGCGGTGGAGCAGTCGATCACGACGCTGCCCGGCTTCAGGCCTTGCAGCACGCTGCCTTCGCCCAGCAGCACGGCCTCGACCTGGGGGGTGCCGGTCACGCAGAGGATCACGACGTCGACCGCTGCGGCCAGCGCCGCGGCGCTGTCGAAGCTGGTGGCGCCGGCCGCCTTGAGCGCGTCGAGCGGCTGGTTGCCCGGATGCTCGAGCACCGCCAGCGGATGGCCGTGCTTGAGGATGTTGCTGGCGATGCCGTGGCCCATCATGCCGATGCCGACCATGCCGATCTTTTTCATGTGTTGTCTCCTGACAGATGAAGATGAATTGCGGGTTCCGGCACGCGCCGGCAGCCCAGCCCGCGATCATCGCATCCGGTCGAACGCATGGTTGAGCCCGAGGACCACGCTGCGCGCGCCCTCCGGCCCGATACGCGCCACGCTGAAGTCGACGCTGACCAGCGGCGTGACATTGACGCGCAGGCCGGCGCGCGTCGTCCACTGCGCGAACGCGCGGTTGCGCTCGGCGATCAGCGACAGCGCCGGATTCAATGCCCACTCGCCCGCCACGCCGCCGCGGCCGCTTCGTGCGCCGGTGCCCGTGGCCCAGTCGCTGCCGAGGTTCACGTGCACCAGCACGGCCGACGTGGCCTGCCAGCTCACGGGAACGACGAACTGGCCGCCCGCGCGCTCGTCGCGTCGGCCATGGCTGACGTCGAACACGGCACCGCCGGACAGCGCGGCGCTGAGCGGCGCATCCGCCGCCTGGCCGAAAAAGGTCCACTTGAGCTGCGGACCGGCGAACACGCCGCTGTTCCCGGCGGTCGCGGCGCGGTCGAAGTTGAGTCCCCATTCGATCGGCCCGAAGCGGCAGGCCGGACCGAGGTGCTGAAAGCGCTGCGCCGACGCGCCGCCGGTGCGCCCGGCCCACACCTCGTACTGGCACTGGCCGGGGTCGAGCGTGCCGGCGTCATCGACGTCGAAGTGGCCGCCCGCGCCGGCGCTGCCTGCCGCCAGGCACAGGGCCAGGGCGGCCATTCGCACCTTCGCGCATCGTTGGGGAGTGGGCTGTCTGGTCAAGGAAGCGCGATGCTGCCACAGGGCCATGTCACCGCCATGACCCGCCAGCCGGAGAGCCAGGCAACGGGGCCGACGCTAGATCTCGAACTGCGGCTGCAGCTCGCGGATGCGCTTCATCGCGACGCCGGCCGCGGCCGTGCGCGTTTCGACGCCGAGCTTCACGTACACGCGTTCCAGGTGCTTCTTCACCGTCGCGGGGCTGCTGCCGACGATGTCGCCGATGTCGCGGTTGGTCTTGCCCTTGACGACCCAGTAGAGCACTTCGGCCTCGCGCGCCGTGAGCTTCAGGCTCAGGCTCATGGCTTCGATGACCGACATGTCGGACACCTCGCGCATGATGATCAGCCAGTCGCCCGAACCGGCCGGCGCGGCTTCACCGTCCCCGTCGCCTGTCTGCTGATGCAGGCGCAGGTTGAGGCTGGTCGCGCCCAGCGCGATCGACAGCGCCGGCGGCTCGATCTGCCGCTGCTGCGCGTCGGGTGCATGGCGCTGCAGCCATTCGAGCACCAGGGCCGGCGTCTGCGGCGCGACGGTCGCGCAGTAGCGCTGCAGCAGGTCGCGTGCGAGCACGGTCTGCCAGATGATCCGGCCTTCGGGCAGGCGCACGGTGATGCTGGCGTAGCCGAAGGCATCGAGCGCATTGCGCGCCTGCCCGGCCTGCTGCGCCTCCTGCCGCGCGCGGCGCGCGCCCTGCAGGTGGACGTTCATGCGCGCCAGCACTTCCTTCGGCTTGATCGGCTTGGTCACGTAGTCGACGCCGCCCGCTTCGAGCGCAGCCACCAGATGCTCGGTCTCGGTGAGCCCGGTCATGAAGACGATCGGAATGTGCGCCGTCGCCACGTCGGCCTTGAGCCGGCGCGCGACCTCGAAGCCGTCCATGCCCGGCATCATCGCGTCCAGCAGGATGATGTCGGGCCGGGCCTGCGCGGCACGCGCCAATGCGGCTTCGCCACCGGTCGCCACCAGCACGGTGTAGCCGGAATCGTCGAGCGCATCGTGCAGCACGGCCAGGTTGTCCGGCACGTCGTCGACGATCAGCACCAGGTCGCTGTTGCCGGCAATGCTGCGGGCCGACTCGCTCACAGCGCCTCCGGCCGCACGGGACGCGCATCGCCGGACGAAGACGCCGCGGCGCCGCCGTCCATCCGTTCGAACTGGAACTGGCGCGCCAGGCCGCGCTGGACAGCGGTCCAGGCCGCGCATTCGGGCTGGGCCGCATCGATGTCGTCGAGCTGATTCATGATCCCCCGAAAATAACCGAGGCCGATGGCTTCCTGCAGCGTGCGCAGCCGTTCGGCCGACGGCCGGACCATCGCAGGCGCCGGCGCAGCCACCTGCGGCGCGGGCGGATCGGTCCACTGCAGGCGCAGCCGGCGCTCCAGCCAGTCGATCAGTTCGCTGTGGCGCACGGGCTTGACGAAGAAGTCCTCGGGCGCGATGCCGACATCGTTGTCCAGCCGCTTGTCGAAGGCATTGGCCGAGACGATCGCCACGCTGCCGGGCGCCAGGCCGATGCCGAAGGCGCGTGCGCGGCGGATGGTTTCCCAGCCGTCGATGCCGGGCATCGCCAGGTCGACGAACATCGCATCGGGACGGAAGCCGGCGGCGATCAGGTCCAGCGCGTCGTGGCCGCTCGCGGCCGAACGCAGCTCGAAACCCAGCGGCGCGAGCACGTGCACGAGCAGATCGCGATCGGCTTCCTCGTTGTCGACCACCAGCACGCGGCGGCGCGGCCCGGCATAGCCGCGGCGCACGGGCGAAGCCGCCTGCAACGGTGCGAGCGCCGGCAGCGGGCCGTGCACGCGCGGCAGGAACAGCCGCACGCGGAACACCGAGCCGATGCCGGGCGTGCTCTGCACCGACATCTCGCCGCCCATCAGGTCGGTCAGCATCTTCGCGATGGTCAGGCCCAGGCCGGCACCGGGCGCAGCCGCGCGCGCGGTGGTGCCCAATGCGTCGCCGCGCGCGAAGGGCTCGAAGATGCGGTCGATCTCCTGCGCCGACATGCCGGGGCCGGTGTCCTCGATCTCCAGCGCCGCGAATTCGCGCGCATAGCGCAAGCGCAGCGTCACGCTGCCGCTCGCGGTGAACTTGATCGCGTTGCCGAGCAGGTTGATGAGGATCTGGCGCACACGCTTCTCGTCGGCGCGCACGGCGTGGGGCAGCTCGCCGGCGGGCTCGAAATGGAAGGCGAGCCCCTTCTCCGCGGCCTGCAGCTCGAACATGTCGGCCAGTTCGCGCATCGCATCGGCGAAGTGCATGGGCCGCGCATGCAGCGTGAGCTTGCCGGCCTCGATGTGGGCGATGTCGAGCGTGCCCTCGATGAGCGACAGCAGATGCTCGCCGCCGCGCCGGATCACCGCGACCGCCTGTTGCCGGTGCGGCGGCACGGCGGCGTCTTCGCCCATCAGCTGCGCATAGCCGAGGATCGAGTTGAGCGGCGTGCGCAGCTCATGGCTGATCGCGCTGATGTAGCGGCTCTTGGCCTGGTTCGCATGGTCGGCCGCGAGCTTGGCCTGTTCGGCGGCGTGCTTGGCCTGCTCGGCCACTTCGCGCGCCTCGTCGGCGCTCTGCTTGGCGGCCTGCAATGCGCGGTCGGTCTCGCGGTGCAGTTCGATCTCGCGCACCAGCAGGTGGGTCTGGCGGTTCGACTCCTCCTGCGCCACGCGTCGGCTTTGATGCGCAAGCACCAGCCACCAGGCGACGATGCCGGCGATCAGCAGCAGCGCCATGTAAGACTTCAGGAAGCCGGAACGCAGCGAGGCCTGCTGGGCAGTGAACAGCGAGGTCGCCAGTTCGCCCGCCGGCATCATGCCGAGCGCGCCTTCGCCGAGCGCGCGCAGCTCCTGCTGGTAGAGCACGCCGAACACCGCCGCCAGCACCGGCACGACGATCAGCGTGAGCAGCATGAAATGGCCGAGGCCCGTGTCGAGATAGGGCCAGACGCGCCGCGGCAGCAGCCAGCGCAACGCGCCCGACCATTGCGCCGACAGGCTTGCCTGCGGTTTGCAGAGGTCGCCGCAGCGCGCGTCGAGCGTGCAGCACAGCGAGCAGATCGCGCCCTGGTAGGCCGGGCAATGCGCCATGTCGGGCGCCTCGTATTCGCGCTCGCAGATCACGCAGCGGCGCAGCACCGGCGTGAACGCGTGGGACGCGTGGCCGGGCTCGACGCGGGCCCAGCGCACGGCATGCCGCGCATCGTTGACCGGGCCGCGCGCCAGGTAGTACTTGCCGCGCGTCACCCAGGCGATGAGCGGTGCGGTGACCAGCGCCGTGCCCATCGCGATCAGCGCGGAAAACGCCTGCGCCATCGGGCCGAACACGCCCAGGTGCGCGGTGATCGACAGCGCCGACGCCAGCGCCATCGCGCCGACACCGACCGGGTTGATGTCCCACAGGTGCGCGCGCTTGAACTCGATGCCCGGCGGCGAGAGTCCGAGCGGCTTGTTGATGACCAGGTCGGCCACCACGGCCATCATCCAGGCGATCGCGATGTTGGCGTAGAGGCCGAGCACGTCGCCCAGCGCCTCGAACACGTTCATCTCCATCAGCATGAACGCGATCAGCGCGTTGAAGACCACCCACACCACGCGGCCCGGATGGCTGTGCGTGATGCGCGAGAAGAAGTTGCTCCAGGCGAGCGAGCCCGCATAGGCGTTGGTCACGTTGATCTTGAGCTGCGAGATCACCACGAAGAACGCGACCGCCCAGACCGCCCAGCCGTAGTTCGGGAACACGTACTCGTAGGCCGCCAGATACATCTGGTTCGGGTCGACCGCGCGCTCGGGCGGCACCATGTGGCTGATCGCCAGATAGGCGAGCAGCGCGCCGCCCAGCATCTTGAGCACGCCCAGCACGACCCAGCCGGGCCCGCCCATCAGCACGCAGCTCCACCAGCGGCCGCGCGTTGCGGGCGTGCTGGCCGGCATGAAGCGCAGGTAGTCGGCCTGTTCGCCGAGTTGCGTGATCAACGCGATGCCGACGGTCAGCGCGGCACCAAAAAGACGCATATCGAAGCCGGCGATCTCGGTTTTCAACCCACCGTAGTGCGAAATGCCGGCAAAGGCACCCGGATCGCGCACCAAAACGAAGACAAAGGGCACGACCAGCATCACCAGCCAGATCGGCTGCGTCCAGATCTGCAGCCGGCTGATGGCCGACACGCCGTGGGTGACCAGCGGAATCACCACCAGCGCGCAGACCAGATAGCCCCAGACCGGCGGAATGCCCAGCGCGAGTTCGAGCGCATAGGCCATCACTGCCGCCTCCAGCGCAAAGAAGATGAAGGTGAAGGATGCGTAGATCAGCGAGGTCAGCGTCGAGCCGATGTAGCCGAAGCCCGCGCCGCGCGTCAGCAGGTCCATGTCGACGCCGTAGCGCGCGGCATACACGCTGATCGGCAGGCCGGCCAGGAAGATGATCAGCCCGGTCATCAGCACGGCCCAGAACGCATTGACGAAGCCGTACTGCACCAGCAGCGTGGCACCGACCGCCTCCAGGATCAGGAAGGATGCCGCGCCGCCGAAGGCCGTGTTCGCCACACGCCACTCCGACCACTTGCGAAAGCGCTGCGGCGTGTAGCGCAGCGCGTAGTCTTCCAGCGTCTCGCGCGCCACCCAGCTGTTGTAGTCGCGCCGAACCTTGACGATGCGCTGCGGCGCCTCGTCGGGCTGGGGGAGTTCGGTGGTGGTGTCGGTCACACCAATCCGGTGCAGCTTTCATGCCTGTTCCCTGGCGGCGCATCCATGGCGGCACGACTGTTGCAACGGATCTCGTTGCCGATAATGGCCCGATCCCTCTCTCCTTCGATCCGCCCATGGAACTGACACCGCGCGAAAAAGACAAGCTGCTGATCTTCACGGCCGCGCTGCTCGCCGAACGCCGACAGGCCCGCGGCCTCAAGCTCAACTACCCGGAGGCGATCGCGCTGATCTCCGCCGCCGTCATGGAAGGTGCCCGCGACGGCAAGAGCGTCGCCGCACTGATGAGCGAGGGCCGCAACGTGCTGACCCGCGCCGACGTGATGGACGGTGTGCCCGAGATGATTCCCGACATCCAGATCGAGGCGACCTTTCCGGACGGCACGAAGCTGGTCACGGTTCACCAGCCGATTCCATGACTCGCCCCCAGGCTGCGCGCACATCGTGTCGCCTCGCCAACTCCCTACCGGGGGCAACACCAGCGGTCCGGCGAAGCCGGTTCCGCGGCGTTTCAAGAAAAAGCTCGCAATGAACAGCGCTGCGACACCTACTTCATTCAGATCTTTGGAGACCTTCTCGATGCGAACTCGCCTCAAGTCCACCCTGGCCCTCGTGGCCGCCATTGCATCCGCATCGCCGATGCTGGCCTCGGCCCACATCGGCGTCGACGGCGCGGCACATGACCACGCGGGCTTCCTGCAAGGCTTCGTGCACCCGTTCACCGGCTTCGACCACATGGCGGCGATGGTCGCCGTCGGCCTGTGGAGCGCGCTGATCGCACGCGGCACCCGCGACCTGCTCTGGGCTCCGCTCGGCTTCGCGGCCATGCTGCTGGCGGGTGCGCTCGCCGGCCTGGCCGGCCTGCAGATCCCTGCCGTCGAGCCCATGATCGCGGCCTCGCTGCTGGTGATCGGCCTGCTGGTCGTCACGCGGCTGCGCCTGCCCGGCCCGGTCGCGGCGGCGGTGGTCGGCGTGTTCGCGGTGTTCCATGGCGCGGCGCACGGCTACGAGCTGGCCAGCGACAGCGGCGCCGCCGCTGCGATCGCCGGCATGGTGCTCGCCACCGCCCTGCTGCACGCGGCCGGCATCGCCGCCGGCTGGATGCTGCGCCAGCGCAGCGCCTGGCTGCCGCGCGTGGTCGGTGCGGCCGTCGCGCTGTTCGGCGCGGCCCTGCTCGCCCAGATCGCCTGAGGCCGAACGATGATTCCCGGCGAACTCATCACCGACGACGGCGACCACACGCTGAACCCTGGCCGCCGCACGCTCACGATGGTCGTGCAGAACACGGCCGACCGGCCGATCCAAGTCGGTTCGCACTACCACTTCGCGGAAACCAACGGCGCGCTCGGCTTCGACCGTGAAGCCGCACGCGGCATGCGCCTGAACATCGCGTCCGGCACGGCCGTGCGCTTCGAGCCCGGCCAGCAACGCACGGTCGAGCTCTGCGATTTCGCGGGCGACCGCACGGTCTACGGCTTTCGCGGCCTCGTTCAAGGGAAGCTCTGACATGGCAACGATTGGACGCCGCGCCTATGCGGAAATCTTCGGCCCGACCGTGGGCGACCGGGTCCGGCTGGCCGACACCGACCTGCTGATCGAAGTCGAGGCCGACTACACGCTGCGTGCCGGCGGCTACGGCGAAGAAGTCAAGTTCGGCGGCGGCAAGACGATCCGCGACGGCATGGCGCAGTCGCAGAAGATGCGCTCCGAAGGCGCGGTCGACACCGTGATGACGAACGCGCTGATCCTCGACCACTGGGGCATCGTGAAGGCCGACATCGGCCTGAAGGGCGGGCGCATCGTCGCCATCGGCAAGGCCGGCAATCCGGACGTGCAGCCGGGCGTCGACATCGTCATCGGCCCGGGCACCGAAGTGATCAGTTGCGAAGGCAACATCGTCACCGCGGGCGGCATCGACAGCCACATCCACTTCATCGCGCCGCAGCAGATCGAAGAGGCGCTGAGTTCGGGCGTCACGACCATGCTGGGCGGCGGCACCGGCCCGGCGACGGGCACCTTCGCCACCACCTGCACGCCCGGCCCGTGGCACATCGAGCGCATGCTGCAGGCGGCCGACGCGTTCCCGATGAACCTCGGCTTTCTCGGCAAGGGCAACGCGAGCCTGCCGGCCGCGCTGCACGAGCAGATCGACGCCGGCGTGATCGGCCTGAAGCTGCACGAGGACTGGGGCACGACACCGGCCGCGATCAGCAACTGCCTGGATGTGGCCGACGCCACCGACACGCAGGTGGCGATCCACTCCGACACGCTCAACGAGTCGGGCTTCGTCGAGAACACCATCGCGGCCGTGAAGGGCCGCGGCATCTGCGCCTTCCACACCGAAGGCGCGGGCGGCGGCCATGCGCCCGACATCCTGCGCGTGGTGGGCGAGGACAACTTCCTGCCCTCGTCGACCAACCCGACGATGCCCTACACCGTGAACACGCTCGACGAGCACGTCGACATGCTCATGGTCTGCCATCACCTCGACGCCGGCATCGCGGAAGACCTCGCCTTTGCCGAATCGCGCATCCGCAAGGAAACCATCGCGGCCGAAGACATCCTGCACGACCTCGGCGCCATCAGCATGTTCAGCTCGGACTCGCAGGCGATGGGACGGGTCGGCGAAGTGATCATCCGCACCTGGCAGACGGCGCACAAGATGAAGACGCAGCGCGGCAAGCTGCCGGAGGACGGCGCGCGCAACGACAACTTCCGCGCCAAGCGCTATGTGTCGAAGTACACGATCAACCCGGCCATCGCGCACGGCATCTCGCACGAGGTCGGCAGCATCGAGGTCGGCAAGTGGGCCGACCTGGTGGTCTGGAAGCCGGCCTTCTTCGGCGTCAAGCCGTTCACGATCATCAAGGGCGGCACCATCGCGATGGCTGCGATGGGCGACCCGAACGCATCGATCCCGACACCGCAGCCGGTGCACTACCGGCCGATGTTCGGCTCGTACGGCAGCTCGCTGCACCGCAGCTCGCTCACCTTCGTGTCGCAAGCCGGCCTGAACGCGGGCATCGGCCAGCGCTACGGGCTGCACAAGACGCTCGCCGCCGTGAAGAACATCCGCGGCGTTCGCAAGCAGCAGATGGTGCACAACGGCTACACGCCGAAAATGGAGATCGATGCGCAGACCTACGCGGTGCGTGCCGACGGCCAGCTGCTGGTGTGCGATCCGGCGGTGTCGCTGCCGATGACGCAGCGGTACTTTTTGTTTTGAGGCTAGCGGGACTCGGGCACGACGTGAGAACGAACCCAGGCAGCAAGTGCTGGCTCGTCCAGTTTGCCTGCCGCAAGATCCAAAGTGGTGAACACGCAGTCGGCGTCCTCCGCAGTCAGGATGAATCCGTTGAGCGCCAGAAACAGTTCCATCGCGACGAACGCCGTTCGCTTGTTCCCATCGATGAAAGGGTGGTTGCGCGCGATGCCGAAACCATAGCTCGCAGCCAAGGCCGGCGCGTCAGGCTCACCATAGTGGGCCAGTTGCTGCGGCCGTGACAAAGCCGACGCGAGGAGGCTGTCGTCTCGCACGCCAGCGCCACCACCGTGTTCGGCCAGTTGCTCATCGTGGATTGCGCGGATCACAGCCGCATCGATCCAGATCCAGGCCCTCGATGGCTCACTCACTTGGCCAACTCACGCAGGACGTCGCGACGCTTCTTCATGATGCGACGCGCCGCCGTCATCTGTTGCTCGAATTCGGTGCTGTAAGGTGTCAGCGTCACCCCGTTCACCGCCTCGGTCATGAACAGCGTGTCGCCCTTCTCGAGCTTCAGGCGGGCCAGTACTTCCTTGGGCAGGATCACACCCACGGAGTTGCCGATCTGGGTGAGTTTGAGTGCCGACATCGCGAATCCCTTGGTTATAACGGTTGTTATATTATCGACGGCTCACTGCCGGAATCAAGTCCCATGCTCAACGCCAGCAAACTGATGCCCCAGGGCGGAGGCCTCGCCCCCGTCTTGCTCAAGCGCGCCGCCACGGTCGAACTCGACTGGGACGTGCGCCAGAAAAGCCGTTTCGACGCCACCGATTCGCAAGGCCGCCAGATCGGCGTGTTCCTGCCGCGCGGCACCGCCGTCCGCGGCGGCGACGTGCTGGTGGCGGAAGACGGCTCGCTGATCCGCGTGATCGCCGCACCGCAGCCGGTGCTCGTCATCACGCACTGCAGCCAGCACGGCACTCCGTTCGACCTCACGCGTGCGGCCTACCACCTGGGCAACCGCCACGTGCCGATCGAACTCAAGCCGGACCACCTGAAGATCGAGCCCGACCACGTGCTGGCCGCCATGCTGCGCTCGATGCATCTGATCGTTCATGAAGCCGAGGAAGCCTTCGAGCCCGAAGGCGGCGCCTACGGTTCGCATGGTGCGACGGGCGGTCACAGCCACGGGCACGGGCACGGACACGATCACGCGCACGGACACGATCACGCGCACGACCATGGACATTCGCACGGCAAGACCCCGGTCGGCCCGGTCCTGCACCCGGATGCGTACGGTGGCGCGCACGACCATGACCACGGTCACGACCACGCCCACTGATGCCCGACTCACCGGGCGCCCTGCCCGCCTCCAGCCTGCTGCAGCTGATCTGGCTCGCCTCGCCGGCCCTGCCGATCGGCGGCTTCTCGTATTCCGAGGGGCTCGAGGCCGGCGTCGAATCGGGCGAGCTGGCGAGCGAGGCCAGCGCCGCCGACTGGATCGCCGATCAGTTGCACCTGAGCCTGGCGCGTGCCGACCTGTCGATCGTCGCGCAGGCCATCGCCGCCTGGCGCAGCGGCGACGTGGCGCGTCTCCATGCGCTCAACGCCTGGGTGCTGCAGACGCGCGAATCGGCCGAGTTCCTGCTCCAGACCGAACAGATGGGCCGCTCCTTCGTCGAATGGCTCAAGCTCCATCACGCCGACGTTGCCGCCCGCTTTGACGGCATGTCGATCACCTATCCGGTGGCGTTCGCCTTCGCCGCCAGCCGCACCGACGCAGGCGTGCGCGACAGCTGCCTGGCCTTCGCCTTCGGCTGGGCCGAGAACATGACCGGTGCGGCCGTCAAGTGCGTGCCGCTGGGCCAGAGTGCCGGCCAGCGCATGCTGGGGCGGCTCGCGCAGGAAATCCCGGCTGCGGTCGACCTGGCGATCGCCCTGCCGGACGACGCCCGCCAGGCCTTTTCACCCATGCTCGCCATCCATTCGGCGCGGCACGAAACCCAATATTCCCGGCTCTTCCGGAGCTGATTCCAGAGACTCGAACGATGGCTTCCGCACTGCACCACATTCCTCATCGCACCAAGAAACTGCCGCCCCTGCGCGTGGGCATCGGCGGACCGGTCGGCTCCGGCAAGACGACGCTGCTGGAGATGCTCTGCAAGGCGATGCGCGACAAGTACGACCTGATCGCGATCACCAACGACATCTACACCAAGGAAGACCAGCGCCTGCTGACGGTCGCCGGTGCGCTGCCGGCCGAACGCATCATGGGCGTGGAAACCGGCGGTTGCCCCCATACGGCGATCCGCGAGGACGCATCGATCAACCTCGAGGCGATCGACCGCATGCTGGGCGACTTTCCGGACGCCGACATCGTGTTCGTCGAGAGCGGCGGCGACAACCTGGCGGCGACCTTCAGCCCCGAATTGAGCGACCTCACGATCTACGTGATCGACGTCGCGGCGGGCGAGAAGATCCCGCGCAAGGGCGGCCCGGGCATTACCAAGAGCGACCTGTTCGTGATCAACAAGACCGACCTGGCGCCCTACGTCGGCGCCGACCTGGGCGTGATGGAAGCCGACACGCAGCGCATGCGCCGCCAGCGGCCTTACGTGATGACCAACCTGAAGACCAACACCGGCCTGGCCGAAGTCGTCGCGTTCATCGAGAAGCGCGGGATGCTGGTCGACGCCTGAGCCCGGCTCGGCGGACGACGTCAGAGCTCGCCGCCGTCCTTGAGCTGCCGCGCCTTGTAGACCAGCCGCACGCTGGCGCGGCGCGGATCGTCGACATGCTGCGCATAGACATCGGTGTCGCCCGACACCCACGACGCATAGGCATTGCCCGGATCGCGTGCGCCGACTTCGGGGCCGAACGCGGCGCGCCCCCACTCCAGCAACTGCGCGAAGGCAGCCGCGCCATGGTCGGGCTCGACCTGCGCCGCCGCGACGTACTCGACACGCCGCAATATGCCCGCAGCAAAGTAGAAGGTCGCCTCGAACGGCAAGCCGGCCAGCACCGTCGGCGCCAGCCGCCAGCTTCCGGCCAGGCCACCAGGCAGGCGCTGTGGGCGCGCCACGCGCTCCAGGGCCGGCACCACCGCCTGCAGCGCATCGGCGCTCATGCCGATCTGCACGCCGGGCGGCAGGGCCTGTGCGTGCACGGCCGTCAGGCAGAACGCCGGCAAAGCCCCCGTCAGAAGGCGGAGGACAGTCAGGGAAAAGATTCGCATCACAAGAACAATATCTCAGTCGGCGGAAGCGAAGAACGCGGGCTCGGCGCTGTCGGACTTCGATGGCAAGTCGAAGTTCAGGAAAACCGCGGTCTTGAAACCGACACAAAAGCCCGTATCATTAGCACTCGCTGAAGCTGAGTGCTAACAACCAGCCAACGCTTCGAGTCGACCGGCTGTCGCCCCGTCTTGGGAACGACACCACAACCAAACCCCGTTTCTTTCCAGGAGATGCAATGAACCTTCGTCCTTTGGCCGATCGCGTGATCGTCAAGCGTGTTGACAGCGAAACCAAGACCGCCTCCGGCATCGTCATCCCCGACGCAGCCGCTGAAAAGCCCGATCAAGGCGAAGTCCTGGCCGTCGGCCCGGGCAAGCGCAACGACAAGGGCGAACTGGCCGCACTGACCGTCAAGGTCGGCGACCGCGTCCTGTTCGGCAAGTACAGCGGCCAGACCGTCAAGGTCGGCGGCGACGAGCTGCTGGTCATGAAGGAAGACGACCTGTTCGCAGTCGTCGAGAAGTAATTCTTCTCCATCGCTCCCTTCCCATCATTCAAATCCTTTCGGAGTAAATCAACATGGCAGCAAAAGACGTCGTCTTCGGCGGTGAAGCCCGCGCTCGCATGGTCGAGGGTGTCAACATCCTGGCCAACGCGGTCAAAGTGACCCTGGGCCCCAAGGGCCGCAACGTGGTGCTCGAACGCTCGTTCGGCGCCCCCACCGTCACCAAGGACGGTGTGTCGGTCGCGAAGGAAATCGAACTCAAGGACAAGCTGCAGAACATGGGCGCCCAGCTCGTGAAGGAAGTGGCCTCCAAGACCAGCGACAACGCTGGTGACGGCACCACGACCGCCACGGTACTGGCACAAGCCATCGTTCGCGAAGGCTTCAAGTACGTGGCCGCGGGCATCAACCCGATGGACCTGAAGCGCGGCATCGACAAGGCCGTCACGGCCCTGGTCGCCGAGCTGAAGAAGGCTTCGAAGCCCACGACCACGTCGAAGGAAATCGCACAAGTCGGCTCGATCTCGGCCAACAGCGACGAAACCATCGGCAAGCTCATCGCTGACGCGATGGACAAGGTCGGCAAGGAAGGCGTGATCACCGTGGAAGACGGCAAGTCGCTGGACAGCGAACTCGACGTCGTCGAAGGCATGCAGTTCGACCGCGGCTACCTGTCGCCCTACTTCATCAACAACCCGGAAAAGCAATCGGCGATTCTGGACAACCCCTTCGTGCTGCTCTACGACAAGAAGATCAGCAACATCCGTGACCTGCTCCCCACGCTGGAACAAGTCGCGAAGTCGGGCCGTCCGCTGCTGATCATTGCCGAAGAAGTCGAAGGCGAAGCCCTGGCGACGCTGGTCGTGAACACGATCCGCGGCATCCTGAAGGTCGTGGCCGTCAAGGCACCTGGCTTCGGCGACCGCCGCAAGGCCATGCTGGAAGACATCGCCATCCTGACGGGCGGCAAGGTCATCGCCGAAGAAGTCGGCCTGACGCTCGAGAAGGTCACGCTGGCCGACCTGGGCCAGGCACAACGCATCGAAGTGGGCAAGGAAAACACGATCATCATCGACGGCGCTGGCGCTGCCGGTGACATCGAAGCCCGCGTCAAGCAAGTGCGCGTTCAGATCGAAGAAGCGACCAGCGACTACGACCGTGAAAAGCTGCAGGAACGCGTGGCCAAGCTGGCCGGCGGCGTTGCAGTGATCAAGGTCGGCGCTGCCACCGAAGTCGAAATGAAGGAAAAGAAGGCTCGCGTCGAAGACGCCCTGCACGCCACCCGCGCTGCAGTGGAAGAAGGCGTCGTGGCTGGCGGCGGCGTGGCTCTGCTGCGTGCCAAGCAAGCTGTCGGCGACTCGATCAAGGGCGACAACGCCGACCAGGACGCCGGCATCAAGCTGGTGCTGAAGGCCGTCGAAGCGCCTCTGCGCGAAATCGTGAACAACGCCGGCGGCGAAGCCTCGGTGGTGGTGAACGCCGTGTTGGCCGGCAAGGGCAACTACGGCTTCAACGCTGCGAACGACACGTACGGCGACATGCTCGAACTGGGCATCCTGGATCCGACGAAGGTCACCCGCACCGCACTGCAGAACGCCGCTTCGGTGTCCTCGCTGCTGCTGACGACCGAAGCCATGGTCGCGGAAGCACCGAAGGAAGAGTCCGGCGCTGGCGGCGGCATGCCCGACATGGGCGGCATGGGCGGCATGGGTGGCATGGGCATGTAATTGCCTGTGTGAGCCTCCTGCTCACAATCAAAAAGGGCCGCGCAAGCGGCCCTTTTTTCGTTCATTCAGCCTGTAAAGGAAATTGACAATCGGCGGGTACCATACGCATCGTTACCCCCGCCGGGGCAGATCATTTCAGAGGAAAAGCAGCGCAGATGGCCAACGCTTTGCCAGCGCGTCTTCGCGGCCGTGGACCATCGGGTTTCACGCTGATCGAAGTCATGGTGGTCGTCGCGATCGTGGCCATCCTCGCAATGGTCGCATTGCCGACCTATGCGACGTACATCAAGAAAAGCCGTGCACGCTCCGCAGCCAGCGACCTGATCTCGCTGAGCCTGAATCTGGAGAACGGCTTCCAGAAGACGTTGAGCTATCCGGTCACGACAACAACCGCCACGGCGGACACGCAGAAGGCAATGCCAGGCTGGACGCCGACGCAGAGCGCCTATTTCACCTACACGCTCACATCGACGGCCTCGCCGTCCGCCTACACCGTCACGGCCGCCGGCTTCGACGGCATGGACTGCACGCTGGTCCTCCAGAGCGACAACACGCGCACGGCCACCGGCGACGCCTGCGGATTCACCACATGGTGAGCCACGGCACCGCGGGCAGCCCGCAGATACAGCGACAGCGCGCGTGCGCACGTGGTTTCACGCTGGTCGAGCTGATGGTGACGATGACGATCCTCGCGCTGCTGCTGGCCGCAGCCGTTCCACTGACGACCGCCTGGATCAACGGCGCACGCGTGCAGGACGCGCAAAGCCGCCTGCTGCAGGGCTACAGCGTCGGCAAGGCGATCGCGCTGCGCAATCCGACGCAGGCGCAAGTGCCGGACCCGGCGGCGGGCCTTCGGCTCACCGCTGACGGCACGCTGCTCGCCTGTTCCGGCGACCCGGCTGCCAGCAGTTGCGCCGTCGGCGAGGCAGCCGTGAAGTGGCAGACCGTGCTTCCCGCAGGCATCACCGTCGTCCTTGGCGACAACGCGACGACGCGCACGCTCGGCATCGACAACACCAGCCTGCCGCTCGGTGCGGCCCGCTTCCTGATCAGCAAGGGCGACCAAAATGCCGGCGGCACGTTCCAGTAGCCGCAACGCCCAGCGCGGCGACGCGATGCTCGAGGCGCTGATTGCGATGGTGCTGCTCGGCGTCATCGGCCTGGGCTTGAGCTATGCAGCCGCGCGCACGCTTTATGGCCAGCGCTATCTCAATACGCAGAACATGGCGGTGACGCAATTGCGGCAGGTGTTGCAGCAGACCGGCGTGACTGCGCTGTGCATCGACGGGGTTGCGCCTTCGGCTCTCCACATGGCCGGCAACGACTTCACGCTCGACTTCAGTTGCCAGCGCGGCAATGTGACCATCAGCCTGCCCGACGGCAGCAACGCGGTCACGCTGAGCGGCGCCACCGCCCCGGTCACTGCATTGAGCCTGTCGACACCAAGCACCGCCGCGAGCCGCGCCCTGTTTGGCGGCGACGGCCGGATCGCCGTGCAGCCATGAGCCGGCAGCCGCGCGCGGACCGCGACGCACAACGGGGCGCCGGGCTCATCAGCCTCCTGGTCGGCATCGTGATCTCGATGCTGATCATGCTGGCGATGATGACGCTCTACCGCGACACCATCCACGCCGCGGTCGGTGCCGGCCAGGACGCCAGCGCGGATGGCCAGCGGGCTTCCGGCCTGCTCGCCGCACAGATCCAACTGCAGGGGGCAGGCTTCGGCCTCGCGACGCCGGCACTCGGCACCGATCTCATCGTGCTCGGCAACGCGACGTTCGACAACGGCACGCAACGCCTGAACGGCTCGGTCGCCGCGGCAGGTGTCGACGGCAATGCGATCGTCTGGAGTTTCGATACGCGCAACGGCGCCGGTGTCCAGTGCAGCGGCCTCTATGCGCCAGCCGGCGGCGGCCTGCAACGGCTGCTGCCCACGCCCTGTGCAGCCGGCACGCTTTGGGCCAGCACGACCTGGACGACGAGCACGCTGGTGACCGACACCCGCCCGGTGACGTTCGCGGCGGCCGCCACCGATGCCACGGGCTGCCAGCCTTTCGGCCTGGCCGTCACCGGTGGCGTGCTGGTGACACTGAAGAGTGCGCACAGCACGGTGTCGACGGGTACCACGCCCGTGCCATCGACCCCGCCGGGCCTGCCCATCGAGATCACGGTGTGCCTCGCCAATTTCTCGGCGCCTGCGGCATGACACCACGCTCATCCTCGTCTCGCAAGCGGCGCGCCCGTCCGCATCGCGCGTCGCGCCATCGCCAGCACGGCATGGCCACGGTGCTGGTGATGCTGCTGGTCGGGTTGTCGCTCTCGGCCACGGTGTTCGGGCTGATGCAGCACATCCGCGGCACACAGGAGCAGAGCCTGTCGCTGCACGCCCAGACACAGGCACAGATCAAGGCATGGACGGGCGTGTCGATCGTCCGAAGCTATCTCTCGGGATTGCAGGAATCCGGCCATCTGGCGGATCTGGCGGCGGCGGTGGATGCGGCAGCGGCCAAAGGCACGCCCGGTGTGGACCTCACGCTCACGGGTGTCGACGGCATCACCGCGCGTGTTGCGGCCGTCAGTGCAGTCGGCGCCGGCAGTGGCGACCTCAGGCAATACACGGTGGAAACAACGGGCTCCACGGCGGTCGGCACCCGGGCTGAAGCCAGTTCGACCCTGCAGGTGGTGTTCCAGACCGGCTCGACGGCCACCGCCACCAACACCAACGTCATCTCCTTCAACAAGAACCTGCAGCTCAGCGGAAGCATCCAGGTGCAGGGCGAAGCCGGCAAGAGCTACCAGATCAACGTGCTGGGCGACGTAAGCACCGGCGGCAACAGCATCACGGGCGTCAGCGTGATCAGGTCGACCGGCTCCGTCGATATCGGCAGCGGCTCATCCTTCGACACCTTGCAGGCCAACGGCGACATCCGGCTCACGGGCAGCGTCTCGGGGCAGCAGAACCTGCAGGCGCGCGGCAACATCTGCCTGTCCGGCGCCGCGGCGGCAAGGGGCACGGTGCGCGCCAACGGGTCGGTGGTGGGCGACGGGAGCGCGGCCTTCGGCGACGTGTCGACCATCGGCATCAGCGACAACACCGGCACGGTGCTCTGCGGTGCGCGGCAGCTCGACTGGGGCGCAGACCTGCAGGGCAATTCCGGCGCCGTGAACGTGCGGACCAAGGGCAGCGTGCGGATCAGTTCGGGTTCGATCTCCGGCACGCTGCGGGCCGAGAAGAACCTGGTCGACACCAACTGGGGCGGCACCGAATACGGCGCCGTGGGCGGTACCGTCACAGGCGCCGACCCCGCGACCGCCACCTGGGTGACCGTCACACCCGGCCTTCAGGTGCCGGTGTCGAGCGTGTCCGAGATCGCCATCTCGACTTCGAGCTTCAACGCCAACGAGATCGAGTCGGCAGCCAACTACGTCTTCAAGATAGACAGCAATGGCTACAAGGTGGTCACGGTGCGCAATGTCTCGGGCATTGCCAGCGGCGACTACTTCCTGGGCGACTACGACGGCGGCTACAAGGACTACCTGTGCACTGCGCTGGCCTCGGGTTCGACCAGCGGCAGCCCGAAATGCGCCTCGCCGGCAGTCTCTGTCGCGGTCACGATCTGCAAGGGCTACTCGGACAACAACAACTGCTTCGGCTACGGCAATGGCACCTGGACGCTCAACGGGACGAGCATCGCGCAGGGCATCGCCTGGTTCAAGGGCAACCTGACGGTCGGCAACGGCACGTACTTCAACACCTTCATCGCGACCGGCAACATCGCAACCAGCGGCAGCACGGTCGTCTATGCGCCCAACTACGCCGGTTACAGCGGCGCGGTGAGCGGCGTCACTTATGCACCGACCGGCATCTGCACGAACAGCTACTTCCCGAAGCTCTATCCAACGCAGCTCTGCAACACGACCGCGAAAACCTACGACTACAGCGCGAGCAACGGCCTCGGCAATTACGCGTTGATGGCGGGCAGCACCGACGGCACGACCTACACCGGCGGCAGCATCACGCTGGGGGCGTCGAACACCATCTACGGCAGCATCAAGGCCGGCAACGAATTCAGCAGCGGTGGCAGCACGACGGTGTACGGCTACATCACCGCACTGGCGCAGGGCACGTCGACCAGCAACGCCATGGGCGCATCGACGACGATCAAGCTGACCAACCTGCCTGCGGGCTATGAGCCGGGCGCGAACGGCACCAGCAGCAGCAGTTCAGGGTCGAGCAGTGGCGTGATCGCCCTCTGGAGCCGTTACCTTTGATCGGACAGGGCCGGGCCGTGCCCGGCACGCGGCCCCGTCGCGAGCGAGCTCAGGCCTGGCGAAGCCGCGCCAGCAAGCCAGCCGTGGAGGCGTCGAGGCCCGAAGCGTCGCCCGAAGCAAGCCGTGGCTCGATGTCCTTGGCCAGCACCTTGCCCAGCTCGACACCCCATTGGTCGAAGCTGTTGATTCCCCACAGCGCGCCGCTGGTGAACACGCGGTGTTCGTACATCGCGAGGAAGGCACCGAGCGCCTTTGGCGTGAGCTTCTCGAACACGAAGAAGGTGCTCGGCCGGTTGCCCGGAAAGTTCTTGTGCCCACCCGCGTCGGACTTGCCCACCATCAACGCCTGGGCTTGCGCCAGTGCGTTGGCCAGCAGCTTGGCGTGATGCCCTTCGAGGTGATGCGACGCGTCGCGCACCGCCACGAACTCGAGCGGTGTGACGTCGGTGCCCTGGTGCAGCATCTGGAAATACGCATGCTGGCCGTTGGTGCCGGGCTCGCCCCACAGCACGGGCGACGTGCCGAAGTCCAGCGCTGCGCCGGTCGCATCGACCTGCTTGCCGTTGCTTTCCATCTCCAGCTGCTGAAGATAGGCCGGCACGCGCTTGAGCGCGCTGTGGTACGGCGCGATGCTGCGGCTGGTGAAGCCGTGGAAGTTGCGATACCAGACGTCGAGCAGCCCCAGCCGCACCGGCAGGTTCTGCGCAAGCGGCGCCGTGCGGAAATGCTCGTCCATTGCATGCGCGCCGGCCAGCAGCGCACGGAAGCCGTCGGCGCCGATGGCCAGCGCGATCGGCAGGCCGATGGCCGACCACAGCGAATAACGGCCACCGACCCAGTCCCAGAAGCCGAAGGTGGTCTCGATGCCGAAGCTGCGCGCAGCGTCGACGTTGGTGGTGAGCGCAGCGAAGTGGCGTGCGATGTCGGTGCCGCCGGACTGCGTGAACCAGCGCTTGGCCGACTGCGCATTGGTCATCGTCTCGGCCGTCGTGAAGGTCTTGGACGCGATCAGGAACAGCGTGTGTTCCGGCGCCAGGCCCTTGAGCACGCCATCGAGCTCGTGGCCGTCGACGTTGGAAACGAAGTGGAAGCGCTTGCCCGGCGCCACGAATTCGCCCAGCGCCAGCACCGCCATCTGCGGGCCGAGATCGGACCCGCCGATGCCGATGTTGACCACATCGGTGATCGTGTGATCGCCGCGCACCTTCTCGGCCCAGGCGAGCATCGCGTCGAGCGTTGCATGCACCTGCTTCAGCTCGGCAGCATTGCGCGCCTGCGCACGGGCGTCGTCCGCCGGTGCGCGCAGCAGGAAATGCATCACCGCGCGGTCTTCGGTGTTGTTGATGTGCTCGCCTGCGAACATGGCGTCGCGGTGCGCTTCGAGACCACATTCGCGCGCCAGCGCCAGCAGCAAGTCCTCGGTCTGCGCATCGATCAAACTCTTCGAGAGATCGCCGAACACATACGGCGCCGATTGGCTGAACCGCTCGAAACGCCCGCCGTCCGCTGCAAAAGCCTCGCGCAGGTCAAAGCCTGCGCCGGTGCTCTCGTAGTGCGCCTGCAGCGCCTTCCAGGTCGCTGCGCGATCGCAGCGCAAACCGAAGCTCATACGACCGCTTCCATCAGCTTTTCGAGCTTGACCGCGTCGGCTGCGAAGGCACGGATGCCTTCGGCGAGCTTCTCGGTCGCCATCGCGTCCTCGTTGAGCGCGAAGCGGAAGCCTGGCTCGTCGAAGGTGACCTTGGGGATGTCCAGGTCCTTCGAAGCCTTGGCGTCGAGCGCATGCTTCAGCGGTGCGTCGCTGGCAGCGAGCTCGGCCAGCAGGTCGGGGCTGATGGTCAGCAGGTCGCTGCCGGCCAGGGCTGCGATCTGGCCCACATTGCGGAAGCTGGCACCCATCACTTCGGTCGCGATGCCGTGCTTCTTGTAGTAGTCGAAAATCTGCCGCACCGACTTCACGCCGGGGTCGTTGGCGCCAGCATTCGCAGCCTCGTCCCACTGGCTGCCGGCCGATTTCTTGTACCAGTCGTAGATGCGGCCGACGAAGGGCGAGATCAGCTTGACGCCGGCTGCGCCGCACGCCACGGCCTGCGCAAAGGAGAACAGCAGCGTGAGATTGGTGTGGATGCCCTTTTGCTCCAGATGGCGGGCGGCTTCGATGCCTTCCCAGGTCGAAGCGATCTTGACCAGCAGGCGCTTCTCGGTGTCGATGCCTTCGGCGCGGTAGAGCGCCACGATGCGCTCGGCGCGCGCCACGGTGGCCGCGGTGTCGAAGCTCAGGCGCGCGTCGACTTCGGTCGACACCCGGCCCGGAATCAGCGTGAGGATCTCGGTGCCGAAGCGGACGAGCAGGCGGTCGATGACCTCATCGACGGGCTTGCCCTTGTGCTTCTTCACGGCCTCTTCGAGCAGCGGCTTGTAGTCGGCCTTCTGCACGGCCTTCAGGATGAGCGACGGATTGGTCGTCGCGTCCTGCGGCTTGAACTGGGCAAGTTGACGGAAGTCGCCGGTGTCGGCAACCACGGTGGTCCATTGGCGGAGGGCGTCGAGTTGGTTCATGCAAAACATTATCCCGCCGCAAAACTACATTGCGTGTCGTCCGCGACTGACGGTCCATACGCTGTTGCCCACATAGCGTCGAGGTTTGTCCGCTTACAGAGGGAATCCCATGTCGACCCGCAAAAACCGCGCGCTCCCGCCCCCCCCCGCTTTCGATGACCATGCGCGCAGCGTGTCCATCGGCACACTGGCCGCAGCCTTCTGCGTCGGAGGCACCCTGACGCTGCTTGCGATGAACGAGGTGCGCAAGAAGCGCCGCCGCGTCGTTGCCGGTCCCGCGGACGGCGCACCGCTGATGCGTGCGCCGCTGCAGGTGGTGGCGCCCGTCGACGTCAAGCGCTATGCCGGCATGTGGCATGAGCAGGCGCGCCTGCCGAATCGTTTCCAGAAGCAATGCACCGGGCCGGTGACCGCGCAATACACCCCGCTGGCGGACGGCAGCATCGAGGTGCGCAACCGCTGCATCCTGGCCGACGGGAATTTCGAGGAGGCGGTGGGTACCGCGCGCACCGTGCCCGTGGCCGGCCTGCCAGGCGCAGGACGGCTCGAGGTGCGTTTTGCACCATCGTGGCTGTCCTGGATTCCTGCGGTGTGGGCCGACTACTGGATCCTCAAGCTGGACCGGGACTACCAGGTCGCGCTGGTCGGCACACCGAATCGCGAGTATCTCTGGGTGCTGTCGCGTGCGCCGGTGCTGGAGCCTGCAGCGCTGAACGCCGAACTCGACTACGCGCGCACGCTGGGGTTCGATGTCGACAAGGTCGTCCTCACCGGCCAATAGCGCGCCAGTTGTGCTGGCAGAGAGGCCGGATGCGTGCAATGGATGGCGTGCCAACCGAAAGCCCGCGCCGCTTCGACATTGGCAGCCGAGTCATCGATGAAGACCGTCTGCTCCGGTGCCAGGCCATGCCGCACGGCAAGCAGTTCATAGATCTCGCGATCGGGCTTGATGAATTTCACATCGGCAGAGAACACGCCGCCATCGAACCAACCCATGAACGCATGCAGCTTTTCGAGGACACGCGCATAGGGAGCGGGCATGTTCGACAGGAAGTACAGACGCAGATCGCTGCAGGCCTCCCGTTGCACACGCAAGCTCTCCAGCAACGCCACGGTCGTGGGAATGGGCATGAGGCGTTCGCCCAGATTGCCCAGCATCACGTCCAGTTGGTCCAGCGGCAAGGACAGGCGCTGCGCCATGCGCTGCAGCGTGACGTCGAGTGCGCGCGTGCCTTGATCGAAGGCTTGCCAGTCCTCGTGGTGAAACATGGAACGACTGAGAGCGGATGCGGCTTCCGGCGTGGGCGCATGCTCGGGAAGATGCGTGCGTACCAGGACGGCCGGCTCCCAGGTGAAGACCACGGCACCGAGATCGAAGACGACGTTCATACCCGCATTGTTCCACGGCATTAAAGTCGGGGACGCCGCTGTAAGCGGCACCCTTTTGACAACCCCAGGGATGCTTCGACATGAGTTTTGACCTTGTTCTGTTTGGCGGCACCGGCGATCTCGCATGGCGCAAATTGATGCCCGCGCTGTTCCAGGCGTTCCGCCATGGCAGCCTGCCCGAAGATGGGCGAATCATCGGTGTGGCACGAGACGATCTGTCGGACGACAAATACCGCGAGCTGATCGAATCGCGCTTCAAGGCGGTCGAAGGCGCCAAGCGCCCGAATCCGGAGGAGTTCAAGAAGTTCGCATCGATGCTGCACTTCCTGCGCATGGATCTGTCGAAGCCCGAGGACTATGGGCGCCTCAAGGATCTGCTGGAGACGCGCAACGCCGACACGGTCGTGATGTACGTGGCCACGGCGCCGGCCCTGTTCACGCAGGCGGTCGAGCAGATTGCGGCTGCCGGCCTGAACACGCCACGCACGCGCATCGTGCTGGAAAAGCCGCTGGGCCACGACCTCGCATCGAACCGGGCGATCAACGAAGCGGTCGGCAAGGTGCTGAACGAGAAGCAGGTCTTCCGCATCGACCATTACCTTGGCAAGCCGTCGGTCCAGAACCTGTTCGCGATGCGCTTCGGTAACGCGCTGTTCGAGCCGATCTGGCGCCGCGAGCACATCGCGAACATCCAGATCACGATCGCGGAAGACCTCGGCGTCGAGAAGCGTGGCGCCTTCTACGACCAGACCGGCGCGCTGCGCGACATGGTGCAGAACCACGCGCTGCAGCTGGTCTGCGCGATCGCGATGGAGCCGCCGATCAATGCGCACGCCGACGCCCTGCGCGACGAGAAGCTCAAGGTGCTGCGTTCGCTCAAGCCCTGGACGCCGGAGACGCTCGGCCTGCATGCGGTGCGCGGGCAGTACACGGCCGGAACGGCCTACGGGGAGCGCGTGCCGGGCTATCTCGAGGAGCCCGGCATCGATCCGCAGAGCCGCACGGAAACCTTCGTCGCGCTGCGCACCGAGATCGCCAACTGGCGCTGGGCCGGCGTGCCTTTCTACATCCGCACCGGCAAGCGGCTGGCGTCGCGGGACGCACGCATCGAAGTCAACTTCCGCCCGACGCCGCACGCGATCTTTCGCGCGCCGGCCGGTGCGGTGAACAAGCTGGTGATCAATCTGCAGCCGAAGGACGGGCTGGAACTGCATCTGCTGGCGCAAGGCCAGACCAACCGCAAGCGCAGCAACGGCGCGAGCGATGCGGTGCAGCCGCTGACGCCGGTGCAGCTCGACCTCGACTTCGACAAGCGCTTCGGCAGCGAACGTGTCGGCGCCTACGAGCGCCTTTTGCTGGACGTGATCGACGGCCGGCTCAACCTGTTCGTGCGCAGCGACGAGCAGGAAGAAGCCTGGCGCTGGGTCGAGCCGTTGATCGACAGCTGGAGTTCGGACGGCGGACCGCGACCGTACGCGGCCGGCACCTGGGGACCGAGCGCGTCGAGCGCGATGATTGCGCGCGACGGCTTCGCCTGGGGCGAAGAGCAGTAATCGGTTCTCCCTCAGGCTTGCGCACTTCGTGTCGCAGCGCCAACCCCCTTCCGGGGGCAACACCAGCGGCCCGGCAGAGCCGGTTCCGCGGTGTTCCTGGCAAGGGACGCTTCATCACCAACGGGTAACGAACGCTAGATCCGGCCCTCTTCCACCGCGTGGCAGGCGACTTTGACGCCGCGCAGCATCTGCAGCGGTGGACGCTCGGCCTTGCAGCGCGCGTTGGCATGCGGGCAACGCGGATGGAAGGTGCAGCCGGTCGGCGGATTCAGCGGATTCGGCACCTCACCCTGCACCGGCGTGCGCGAGCGGCCGGTGTGCTTCATCTGCGGGATCGCGTCCAGCAGCATGCGGGTGTACGGATGCTGCGGTGCGTCGAAGAGCTTGTGCTTGTCGGCGACCTCGACCAGCCGGCCGAGATACATCACGCCGACCTGATCGGCCACATGCCGCACGACGGCCAGGTTGTGCGAGATGAACAGATAGGTCAGGCCCTGCTTGCGCTGCAGGTCCTTCATGATGTTGAGCACTTGCGCCTGCACGCTGACGTCCAGCGCCGAGGTCGGCTCGTCGCAGACCAGGAACTCGGGCTGCGTCGCCAGTGCGCGCGCGATGGAGATGCGCTGGCGCTGCCCGCCCGAGAACTGGTGCGGGTACTTCGACATGTCGAGCGGGCTCAGGCCGACCGACTGCAGCAATTCGCCGACACGCTGCTTGAGCGCGGCACGCCCGCTCAGGATGCCGTGCTCGCGCAGCGGCTCGCCGATGATGTCTTCCACGATCCAGCGCGGATTCAGGCTCGCATACGGGTCCTGGAAGATCATCTGGATGCGCCGGCGCAGCACGCGGCCGGCGGGCGTCTTGAACTCCGCGTGCGCCTCGCGGTTGTCGAACAGCATGTCGCCGCGCGTCGGCGCATACAGGCCGACCATGAGGCGCGCGACCGTGCTCTTGCCGCAACCGGACTCGCCGACCAGCGCCAGCGTCTTGCCCTTCTCGATCTCGAAACTCACGCCGTCCACGGCATGGAGCAGCTGGCGCGGCTTGCGTTCCAGCACGCGATTCAGCCATGGCGGGGACACGTCGAAGATCTTGGCCAGGTCGCGAACCTCGACCAGCGGCGCGGACTTGTGCACGCTTTCGGTGGGCTGAACGGCGCTCATGCGGCAGCTCCCTGACGCACCAGGGCGACGTGTGGATCGTGCGCGTCATGCAACCAGCAGGCGGCGCGCGTGGCACCCGCATTCAGCAGGTCGGGACGCTCCTGCGTGCAACGTTCGAACACGCGCGGGCAGCGCGGGTTGTAGGCGCAGCCACGTGGAATGGCATTGAGCCGCGGCATCGCACCGTCGATCTGGTTCAGCCGCTCGCGGTCGACCTCGATGTCGGGGATCGCGGCCATCAGCCCCATCGTGTAGGGATGGGCCGGTTGATGGATGACCTCGTGCACCGGCCCCATTTCGGCCACGCGGCCGGCATACAGCACCGCGACGCGATCGCAGGTTTCGGCGATCACGCCCATGTCGTGCGTGATCAGCATCACGGCCGCGCCGCGCTCCTTGCAGATGCGCTTGAGCAATTGGATGATCTGCGCCTGGATCGACACGTCGAGCGCCGTGGTGGGCTCGTCGGCGACGATCAGCTTCGGCTCCGCTGCCAGCGCCAGGGCGATGACCACGCGCTGCCGCATGCCGCCGGAAAACTGGTGCGGAAAATGGTCGATCCGCTGCTCGGCGGCGGGAATGCCGGTGTCCTGCAGCAACGCGATGGCACGGCGCCGCGCCTCGGCAGCCGTCACCGGAAGGTGCGTGCGGATCGTCTCGATCAATTGCCGGCCGACCGTATAAAGCGGATTCAGCGAGGTGAGCGGGTCCTGGAAGATCGCGCCGATCTTGCGGCCACGGATATGGCGCATCTGGTCGTGCGACAGGCTGTCGATGCGCTGGCCTTCGAGCAGGATTTCACCACCCGCCACGCGCCCCGGCGGTTCGAGCAGGCCGATGATGGCCGCGCCGGTCAGCGACTTGCCGGCGCCGGATTCGCCGACCACGCCCAGGATTTCGCCCGGCGCGATGCTGAAGGAGATGTCGTCCAGCGCGCGCAACGTGCCGTGGCGGCTGGGGAATTCGACGACGAGATTGCGGACTTCGAGCAATGGCGTGGACATCAGCGCAGCCTCGGGTTCGTTGCGTCGCGCAGCCAGTCGCCCAGCAGGTTCACGCTCAGCGCGATCAGGACCAGCATGAGGCCGGGGAAGACCGTGATCCACCATTCGCCGGAAAACAGGTAGTCGTTGCCCACGCGGATCAGCGTGCCCAGCGAGGGAGAGGTCGGCGGCACGCCGAGCCCGAGAAAGGACAAGGTGGCCTCGGTGATGATCGATGTCGCGACCTGGATCGTCGCGAGCACCATCACCGGCCCGGTCACGTTGGGCAGCACGTGCTTGAGCATGATCCGCAGCGGCGACACGCCGGTCACACGGGCTGCCTGCACGTATTCCTTGTTGCGCTCCACCAGCGTGGAGCCGCGCACCGTGCGCGCGTATTGCACCCAGCCGGTCAGCGTGATCGAGATGATCAGCACGGCAAAAGCCAGCGACTCGTGTGCGCCGGGGAACAGCGCGCGACCGACACCGGAAATCAGCAGCGCGACCAGGATCGGCGGGAAGGACAGCATCACGTCGCACAGGCGCATGAGAAAGGTGTCGAGCCAGCCGCCGAGAAAACCCGCCAGCAGACCGAACAGCACGCCCACGACCACCGAGAGCACGACCGACACCACGCCGACGATCAGCGAGATGCGCGCGCCGTAGATCACGGCGGACAGGATGTCGCGCCCCTGGTCGTCCGTGCCGAGCAGGTACTTGCTGGTGCCGCCCTCCGCATACCAGGCGGGCGGCAGGCGCGCGTCGCTCAACTCCAGCGCCGCCAGATCGAAGGGATTGTGGGGCGATACCCAGCCGGCAAACACCGAGCAGAAGATGCAGACGAACGCGATCACCGCCGCCGCGATGGCGACGGGGGAGGTCCGAAAGCTGTAGCCGACATCGCTGTCGAACCAGCGCGCGATTGTTTTGTTCATCGTGAGATCAAAGCAAGGGCCGAGCCCTCTTCAAGAAACGCCGCGGATCCGGCCCTGCCGGTCCGCTGGCGTTGCCCCTGCAACGGGGTTGGCGGCTGCGACACGACGTGCGCGCAGCCTGGGGATGAACCAGCTTATGGCTTGATGCTCATCCACTTGAAGGGCATGTAGTTGTCCGCCATCTGCGTCAACTCGACCTTCTTGCTCACGCCCCATGCCAGCGTCTGCTGGTGCAGCGGCAGGTGGCCGATGTCGTCCGTGTGCAGCGCAAATGCTTCCTTGATCATCGCGTCGCGCTTGGCCTTGTCGGTTTCCGACTGGATCTTCTTGGTCAGTTCGTCGACCTTGGGATTGCAGTACGCACCCAGGTTGAACTGGCCGGCGCCCGTCTTGTCGTCCGGGCAGGCCATCAGCGAACTCAGCGCGTTGTGCGAGTCGTAGGTGGTCGGCGTCCAGCCCAACAGGTAGAAGCTGGTGTCGCGGCGCAGGACCTTCGGGAAATACGTGCCCTTGGTTTCGGTCGCGAGGTTGATCTTCACGCCGATGCGCGCAAGATTCGAGGCCACGGCCTGGCAGATCTGGCCGTCGTTGACGTAGCGATCGTTCGGGCAGTTCATCGTCACTTCGAAGCCGTTCGGGTAGCCGGCGTCGGCCAGCAGCTTCTTCGCCGCTTCGACGTCATACGGCAGACGCTTGTCCTGCTCGGCGCTCCAGCCGTTGATGCCGGGGCCGACCATCAGGGCGGTCGGACGCGAGGCCCCGCGCATCACCGTGCGCTGGATGCCGACGATGTCGATGCCCTGGTAGAAGGCCTGGCGAACGCGCTTGTCCTTGAACGGGTTCTTGCCCTTGACGCTGGAATACAGCAGCTCGTCGCGCTTCTGGTCCATGCCCAGGAAGATGGTGCGCAGCTCGGGGCCGGCGATCACGCGGGCGTTCGGGCTGGCGTTGATGCGTGCCACGTCCTGCACAGGCACCGGTTCCATGACGTCCACTTCGCCGGAGACCAGCGCTGCAACGCGAGTGGCCGGGTTGGCGATCGGCGTGAAGATGACTTCCTGCACGTTGCCTTCGATCTTGCCCCAGTAGTTGCCATTGCGGACGAACACCGTGCGCACGTTGGGCTGGCGCTCGCGCACGCGGAACGGCCCGGTGCCGTTGGCCTTGAACGAGGCAGTGTTCTCGATGCCCTTCCGGCGATCGACCGGCACGGTGGCCTTGTTTTCTTCGCACCACTTCTTGCTCATGATCATGAGCGTCGTGATCACGTCCGGCAGGATGGGGAACGGGCCCTTGGTTTCGATCTCGATGGCGTAGTCGTTGATCTTGCGCAGCTCCTTGATGTCGGTCGTGTTCGACTTCAGGTCGGAGCCGTCGCCAGCCGCACGGGTGAAGCTGAAGAGCACGTCGTCGGCAGTGAACGGCGTGCCATCATGGAACTGCACGTTCTTGCGGAGTTCGAAGCGCCACACGGTGGGCGAGGTCTGCTTCCAGCTGGTGGCGAGCAGCGGCGCAACGGTCAGGTCCTTGTTGCGGCCCACGAGCGTTTCATACACGTTCGCCGTGGTGCTCAGTTGCAGCGACTCGTTCAGCGAATGCGGGTCGAGCGACAGCGAGTCGCCCTGGTTGGCAATGCGGATCGTCTGCGCATTGACCATGCCGCTTGCGGCGCACAACGCAGCCAGGACGGACGCTGCGACCACGGTGGATTTGAATTTCATGAAAAGACTCCAGGCTGCGTTGGAAAAAAAGCTTCGGGGAAGCTTCAGGACGGAAAGAACGGCATCGCCTGCTCGGCAAGGCTGGCATGCAGTGCGGCGCCGAGCGGCAGGATGTCGTCGTTGAAATCGTAGCGACTGTTATGCAGCGAAACGCTGCCGGCGCCGCCGCTGACGCCCTGCCCGATGCGCAGATAGGCGCCAGGCCTGGCCTGCAACATGAACGAGAAATCCTCGGCGCCCATGCTGGGCTCCATGGCGCGGTCCACGCTGTTCGCGCCGACCAGCGATTCGGCCACGTCGGCCGCGAAGGCCGCTTCGCGTGCCGTGTTGATCGTCGCGGGATAGATGCGTTCGTAGTGGACAGTGGCCGTCGCGCCGAAGCCCGCGGCCACCCCGCTGCACAGCTCGCGCAGACGGTGTTCGATCATGTCCTGCACCTGGGCGCTGAAGGTTCGCACGGTGCCGACCAACGTTGCCTTCCCCGGGATCACGCTCATCGCACCGAGGTCGCCGGCCTGCATGGCACACAGACTCACGACCGCACTGTCGATCGGCCGGACGTTGCGCGAGACCAGGCTCTGCGCCGCGGTGATGATGTGCGCCGCGACGAGCACAGGATCGACGGTCATGTACGCGTGTGCGCCATGGCCGCCACGCCCCGTCACCTCGATCGTGATGCGGTCGGCGGCAGCCATCATCGCGCCCATGTTGATGCCGATGGTGCCCGGCCGCATCGACGGCCAGTTGTGCATGCCATAGACCGACTGCACGGGAAAGCGCTCGAACAGCCCGTCCTCGATCATCACGCGCGCGCCGGCATACCCCTCTTCGCCCGGCTGAAAGATCAATACGGCCGTGCCGTCGAAGTTGCGCGTGCGCGCAAGGTAGCGCGCCGCGCCGACCAGCATCGTCGTGTGCCCGTCGTGACCGCAACTGTGCATGAGACCATTCTTCGCCGACTTCCAGCTGAAATCATTGTGCTCGGTCATGGGCAGCGCATCCATGTCGGCGCGCAGGCCGACCATCGCACCGCGGGTATCACGCTCACCCTTGATCACGGCAACGAAGCCGGTCTTGCCGATGCCTTCATGAATCTCGTCGATGCCAAAAGAACGCAAGGCTTCCTTCACACGGGCTGCGGTGTACACCTCCTCGAAGCCGAGTTCAGGATGGGCGTGCAGATCACGGCGCAAACCGATGAGTTCGGAATGGAACTCGGCGATGTGTGCAAACGCACGGCCACCGGCTTTCCAGCGCACGTCGTCCATCAGTGGCCTCCTGCCTTGCCGACGCGAAGACGCGGATCAACGGCGAAGTACAGCAGGTCGACGACCAGATTGATGACCACGAAGATCAAGGCAATGAGACACAGATAGGCAGCCATGACCGGAATGTCCGCGAAGGTCACCGCCTGGATGAACAGCAGCCCCATGCCGGGCCACTGGAACACGCTCTCCGTGATGATCGCGAAGGCAATCAGGCCACCCAACTGCAGCCCGGTGATCGTCATCACCGGAACCAGCGTGTTCTTCAGCGCATGCCCGAAATGGATGGCCCGATTGCTGAGCCCCCGCGCACGGGCGAACTTGATGTAGTCCGTGCGCAGCACCTCGAGCATCTCGGCTCGCACAAGACGCATGATCAGCGTCAGCTGGAAGATGGCCAGCGTGATGGCTGGCAGCACCACATGCATCCAGCCATCCACCTTGAAGAGTCCCGATGTCCACCAACCGAACTGCACGGTTTCACCTCGGCCGAAGCTGGGAAACCAACCCAGATGAACTGCGAAAACAAGGATCAACAAAATACCGATGAGGAAAGTCGGCAGTGACACGCCAACCAGCGACACGGTCATCAGCACCTGGCTGAAGAAGCTGCCGCGTCGCAGAGCGGTATAGACGCCCATCGGTATGCCGATGAACAGAGCCAGAACGGCGGCAACGATTGCCAGTTCGAAGGTCGCCGGGAAACGCTCCCCAATGAGCCGCGACACCTTCGCACCCTGCCGCAAGCTCAAGCCGAATTCGCCCTGCACCGCATTGGACAGAAAGTGCCAGAACTGTACGAAAAATGGCTTATCCAGCCCCAGGTCGGAGCGCAACTGCTGAATCTGCTCCGGTTTGGCGTCTTGCCCGAGGAGGAATACGACTGGATCCCCAACGTACTGGAACAACAGGAAGGAAATGAAGGCGACAGCGACCATCACGATCGCAGCCTGAATCAAGCGGCGCAAAACAAAGGCGAACATTCAGGCTAGATCAACTGTAAAGAGCACACATGCTATATCAGCAAGGCGCGTGCCCGACATGGGGCAAAACCTCGGAATCGGACAAAGAAAAAGCCTCCCGGCTTGCGCCGGGAGGCTTTTCATACATTCGATCGAAACTGGCTTACGCCAGTCGTTGATCAGAACGAGTGACGGATACCGAAGTCGTAGCCGGTCGAGCTCTTGGAAGCGCCAGCAGCGTAGCCGCTCGTAGCGGTCAGACCGAAAGCACCGAACGAGTCCTTGTTCTTCGTGTAAGCAGCGGTAGCGTACAGAGCCGTGCGCTTCGACAGGTTGTGCACGTAGCCGATAGCGTACTTGTTAGCCTTCGGATCCGGAGCGTTGTCGAACTTCGCCTTGACGGTCGACCACGAAGCGCGAATCAAGCCAGCACCGATCGGAGCGGTCACGCCGATCAAAGCACCGTCAAGATCAACACTGTCCGAACCAAAGGTAGGCTGGACCGAATTGAAGTCGGTCGTCACACGCGACAGTTCGCCGAAGATCTTGACGACGCCGAGGTCGTAGGAAGCACCCAGGTTAGCAGTCTTGTTCTTGGCACCGTTGGTGGCCGACACGTCGGTCACGGTCGATTCGCCGTAAGCAACAGCAACGTCCAGCGGGCCGTTGGCGTAGCCGAAGCGAGCGCCAGCGTACTGGGTAGCCTTGCTGTTGTAGGTCGTGTTGTCGTCGGTCTTGAGGTTTTCATGGAAGCCGTATTGGGCTTGACCATAGAAACCACCCAGGTTCGACGGCAGGAAGTAAGCGACCATGTTGTTGGCGCGAACGTAGTTCGAGTTGGCTGCGGTGCCGTTGGCGAGCAACACAGCGCTGTTCGCTGCAAAGATCGCGCTGGTGCCGACGCCGTTGGTGCCGAACGGATCGAACACGGTGTCGTTCCAGAACGTAGCGGTGTAGTCGCGGCCGATACGGATTTCACCGAAACCGCCCGACAGGCTCACCGTCGAACGACGGTTGAAGAGTTGCGACGACGAGGTAGCCAAGCTACCAGCGCCGGCGGTGCCAGCGTCGTTGCCCAGACCGGCTTCCAGCCAGAAGCTAGCAGCCAGACCACCACCGAGGTCTTCCGTACCACGGAAGCCCAGACGGCTGGAGTTGTAGCCCGAGTTGGTTTGTTGCCACGAGCTGGTCTTGGCGCCAACGTTGGGCTTGTTTTCGTAGTAGCTGACGCCTGCGTCAACGATACCGAACAGGGTGACGGACGATTGAGCCGAGGCCATACCGGCAACCGCGAGGGTAGCCAGAGCAACTAGAGATTTTTTCATTGCAAGTTTCTCCAAGGTTAAACATAGGGCTCCGGTGCAGAGGATTGACTTGCTTCACACAAGTGAACCCACCGGACCCCGGGCCAACCTCCTTTTGGGAAGTTGTTGCTATTGCACCAGAGGCGCTGCACCAGAGCAAAAGAATTCACCTGAAAAGCCCAACGGATCACAGCTTCCGTTGCAGTCGTGCAACACGCGGAGGCGACTTGATCTTCCGCAATATGAAAAGATTCAGCAGCTTCGCAAGTGAACACCCAGCGCTTCAGCGTGAAAGAATAGAGAGATGACGCGCTCCCTCGACCCTCTATTGCAAGCAGCGGACTCTGCACTGCGCACCGTGTTCGCCCGCCCCAATGCCACGCGGCCGGCTCCGGAACCCATCGCTCCACCCGGTCGCCTGACTGAAAGCGAGCGAAAGCACTCCGGAGCGCTCATGCGCGTGAATCATGTGGGAGAAGTCTGTGCACAGGCGCTGTATACGGCCCAGGCTGCAGTCACCAAGGATGCAAGGCTGCGCGTACACCTGCTCGAGGCAGCTCACGAAGAAACGGATCATCTGGCATGGACTCGTCAACGCCTGGACGCGCTGGGCGCCAAACCTTCAATGCTGAATCCGGTCTGGTACGCAGGCGCCTTTGCTCTGGGACTCGTCGCCGGAAAACTCGGCGACCCCTTGAGCCTGGGCTTCGTTGCCGAAACCGAGCGCCAGGTCGAAGCACACCTGGACAGCCATCTCAGTCGATTGCCCGGCGGTGACACGGAGTCGCGCGCCGTGGTTCTGCAAATGAAAATCGACGAAGCGCGACACGCATCGGCAGCTGTGGACGCGGGCGGCATTGAGTTGCCTCCACCCGCCAAGGCACTGATGCGCGTGGCATCCAAGGTGATGACGACGGTCGCGCATCGAATCTGAGAAGCAACGCGCGATCGGCGCTTGCTTTCAAGCTTCGATCAGATCGAAGCTCGTCGTGATCTCTGCCATCTTCCCGAGCATGATGCTGGCCGAGCAATAGGTTTCATGGCTCAGAGCGATCGCACGCTCGACGGCCGCAGCCGGTAACCCCTTGCCGACCACAGTGAAATGCATATGGATCTTGGTGAACACCTTGGGATCCTTGGGTGCTCGCTCGCTCGTGAGCTTGACGCTGCAACCCTCGACCTGATGTCGGCCGCGCTTCAAGATCAACACGACGTCATAAGCCGTGCAGCCGCCCGTTCCGGCGAGAAGCAGTTCCATCGGGCGAGCCGCCAGATTCTGGCCGCCATTCTCCGGCTTGGCGCTGTCTTGCGCGCCATCCATCACAACGACATGTCCGCTGCCGGTCTCCGCGATGAAGCCCATCGCCGAGCGTGCGCCCGTCTGTCCGGTCCAGCTTACTGTGCATTCCATATTCGATCTCCGAGGGCGAAATCAGCGCTAAGGCCGCGATCCGCCTGACTTTGTGTGTGGGAAAAACATCGCTCCTTGTTGCATTGCAACAAACAGTCGGTATACTTTAGTCCATCGCTCATCCACTGGATGGGCATCGTTTGTCTCCTCCACCCTCTCAATTGGTGGATTTAGCCCCAGACCGCAAGGTCTGGGGCTTTTTTCTTGGCCGTGCGAAATCACCGACTTGACGGGCGCGGCGCTCATCAGCGGACTCGGCGATCCAGCCGTTCATCAAGGCTGCCCGGTCCAAGAACGGAGCGCATCTGCAGCCACGGAAAAAGCGTCCGCCCCGGGCCTCTTATCATCGACGCCAGTCATTGGTGAAAAGTCCCCCCTTGAAAACAGCCGAGAACTCGCAAGGTCCTGCCACGCTCACGCCCGCGGACTACCTGAAGAAAATCCTGAACGCCCGCGTCTACGACGTGGCGGTGGAATCAACGCTCGACCACGCGAGACAGCTGAGCGCGCGACTTCACAACACCGTGCTTCTCAAGCGCGAAGACCAGCAGCCCGTATTCAGCTTCAAGCTTCGCGGGGCTTACAACAAGATGGTCCGCCTGAGTCCGGAACAGCTGGGCAAGGGTGTGATCTGCGCCTCCGCCGGCAATCACGCGCAAGGCGTTGCACTCGGAGCACGCAAGCTCGGCACGCGCGCAGTGGTGGTCATGCCGGTCACGACCCCTGGACTCAAGGTCGATGCCGTCCGCGGTTTTGGTGGTGAAGTCGTGCTGCATGGCGACAGCTATTCCGACGCTTACGCTCATGCGCTCGAGCTGCAGGCCGCCCAGGGCCTGACTTTTGTGCATCCGTTCGATGATCCCGACGTCATCGCCGGGCAAGGCACGATCGCCATGGAAATACTGCGGCAGCATCAAGGGCCGCTCGATGCGGTGTTCGTCGCCATCGGCGGTGGCGGCCTGATTTCCGGTGTCGCCAACTACATCAAGGCCGTCCGCCCCGAGATCAAGGTGATCGGCGTACAGATGAATGACTCCGACGCCATGATGCAGTCGGTCGCGGCACAAGAGCGCGTCACATTGGCCGACGTGGGACTGTTCTCGGATGGCACGGCCGTCAAGCTCGTCGGCCAGGAAACCTTTCGCATCACGCGCGAACTTGTCGACGAATTCATCACGGTCGACACCGATGCCGTCTGCGCGGGCATCAAGGATGTGTTCATCGATACCCGCAGCATCGTCGAGCCCGCCGGGGCCTTGGCGGTCGCGGCGATCAAGCAATATGTCGAAACGCACGGCAAGCGCGGCGAGACCTACGCCGCCATCCTGTGTGGCGCCAACATGAACTTCGACCGGCTGCGATTCGTCGCGGAACGTGCCGAGGTCGGTGAGGAACGCGAGGCCTTGTTCGCTGTCACGATCCCCGAAGAGCGCGGCAGCTTCAGGCGCTTCTGTGAAATCGTGAGCCAGTTGCCCGGGCCGTCGGGTGCGTCCGGGGCGCCGCGCAGCGTGACGGAATTCAACTACCGCATCAGCGACTCGAAAGAGGCGCACGTGTTCGTCGGCCTGACGACGACGGTGCGCGGCGAGTCGGCCACCATCGCGCAAACCTTTGCGGCGCAGGGTTTTCGTTCGCTCGACCTGACCCACGATGAGCTCGCCAAGGAGCACATCCGCCACATGGTCGGCGGACGGAGCGGGTTGGCGCATGACGAACGGCTGCTGCGCTTCATATTTCCTGAACGCCCCGGCGCGCTTCTCAAATTCTTGAGCCTGATGCGGCCGAACTGGAACATCAGCCTGTTCCATTACCGCAACCAGGGTGCCGACTACGGCCGCATCCTGGTTGGCTTGCAAGTCCCGAACACCGAACACGCGGAGTTCGACGAATTCCTGCGGACGCTGGGCTACCCGTTCATCGAAGAAACCGCGAATCCCGTCTACCAGCTATTCCTGAAGCGCTGATCAGCGCGACGGCAGTGGCGCCGGTGGCGTCATGGCTGCCAATGGCCGCGTCGGGAGCTGCAGCGTGAGCGCTGCGGGCGCATCGATGCTCGCACCCAGTGTGGCTTGACGCACACCGACCGACTGAAGCACGTAGCCCTCGCCCACCGACATGCCCACGCGGAACGGGCGCGCCGGCTTGCCATCGACGGCAATCAATGCGGCGCCGCGCTGCGCGCTGTCGGCGATCACGCCCATCAATGCGAAGCGGCTTGCCGCGTCCGGCTGGTTCTTGACGACGGCCTGCGCCGGCAGCACGCCGAACAGCTGCGCGACGGCTGCGGAATCGATGGCCGACACGGGCGGTGCAATGACCGCAGGGGGCGCAAGCCCGTCGTTGGGTGCGGAGAGCCGCAGCCCCCAGAAAACGACGCTGGCCGCGGCCAGCGCCCACAAGCCAAGGGTGGCGGAGGCCGCAGGCCAGCGAGCGGGGGCATAGGGAACTGACATAGGCGCGGATTATCATTCAGCGCACGCGATCAGACGCGCTTCCTTCACGTACCAACGCCATTTCTCATGCCATCTTCCAACCGCTCCGGTTCGCGCGCACTGCAGCGCGGCTTCACACTGATTGAATTGATGGTCGTGCTGGTCATCATCGGCGTGCTGGCGGCCCTGATCGTGCCCAACGTCATCGGCCGCGCGGACGATGCCCGCGTCACTGCGGCACGCACCGACGTGAACAATCTCATGCAGGCGCTCAAGCTGTACCGGCTCGACAACCAACGCTATCCAACCGGCGAACAAGGACTGCAAGCCTTGCTCACCCGTCCGACCACCGGGCCGGCGGCTCCGAACTGGAAGCCGTATGTCGAAAAACTGCCCAATGATCCGTGGGGCCGCCCTTATCAATACCTGAACCCCGGCATCAAGGGCGAGATCGACGTGCTCTCACTCGGCGCAGACGGTCAGCCGGGCGGCGAGGGCAACAATGCAGACATCGGCAGTTGGCAGTAGCCGGATCGTCCCGCGCAGCCGCGCTGGCTTCACGCTGCTCGAATTGCTGGTGGTGATCGCCATCATCGCCATGGCGACCATGGGCGTCGGCTTCGCGATGCGCGACGCCGGCCAGACGACGCTCGATCGCGAAGGCGAAAGATTGGTGGCCCTGCTCGAATCCGCGCGTGCGCGCTCCCGGGCCAGCGGCGCTACCGTGCGCTGGCACCTCACGCCCGAAGGCCCGGGCGCCTTCGCATTCGATGGCCTGCCGCCCGAAGCATTGCCCAACGAATGGATGTCGACCGGCATCGGCGCGCAGCCCATCGCGGCCGACGGAACCGCCGTGCCGGCACTGCAGCTCGGACCGGAGCCGATCATTGCTGCGCAACAGCTGGTCTTGACGAGCGTCGGCCCGCCGGCGCGCGAGCTGCGCATCGGCACCGATGGCTTGCGGCCTTTCGCGATCGTCTCGCCATGACGCACCGGGCTTCCCGCGGTTTCACGCTGATCGAGGTGATGGTCGCGCTGGCCATCGTCGCCATCGCGCTGGCGGCAGGCACGCAGGCGACCGGCGCCCTGTCCCGCAATGCGCAACGGCAATCGGACTCGATGCTGGCGCAGATCTGCGCCGAGAACGAACTGGTGCGCGCCCAGTTGTCGCTGCAGATGCCGCCGATCGGCGACGTCGGCCGAACCTGCACGCAGGCCAACACCAGTTTCGGCGTCACGGTGTCGACCACCGCCACGCTAAACCCGAGCTTTCGCCGGGTCGACGTGCAGGTGCGCGACGTCGACAACTATTCGATCATCCGCATCTCGACCGTGGTGGGCCGCTACTGATGACGCGGCGCGCCGACCGGGGCTTCACCCTGATCGAACTGATGGTCGCGATCGCCGCGATGGCGATCCTCGCGCTGATGAGCTGGCGTGGCATCGACGGAATGATGCGTTCGCAGACGCTGAATCGGGACCGCAGCGACGCGGTGCTCACCGCGCAGGCGGCGCTGGCGCAGTGGAGCGCCGATCTCGACGGCAGCCTGGTGCTGACCCAGACGGCGATCATCCCGGTCGATTGGAACGGGCGCGTGCTGCGCCTGACTCGACGCGCCAACGACGGCGTGCAGTCCATCGTGCAGGTGGTCGCATGGACGCAGCGGAACGACGGCGCGGGCACGTCGCGCTGGTATCGCTGGCAGTCGCCCGCGCTGCATACGCGTGGCGACTGGCAGCAGGCCTGGACCCGTGCCGCCGCCTGGGCACAGGACGGAGGGGACAACACGGGCGGTACGCAGATCGCACTGATGCCGTTGCAGAGCTGGTCGCTGCTCTACTTCGTCAATGGGAACTGGGTACCCGCCGAGACCGTCAGCCTGAGCACGACGACGCGGATTCCGAACGGCATCCGCCTCGTGCTGGATCTGTCGCCGGGAGCGTCCCTGGCCGGCGAGATCACGCGTGACTGGATGCTGCCGACCTACACGCCGCTGCCGGCAAGATCATGAAGCTGCATCGCAACGCCCCGCGACGCCAGGCTGCCGCCGCTCATCAATCAGGCGCGGCACTGCTCATGGCGATGCTCACCGTGACGCTGGTTGCCACCTTTGCCGCGGCCGCGCTCTGGCAGCAGTGGCGCTCCGCCGAGGTCGAAGCGGCCGAGCGTGCGCGCATGCAGTCGGCCTGGGTGCTGATCGGCGCACTCGACTGGTCGCGGCTGATCCTGCGGGAAGACGGTATCGCGCAAGGCACGGTCGACAATCTCACGGAACCCTGGGCGGTGCCGCTCGAGGAAGCCAAACTCACCGCCTTTTTGTCGGCCGACAAGAACATCGCCAGCGATTCGCTCGACGGCCTGCCCGACGCCTTTCTGTCCGGTCGCATCGTCGATGCCCAGTCGAAGCTGAACGTGCGCAACCTGGTGACCGCCACGGATTTCGCGCCGTCCCCCAAAGACGTGGAAGCCTTCAAGCAGCTGTTCTCGTTGCTCGGCCTGCCGTCCCAGGAAGTCAATCTCCTGACCACGAGCGTGCAACAGGCGGTCGCCGTGTCGACCCAGTCGACATCCAGCGGCGACAGCAGCAGCAACAGCGGAGGCAACGCACCTCTGATGCCACTTCAGGAAGATCAACTCACGTGGTTCGGGCTGTCGCCTTCGACGGTTGCAGCCCTCGCGCCTTACGTCACGGTGCTGCCGGAGCGGACCCGTCTCAACATCAACACGGCAAGCGCCGAAGTGCTCGCCGCGAGTGTTCCGTCGATTGGCATGGCAGGCGCCAAACTGCTGACCTTGCGACGCATGAGCACGGTCTTCAGCGATCTGGCGGCCGCCAACAGCCTCTTCCAGAATACGACGGCATTCAACGACACCGACTACGCGGTGTCGACCAGCTACTTCGAAGTGCTGGGCCGGCTTCGACTCGACGACGTCTGGGTCGAGGAACGGTCCTTGCTCTTGCGCGTAGCCGGATCTGCGCGCAGTGCAGCTCCGACGATCATCTGGCGCCAACGTGGTGCAGGCACCACGACGGTGGAGACCAAACAGTGAGCTGTCAATACCATGTCTTAATCATGACCCATGGATTTTTGATCGCCGATGCTGCAGTGCCCATCGGATATACATTCTTTGCTATTGAATAAGTAGCATTCGGTACCTTCCCGCCTCCTACAATAGCGACCCTCCAACAAGACCCATGGCTGTGCTGCTCGTCACCATTCCCCTGCCGCCCGCGCCTGCCGGAGGCGAATACGGCTGGGCTTCCTGGTCCGGCGACGGCCGGCAGCTGCGCGCCAGCGGCAGCGCCGTTCCAGCCCTCCTGCCCAGCGGCAACGAGGTGACGCTCGGCGTCCCCGCTGCCGCACTGTCGTGGCACCAGATCACGCTGCCGCAGGGCAGCATGAGTGGCGGCGTGCGCCTGCGCTCCATGCTCAACGGCCTGCTCGAAGACCGCTTGCTCGACGATCCCGAGCAATTGCATTTCGCACTCGAACCCGGCGCGCGTACTGGAGTCCCCGTCTGGCTTGCAGCCTGCCAGCGCACCTGGTTGCGCAACGCCGTGCAGGCGATCGAAGCCACGGGCCGTCGGGTGACCCGCATCGTCCCCGAGTGGGCACCACAGCCGGCCGACGCCTCGACACTGGTTTTCGCCACGGGTGAGCCGGACGACGCGCGGCTCACCGTCTGCGATGCCAGCGGCGTCGCGACCCTGCCGCTCGACATCGGCAGCCTGAAGCTGCTGGGCACGCTGCCGCCCGACACGGTCGTGACCGCCGAGCCCGCCGTGGCGCAGTTGACCGACAGCCTGTTCGAACGGCCGATACCGATCGCCACCGCCGACGAGCGCTGGTTGCAGGCCAGCCAGTCGCCGTGGGACCTTGCGCAGTTCGACCTCGCATCCACCGGCCGCGCCCGCGCGGGCAAGAAGTTCGCGTCGATCACGGCCAGCCTGTTGCATGCGCCCCAGTGGCGCGCCGCACGCTGGGGCGCACTCCTGCTGGTGCTCGCGCAGCTGATCGGCGTGAACGCGTGGGCCTGGAAGGAGCGCAATGCACTCGAAGCCAAGCGCGCCGCGGTCCGCAACATCCTGACGCGGACCTTCCCGTCGGTGCAACTCGTCGTCGATGCACCCGTGCAGATGAGCCGCGAGGTAGCCGCACTTCAACAGGCGACCGGAGGCCTCGCGGCCTCCGACTTCGAACCGATGCTGGCCATGCTGGCGGCCAGCCTGCCACCCGGCCGCGTGCCCACCGCCATCGACTACAACGCCGGCCAGCTGCGCCTGCGTGGCCTCGGACTTCAGCCAGCCGATACGCAGCGCATCGCCGGCGCCCTCTCGTCGCGTGGCTACAGCGCCCGCAGCGAGGCCGACCTGCTGCTGGTCCAGGCGGATGCCGCACGATGAACAGACTCGACGCCCTCAACACACGCCGCAAGCTCTGGTGGTCGCAACTCGCGCCGCGCGAGCAACGCATGGTCGCCATCGCACTGACGCTGGTTGTCCTGGCGCTCCTCTGGTGGGTCGCACTCGCACCCGCATTGCGTACGCTGACGGAAGCACCGGCTGCACACGCACAGCTCGACGCGCAGTTGCAGCAGATGACCACGCTGCAGGCACAGGCCAAGTCCCTGCAGGGCCAGCCGCGGATCAGCCGCGAAGACGCACTGCAGGCGCTCGACGCATCCGTCAAGCAGAACCTCGGCCCGAACGTGCAGATGCAATCGGCCGGCGGCAACGAAGGCGTTACCGTCAGCGTACGCGCCTCACCTGCGGACGGCATGGCGCAATGGCTTGCACAGGCGCGCGGCAACGCACGTGCCGTGCCGCGCGAAGTGCACCTGACGCGCAGCCAGAGTGCGTCGGCCACACCCGCCGCGCCCGCATTAGGCAAACCCGCGTCTCCACCCCAGGTGGCGGCAGCCGACGCGCCTCGCGCTCCGAATTGGGACGGCACGCTCGTGATGAGCCTGCCCGCACGCTGAAGGCGCCACGCACGCATGGTCGCTCGCACGCTCCCCCCCGTTGCCGCTCGTCACGGATGGCGCTGGGCCATTCTCGGCATGGTGCTCGGCGTCGTGCTGGCGCTGGTGGCGTATGCGCCGGCACGCTGGCTCGCCGCAGGTGTCGACCGCTGGACCACCGGACACCTGAAGCTCGTCAATCCGCGCGGCACCGTCTGGAACGGCACGGCCAATCTGGTCCTGGCCAGCGGTGTCGGCGGCGCCGAGGCGATATCGGTGCCTGGCCGCTTCGGCTGGACGCTGCGCCCGCGCTGGGACGGAATGGCCGCCGTGCTCGACCTGGCGTGCTGTGCACCGCAGCCGCTGGGGCTGATCGCCCGGCCTCGCAGCGGCGGCATACAGCTCGCGCTCGGCGACGGGCAGTCGCGCTGGCCGGCGGCGATGCTGGTCGGCTTCGGCGCTCCCTTCAACACGCTCAAGCCCGAAGGCACGCTCGACCTTTCGACGCGATCCTTCTCGGTACAGCTGAACGGCCAGAAAGTCGCCATGACTGGCCTGGCCACGCTCGACGCCACCGACATCTCCTCGAGCCTGTCGACCTTGCGGCCGATGGGCAGCTACCGCGTGACACTCGAAGGCGGCGCTGCCACCAGCCTGCTGCTCACGACGCGCGACGGCAGCCTGCTGCTCAATGGCAGCGGCTACTGGACCGGAACGGCCATGCGCTTCAACGGCGAGGCCAGTGCAGCGCCGGGCCGTGAGAGCGCGCTTTCGAATCTGTTGAACATCATCGGGCGGCGCAACGGTACGCGCTCGCTCATCACACTGGGTTGACCATGAAGAATCCTTCGCACGGCGTTCGCATCGGCCTTGTCGCACTCGCGGCGCAGTTGCTGATCACGACCTGCATTCCGCCGGCCTTTGCACAGGACGCCGGACCACGGCGCGGCGAGCCGATCACGCTGAACTTCAGCAATGCCGAGATCGAGTCCGTCGCCCGCACGATGGCGGTCGTGACCGGGCGCGACGTGGTCGTCGACCCGCGCGTGAAGGGCACGATCAACCTGCAGACCGACCGCGCGATCGCGCCGGCCGCTGCCTTCAACCAATTCGCGGCGGCGCTGCGCCTGCAGGGCTTCGCGATCGTGCAGGCCGACGGGCTCTACAAGGTCGTGCCCGAAGCCGATGCCAAGCTGCAGAGCAGCACGGTCGCAAGCTCGACCGGTGCGGCCGCCGGCATGAGCGGCAACCAGATCGTCACCCAGGTCTTCAAGCTCAACTACGAGTCGGCCAACAACGTGCTGCCGGTGCTGCGCCCGCTGATCGCGCCCAACAACACCATCAACGTGAATCCCGGCAACAACTCGCTGGTGATCACGGATTACGCCGAGAACCTGCAGCGCCTCGCGCGCATCGTGGCTTCGCTCGACGTGCCCAACGCGTCGGACATCGACGTGATTCCGCTGCGCTACGCGATCGCGGCCGATCTCGTGCCGCTGATCACGCGCCTGCTCGAAGGCGGCAGCAGCACCACAGGTGCCGGCGCGGCACCGGCCGCACCCGGCGGCGCCGATGCATCGTTCCGGACCTCGCTGCAGGCCGATCCGCGCAGCAATGCACTGATCCTGCGGGCAGCCAATCCGGCGCGCGCGCAACTCGTGCGCTCGCTGATCGACAAGCTCGACCGCCCGGCGATCGACAGCGGCAACGGTGCCGCGGGCAACATCTATGTCGTCTACCTGAAGAATGCCGACGCCGTGCGCCTGGCCACCACGCTGCGGGCCGCCATCGCGAGCGACGCGCGCGGCGGCACGGGCGGCACCGGCTCGAGCGCCGGCACGTCGCAGCAGAACACGTCGGTCAGCACGCCCACGAGCCAGAGCGCGACTTCCAGCGGCACGACCAGCACGGCCGCCACGTCGGCACTCAACAACGCGAATCAGCCGTCCACCGGTGGCCAGATCCAGGCCGACCCGTCGACCAACTCGCTGATCATCACGGCACCGGAGCCGCAGTACCGGCAGCTGCGCGCCGTGATCGACAAGCTCGATGGCCGACGCGCGCAGGTCATGGTCGAGAGCCTGATCATCGAGGTCAACGCCGACAAGGCCGCCGAGTTCGGCGTGCAGTGGCAGTCGGCCATCGGCAGCACGGGCGCCATCGGCACCAATTCGAGCCTGGCCGGTACCAACATCTTCAACCTGACGTCCGCCACGTCCAGCACCGGCGTGGCCCAGCAGCCGTCGAGCGGCCTGAACATCGGCCTGGGCGCAACGGTCGGCGGCGTCAGCGTGCTGGGTCTGGTGGCACGTGCACTGCAGAGCAACAGCGAAGGCAACGTGCTGTCGACGCCCAACCTGCTCATGCTCGACAACGAGGAAGCCAAGATCGTCATCGGCCAGAACGTGCCCTTCGTGACCGGCCAGTACACCAGCACCAGCAGCAGCACGAGCACGGTCAACCCGTTCCAGACCATCGAACGCAAGGACGTCGGCCTGACGCTGCGCGTGCGTCCGCAGATCAGCGAAAACGGCACCGTGAAGATGACCGTCTTCCAGGAGGTGTCGAGCGTGGTTGCATCGACCGTGAACAACACCAATGGCCCGACGACGAGCAAGCGCTCGATCGAGTCGAGCGTGGTGGTCGGCGACGGCAGCATCATCGTGATCGGCGGGCTGCTGCAGGACGAGTATTCGCGCAGCGACGAGAAGGTGCCCGTGCTCGGCGACGTGCCTGTGTTCGGCAACCTGTTCAAGAGCCAGACCCGCAGCCGCACCAAGACCAACCTCATGGTGTTCCTGCGCCCGGTGGTCATTCGCGACAACGCGTCCGGCGAGGTGCTTGCGGAAGACCGCTACGAATCGATCCGCGCCATGCAGAGCAACGTGCAGGCCGACAACGCCAACGTGATGATGCGCAACGTGCCGACGAGCATCGTCCTGCCGCCGATGCCGCCTTCACCCAGCGGCACCAGCCGCCGGATCGAGGGTACGCGGCTGATTCCGCCGCCGCTCGGCGACATTCCGATGCCGGTCGTCCCGCCGCTCAAGGGCACGCTGCCGCCGACGGCGGACCCATCGACCCAACGCGAACTGCCCTGATGCGCTATCCCCTGCCCTACGCCTTCGCCCGCAGCCAGCAGCTGCTGCTGGAAGAAACCGACGACGGCAGTTTCACGCTCTGGATGCCGCAGACGCCGCCGCGCAGCGCGCTCGGCGAGGTGATGCGCAAGTTCCAGGTCAAGACCTTCGAGCCGCTGCCGACCGAGCAGCTCGCGCAGCGCATCAGCGCCGCGTACGCACAGGGCGAATCGAACGCCGCGGCCGTCGTGAGCGAAGTCCAGAACGACGCAGACCTGTCGCGCATGATGCAGGAGCTGCCCGCCGTCGAGGACTTGCTCGCCAGCGCAGGCGACGCGCCGATCATCCGCATGCTGAATGCGCTGCTCACGCAGGCGGCGCGCGACGGCGCCAGCGACATCCACATCGAACCGTACGAGCGGACATCGTCGGTGCGCTTTCGCATCGACGGCACGCTGCGCGAAGTCGTGCAGCCCAACCGTGCGCTGCACGCGGCGCTGATCTCGCGGCTGAAGATCATGGCCGACCTCGACATCTCCGAGAAGCGGCTGCCGCAGGACGGCCGCATCTCGCTGCGCATCGGCACGCGCGCGGTCGACGTGCGGGTGTCGACGCTGCCCAGCGCGCACGGCGAGCGCGCGGTGCTGCGGCTGCTGGACAAGACCGAGAGCAAGCTCACGCTCGAATCGGTCGGCATGCAGGGCGAAACGCTCGCACGCTTCGAGAAGCTCATCGGCCAGCCGCACGGCATCATCCTGGTGACCGGCCCGACCGGTTCCGGCAAGACGACGACGCTGTACGCCGCGCTGAGCCGGCTCGACTCGTCGAGCAGCAACATCATGACGGTCGAGGACCCGATCGAGTACGAACTCGCGGGCGTCGGCCAGACCCAGGTCAACGCCAAGATCGAGCTCACCTTCGCGAAGGCGCTGCGCGCGATCCTGCGGCAGGACCCGGACGTGATCATGATCGGCGAGATCCGCGACTTCGAGACCGCGCAGATCGCGATCCAGGCCTCGCTGACCGGCCACCTGGTGCTGGCCACGCTGCACACCAACGACTCCGTCAGCGCCATCACGCGTCTGACCGACATGGGCGTCGAGCCCTTCCTGCTGAGCTCCTCGCTGCTGGGCGTGCTCGCGCAGCGGCTGGTGCGCCGGCTCTGCCCGGTGTGCGCCACGGCATCGCCGACCGGCGGCATGGAACCCGTGGGTTGCGATGCCTGCGGACAGACCGGCTACCAGGGACGGACCGGCATCTTCGAGCTGCTGGTGGCCGACGACGCGGTGCAGTCGCTGATTCACAGCCGCGCGCCCGAAAGCCAGATCCTCGCCACCGCCGAGCGCGGCGGCCTGCATTCGATGCGCGAAGACGGCGAACGCCTGGTGGAAGCCGGCGTCACGTCGCGTGCCGAGTTGCTGCGCGTGACGCGCGACTGACCGCAAAGACAGCGAGGACGACGCCATGCCCGCCTATTCCTTCGAAGCCGTCGACGCCCAGGGCGTCGCGCGCAAGGGCGTTCTCGAGGCCGATACCGCCCGCAGCGCGCGCGGCATGCTGCGCGTCCAGAACCTGATCCCGCTGGAAGTCACGCTGGTCGGCAACGTGGCCGGCCAACCGCAGACGGCCAGCATCTGGCGGCGCTCGATCGGTGGCGGACGGGTGTTCAACGCCACCGGGCTGTCGGTCTGGACGCGGCAGATCGCAGGGCTCGTGTCGTCCGGGCTGCCGCTCGAACGCGCGCTGACCGCGCTGACCGACGAAGCCGAGAGCGAGCAGCAGCGCAACCTGGTCGCCTCGCTGCGCGCCGAGGTCAATGCGGGCTCGCCGTTCGCACGCGCGTTGTCGCAGCATCCGCGCGAGTTCTCGCCGATCTACACCGCCGTCATCGGCGCCGGCGAACAGACCGGCAACCTGGGCCTGGTGCTCGAACGCCTGGCCGACGACCTGGAAGAGCGGCAGGCGCTGCAGCAGAAGCTGATCGGCGCGGCGCTGTATCCGGCCATCGTGACGCTGGTCGCGATCGTGATCGTGATCTTCCTGGTGAGCTATGTCGTGCCGCAAGTCGCGAACGTGTTCGCGGGCACCAAGCGCGCACTGCCTTTCCTTACCGTCGCGATGCTCTCGCTGAGCGACTTCGTGCGCAGCTATGGCTGGGCGATGTTGATCGCGCTGGTCGGCCTCGGGTTCTTCGCGAAGGTGGCGCTCGCACGCGATGCCTTCCGCGAGAAGTTCGATGCGGCCTGGCTGCGCATCCCGCTCGTCGGCAAGCTGGCGCGCGGCTACAACGCGGCGCGCTTTGCCAGCACGCTTGCGATGCTCGCGACGGCTGGCGTGCCCATCCTGCGGGCGCTGCAGGCCGCCGCGGAAACGCTGAGCAACCGCGCCATGCGCGCGGACGCGCTCGATGCGCTCGTGCTGGTGCGCGAAGGCGCGCCGCTGGCCTCCGCGCTGGCGCAGAAGAAGCGCTTTCCGGGCATCGTCTCGATGTTCGCGCGGCTCGGCGAACAGACCGGCACCTTGCCGCTGATGCTGCAGCGCGCCGCCAACCAGCTCGGTGCCGAAGTGCAGCGCCGCGCGATGCATCTCGCGACCATCCTCGAGCCGCTGCTGATCGTGGGCATGGGCGGCGTGGTGATGCTGATCGTGCTGGCGGTGCTGATGCCGATCATCCAGCTGAACCAGTTCGTGAAGTAGCGCCATGGCCGCGACGCTCGAAGACAAGCTGGTCATCGCGATCTCTTCGCGTGCCCTGTTCGACTTCGAAGAAGAGAACCGGATCTTCGACGCGGCCGATCCAAGGCCGTACATGCAACTGCAGCAGGACCGGCTCAAGGTGCCTGCCAAGCCGGGCGTCGCCTTCTCGCTCGTGCGAAAGCTGCTCGACTTCAATTCGGGCAGCGCGCGGCGTGTCGAGGTGGTCATGCTGTCGCGCAACGACCCGGTCAGTGCGCTGCGCATCTTCCATTCGGCGAAAGAGGCCGGCCTCCAGCTGGAACGCGGCGTGTTCACGCAGGGCCGCGACCCGTTCAAGTACCTGAGGCCGCTCGGTGCGCATCTCTTTCTGTCTGCCAACGAAACGGACGTCGCCGAGGCCTTGAAACTCGGCTTTCCCGCGGCCCGCGTTCTGACGGAGTCGGTCACGGCCGGCATCAACTACCCACGGGAGCTGCGCATCGCATTCGACGGCGATGCCGTTCTCTTCTCCGATGAAGCGGAGCGCGTCTACCAGGCCGATGGACTCGCGGCCTTCCAGACGCATGAGACCGATAACGCGGCGCTTCCGCTGTCCGGCGGGCCTTTCAAGCCGCTGCTCGCAGCCCTGCAACAACTGCAGCAGCAAGCCGACGTGTCGGGCATGCGCATTCGGACGGCACTGGTGACGGCTCGCAGTGCGCCAGCCCACGAGCGCGCCATCAACACACTCATGAACTGGGGCCTCGCCGTTGACGAGGCGATGTTCCTCGGTGGCCTTGAAAAAGGCCCGTTCCTGCGCGAATTCGAACCCGACTTCTTCTTCGACGACCAGACCGGTCACGTCGATGCCGCCGCGCGGCACGTGCCTTCGGGCCACGTGTCGAGCGGCATCAGCAACCCGCGCTAACCCCCCAGCCGAGCCGCCCCGAGGCGCGCTGTCGCTGCGTGCCGACGGCACGCGGCGTGCCCGCGTTCGCCCGTATGTCGCGACGCAAACAACGCTGCGTTGTCATCGATGCTTAACGGCACGGTCACGTGCGGCCCATAAGCTCAATTCCACCAATTTGCAACAACGCAAGGAAATGCACATGGCCTACGTTCGTCTTCACATTCCGACAGCACGCCGACAGCGGCTCGCGTTTGCCGCCACGCTGGTGGCCTTCACCTGCGCACTGGCCGCCTGCGGCGGCAGCGACAACGCTGCGACACCCACGACACCAACGACTCCCACCACACCGACCACGCCCGAAACACCCGCGACGCCCACCACGCCGGACACCACCGTCAAGCCCGTCATGCGCTGCGCGCCCTGACATCCACACACCCACGAGACGACCATGACTTCACGACGCAACTTCCTGCGCGGCACGGCCTCCGCCGGTATCGCCGCCGCAACGCTCGCCGCCTTTCCGCCCGCCATCCGCCGCGCGCTGGCCATTCCGGCCAACAACGCGACCGGCACGATCATGGATGTGGAACACATCGTGATCCTGATGCAGGAGAACCGGTCCTTCGACCACTATTTCGGCACGATGATGGGCGTGCGGGGCTTCGGCGACCGCTTCACGATTCCGCTGCCCAAGGGGCTGAACGTCTGGCAGCAGAGCGATGCCAATGGAAAGCCGATCCTCCCCTACCACCTCGACGGAACCAAGGGCAACGCCCAGCGTGTGAGCGGTACGCCGCACTCGTGGAGCAACGGCCAGGACGCCTGGGACGGCGGCCGCATGTACCAGTGGCCGCGCTACAAGAACACGGCCTCGATGGGCCACTACAAGGAAGCCGAGCTGCCCTTCCAGTTCGCGCTCGCCAATGCCTTCACCGTGTGCGACGCCTACCACTGCGCGATGCACACCGGCACCAATTCCAACCGCATGTTCCACTGGACCGGCACCAACGGGCCGACGGGCGCCAACGTGGCGACCGTGAACAACGAGTGGGACGACATCGGCCCTTCCACACTGGGCTACACGTGGAAGACCTATCCGGAGCGCCTGGAAGAAGCCAAGGTCAGCTGGTTCATCTACCAGAACATGCCGGAGAACTACACCGACAACCCGCTCGCCGGATTCAAGCAATACCGCAAGGCGAACGAGGCTTCGGGCAAGCCGGTCAGCCATGACGATGCCGTCGTTTCGCCGGCCTACGACCCGGCCAGCGACGAAACCGGCAACCCGCTTTACAAAGGCATTGCCAACACCATGCCCGACGGCGGTCTCCTCGGGACCTTCAAGCAGGACATCCTGAACGGCAAGCTGCGCCAGGTCACCTGGATCGTCGCACCCTCGACCTACTCGGAACACCCCGGACCGTCGAGCCCGGTGCAAGGCGCCTGGTACATCCAGGAAACGCTGGACGCGCTCACCGCCGTGCCGGAGGTCTGGAGCAAGACCGTGCTGATCGTCAACTTCGACGAGAACGACGGCTACTTCGACCATGTCCCGTCGCCCGCCGCGCCGTCGCTCGGCACCGACGGCGTCACGCCCGCCGGGCTGACCACGCTGACGGACAGCGAAATCGCCTTCGAACGCTTCACGCACGTGAGCCCGCCGGGCACCACGGGCCAACCCGCCCCGGACAAGCGTGTGTACGGCCCGGGCGTGCGCGTGCCGGCCTACGTCATCTCGCCGTGGAGCCGCGGCGGCTGGGTCAACTCGCAGGTCTTCGATCACACCTCGGTGCTGCGCTTCATCGAGGCACGTTTCGGCGTCAAGGAAACCAACATCAGCCCGTTCCGCCGTGCCGTGTCCGGTGACCTCACCAGCGCCTTCAACTTCGCGACGCCCAACAGCGAAGTGCTGCCGACGCTGGCTGGCCGCAAGAGCAAGGCGGACGCGGACACGCTGCGCGCCCAGCAACAGGCGCTCGCGCAGATCGTGCCGCCGACCACGCAGCAACTGCCGCAGCAGGCCACGGGCACGCGGCCGTCGCGTGCGCTGCCCTACGAGCTCCACGTGAAGGCCAAGGCCGACGCGACGGCGGGCACCGTGAAACTGCAGTTCGCCAACACTGGCAAGCAGGCCGCGGTGTTCCATGTGTACGACAAGCTCAACCTCGATCGGCTGCCGCGCCGCTACATGGTCGAAGCCGACAAGACGCTGGAAGACAGCTGGACGGTCGCCACCGACAACGCCGGCCTGTACGACCTCTGGGTGCTGGGGCCGAACGGCTTCCACCGCTACTTCAAGGGTGACCTCAATGCGCTGCGTGCGAGCGGAGCCGCCAATCCCGAAGTGAAGGTCTGCTATGACATCGCCAACGGCAACGTCTACCTGACGATGACGAACACGGGCAGCAAGGCCGCCAAGTTCACGATCCGCGCCAAGGCATACCGCGACGATGGCCCGTGGACCGCCACGGTCGCCGCAGGCGCCTCGGTCGATCAGCACTGGGAGCTCGCGGCCAGCGGCCAGTGGTACGACTTCATCGTGAGCAGCGACGCCGATGCGAGCTACGTGCGCCGCTTTGCAGGCCGCGTCGAAACCGGCAAGCACACGGTGAGCGACCCGGCGATGGGACTGGGCGACCTCTGAGTCAAGCCATCCCCCGCCCGTGCGCGTCGCGCATCGGGCGGGGTTTAAGCGTGGCCTAAGCGCAGGCGCGCGACCCGCGGCTAGGATGGCACATCGCGCCGACGAGCGCTCACGATGGCTGCACACCGATGTCCTCAGGCTCTGCGCGTTCTGCGTCCTTCCTTTCAGCGCTGCGCCGCATCGGCCGGCTGGCGGTGCCCTACTTCCGCTCCGAAGACCGATGGAAGGCGCGCGCCATGCTCGCCGCGGTCGTGGCGCTGAACCTCGGCACCGTCTACGTGGCGGTCCTGCTCAACGAGTGGAGCCGGGTCTTCTACGACGCCCTGCAGGCCAAGGACCAGACCGTGTTCTGGACCCAGTTGGCGCGGTTCACCTATATCGCGATGGCCGGCATCCTGGTGGCCATCTTCAAGTTCTACATCACCCAATTGCTCCAGATGCGCTGGCGCGCCTGGATGACGCGCAACTACCTGAGCCGCTGGCTGGCCAACAAGACCTTCTACCGGCTGGAGCTTGCGCGCTATGCGAGTGCGCCTTCCACGGCTGCAGGCGACGCCACGCCCGACAACCCCGACCAGCGGATCCAGGAGGACATGCAGCTCTTCACCGACTACACGGTGACGCTGTCCATGGGCATCCTGAATGCCGTGGTGACCCTGGTGAGCTTCATCGGCATCCTGTGGGTCGAGTCGGGCCCGCTCTCCTTCACGCTGGCGGGCACGGCGATCACGGTGCCCGGCTACATGGTCTGGGTTGCGCTGATCTATTGCGTGGTGGGTACGACCATCACGCACTTCATCGGGCGGCCGCTGATCGGCCTGAACTTCCAGCAGCAGCGCTTCGAAGCCGACTTCCGCCATCACCTGGTGCGGGTGCGCGAGCACAGCGAGGCGATCGCGCTCGACCGCGGCGAGACGGTCGAACACGGCCAGCTCGACATGCGCTTCTCGGCCGTGCTGCGCAACTACCTGCAACTGATCCGCCAGCAGAAGAATCTGGTGGCCTTCACGTCCTCGTTCGCGCAGCTGGCGGTCGTGTTCCCCTTCTTTGCGGCGGCGCCGCGCTTCTTCAGCGGCGCGATCCAGTTCGGCCAGTTGATGCAGATCTCGCGCGCCTTCGGCACCGTCCAGGACTCGCTGAGCTGGTTCGTCGACAACTACGACCGCGTCGCCGTATGGCGCGCAACCGCCGATCGCCTGACCAGCTTCGATGCCGCGATGAACGCGCATGCCGAGAACGCCACGCCGCCATTGCTGCTCGCCCCTGAAAGCGGAACCGCCGATGGCCTGCGGGCCGATGGCCTGGACATCGCCTTGCCGGACGGCACCCGGCTGCTGCACGACGCGTCGCTCACGGTGCGCCCGGGTGACAGCGTGCTGCTGCAAGGCCCGTCGGGCAGCGGCAAGTCGACCCTGTTCCGCAGCTTCGCGGGGATCTGGCCCTTCGCGAGCGGCCGCCTGCAGGTACCGCCGGACGCCATGTTCATTCCGCAACGGCCCTATGTGCCGGACGGAACGCTGCGCGATGCGCTGGCCTATCCGCGTCCAGCCTCGGACTACAGCGATGCGCAGCTCACGCAGGCGCTCGACGACGCGCTGCTGCCCGGGCTCTCGGCACGGCTCGACGACAGCGACTCATGGGGCCAGAAGCTGTCCGGCGGCGAGCAGCAGCGTCTGGCCATCGCGCGGGTTCTGCTGCGCCAGCCGAAATGGCTGTTCGCCGACGAGGCCACCAGCGCGCTCGACCCCAAGGCCGAAGAGACGCTGTACGCGCGGCTCTCCGCCGATGTCAAGGCACGGAACGGCGCGCTGGTGTCGATCGCGCACCGGCCTTCGGTCGGTACCTTCCACGACCGGCGCTGGACGCTGGTGCCGGCCGGCGACGGCGCCGCCGCGCGCTACACGGTCGAAGCGACCTGAGCCCGGCCGACCCGGACGCGCCGCGGCGCCATTTCACGCGCCGCGGTACTGTTCCCAGCCCTTTTGGCGCAGCACGCAGGCCGGACAGCTGCCGCAGCCATAACCCCAGGCATGCCGGTGCGTGCGGTCGCCCTGGTAGCAGGTGTGCGTGTGCTCGACGATCAGGTCGACCAGCGCGTCGCCGCCGAGCCGGTGCGCCATCGCCCACGTTGCGGCCTTGTCGATCCACATCAACGGCGTCTCGATGACGAGGCGACGGTCCAGGCCGAGCGACAGCGCGAGCTGCATCGCCTTCATCGTGTCGTCGCGGCAATCGGGGTAGCCGGAGTAGTCGGTCTCGCAGACGCCGGTCACGATGACCTGCAGCCCGCGGCGATAGGCCAGCGCGCCCGCCAGCGTGAGGAACAGCAGGTTGCGCCCCGGCACGAAGGTGTTGGGCAGGCCGTCGGCCTGCATCGCGAAGGCGACCTCGTCGGTCAATGAAGAGCCGCCGATCTGCGAGAGCGAGTCGACGTTCAGCAGATGGTCGTCGCCCAGCCTCGGCGCCCATTGCGGAAAGCGCTCGCGCAGCTGGTCGCGCACGGTCTGGCGCACGTCCATCTCGATGCGGTGGCGCTGGCCGTATTCGAAGCCGAGCGTTTCGACGCGCTCGTAGCGGCTGAGCGCGTCGGCCAGGCAGGTGGTCGAATCCTGGCCGCCGGAGAAGAGGACGAGGGCGGTGGTGTGCATGGGAAATCTCCTGTCGGACAAGCGCGCAAGTTTCGCAGCATGCGCCGACCCGCCGCTAGGATGCGCCGCATGACGACCAAACACCTCGTGGCCTGGGCCGCCACCTTCCTCGTTCTGCTGGTGATCGACGGGCTCTGGCTCGGCGTGATCGCCAAGAACCTGTACCAGCAGGGCATGGGCGACCTGATGGCGTCGCAGCCACGGCTCGGCTTCGCGGCGGCCTTCTATTTGCTCTATCCGATCGGCCTGGTGTTCTTCGCCGTGCTGCCGGGCGTGGAGGCCGACAGCGTGTGGCGCGGCGCCCTGGTGGGCGCGCTGTTCGGCCTGTTCGCCTATGGGACCTACGACCTGACCAATTCGGCCGTGGTGCGCAACTGGCCGATCGGCCTGAGCTTCATCGACATGGCCTGGGGCACCTTCGCCAGCGGCCTGGCATCGGCGGGTGGAACGGCAGCGCTGCGCTGGTTCGCTGCGCGCTAGAAGCCGGGAGCCGAGAGCCGCTAGAGAAAGCGCTCCAGCAGCTTGCGCGAGGCGCGGTCCAGCGCCTTCGCATCGGGGATGCGGAACTGCACGCCGCTCGCGCTCGCGATCAGCAGCGAACCGCCAGCCAGCCGTCGGATGTCTTCCTCGGCCTTGAGCACGAACTGCGTGTCGCCGCGGTCGGTGCTCACGGTCCAGGTGCTCGGCACGCCGAAGCTCGACACCCGGTGCAGCCGGAGCAAGGTGGGTGCGAAGTCGCGCACGGCCAGTTCGGCATCGAGCAAGGCGCGCACCGTCGACGGCAACTGCGCCATGTGGTCGATCCAGACGCGCTCGCGACCATCGCTGCCGACCAGCGACAGCCCGTCCGATGGCGCCGTCAGCGGAAAGGCCCGCACCGGCACGACCCCCGCATGGCGCTCGCCTTGCGCATCGATCAGCACCAGCCGCCCGAAGGCGTCGCGCTCGAGTTGGAAGTCCATCGCCATCATGCTTCTCCCGCCGGATGGGCCGCATGGCCAGACAGCGCTGCAGCGGTGGCGACGGCAACGCCCACACGCTCGTCGGCCGCGCCCTCGCTCGCCTCGTCATCGGCCGTGCGCAGCTGCGCCTGATACAGCCGCCAATAAGCGCCCTGCTGCGCCATCAGCGCTTCGTGCGGGCCGACCTCGACCACTTCGCCCCGGTCCATCACCACGAGACGATCGGCCTTGCGCAAGGTCGACAGCCGGTGTGCGATGGCGATGGTCGTGCGGCCCTTCACGAGGTTGTCGAGCGCCTTCTGGATCTCCTTCTCGGTCTCGGTGTCGACCGCCGAGGTCGCCTCGTCGAGGATCAGGATGCGCGGGTCGATCAGCAGCGCACGCGCGATGCTGATGCGCTGGCGCTCGCCGCCCGACAAGCCCTGGCCGCGCTCGCCGACCAGCGAGTCGTAGCCATGCGGCAGCCGCAGGATGAAGTCGTGCGCATGCGCTGCGCGCGCGGCGGCGACGATCTCTTCGCGCGTCGCCTCGGGCTTGCCGTAGGCGATGTTCTGGGCGATGGTCCCGAAGAACAGAAAAGGCTCCTGCAGCACCAGCCCCACATGGCGCCGGTAGTCGGCCACGGCGAAGCGCCGGATGTCGATGCCGTCCACCGCGATGGCGCCGTCCGTCACGTCGTAGAAGCGGCAGATCAGGTTGACCAGCGTGCTCTTGCCGGAGCCGCTGTGGCCGACCAGGCCGATCATTTCGCCGGGTTCGATCGCCAGGCCCAGGTCGCGGATCACCGCGCGCGAGCCGTAGCGAAAGCCGACGCCGCGCATCTCGATGCGCCCGCTGAGGCGCTCCACCTTGACCGGGTTCGCGGGCTCGGGCACGTTGCTCACGTGGTCGAGGATGTCGAAGATCCGCTTCGCACCGGCGGCGGCCTTCTGTGTGACCGAGACGATGCGGCTCATCGAATCCAGCCGCGTGTAGAAGCGGCCGATGTAGGCGATGAAGGCAGTGAGCACGCCGACCGTGATGCTGCCGCGCGCCACCTGCCAGATGCCGAAGCCCCACACGACGAGCAGCCCGATCTCGGTCAGCAGCGACACGCTGGGCGTGAACAGCGACCAGGTCTTGTTGAGCTTGTCGTTGACCTGCAGGTTGTAGTCGTTGGCGGCATGGAAGCGGTCGGCCTCGCGCTTCTCCTGCGCGAAGGCCTTGACCACGCGGATGCCGGGGATGGTGTCGGCCAGCACGTTGGTGACCTCGCTCCAGACGCGGTCGATCTTCTCGAAGCCGGTGCGCAGCCGGTCGCGCACGACGTGGATCATCCAGGCGATGAAGGGCAGCGGCACCAGCGTGACGACCGCGAGCAGCGGGTTGATCGACACGAGGATCACGGCGGTCATCGCGATCATCAGCACGTCGGTGAGGAAGTCGAGCGCATGCAGCGACAGGAAGACGTTGATGCGGTCGGTCTCGGAGCCGATGCGCGACATCAGGTCACCGGTTCGCTTGCCGCCGAAATAGTCGAGCGGCAACGTGAGCAGGTGCTCGTACGTGGTGGTGCGCAGGTCGGCGCCGATGCGCTCGGACACCAGCGCCAGCAGATAGGTGCGCGCCCAGCCCAGTCCCCAGCCCGCGAGCGCGGCGATCAGCAGCGCGGCCAGGAAGGTCGCGACCTTGCCGACGGGTATCTGCTGGCCGTTCTGGAACGGAATCAGGATGTCGTCCATCAACGGAATCGTGAGGTACGGCGGCACCAGCGTGGCGGCGGTCGATGCCAGCGTCAGCAGGAAACCGGCAATCAACTGCTTGCGATAGGGCCGCGCGAAGCGACCGAGGCGCAGCAGAACCCAGGTGGACGGCGGCTTTTGCGCCTCGGTGTCCGACGCCTGCCATTCGTCGACATCGGCCGGTGCATCGGGTGTGGTGCCCACATGGCGGTTTCGCAAATCGAACAGCTTGGCGAGCCGCAACGCGGCCGGCTGGTGCGCCAGCGTGTAGCGCCAGCGTGCGACCAATCCTTGCGGGCCGCACAGGTCGAGCGTGCCCACGCCCGCGTGGTCCGACAGGTGCAGTTCGAACTGGCCGTCGGCCAGAAGCCATTCGCGCCATGGGTCGCCATCGCCTTCTTGCCGAGCGAAAAGGCGCTTGTCAGTCAGCGCCAACAAACCAGAACTGAATCGAAGTTCAGCGTCAAGGTCAACCACAAGGGTCGCCAGAACGTTCTCCGCGGTTGTGAGCCGGCTTTGCAGCGCAAGGGCAGCCGCTTCCGTTTCGCCCTCCGGGGTGCCGACTGGATCGTGATGTTGCATTGTGTTTCTGAATCTCCGGCCCGCCCCGAACCACCTCGTGGTGCCGTCTGGGCGCCAATTCTGATCCAGGCCTGTGGTCGCGTCTGACAGCGCACGGCGATGGATCAAAGCACATCGAACGTTCCCATGACCCGTTTCGACGACATCCGGCTGCTGCGCATCAATTATTTGCGCGGCCCCAATCTCTGGACCTACCGGCCCGTGCTCGAGGTCTGGCTCGACCTGGGCGCGCTGGAAGACTTTCCGTCCAACCTGATCGAGGGCTTCACCGAACGGCTCACCACGCTTCTGCCTGCGCTGATCGAGCACCACTGCGGTGTCGGTGAGCGTGGCGGCTTCATCCAGCGCCTGAACGAAGGTACCTGGTCGGGCCATGTGCTCGAACACGTGGTGATCGAGCTGCTGAATCTGGCCGGCATGCCGACCGGCTTCGGGCAGACCCGCAGCACGTCACAGCATGGCGTCTATCGCATGGTGTTCCGCGCCCGCGACGAGCAGGTTGCACGCGTCGCGCTGACCGAAGGCCATCGGCTGCTGATGGCCACCATCAATGGCGTTCCGCTCGAAGCGGCCGACGTGCAGAAGGCAGTGGACGCGGTCAAGGCCAGCGTGGAAGACTGCTACCTGGGGCCCAGCACCGCGTGCATCGTCAGCGCGGCAACCGACCGCGGCATTCCGCACATGCGGTTGAACAAGGGCAACCTGGTGCAGCTCGGCTATGGTGCGAAGCAACAGCGCATCTGGACGGCCGAGACCGACCACACCAGCGCCATCGGCGAGTCGATAGCGAGCGACAAGGAACTCACCAAGTCGCTGTTGCAGAGCTGCGGCGTGCCGGTGCCCGAAGGCCAGGTCGTCGACAGTGCCGAGGAAGCCTGGGAAGCCGCCGAAGACATCGGTCTTCCGGTGGTCGTCAAGCCGTCGGACGCCAACCACGGACGCGGCGTGTCGCTGGAACTCATGACGCGCGAAGAGGTGATGGCCGCGTTCGCGGTGGCCGAACCGGAAGGCAGCGACGTGATGGTCGAGCGCTTCGTGCGCGGCAACGAACACCGGCTGCTGGTCGTCGGCGGTGAGGTCGTCGCCGCAGCGCGCGGCGAAGTCATCACGGTGACCGGCGATGGCAGTGCGACGGTGGCGGCCCTGATCGACAGCCAGCTCAACAGCGATCCGCGGCGTGGCGCCGAAGAGGAGTACCCGCTCGACGTGATCGACATCACGACCGACGCCAAGCTGCAGCTCGAACTCCGGCGCCAGGAGCTCGACGCGACATCGGTGCCCGCCGCGGGCCGCGTGGTCACGATCCAGCGCAACGGCAACCTCGGCGTCGACTGCACCGACCAGGTCCATCCTGAGGTCGCGCACGCAGCGGTCCTGGCGGCCCGCGTGGTCGGCCTCGACATCGCCGGTATCGATCTGGTGGCGCAGGACATCGGCCGGCCGCTGGAAGCGCAGCGCGGTGCGATCGTCGAAGTCAACGCCGGTCCGGGCCTTCTGATGCATCTGAAGCCCGCCGTCGGGTCGCCGCGACCTGTCGGCCGCGCGATCTGCGATCACCTGTTTCCCGAAGGCGATGGCGACGAGCTGCCCGGCCGCATTCCCGTGATCGGCGTGGCCGGCTCGCGCGACACCGCCGCGCTGGCCCGGCTGGTCGCCTGGCTGATCGGCCTCGGCGGCCGCCACACCGGGCTGGCCTGCCGCGACGGCCTGTTCCTCGAACGCCGACGCGTCGACGCGCGCGACAGCGCCAACTGGGAAGCCGGTCACCGGCTGCTGGTGAACCGCGCCGTGCAGGCCGTGGTCATCGAGAACGGCGCCGAAACCATCCTGCGCAGCGGCCTCGCGTATGACCGCTGCGAAGTCGGCATCGTGACCGACCTCGAGGGCGCCGAGGCGCTCGGCGAGTTCGACATCACGCAAGGCGACCAGCTGGTCAAGGTGTTGCGCACGCAGGTCGATGTCGTGCTGCCGGAAGGCACCGCGGTGCTGAATGCGGCCGACGCCCGCGTCGCGGGCCTCGCGCCGCTGTGCGACGGCGCGGTCATCTTCTATTCGAACGAACCGGGCGCTGCGGCGTTGACGGCGCATCAGGCAGCCGGCGGCAAGGCGGTGCTGGTTCGCCAGGACCGTGTGGTGCTGGCCAAGGGATCGAGCGAGTCCTTCCTCCCGGGCCTCGGCCGCCTGACCGCCTGGCGCGCGAACCATGCCGGCGTGAGTCTCGACAGCCTGCTCGCTGCCGTGGCCGCCGCATGGGCCCTGAACATTCCGCTCAACCTGATCGGCGCCGGCGCCGAAGCTTTCGAAGCGGACCTGCAGACGGCGCTCAGCTCGCTGCAGCTCTCGCAAACCCTGCTGCCGTCCGAACTCCAACAACTCGCCTGATCGCCCGCGGCACGGAGACGTTGCCGCAGCGACCCCACCGCCATGGAAGTCACACGCATCCGCGCCCTGCGCGGCCCCAACCTCTGGAGCCGCCACACCGCCATCGAAGCGATCGTCGCCTGCACCGGTGCCGAGAACGCGGTCGAGCAATTGCCGGGCTTCGAGACCCGCTTGCGCGCGCTGTTCCCGACCATCGGTGAGCTGCACCCGATGGTGCTGGGCCAGCCGCTGGCGCTGGCGCACGTGCTGGAGAACGCTGCGCTCGCGCTGCAGTCGCAGGCCGGCTGCCAGGTGATCTTCGGCCACACCACGCGCACGCTGGACGAAGGCATCTACCAGGTCGCGGTGCAATACAGCGAGGAAGCCGTGGGTCGGCGCGCGGTCCGGTTGGCGGAAGCGCTGATCGCCGCCGCGTTGGGCGACGGCCAGTTCGATGCCAACGCGGCGATCACGGAACTGCGTGACCTGGACGAGTCCGAGCGGCTCGGCCCGAGCACGGGTTCGATCGTCGAAGCCGGCGTCGCACGCGGCATCCCTTACCGCAGGCTCACGCGCGGCAGCCTGGTGCAGTTCGGCTGGGGATCGCGCCAGCGGCGCATCCAGGCCGCCGAAATCGACAGCACCAGCGGCGTGGCCGAGTCGATCGCACAGGACAAGGAGCTCACCAAGCAGCTGCTCAATGCCGCCGGCGTGCCGGTACCCCTCGGCCGGCCCGTGGCCGACGCAGCGGACGGCTGGGCCGCCGCGCTGGAGATCGGCCTGCCGGTCGTGGTCAAGCCGCAGGACGGCAACCAGGGCAAGGGCGTGACGGTGAACATCGTGTCGCGCGAACAGCTCGACGCGGCCTTCGCCTCCGCGGCGGTCCATGGCGAAGTCATGGTCGAGAAATTCCTGCCGGGTTTCGACTATCGCCTGCTGGTGGTCGGCGACCGGCTGGTGGCAGCGGCGCGACGCGATCCGCCGCAGGTGATCGGCGATGGCGCGAGCACCGTGCGCCAGCTGGTCGATACCGTCAACCTGGACCCGCGACGCGGAGAAGGCCACGCGACCTCGCTGACCAAGATCCGGCTCGACGACATCGCGATCGGCCGGCTCGAATCACAAGGCCTGACGCCCGACAGCGTGCCGACGCTCGGCCAGCGCGTCGTGCTGCGCAACAACGCGAATCTGTCGACCGGCGGCAGCGCGACGGACGTCACCGATACCGTGCATCCCGAGATCGCGGCGCGCGCGGTGGACGCGGCGCAGATGGTCGGCCTGCACATCTGCGGCGTCGACATGGTCTGCGAGAACGTGCTGCGTCCGCTGGAAGAACAACACGGCGGCGTGGTCGAGGTCAACGCCGCGCCCGGCCTGCGCATGCACATCTCGCCCTCCTTCGGCCGCGGCCGTGCGGTCGGCGAAGCGGTGATGGACACGCTCTACGCTGACGGCGACGATGGCCGGATTCCGGTCGTCGCCGTGACCGGTACGAACGGCAAGACCACCACGGCGCGGCTCATCAACCACCTGCTCGCATCGAGTGGCCTGCGCACCGGCATGACCAATACCGATGGTGTCTGGGTCGACGGCCGTCAGACCGACAGCGGCGACTGCAGCGGCCCCAAGAGCGCACGCAACGTGCTGCTGCACCCGGAAGTCGATGCGGCGGTGTTCGAAGTCGCACGTGGCGGCATCCTGCGCGAAGGCCTGGGCTTCGACCGCTGCAAGGTCGCCGTGGTCACCAACATCGGCAGCGGCGACCACCTGGGCTTGAACTACATCACGACGGTCGAAGATCTGGCCGTGCTGAAGCGCGTGATCGTCCGGAACGTCGCGGCAGATGGCGTGGCCGTGCTGAACGCCGCGGATCCGAACGTTGCCGCCATGGCATCGAGCTGCCCCGGCGGCATCATCTTCTTCACCGCGGATCGCCAGCATCCCGTCATGGCCACGCACCGCGCGCAAGGCAAGCGCACCGTCTACGTCGACCAGGGTCAGCTGGTCGCAGCCGAAGGCTCCTGGCGCGAACGCGTGCCGCTGCGCGACGTACCGGTCACCCGAAACGGCTCGCTCGCCTTCCAGGTCGAGAACGTGATGGCGGCGGTGGCCGCGGCCTGGGCGGTCGGGCTGGACTGGGACACCATCCGCAGCGGGCTCGCGAGCTTCAAGAACGACGCGGCCGGCGTGCCGGGCCGCTTCAACATGATGGAGTACCGCGGCGCCACCGTGATCGCCGACTATGGCCACAACACCGATGCCATGAAGGCATTGGTGGCCGCCGTGGACACCCTGCCGGCCAAGCGGCGCTCGGTGGTGATCAGCGGCGCGGGCGACCGGCGCGACAGCGACATTCGTGATCAGACCCAGATTCTGGGCGCCGCGTTCGACGACGTGATCCTCTACCAGGACGCCGCACAGCGCGGCCGCGCCGACGGCGAAGTGATGGCGCTGCTCCGTCAGGGCCTGCAGGACGCACGCCGCACGCAGCACATCGAGGAAATTCGCGGTGAATTCATCGCGATCGACGCCGCTCTGGCGCGTCTGCAACCGGGCGATCTGAGCCTCATCCTGGTGGACCAGGTCGAAGAAGCGCTGGCGCATCTTGCCCAGCGCATCGACGCGGGTTGAACGACGCGGGCGCCATGCCCGCTCATCCACGCATGCCGCGTGAAAGACTGGTCCCACATGCGGCGGTGGCTCCGAACGTCAATTGCGGCATCTCCGTCCCACACACGCGGACACACGACGGGCTCACAACTGCATCTCCCGAGGCCCCAGTGCCTCGAACGCACGCCGCACCGCGGCAAACGCAGGAGATACACATGATTCGTCAAGCCATTCCCTCGATCACGGCTCTGTTTCTGGCCATCGGCGGTATCTCCGCCGCTGGTGGCGCCGCCGCCCAGACACCCGGTTCCACAACCGAGCTCCAGCGTGAGCGTGCCATGTGCGATGGCGTGAAACAGGACCGTGCAGCCTGCCTGCGCGAAGCGGGCGCGGCGCAGCAGGAAGCGCGCCGCAACGGGCTGACGAGCGCGAGCTCGACGCGCTACGAAGACAACGCGCTTGCACGCTGCCAGCTGCAGCCGATTTCGGACCGCGCGGCCTGCGAAGCCCGTGTCACCGGCTCGGGTGCGGGTCGCACTTCCGTCGATGGCAGCGTCGCCGGTGGCGGTCTGATTCGCGAAACCGTGACGCCGATTCCTGCACCTGCCCGTTGATCCCCGTTAACTGATACCCGCCAACGTGCATCCCGTGGACCCGCGGGATGTTCGAGTCCTAACTTTCGGTGGCCTCCAGGCGATAGCCCTTGCCATAGACGGTGCGCAGTACATATCCACGCTCGCCCGTGAGCGTGAGCTTGCCGCGTAGACGGTAGATATGGCTGTCCAGGGTGCGTGATGTCGCATCGTCGCCTTCGTAGCCCGCTTTTTCGATCAGGTAGGAGCGGGAGACGGCATTTCCCATGTTCCGAAACAAGGCGAGAGCAAGCTTGAATTCGCTCTCGGTGAGCTGGGTCGTCCTCGGCTCGACCCGTTCCCTTGCTTCAGTTCCGCCAGCTCCGTTTTCCGGCGCGTATGACACCGTGCTGTGAAAACGATCGAAGTGCCAGCTTCCGAATTTGAGATTGTGCGGTTCGGTATTGACGGTTGCTGGCCGCTTGTAGAGCCGGGCGAGCCGTGCTCGCAGTTCAAGCGGCCGGAACGGCTTGATCACATAGTCGTCTGCGCCGCGTGTCAATGCGCGCGCCACATCGCTCTCGGACGTGCGTGCGCTCAACATCAATACGGGTGTCAGGTCGCTCCGCTCCTCGCGCAGCCAACGAAGTAATTCGACGCCGTCGAGATCGGGCAAATTCCAGTCGAGAATCAGTAAATCGAAAGTTTCGCGGCGCAATGCTCTGCGTAAATTTTCGCCTTGCGCAAAGGTCACGCACGTCGTCTCTTCATATTCTGAATTGAGCGGCGCCCTCAAAATTCTAACCAGCTGCTCGATCTGCACAGGATCGTCGTCGAGTATGGCTATGCGCATAATTTTGCAAGTTTTTGCTGTTAGATCGAATGACTGTTAGCGCAATAGATCGCAGCGATGCGCCTTTGCATGTTCGATTTTTTAATTCATGATAATAACTATTTGATGGCATTTTCGATCAAAAAATGGTTCGTGCGGCACCAAATTCTCCACATCCATCACAAAATCCGTAATCGGATCTTCCCTGTGGCAGCCGAAAATAACGAAAATGGCGGGGCCACAAAATCGGCGATGCCTCGGACTTCCGATTCAGGCACTTCACAATGCTCTCTTTTCACTCGCTCATTGCCTCGACTGCAGCGTTTGCGCTCGACGCGTCGGCCATGTCGGGTACCGACCTGCCACCCTTGACCAACAAGCCCGCTCTCGCAGTCGCCCTTATCGTCGTGGCTGTAGGCACTGCTGGACTCGTCTGGGTTGCATGGTCTCGTTGGCGGCAGTTGCACATTCGACGCAGCGCCAGTCTGGTGACATTGGTACATGGCACTCCAACCGATGCAATGGTTGACTTGCTTCTTGTATGCACAGATGCCGGTATGAGGCAACCGTACGAGCAATGGCTGTCGACCGAGGTGCTTATACGCACTGCCATCACCGCAGAAGAAACCGTGGACCGACTGATAGACAGTCGGCCCGACATCGTGTGGTTGATCTTGGACCCGGATACAACCTCCATGATCGGGCTTGCACAAGAGCTTCGTGCCATGCAGGCAGACGCGTACGAGGCGCCGAGTTGGATCGTTGCATTGACGTCCGATGCGCCCTCTCAACGCGCAGCAGATGAAGCCGGGATATTCGATCAAGTGTTGCCGGAACCGAAATCGCGTAGCGCCTCTGTCAATGTTTTCCATCAAATAGTCGCCAGCATGCCCAAATCGCACGGTGGGCCCTGGATTCAGCAGGCAACGGAAAGTGCGATGCCGGGATTTCTGGCGTCGAGACAAGCGCTTGCGCAATCCATTCACCGAGCTGTGCGTGAAAGACGAAATGCGGACGCAGCGAAATCGGCTCATACCTTGGCGGGAAGCCCGGGCATGCACAATTTCGATAGCGGCGTAGCAGCATGCAGATATATCGAACGGCACCATGCAACGGCGGAGTTCACGGAGCTTCTGCGTCGTGCGGATCAAATCAGCGATCTGATTGGCCAGATCGAGCTGCGCTAATAGGGCGGCGCACTCGACACAGGCATCGACGCGTCATGCTGCCTGCATCAGTTGCATCGAATTGCTCCTGACGGCAGAACGCCTTGTTGAAGTCTTCATCGAAGGCGCATCGACAGCATCCAGCTTATAGCCATCGCGATAAATCGAGCGCAGCACAAATTCAGTCGAATTGGCGAGATCGAGTGCTTTGCGGACTTTGCCAACATGAGCGTCGATGGTGCGTGTGCTCGACTCCAATTCGGCATTCCAGACACTCTGATAAAGCCTCTCGCGCGATACGTTGCAGCCCATGTTTCTGAACAGAAAGAGCGCAACCTCAAACTCCAGGCGTGTCAGACGGACCGGCACATCGCCGATGAATACCTGCTGCGTCCCGGCAACGAAGCGGTATCGACCAAAAGTCATCTGCCGCTGACCGGTAACCGCACTTTCCCTCGACAGGAACGCACACAGGCGGCATTCGAGTTCGTCGGCGGTCGAGGACAGCAAGGAGAAGTCATTGCCCTGCCGTTGCGACATGAACTCGCTCACCAGATCGAGCTGATGGGGTCCGACGAGCAAGAGGGTTGGAAGTCCGCCAAGCAACACGGCGGCGTCGCTCAAACGCTTTCGCGCCATGTCACCATCACCGCTCACCGCGATGATCAGAAGATCAAACGTCAGACCACGCTCCAGGGCCGGCCGCGCATCGTCTGCACAGCTGAACTGGTTGGAAATCCGACCTGGTGCTTGTATGGCCAGAGAGATGCGCCGCCTCAAGCCGACTTCGGGCGTGACGACAGCGATGCGCAGAGCCCGAGAACTGAAAGATTTCATGAATTCCGGTGGTTGGGTTTGCTTTGCCATGAAGTCCAAAGCGCCGGAATTTGCACTTACCTGTCAGGGATGGCCGCCATAACCGGCGGCCAAGCGAAGGGCACTGCAATGAGAACTTTGGATTGAACCAAAGTAGATGATCGTCACTCGAGCGAGGATCGTGCCTCGCTCGCGACAATTATTCAGACTTCAACGCATCAGCGCTTGGCAAGTGCGATGCGACCCAGTGCGAACACAGAATTCGGCGCCGTCACTTTCAGCGGCTTGGGCGTCGCCGGGCGGGCGAACAGGCGCTTCCGTGCAGGCGCGTTCTCCACTTCCACACCCTTCGCGATCTGGTCGTCGACGAGGCTTTGCAATGTGACCGAATCGAGGAACTCCACCGCCCGCCGATTGACGGTTGCCCATAGTTCGTCGGGGACACAACGTCCCGCATTCCCTCCGGCATGCGGGTCTGCCGAATCGGAAGCAGAACCGGCGGCATCTTCTATCGAAAAGATGATGTCGGCGACGGTAATGTCCGATGCCTTCCGGCCCAACGAGTACCCCCCGCCAGGACCGCGTGTCGATTCGACCAGCTTGTGGCGACGCAGCTTGCCGAAAAGTTGCTCCAGATAGGAGAGCGAAATGTGCTGCCGTTGGCTGATCGCGGACAACGTCACAGGGCCGGTGCGCACGCGCAAAGCCACGTCGATCATGGCAGTGACCGCAAAGCGGCCTTTTGTGGTGAGACGCATCGATTTTCCTTGTAATGAAGCAACAGAATGGACAACTGACGACGCTTGCGGATTCCCGTCAGGTTGCCGATGGCTGTGTGACCGTCAGTGTCACGATAAGTTTCCCAGATGTCCAACAAGTCCAATACCCCTAAAGACCTTTAGTTGGTGGGCTTTTTTGGTTCATTGCCATGAAAAACATCAAAAAAACAACAGCACATGTGAGCCATGCTGACGGTTGGCACCCTTCGTACGGCTCTCGTTCGCGCCGCTAGCGTTCGTCCTACACGCATGAGCGAAAAGGGGACGTCGTCAGCATCGATCGGGCCGGCGAACATCAACCATTCGTAACGAGGGTGCGCTTGCACTAGACCGATGCAGATGAACGAGTGGGATCGTACAGAGATGGGGTTTCCGCGAGCGCTGGCGGAAGCCGCGGCCCACCAATACGCGGGCGTCAAGCTGTCTGACTCAGGCTCACGCCAGCCCTTCATGACCGCTGCATCGGCCGACGAGCTGATGTCGACGTGGCTCGAGGTATTCGATGAGTCATCCGATTCCATTTGAGCAAGTTGCCCAGCCGGGCTCCTGCCGTTACGCATCACAGGCTGCCTCGCCAGCTATTGCACTTTTTCCTCAACAAGCAACCCCCACCCCATGAGCATCATCTGGACAATTTTGATCGGCTTTGTCGTGGGCTTGGTCGCTCGGGCGCTGCTGCCAGGCAGACAGTCGATGGGCTTCATCCTCACCGTGGTACTCGGTGTCGTCGGCTCATTGCTGGCCACCTACATCGGTCAAGCGGCTGGCTGGTACACCGCAGGAGCAGGTGCAGGATTCATCGCATCGGTAATCGGTGCGATCGTGCTGCTGGTGATCTACGGGATGGTCACCGGGAAGCGCTGAGGTCTGCGCGCCTCGCCGCGCGACTGATCGGCGGTAATAAGGTCCGTCCAGCGTCTGACTGGGAGACGGACCGCCAGCCAAGCCCCGTAAGGCTGTCTGAGCGAAGTGGCTCGCGCAATCGCTGACGGCAGCACGGAAAAAGGTCCGTCGATAGATGTAACCGTCACTTTTGGGCTGTTCTGGAAGCTGACTGCCGCGTGTTGACGCTCGCTCCATGGGTTGGCGTCGGCAGGTCTCTACGCAGCCAGCACTGCGCAAAAAAGGCCCGCACGTTGCCGTGCGGGCCCTGGCTCTGCAGGACAAACCTGCAGGCAGCGTCAATGAAGTGTGAAAGACCTTATCGACTGGGCGGGTCTGTGCGGGTCGGGTTTGTGGCAGCACGCGCCAAAAGCCCTTGCAACGTGACGCCAGTTGCACGTTTTTGGGCGGCCCGTCCAGTGAGAGGAACTGCTGGCGGCAGAGGAGTTCCAGCCGTGACCGCCTTATGCGTCTGCTGATGAGGCATCTGACTTCGGAGTGCAGCCGACCCGAGCTCCTGGAGCCGGGCCTTCTCCGCAGCCTCCTGCAGCTTGCGTTGCGCGTCAGTCATATCGTTACTGACCTGAAGGATCGGACACCAAACATCCAAACGTTTCTTGTCGACAGGACCCTTGCTGACTCTCTGCTGCAAAAGCAGGCGCGAGTTCACGCGCAGCGTCGCAAACTGCTCAGACTGGTAAGCCGCCTCCAAGTCTGTGATCTTCACTGCAGCTCGCGTGCCGTTGCGAGCGGCTGTCCACTTCATGCGTGCGCCCATGACCACAAGCTCACGCATCGCTCGCCCGGACCCTCCGCTCATGAAATCAAATCGCTCGGCAGCAGATACGGGGTCGATGTCCAAAGCTCCGTTTGCAACAACGATGTACTGCTGGATTCTCTCGATCAGCTTCGCTGAGTCTGTCGTTTCCGGTCGCACGAGAATCACGTCCGACAGCAGCCGTTCCTGGTCTTCCTGCTTGCGCTTGAGCAAGCGATGGATGAGGCTGAAGTTCGCCACGAATGTCATTGGCGGTCCGAGGTGGGTGAGCTCCAGCAGGAGCTTGGTCACCGCCGCAGACTCGCTGCCCATGTTGGTGAACTGCATCTCGTCAGCGACAAGATGGCAGCAACCAGCGACGTATCCGCGTTTGCGAATCAGAGCGGGATTCAGGGATCGCTGTTGCTGTTCTCTCATGGAAGCTCCGTACTGGCGCAGAAGTTCGGCGCGCCGGTCACGCTCTGAAGCTTTGTCGCCAATACGCAGTCGAGCAAAGGCGACCATCGGGATTCTTGTGCCATCGGGCAAGGTGATCGACTCGCCCTCCGGCCAGAGGCCTCTGATCGCTCGCGTCAATGCGCTTTTTCCGAGGCCGGCACCGCCAATAAGAGCAGTCGCAGGCAGCGGCTCGAACTCCAGGCTCTCCTGGTAGATGCCTGCGGAGAAGGAGTCCATTGATGGATATCGAACAAGCGCGTAGGCGTGAGATCTGCTGAGCAACCGACGAGCGATATCTACTCCTTGTCCGGTCGCGATATGCACTTCGTCTAGTCCAGCGCGGAGCCGCTCACTGGCAGTTTCCGGGCAGAACTGCCCCAAGCCCAGCAGTGGCTTTCCGAGGGTAGTCAGACGATCGCCAAGTGCTTGGTCGTCGAGCTCGAGCAGACGCCTGTACCTTTCTGCCCAGACGTTGAGCGTCGGTTGCTGCGCGCTCATCCCTTGAACTCCAGTGCTTTTTCCTCCGCTTTCGCCGGGGCATTTCTGGGGTTCGGCCTGCCGGATCGCCTGTGGATGGACTTCGCAGCGGGCCCGATTTCCTGCTGATTCTTCTGCGCTGTCACTGCGAATGCAACTGCGCGACCATCACGCTGGACCGCGCGAAGCTTACGCATCTTCTCTTCGTAATCATCGAGATCTTCAATGGTCTGATACAAGATCTCGTCATCCTCCCGGAGCGGATCTCGTGCTTCAACTTCAATCAGATGACCTTCATGTTCAATCCATGCGAATCGAACGACAACGTCAATGACGTAGCCAGAGATCTCCACCCCACCCTGGTTCCTGATCAGCGTGGGCAACGATGAGCCATCGAGCTCTGGCGAGGTGTAGCGCATTTCCTTCAGAAACAGCATTCCGTCGCGCGATGTGAACGTGACCGGCGTCAGGAACCTTCGGACCGCTTCAGAGAACGAGATGGCCTTCGAATCGTTTCTCCCCCTGACATTCATGTGTTTCCAGACTTCGATAGGCACCGCGTTGTTGACTTCATCCGCCATCTCTCGGGTGATTCGACTCAACGCACTACCGCTGCGATTGAGCTCTGCGCATTCATTGATGGTGTAGCGGATCAGCTGGATCGAGTTCATTCCAGTGACCACATGCGTAGGGATGCCTCTTGCATGCATCTCGCGCGCATTTTTTGACTCCACGGTTGCATTGGACTGCGGGTTGTGAGTGGGGCTCATGTCACGCCCGGACTTGAGCTCCGAAAGCTCGACGGAGACTTCCGCAGCGACGAATGCACCGCGATCGGATGAGAAGTTTGCAGGCAGTCCCTCGCCAGGAATGTCGTCGTCAGTCAGTTCAACGCCGAAATAGCGCCCCCACCGGGTCTTGCCAATCGCGCAACAAAACAGCGCCATCTTGTACGCCTTTGCTGTCTCACTCCCCAGCGCGAAGCCGATACCCACGATGGCACCTGATGCGGTGTCAACCAACTTGACGATGCAGATACGCAGCGCGATGAAATCATCCAAAATTCCTCGCGGAAATAGTTTGCTGTAGCTCGCATCGATAGAGCATTTCTCCATCAGGTTGGCGACCCCCTCTGACACCCTGCCAACGATTGCCTTCAGCTTGTTGCGGAAGCGCACTTCACCAAAAAGCGTAACCTGCAGCACCGAGCGCTTGAACGCGATTTCGCACCCGCGCTCGAACTGCGCAAGCGTTGGGAATGGCTCTCCGTTGGGTTGATGCCAGAAGTCGTAGCCCAGAGCGTCTTTGATCGGAACGCACTTGAATACGGCGACGATGGCCTCCGAGTAGATCCTGGGCATCGTTTTTCCGAGCCGAGCGAAGCGCAGGTACCCCTCACGAATCTTTGCTTGCATGACGGCGTCGCGTGGGTAGTGCGGACGGTGGGCGAAGTGCTTTGTTGGCGCTCCTCGGCGAACCTTCAGACGCTCCTCCGTGCAGCGGTCCCACTTCCCGTTGCGATGCATATTCGGGATCAAGGACCATTTATCCTCGCCGCAGCAGACGTAGGCAAACAGCCAGGTTCTAAACCGGCCCGTATTCTGTGGCGGGTCCGCTTGGGCAGCGAACTTGTTGACCACCTTAAACGGGTCTGACGCGCTGAGGATGGCAGGCATGTGCTGCAGTGCTTCGGCGATCAATGTCAATCGGTTATCCACGACGCTGCGGTGAGTTCGAATGCCGTGAGTCAGCCTGCGAGGGGTGGTATCCGTACGACTCAAATCCTGCCCCTCAAGTTCGCTAAGCCATGGAGGCAAGTTCATCTGCGCCTCAGCAGGAATGATTGCCTTCTCCAGCAGGCCTCTTTCGAGGTCTTTTCGCGGCAGCCTGATGATTTCAACCGAGGGCTTCTCCGTACCGAATTCGGCGAATACGGTGAATGCCTTGTCAGTTGAGTCCCCCACACGCCAGTAGCGCGTATCGGGCTTGAGGGTGATCCAGCCCACTGGGGCGATGTATTGGGTTCCGATGGCCATGTTGATTCTTCTTACCGGTTGAATAGATGGGCGTAGACGTCAAAGATGCAGCGCACCTCGTGTCGCAATGGATGGTTCACGACGACGGGCCGGAACAAGTCGACCCGAACGCGCTGGTACCAGATGGATTGCCACAAAGCCGCAAGGAATTGCTCGCGTTTCCAGCCCCGAGCAGTCCAAGCAACAAGCATCGAGAGAGGAGCGATTGCGTTCTTCATCGAGCCCCGTACGTCGTCTTCGAACTCCTGCACTTCGTCTGCCGGTCTTTGCAGGTCGTAGTCATGCCAACCCATCAGCTGATTCAGGTTGCAGAAGACGTTGTGATCTATATCGTTTCCAACGACTTGCACGGAGCGGATCCCCAACTCTGCGTTGAATACGCCAGTCACCTGAGCTCTAGCCTCGGCTCTCCGCAGCGCCCGCAAGGACCGCTTCCCGGGACCAGGCTTTCCGTGATCGCCCTCATTCAGTTTGATGTCCCAGTCCAGGCCGTAGATCCCCTGCTCGTCGACCATCATCAAGCGCAGATCGGTGATGTAGAACGCAGGGTCCCAGATGTCCTCGTCCACCGGTATGTTGGTCTCGTCCGCGTCAGTGGCGTTCGGGCACGCCCGGCTCAAAACCTTCGGATGCAGCTTCAGCGTCCCGAGAGCGTCAGCGATGGTGAGCGTCCCGCTGGTGGTTGGCAGCCTGAGGTTCGCTGCAGCAGGATGATTGGCGAAGGGATGCGGTCCGGGTGTCAACGCATACGCAGGGTTCTCATGCATATCAAGGACCCTCGGGTGGCGAATCGCAAGCAGAATTGCCTTGAGTTCGCTGATCGAGAGCGCGTGCATCTCGCGCTTGAGAAATTTGCTGTAGCGGATCGAAGGCCTAGAGATCACTGGGGCTTCCGCCCGGTTGGCCAAGATCGAGGGGATGTAATCGCTGCCGTACCTTGAGGGGAATTGGCGCGCCGCTATCGTCTCGATTCTTGCCGGCGTCAAAATGCGGCTCATACTGTTCTTTCATCATTCGCAACTACTCGCTGACGCAGTGCGTCAAGCGTGCAGGCGCGGGTGGGCCTGCAGGCAGATCGTTCAGATCTGCTGCTGCATAAATTTGGCGCGAGTTAACCCGCCGACGGCATTGACATACCGTCGGTATTTCGGCACGATGAAAGCAGTTGGGGATGGAACTTCAACTGCAGTTCTGGAAGCGCATGGCTTTGGCGAGCCATGCGCTTTTGTGCTTCTAGGTATCGCTATGGGCGTGTTTGGGCAATGTGTTTACGTGAGCAGTTCCTTCCAAAATCTGTTTGAAATCCTCCTCGCAGATGTCGGCAAGCTGCCGCCTTCTACTTGAGCGACGAAGAGTGGTTCTCTGATTCATAACAATCAGTGCCTGGGAATGCTAGCCAGGAGAGACGGCGTTTCGCGCCAGGAGCCGCCATAAAGGGCCGGCTGATTTGAGGCCTTCCGACAATTCATAGAAATTCGCCTCCTGCCTCCTCCGATCGGCGCCTTGATCTCAAATAAATTGTGCTAAGCAACTCCGAGAAATGCATCGAGAGCGTGCGGTAAGGGCACGCTTCGCCAGCATCGATTGACCTTTCGCCGACGTCAGGTGATATTGGGGACATGGTTTCTAGACGGATCACGCCACCGTTTCATGCAACGCTGCCAGTAGACGCGTCTTGCGCCACGTTTGACAAGACACCAGATACACCACCGACCGAGTTCAGAAAAGCAGATATCGGCCGAGAGCGCATCGATCAGATATCTAGGACGCTCACCAGTATTGGGGGGTGGATGCCGGACGAAACGCTATTCAGCCTGTGCAGCAGATGGCATCGGGTTTGTTCAAATGGTCTTGCTTCGTCCACGTGCTTAGACCTGTTTGGTCATCCGCGGATCGGCTCAGCGCAGGACTTCCCAGCCCGCGTAGCGTCCTTCGATGACCGCACTGGCGGCGCGCTTGGGCCTGCCAGATTGATCGCGGCGGAGCGTACCCACCTCAGGTATTACCTGCCATTCCATCGCGAGGAAGTCGTTAGAGCTGCAATCGATGCGGTCTGCGGCCCCAAGCTGGGGCCTCTCAAGATGCTGCTTGGTTTACCCGCGGCTCGCTTGCGGGCAAATCATCCGCTGAAGTCTTGCCCCGCATGTCGCATAGAAGATCAAAGAGACCACCAGGTTGCCTACTGGCACTTGGCGCACCAACTGCCGGGAGTCTGGAGATGCCATCTTCATGGCCATCCCCTGGAAGTCGCAGCGCCGAAAGTAAACGGATCGAGGCGCTTTCAGTGGGCACTGCCGGATGATCAAGAGTGCGGATTCGTATCACCGATCGATCGGCGCACGCTCTCCGACGAGCAGTGGCGGATGCTGATGCGCATGGCCACCGATGCGCAAGCTTTGTCGATGATGCCAGCGGGCCACCTTGCTGACCGGCGCCGACTGCGCAGTGCCTTCCAAAACGCTCTCGGCCGTGCCGACTATGTCGGCAGCTCGGGGCGGTTGAAAGTGAAGTTGATCGGCTCAGCGCTTCAGCGCCACCTCGGGCTGGTTGCGAGCGCCCCGGACTTCGGCGCTCTACGCATGAACGCCGATCAAGCAATGAACCTACTCCGCAAAGTCATGGCGGAGCGCTCGGGAGTGAAGCATCCAGCGAAGGTGCTCGCAGTCATAGGGTTGGTATTTGACGGCTGGAGCCACTTTCAGGACTGCTTCGACCGGGTGACAACATCCGCCATAGGGGAGCCATGCATCGGCCCATCGGTAAAATTCAAAACTGCGTCGGACTCGCCCGGCCATCCTGCGCAGGAACGCTTCTACGCGTTGGTCAAAAACGGAGCTGCCCCAAGCTCAGCAGCGAGAGCCGTCGGAGTCGATCCGCATACCGGACTGGCCTGGCTATCCAAACTCGGCATCTGCGCCAAAGGGCGACCCAAGAAGCTCGTCGACGAGTTACGAAGGTCGATGGTAAGAGCTTTGCGCGGCGGGATTGAAAAAGCATTGGTGGCAGCACGTTGCGAAGTTTCTGTAGAGACGGTCACCCGCGTGCTTCGCATCACACCGGGTTTACAGCGAGAGTGGCATGAGGCACGTGAAATACGGTCCCGCAAGCGCGCGCGCAGTCAATGGAGTCGCCTCGTCGAAAAATTCGGTCATCTCGGCGTCAAACAACTTCGACTTCGTGCTCCGGATGCGTTTGCTTGGCTGTATCGGAACGACAAGGCGTGGCTCAATTCAGTGAACGGATCTCTCCCTCGTATCAGATCCGGAAAGTCATCCAGGGTTGATTGGGGCGGTCGAGACAAGGTCTACGCTGCGGCCATTGGTTCCTTGTTCTCATCAAAGGTCGCCGCGGCACCCGGCTCCAGGGTCACTTTGCACGAGGTTCTTGCGGCCGTTCCTGAGCTGGCGCCAAAACTTGCGCAGCTTCATCTGCTTCCTTCTACAAGATCGGTTCTCGACTCCCTCACAGCGAAGCGACGCAGATCAGAGAAGACCAAAGAGTGGTTTCGAAAGAAGGGGATGTGCAACCGCTGATCCTCGTTTCATGCAACGCGAACTCCCATCTGTGATCATCAAACTTTGATGGTGTTTTGCGGATCGATTTCGCCATTCACATGATTTATTTTCAGAGAATTGGAGCAGTTCAATTATTGTTCTGAAAGATGATCGTCCCGCAGTTGCAGCCGCAAGAGTGGCTCGAGGGGTATCGTGGCCGAGTCGCTCGCATTCACGCCATTGATTCCAGATCGCAAGTGGAAGATGACTTGCAAGCGTTCGCCGAAGGGGCCGCCTCGACCAAAAAGCTGGGTATGGTTGAAGCAGTCTCTGCCGCACTGGGTCGTCCAGTCATAGACGTAGTCATGGCAAACACGCTCTGGCCTGCGCTAGTCTCCGTTAACCGTCCGTCCCGGGCAGAGATTGCGGCATTGGCGAGCAAAAGATCAAGCCGACACGTCTTCTCGAAGGCGCTTCGTCCGAGGTTCTGGTTCTGTCCGATGTGCGCGGCAGACGAGCGTGCCCGCTGGGGATACTCCGTCTGGCATCGTGCACATCAGGTACCCGGTGAAACTGAGTGCCAGATTCACGGCAATCCGCTACACGGCGTTCCCAGGATGAATCTCCTGCAGGCTATGCCACACGAATCCTCGCTCAACGGAACTTCTGTTCCACATCCTTTGGCCAAAGACGGAGAAACGTTGGTGGTCCGCCGGGCTCTGTCAGTGATACGTCAAAGCGCATCAGGTCAATTGAGCCTTTCTCTTGAAAAGTGCGAAAGCGCTCTGCGGACGAGGGCCGACGAGCTTGGGCTGAATAGCGCTACAAGCGACAGCGCCTCGGCCGTCGCGCAAAAGGTTTGTGAACTCTATTCGCCTGGCTGGTTGAAGGACGCCATGCCTGGCGGTCGCGCAGGCTTGACGACGTTCGCATTCGTCAATTCAATTCTTGGAACGCGCACGCAGGCAAGATCCTGTGCTGCGATCGCAATTGTCGCGGCAGCACTGTTCGACGACGTGGCTTCAACATTGCAGCAATGCTGTGTTTGATCTTCCGTTCGCAGCCATAGCGCCGAGCCGTGCCAACACATACAGCCCGAATTCGACGCCGCTGCGCAAAAATTTCGAGAAGACTGACGCCTACGCTTCAGGCGAACGGCGGTTGAACCAGTTGAGCGCTGGCTTGGACTAGAACCAAGCACCGAACTTTTGCGCGTGTCACCGCGTTGTAGAGCAATCTGCGCTTTTGGTCGTCGCTGCCAACGACCGCTGCAGGCCACAGCAAAATGACGTTGTCAAACTCTCGGTTCTTCGCGCCATGCACTGTCATTCCCCGCCACCCGCGGCCCTCGACTTTGCTGGATCGGCGACGTTGAGCAAAGACTTGGTCGATTGCCTTGCCTATCTCATCTCTGGAAAAACTGGCCTTGGAACGCGCTCGCCGTTGCACATCCATCCAATCCGTGACTTCCCGAGCGGCACGTGGGTCGCCAGCGCCTGTTAGAAGCGCGGTCACAGTTGGGATGTCGTTCGTCTCTTGCAACGCCAGAGACGCCGTGAAAGCGCTGGCAGCCTTCGATTCAGACTCTTCCCAGGCGACGGCGTAAGGTCCGGCGCCGTTAGACGTCGCGTTGGCCGCCGACCATGCGAGCGCATTCCGGGCAAACGTGCCAAGTGAAGGAGTGATGATTGCAACGCTTCTTCCACCTCCGTAGTAGCGCAAGTTGCCGTTTAGCCACGCGCCAGCGAGGGGCGGACGGGGCGTCAATTGGATCTTGAAGATATTCCCGGACTGCGGTGGCTGGCCGGCGCGAATAGCCGCCGCTGCGTCGAGCAGCTCCGCCACATTGGTTCGTCGTGGCTGGTTGAGTTCCTCGGGTTTACAAACCTCCTGGAGCCAAGCGCATGCGGGGTTCGGTCGCAATTGCTCATCGAGACACTGGAATTCGTCGGCCGCAACGAACACCTGCAACCGAACCGCCAAGCCTTGAACGAGGCGAAGTCGCGGCACGGTCAAATCCTGGGCTTCATCTACCAACAGGATGGGATACGACGCGGCGACCCAACTCCTCACCTCGCCGATTTGGACGAGATCTGCGGCCGCGTCACATACGCGGTCATACTCGCTCGGATCGATGTCCGCATGTCCGAGTCTGGATGCGAGAGACCTCCACCGTCGTACGAGTGACCATGCGAAGCTGTCGACAGTGGTGCAGTTTGCTCGCTTCCTGAGAATCGGCACTTGAGCGAGCCGCTCCTCGAGTCTGCGGCGCGATCCGTGCATGAAAGTCAGAGCAAGAACTTTCTGCCCCTCTGCCAATGGCGAGGCATCTAAGTGCGCACTCAGAGCCCGCATCAATTGATAGGTCTTGCCGCAGCCCGCGCCCCCTGAGAACGCCTGGATCGTCACGGCTGAAACACCCAAACTCCATCGCCATCGCGAACAAACCGCGCTGTCGCGTTTGAGCCAGCACAGGCGCATGCCAAGCCCGCCAAGAGATCAGCAGCTCGAGCACGGCACGCCGGCGTAGTCGCAATGGCCTCGGCGACAAGCTCGTAGGAGATGATGTCCATCTTCTTGGTCTTGAGGTATGCGACAGCGTCTGCCGCCGACACCGGCGCCACCTCGCCGAGCTCTGTGAGCTTAGGCACAGCGGTATCTTCATCCGCCAACAGAATCCAGCCCACTGCATCCTCGATCATGGCGCCGTTGTTCCAACGGACAATGGATGCGGGAGGTGACGGCGCGTTACGAAGTTGCCCCGCATACAGCAAGCCCTGTCCATCGCCATCCACAAGGCATGAGACGCGACGGTGCAGCCTAGTCATCAGGATGTGGGTCTCTATGACTTTGGCATCTTCCGTCGGGACCACGCCAACTTCGATGCCAAACGGCCTGCTCATGGTGTCGATCCAACCGGCCGTCATCATGAGCGGCCGCAAGATGCAACGGAGCAGCTGGAAGTCAGCTCGACCCTCGGGAATCAGAAGCGATGGCTGCATGAGCGCACTCAACACATCGACGCGGCTGTGCTGGAAGAATTTTCGCTGCCAGTTTGGTGCTGCCGCCGGCAAAGGGGCTTCCAAGAATGGCTCGGCTGACATCGCACCATCGTGCTTCTTGAGGATCAGCACCGACGTCGGGTCTGCCATGCTCGCGACCAGTGGCGAATGCGTTGTGACGAAAGTCTGCGTCGACAAGGCTTGCACGCGTTGCACCAAGCGTTGCTGGGCCGAAGGCGGCAAATGAACCTCCGGCTCCTCCAAGGCCATCAAGAATTCACCGCCTGAAGCGGCTCGTGCACGGCCGAGCTCAAGAAGCAGCAGCAGCCCTTGCATAGACACCAGCCCACTTCCTTGTCTCCCGGCAGGGATGCTGAATCCATCGGATGACGCAAAGTGGGCGGAGACGGCCTCCATGACCGCGCGACTATCGGTGCCAGTCAATCGGAGTTGAACTTTCGGCGCGTTGGGGAACGAGAGCGCCAATTCATTGTTCAGGTTCTGAATCAGCGGGGCGATGCCAGGATCCTCATCAATCGGCTGCTCGGGCGCTCGCAGCCGGTCGCGCTCAGCAAGTAGTGCCGTGGCTGGCTGCGCCGCTGCGGCCAAAACAGTTCGCTTGAAGAGTTCATTGCCGAAAGAAAACACCTTGTCCCACGTGCGGCTGGCTCTGACCAAATAGAAGCTCAGTTCCTGAATAAGCTTGCCCGGCACAGGAGCCGGCGGCTCCTCAGTGAAAGGGTCGATCGGCTCGTCGTGATCGTGGAAGTAGCGGAGCACTTCGACTGAAAGAGTCTCGGCGTCAAATCTCGCCTGCACCGCGATCTGGCAGCAAAGCTTCCAGGCAGGGTCGTCTCGCTGCGGATGCACCGTTCCGGATTCCTCATCCACCCATTTCACTACCGCCCTGCCGTCCCGGAACCATTGGCTGCTGTGCTCGGGATCGTCGTTCGGAAAATCCGTGATGGTGACCATCAGCCTGATCCGATCTGCTGGCTGCGGACAAGAACCGTAGAAGTCATGCTCCGTCAACTCTCGGACCAACCGATCTCGCCCGAGCAAGAGAGTCAGCGCTTCGATGAGCGTGGTCTTGCCGGTATTGTTGTCGCCGACGAAGACAGGGTGCTTACCGAATCGAATGAAACCAGCACGCACGCCACGGAAGTTTTCGATCTTGAGGTTAGAGACTCGCATTTTTGCTCTTGATTTCCTGCGTTTCCTGTCGTGGCTGCGCACTCCGATCCAAGTCGGAACGACTATCAAATCGTTCGGGCAGCCGTACTCGAACGATGCTTCTCTACGTCACCTATGGCAGTGGCTCTAACGTGGGAGGACGAACGTGCGCGGTAAACGTTTTTAGCGGCCGACATTCATCAACAAAGACTGACTGAAGTGTCGAGGAAGCCGGCAACTTCAGCGTTCGCTCTTTGAGGCAAAACGGCAGCACCCACAGCCGCATCCCGTTGGCCTTCGGAAAATCAAAGACGGTCAACGGTTCCATGAAGGCATCTGTCCTTGGGTAGATCAATACGATGTCCCCGGTGCCGTCCAGGTAGTGGTGACCGTAGGCGTACAACTGATAGAAGTCGGCCTGGCTGAGTTGGTATTTCTCGCGCCCGTTTTTCTTTGCCGCATCCAGCAGCTTCCACTTCGTATCCAGGACCAAGCGCGTGGTTTGCTTCTGCTTTACCAACAGATCGGGCTTCAAGCGGAACCATCGCTGGTCATCGTGCGCAACGAGGTGCTGGCTGCTTGCCTGTGCCTTCAGGACGAAGTCAGCGCGCAACTGCCTTGCCAAGTGCTTCTCGACATAGGCCTCGAACACCGCTTCCATCGGAAACAACAGCGACGGGGCATGGTGACTTCCCATCCCAGAGATAGGGCTGAGACCCTGCAGGATCAGCTTGGCCCAGTCCAGTGCAGACTCGTAGTAGCCCATCCCTCGATCCAGCCTGATTCGCTGAATGTCTTGGGCAATATCGACTGACGGCGGAACCTCTGAAAAGACAAAACTGAGTTCGCGCGCGACACGCTGGCTTTCCTGCGATCGGCACAGGGTCAGAACATGGCGAAGCGCCGTGTGAATCAGGCGGTTCTCTGCACGGTCCTGCGAAAACTCGTCATGCTCGGTAAAGAACCGGTCACGCCTGACCAGATTCTGGGAGATCTGCCGTGCCACCAACATCCGCCCACGAAGTGCAAAGAGGTTGTCCTGTCGCACGATATAGTCACTGCGCAGTCCGCGCTTGACGAGCGAACCGACGGCCAACAGGAACTGCTGGATGAACACCTCCAGGAGGGGCATGCGTTCAGCGACCAAGTCCGCGTTGGCTGTCTTGATGTGCCGAAACCCGGCCAGGCACTTCAACATCTCGATGAGGAGTGCGCGCGCCACTTCAGGCGACGTGTTCCTGCCGATCTTTGGAAGTACCTCGATCTGAAATCCGCATGGGGCACGAATGACGCCCACATAGCTGGTGACCTGAATTGCCCGCTGGCCGCTCAGTTGGGTCGGCTTGAGCCAGCCAGGGGCTTCATCGCCATTTCGCAGGGACTGCATGCCCAGCCAAGCGAAGACACGCCTGGGAACAGCAAGCCCGACCGCTCCGGCCTTTGCTTCGACGACCTTGTCGAACTCAAAGATCGTCAGGGAATTCATCCAGCGGTCACGGCAGGCTTGGCCGCATAGATGCCTACGTAGGCGTCCGGCTGATCAAGTGCGGCCGCGTTCAACTGGTAGCGAGAACGAATCGCGTACTGATCTAGCTCGTGCTCGCGGCCGAAGAGGGCCAGCAGGTCCTCCTCGCGGCCGATTTCATGCACGAATTGATGGTCCTGCTTGGCCTTCTGGTTATCGCCCAGAACCAGTCGAATCTTCTGCCAGTCCTCGAAGAAGTATTCCTCCAATAGCGGGATGATCTTGTTCCTGAAGACGGTCTTCAGCTCGCTGAACCGATCCGAATCTTTCAGGTCTTTGATGCGCGTGAAGTAGGCATGCCCCACCGTGTGGTCACGGTCGTACAAGGCCTCGATCCGCTTGTTCAGCATGGTCAGCAGCTGTTCGATGTTGATGTCTACGCCGTTGTGGGAGACGATGGTGCCTGCCAGAACCGAGGGCTTGGGCATCGACTCGATGAACTCAAAGCGACGGCGAAGCGCTGTGTCGACCAGTGCCAACGAGCGGTCTGCCGTATTCATCGTCCCGATCACATCAACGTTCGACGGCACGCTGAAGCTCTCCGTGGAGTACGGCAACGTCACGGCGACGGGATACTTCGCACCCTCGCGCTTGTCGACTTCTACGAGTGTGATGAGCTCGCCGAAGACCTTGCTGATGTTCCCGCGATTGATCTCATCGATCACCATCGCGTACTGCCGCGACGGGTTCTTGCGCGCCCGGTCACACAGCCTCAAGAAGGCGCCTGGTTTGATCTCGTAGCGCACCTCCCCGTTCGACGCGGAGGCTGTCTCGCTGTCTACCCGCTTCTTGCCGCGCTTGGTGATGACGGGGCGTAGGCCCTCTACGAACTCCTCATACCCATAGGATTGGTGGAAGGTGACAAACTCGTAGCGCTCGCCGTACTCGGCATCTGTGTAGTCAGACACGAGCAGGGCCTGCAAGTCGAACGTCTTGCCGGTTCCGGGTGGGCCGTAGTAGATGACATTCTTGGGCGGCTTGTCGCTCTTGGGCTCATCTTCAATGTCGTAGTCGTCGGGCCAGTAGCCGTTGCGTCCAGACCGTGCCCCGAGCTTGGCTGGCCAACTGCCTTCGTCCTTGTCGGCGGCCTCGAAAAGCTGAACAAGGTCGCTCGTGAGATCGGTTGGCTCAAGCTCATCCAACCCAGCAAAGGCGGACCAACTGACCCGGATGCCGTCCTTGCGCAAGAACAGCCATCCGACTGGCCCACCTTTGACGACGCCCTTCTCCTTGCGTCCGAAGCGCAGCTGGCTGTTGGTGGCCCGGGTGAACCACCAGTCCAGCCCCATTTCGTTCACTGCACGGGCAAGTCGGCCGAACAGCTCAGTCGTGGTGCTGGTCCACAGCGGCTGTCTTTCAACGAAGTCCTCGTGCCCCTTGAAGTGGTGCAGCAAAGACTCCTGGTCTTGCCCTGCCGAAAGTCCTAGCTGGTCGGCGACGTCGTCGTAGGTCAGTTTGAAGCTCTTGATCGATTCGACGCTCCAGTCGACCAGCGCTGTGAAGTCCAGGGCGAGCCCCTCGGCCGCTGACTTAACGGCCACGATGGGCGAGGACGTGAATGGCCCTCGGATCTGCTCGTACTTCTTCCGCAGCGCCGGGTCATTGACCTTGATATCCACGAGGTCGATCTTGACGACGAATCCAAGCTCGGCGTCAATGCCGACGGTGTAGGCCAGGCCCTCTGGTGCGTTCTGCGTCGGGTAAATCCGAGCCCAGTTGTAGTGGGTGAACTTCTTCTGCCACTGGTCGGTCGGCTTCCGGACGGTCTTGGTCTTTCCGTCCTTGAAAAGTTGCTGTTGCAGCGCCTCGGCCCAATGCTTGGTGACGTCGTAGGCTTGCCCCAGCTCTTCATAGACGCGCTGTTGCTCCGGGTTGGTCTTGTCGTAGACCGTCCCCTTCCATTTGTTCAGCAGCTTGAAATGGTCGCTGTTGAAATAGTTCTGTGCCATCGTCTCAAATCCCTTCGACGTCCATGCCGTGTTCGGCCAGCCAGATCTTTCGCCGCTCAAAATCAGGCAGTGCGCGCTCGACCCGCTGCCAGAACTCTGGTGTGTGATGCGGTTGATGCAGGTGTGCCAGTTCATGCACGACCACGTACTCGGCAATGCGCGGCGGTAGCAGGATGGTCTTCCAGTGGAAGTACAGCCAGTCGCCTTTGCCGCATGAGCCCCAGCGGTAGCCCAGGTCTTGCACCTTGAGGCCCACAGGCTGTACTTCCATGCGCGCAACGTAGTCCTGGACCTTTTCCCACAGCCAAAGCCTGGCCCGGGCGCTGTACCACTGAACCAAGTGGGTCCGGGCGGTTTCGACCAAGTCGCGGCGCAACATGAAGCGGCCATTCAGCAGCTTCAAGGCTGCGTCCTGTTGATCCACCAACCGCAGCCGGTAGCTCCGGCCCAGGTACAGAAATCCCTCGCCATCGACATAGCTCTTGGTCGGTACTGCCTTTTGCAGGCGATCCTTCTCTGCCAGCTTGGTGTAGATCCAGAAGCGCTTTTCCAAGACGAACTCGCGCAGACGTTCCTCTTCGACATCGGGCGGTGCCGACAGCACCAACTCACCGCTGCGATCCACGGTGATCTGCAGGGTCCTGCGCCGGGTGCTCGGCTTCAGTTCGAAGGAGAGATCGTCTACGGTCAGTACGCTCATGCCTTGGTCAACCTCTCATGGTTGGCGCGGGCGAGTTCAAGCAGGCGATCTTTCAGGGCCGACACATCACCGGGCGCGATCAAGCGGGATGTGCGCAGTGTTCTGAATATGCGCGCGCCTAGAGCGTCTTGTGCCGGGCGCTTGTGTGGCTCCCAGAAGGTGTCGGTTAATTCACCGGCAATCATGTCGACCAGCTCCACAGTCAGGTCCCGAATCTTCAGCAATTGCTCGTCACTCGGGCGCTCGGTGCCCACCACGGCCTCCAGCAGCATGCGCAGGAACGGCACGTAGTGTTCGGGCATGTCGGGCAGGCCTGCGTCATCGCTGGAGGCGCCCGCGCGCATGTCGCTGATGATCTTCTGCAGCGCTGTGATCAGGTCATCCCACTGGTCCGCCAACGTCTTCAGGATCTCGTTCAGGCGCTCGCTGAGCTTGCGGAACAGCACCGGGTCCTCATCCAGATGCTTGCGAATGTGCGAGCGGATGGCGTGTTCCATCTCGGACGCCTTGGCGCGGTCGTTCGCCTGCCGTGACAGATGCGAATCGAACTCCGCGTCAGTCAGTGCAATCGGCGGAATCTTGGGATCGACACCCAACGAGATCACATGGTCGTCGATCAGCTTGCGGACCTTGGCGCCTACATCCTTGCCCAGAACCGGCGTGTCCTTGTAGCGGTTGCGGGCTCGGGCGTAGATGTACGAGAGGGTCTTGGCGTCCTTGGAGAAGGGCAGGCCCTCAGGGCGCGGCAACACCATGTCCAGTGAACCCAGGAACTGCTTGAGCTTGACGGTGAATTCCGCGCGCAGCCGTTCGTCTGCCAGCACTTCGACGCAGGTCTCCGCGTCATCCAGCAATTCGATGCCGCGGCTGCGAAACAGGTCCACCACGCGCAGGTGCCGATCGCGCAGCGCCGGCACTTCGTCTTTCAGGCTTTGCAGTGCGCCCTGAATGTCCTCGTCGGCGTAGGCCGCCAGGGCTTCCTTCAGGTGCTGGGCCACGCCGTAGTAGTCCACCACGATGCCGCAGCGCTTGCCAAACCCCGTGCGGTTCACGCGGGCAATGGCCTGCAGCAACTCCGCCTCGCGGATCGGGCGGTCGAGGTACATCACGCCTTCAATCGGCGCATCGAAGCCGGTCAACAGCATCGACTTCACGACCAGGAAGGCCAGTGCGTCGGTCTTCTCTGGCTTGGTGTGGAACAGCGGCTTCTTGAAGCGCTTGATCCGCGTCTCGTTGGCCGCCGCGTCCGTCCAGTGCTTCCAGGCCGGATCGTCGTTGTTGCTTCCGGAAATCACCGCCGCGAACTCGATGCTCTTCAGCGTGTCGCGGTAACGCCAGGCTTGCACGATGGCCTGCACCTTGGGCGGCCGCTGGCACAGCGCCTCGTCGTCCAGCGCCTTGTCTTCCGGCGGCAGCGCGTCAGCTTCGGCGAGCAGTTCGGCACGCGCGGTTTCAAACGCAGCCACATAACGCACCGCCGCCAAGCGGCTGTAGGCCACCACCTGCGCCTTGTAGCCGTTGGGCAGGATGTTGGTCACATAGTGGCGCAGCATGTCGCGCGCCTTGTCCGCGATCAGCAGTGGGGCATCGAAGATCGGTCCCTTGGTGGCGTACTTCTGCTTGATCGCCTCCAGTTCCTCGACACTGCGATCGCGGAACAAGTCCTCGAACAACTCGTCCAGGCTGGCGCCGTCTTTGACCGCACCTTGCGCCGTACGCCCCTCGTACAGCACGGGCACGGTCGCGCCGTCTTCCTCGGCCTCTTTGATCGTGTAGCGGTCGATGAACTCGCCGAAGATCTCGTGGGTGCGCTTCTTGTCACCCATGATGATCGGCGTGCCGGTGAAGCCGATGCGCGCGCAGTTGGGCAACCCGGCCAGCAGGTTGGCGTGCAAGTCACCCGCCTGGGTGCGGTGCGCCTCATCGACGAGCACGAGGATGGTCTCGTCCTCGTTCAACACCTCGAAGGTCTTCGCCGCAGGCTTGGCTACATAGACCGCCGCAGCAGGCTCCTTCACGCCCATCTGCCCGTCTTGCCAGCCCTCCGGGATGTCGTCCTCGGTCAGGCCCGGCTCACCGGCGGCATCCGGGTCACGGTACTTCTGGATCGTGGCGAACAGCAGCCCGGGGCCCTTGCGGCGCACCAGCTTCTGCACGGCCACCGTCGACGTGGCCACCTCCACCACCTCGCCGGTCAGGGTGGCCGTGGCGCTCAGCTGGTCCTGCAAGTCCTTGCGGTCGGTCACCACCACCACTTTGAAGCGGCGCAGGGCGGCGTTGGTACGCAGCTTGCGCACCAGGAACACCATGGTCAGCGACTTGCCCGAACCCTGCGTGTGCCAGATCACACCGCCGCGCCGGTCGTACTCGCCATCTTGCAGGCGAGTCTTGCCGCTCTGCAGGCGCTCAATCGCCTTGTTCACGGCGCGGAACTGCTGATAGCGGCATGTCACCTTGATGGTCTGCCCGCCTGCCTGCATGAACAGGGTGAAGTGGCGAACGATGTCCAGCAGGTTTGCCTTGGTGAGCATGCCCGCCACCAACCGCTGCTGTTCGGACAGTGCGGCAACCCCCAGGCTGGCGGCAATGTCTTCTTCGCGCGCCGGGGTCACGGTCTTCCAGCTGGCAAAGTGCTCGAACAGGCCGCCGATGGTGCCCACACGCGCTTCGTCGAAGCTGGACGCAATCAGCAGCTGGTTGGTGAAGAACAGCGGCTCGTTGCCCTCGTTGTCTTCCACCTCGTAGTTCGCGTGCCGCTGGTTGCTGTACCGGCGCAGCTGGTCGATGGCTTCACTCAGTGGCTCAGGGACGGATGGGCTCTTGCACTCCACCACCACCAGCGGAATGCCGTTCACCAGCAGCACCAGGTCCGGCACGATGAAGGCCTTGCCGCTGTTGTAGCCCGGCGGGCAGTCCACGCGGTACTGGTTGACGACGGTGAAGGTGTTGTTCTCGGGCGTGTCCCAGTCGATGAAGCGGATGGTTTGGCCACGCCCGCCATCCCAGCCCGGTAGGCCGTCGACAGTGATGCCCAGCAGTAGCAACTCCGTTGCCGCCTGGTTGGCTTCGATTAGCTTGGGCCTTGCAATGCGCGTGATCGCCGCAACTGCCTCAGAGATGCGGCCCTCGTCCAGCCAGGGCACGAATGCCCCATCCACCTCGCGCAAATTGATCTCTGCCAGCTTGGCGCGCAGCACGCCTTCCTGGATCACCTCTGTGAAGCTGGTGCGGCCCGTGACAGTGGGCTCGTCGATGCTGCCCGAGATGTGCATCCACCCCAGGGCCTCCAGTTGCTCGACGAACGGCTTTTCAACGTCTTGAAGTTCCCATCCCATTACGAACCCTCTTTATAGGTTTAGATTTTTTATCAACCGTTCAGCGCCTATGGAATTCTCTTTTTCATTCAATTCATTCCAGATGGCTAACAGTTTTTCCCTAAGCGGCCGCAGCTTCTTCAAGAAATACTTCAGAGTCTTTCGATCAATTTCGCCAGCCAAAATGGAAAAGTCCAGCAAACTGAGGGAAACGTCAATCTTGTCAGAGTGCGTGATATGTAAGTGGGCAGTGTTGTGACTTACATTTTCTTTTCGAATTTCTACGCGAACTTTGTCTTCTCGCATGACAAGAAGTTCAGGCAGGAACTGATCCCCCAACAACTCTCTTCGATACTCTTCTTTCGCCAAATTCTCGGCGTCATAAGCATGAAAGCAGAGCTGTGAAAGGATTGAATCTGCATCATTACTTGATGCTGAAGCTGAGGTCATTGCCAGATTCGTCACCCGGACCCGACCAGTGAGGAGGTCGTCCATGGCCCCGGCCTTTTCTTGCTGGCGCTTGTGAAGCTCCTGCTGTTCGACCGTAAGCCTGGTCAACAGCGCGCGGAAGCGAGCGACGATTGCGATCTGCTCATCTTTTGTCGACGGCATCGGGAGTTCAAACGTTTCGACATCCACTTTTGTGATGTTCGGATCCTTCCGTGTACTGGCTGCAACTCGCTTCCACCTCGGTCTTCCGTGCTGAAGCGCACGTAACACGTACTCGGGCACAACGTCAGGGTCGTTGATCACTACGGCGCTGATTGCCTGGTTTGTCGCTGCAGGAGCGCCCAGCATTCCCGTTCGCCCAATCTGTTCCCACCCACCGTACATTGCGATCAAGACTGAGTCCGCTGGCAGAACCGGGCAGGAGCTCTCGCGGAGTGCCGCGACCGTGATGCACTCGTCTGTCTGGCGTATGACGTCTTCGTTCAGATCAAGCGTCTTCACCCAAGGCGTTCCGTCTAAGTGGAAATAGCGATCAGCCTTTCCGCGTGAGGGCGTACTTCCTGATTTGATTTCGCCAAGCGAGGCGACAGCCCGTAGAGTCCAGTCCTTCGGGATCCAGCCAATCCTGGACTCCTGATAGAGATGTGGTGCCTGCTCGTAGCTTGGGCGAAGGACGCCTTCGGCATCCAAACCGCGCGTTAGCAGGTCATGAAGCAAGCCCCGTTTGACCTGCTTCAGTTTCTTGACGATCGCCTCGGAATACTGAATTGTCGACTCAATAGTCGCCAACACTGCAGCGATCTGCGCTTGCTCTGGCTCTTCTGGATAACGCACAGGCAATGAAAGAAGTGCCGACTTTGGCAGATTCTTCATGCTGGCGCTTGTACCCGTGGCGTGAATTTCTACAAAGTGCCGGTACTCATGCGACTGAAGCACATATGACAGCCAGCGAACATTCGTTGGCACTTCAGCTCTTAACTTCAACTGCCAAATCCGGTCTGGCAAAAAGAGCGTCTCGTGAACGTCTTCCACATAACAAGACTCTCCGACCAACGCGGGAGTGTTCATGCGACTAACCAAAATGGAATTCGCCAGCACCGGCTCGGCTACCAGCCGACGCTCTGCTTGAACGACCGCCTTGTTCTGCTCAGGACGGAACACACATCCGCTCAAGGCACTGGTCTTTAGAACACCAAGTTCACCGGCGCGATGCGGCCTGTCCTCAGCGTTGACACTTACGCCGGCGTCGAGCGATTGAACACATCTACTGAGTTGAGCGCTAGTCCATTCAGACATAACGCAACCCTTTCAAGAAGTCCTGCAGGTGCTTGGCCGCTAGGTCACGATCACGCTCGATCTCGGTCAGCGTCACCTTGTACTTGCTCCACCAGTTCTCGAAAGCCGCCACGATGAGTTGACGCTGGCCTGTGACGTAGCGCTCCACGATCCGTTTCATGTCGTCATGCAGGATGGTCAGCAGCAACTTGGCGGCGTCCTCGGTCTCCAGGCCGTCCACGGCCAAGTTGAGCTGATCGGCGAAGACCTTCTTACGGTCGGCCAGCTGCTTCTTCACGTCCTTGAGAGCGTCGCGCAGTTCATCGAAGACGGCGAGCTGGTCCAGGATGGGCTGCAGAGTTGTCTCGATGGCTTGCTGTTTCTGAGCCTGGACGAGCAGTTCTGCGTCGTGCGCAGCAACTTCGCCGTCCAGGGCGGCGATCTCGGCAGCATTTGTTTGTTGAGTCTTAGGCTTGTCGAGCTTTTTCAGTGCGCTGGCGCTAGCCTTTCTGTCTTTCTCGATCGCCTTCACAATCCGAGCGATCTCTTTGATCTTGGCCTCCAGGTCCTTCTTCTTGGTCTTGAGCTGGGCCTCATCTACAGCATCGTCGTCATCGGCCTCGGCGGCTTCTTCGCCTTCGTCGTCGCTCGTGTCACTGGCCTTGATCTGGGCCTCGAGCTCGACCTTCTTGGCTTCCAGTTCCTCTATCTCATCGACGAAATTTCCCATCAGGAACTTGACCAGCTTGTGTTCGAGCGGGCTTTCCTTCTTGGCCTTGTCTTCCAGCGCGGTGACGATACTGGTGCGCCAAGCATCGACTACGCCGTGCGAGCCGCGCGCCATCAGGGTGAGGAAGTCGTACTTGGTCTGGTTCCAGAAACCGGCCACAATGCCGCGCACCTGGAAGGGGTCGAGCAACCCGATCTGTTCCAATGAGCCGCTGAAGCTGGCCAGCAACTCGTTTCGCAGGGCCACAAAGCTTTGTGCCCCCGCCAAATCGGCAATGCGCTGACTGTGAGCTGTCCACCAGGCTTCGAAGGCGGCGTAGATCGCTGCTTCCTTGGCCTGTAGCCCGACATTGGATTCGATTGCAGGTTTGAGTTCGGTCTTTGCGGTGAAGGCGGGCTTGAAGTCGTAGTAGGTGCCGTCCCGCTCGACGAAGATGTCCATCGGGTTCAAGCCGTGCGCGTCTAACAGCGCCTTCTTCTGCGGGTTCGCCACTTCGGCCTTGGGGACTCCACCTACCAAATGGGCGCGCACGTCATGCGGCTCAGGCGGCGGGGCGTTGTCGGCATAACGGCGAATGTTGAGGTTGTAGCCGTTGGCCTTGAGCGTGGTGTTGTCTACGATGGCCGAGAAGCCTGGCTCCTCCTTGTAGGCATCAAAGGTGGTGACGATCTTCTCGATATGCTCGGGCATCAGAAAGTTCTGCGCCCGCCCCTCGAAGTATTCGCGGTCGGCGTTGATGAACAGCACCTTGCCTTGGCGCTCCTTCGGCTTGCCGCTGACCTGTTCAGCACCGTTCTGCACCCGCTGTCGCAGCACTAGGATGCATGCTGGGATGTTCGTGCCATAGAAGAGGTTTGGCGCTACGCCGATAACGGCTTCCAGCAGGTCGTCTTCGATCATGCCGGCGCGGATGGTTCGCTCCTCTCCGCCCCGGAACAGCACCCCGTGCGGCATGACCGTAGCAATCTGCCCGCCATCGGCCAGCACCGCGACCATGTGCTGCAGGAACATCATGTCGGCCTTCTTGGCCCCCTGCGGTACCTCGCCATAGGTGAAACGCTCAGCTCGGAACTTCGGCTCCCAGGCCGTTTTTTCATCGGCGTCTTTGTCCTTTGAACCCCACACTTGCGAGAAGGGCGGATTGGCAAGGATGCGGTCGAACCTTCGAAGTTCTCCACCCTTGACATGCTGTGGATTCTCCAAGGTGTCGTCGTTGTGCAAATCTGCCGTGCTGATCCCGTGTAGAAGCATGTTCATCTTTGCGATGGACCACACCGTGCCGCTGTCTTCCTGACCATAGAGGTTGGCTTTGCGTCCCTCTTGCCCAAGCTCATCGATGTATTCCTTGGCGGAGATCAGCATGCCGCCCGACCCACAGCAGGGGTCATAGATGTGATGCTGCAGTTCCGGCTTGATCAAACGAACCATCATCCGCACCACCGAGCGTGGTGTGTAGAACTCCCCGCCCTTCTTCCCAGCGGAATCGGCGAAATTTCCGATCAGGTACTCGTAGGCAGCACCGAGTAGATCGGGAAACTCAAAATCCTCATTGCGAAGGCGATGCAAGCTGAAATGGTTAATCAGCCGACGCAGTTTGACGTCAGGAATCTTGCTCTGGCCGACTTTCTTGGTGAAGTTGATATGCTCCAAAACGTCATACAGGCTAGTGTTGCCAGTCTCCAGGCCGGCGAGCGCCTTGTTCAGGAAGTCGCCGACGTTCTGGTGGGCCTCGTTGAGCAGGTACCCGTATCGCGACTGGGGTGGCACCCAGAAGGAGCCCTCCTCCATGTACCAATCTTTCTGGTTGGCGCTCTCGATGGCTTCCGCCTCGCTCAAGCCCGCCGCCAGTTCCTCCTTGAGGATCTTCTCGCGGTGCTGGTCGAACACGTCGGAGCAGCGTTTGAGGAACAGCATTCCGAAGATGTATTCCTTGAACTCGGAGGCGTCCATCTTGCCGCGCAGGATGTCGGCGGCTTTGAAGAGGTGGCGTTCCAGCTGTGGGAGGGTTAAAGGCATTCAGGAAATCCGGTCTTGTTCGTTCAATCAATCGTTGCTGGGGCTTGCAGTCGTCGCCTACCCGAAGAGGCTGGACTGCTTGACGATGTAGCCCGCAGGCTTCTTCTGTTTTTCGATCGCGCCTTCGTCGACAAGGCGCTGCAGCCACGCCTTGGCTTGCGCGTTGGAAACGTCCAGAGCAGCGGCAACCTCGGCGTCCTTCATTGGGGCCTTCAGCAGCAACTGGATGACTTCCCGGACAGCGGCAAACAGCGTGTCGGCGGGTGTTGATGTTGTCGTCGGCAATGAGTCGTCTGCTTCAGGTTTGGCCTCAACTACTTGCGCGACTGAAGGAGCGGCATCTGGCGTTGGATCAACAGGCGCTTCGCTGGGTGCGGAAACCGGTGGCGGCGCTGGCTCATTCGGCGACTCATTCGCCGGTGGTGCCTCAGGAACTGCCGACAGCGTGGGCGCGACCTCGGACGGTCCATCACTGGGAAACAGCGCTAGGCCTGACTGCGGCGGCGCCGGCGGTATCGGCGTGGCGACATCGAACGCGCCCTCAAAGGCGTCGGCGTCTTGCGGGTTCGGCCAGGGGAGCGCCCCCTTGCTGCGCAGGGCGTCGAGTCCGGGAGACGACCCGCTCGTCGATCGAACGTACACGGGCACGAACTTGAGCTTGTCCAACTGCTCGACAGCACCAGTCCAGGTGCCGCCCTTGTTCAGATCGGAGCTGACAACCAGGGATGCATCGGCCAGAGCGTAGATCAGCTTGTTACGCTGCATCGCATTGCCGACGTTGAACCCCGCGCTTGGGTCGTAGGGAGAAAGCAGCACCAGTTGGCCATCGAGCAGCAGGTTGCGGTGCTCGCGGTTCATGGTCGTTTTTTCCAGGCTGTCCGCGAGGACGCCACTGACCTTGCCGCCCGCTTCGAGCGCACCGCGCATGGCAGCTTGGTCGATACCCTTGGCGCCGCCGGACACGAGCGTTCTTCCGGCTCGCGCAGCCAATCGGCCCACGGCCATCGTGTAGTCGATCAGCGAATCGTCCACGTGACGAGACCCGACCACGGCGAGACCACCTGACTCCAGCAGACTCATGTCGCCGCAGCCGTAGATCACTGCCGGGGCATCTTCGCGCAGGCGCGCCTTCAAGCGGCGGGGGTACTCGGCATCAGCGCGGCTGACCACCCAGATCGCGCGCGCTTGCCAGCGTTCAATGACTTGGCTGAGGAGGAAGCCTCGCCCCAGCAAACGCTGCAGACGGGCTTCATCAATCACTGGCTGGCAGGCACGCAGTAGATCGGCCGCGTCTGGCGACACGAGATCCGCAGGTTGGCGTTGAATTTCCCGCAGATGGCGGGCAAGGCGCTTGTATTCACCGAGCGACAAGAGCTCCGATGACGACGTGCCGCGTCCAGCGATCAGCGGCGCCGTCAACAGCAGGATCGCCTGGGTGTTGGGGGACAGGGTGGCAGTCATTCGTCATGCCCCGTCTGAGAGAGTGCCATCGGCCAGACCTCACCACTTCCGCTCTGGCGAAGCAGCCACGCGGCTACGGTCAACGTCCAGCGTGAGTCAACCATGTCATCGACCAAGATCACCGGCCCCTGCGGGATCGGCTGACCGTTGAGTGCCAGCGAGCCGTCGATGTTGCGCGCCTGCTGTGTACTGTTTGCCATCGTCTTCTGTTCGGGCCTGTCGTCTGTTTTCGCAATGACCATATGAAACGGCAGACCCAGCGCCGCAGCCAAGCGCTTCGCAAAATTCGGAACGAGATCAGGATGACGTAGCGATGGAACACACGTCATCCATGTCGGTCTGGGCTGAGGGTCCCACTCGTGAATCATCTTCACGCAGGCGCCAACTAGGTCGTCGGCGAACTTACCGTCGTGATACTTGCCTTGCCGGACCAGTCCGCCCCAGCCGGCGTCACCCCATACGCACAGAGCCTTGCCGGGCTGTGCTTGGTGGCCGAGGGCAATAAATCCCTTGACGCCGTACTGGGGCATCCCCCCATCAGGCCACTTCTTGCGGGGTTCGATGGGCAGGCTGGTGCGCCGAAGAAACGCAATGGCGTCGCGAACCAGCGCCTCATTCACTCCAGTGGGCAGCGGGGGAAGCGCGGGCTGGGTGACAACACTTGGATCACCGTCGAGCGCGCCGATCAAGAAACCCATGTGTTCACCGAAGGGCAGACTAACGTAGTCCTGCATCTGCTGATGTTCGTCACGTCGCAAGGCCGTCAGTCGCTCGGCGCGCGCCCAGAACCCCTCGCTCAGCGTGGCTGCCGTGAGCTGCCACTTGGTACCTTGTTTGGCGATGGGCGCTGGTGCTTCCAGGGAGAGCAGCGCGATCGTCTTGTCGACGCGCCCCTTGCTCAGGTTGACGCGACTCAGCAGCTCGGGGACGGACAGGCCGTTCTCTTCTTCCTCAAGTGCGCCCAAGACGTCGGCGACTTCCTGCCGGGTCGGGAACGCGCTTCGGATGAACCAGTCGGTGATGTCTGACTCTTCTTGGCCGCTGAGCAGCACGCCGTAGGCGGAGTCCAGCGCGCGCCCGGCACGGCCCACCTGCTGGTAGTACGCAACGACGGAACCAGGCATCTGGTAGTGGATGACAAACGCGAGGTCGGGCTTGTCGTAGCCCATGCCCAGCGCCGTCGTTGCGACCAGAGCTTTGACTTCGTTGTTGAGCAGCGCCTGTTCCAGCGCCTCTCGACGGTCGCCCGTTTCGCCCGTGTAGGCCTCGACATTGAAACCCCGGGTCTTGAGCCAGTCAGCGACTTGGTTGGCGTCGCGCACCGTCAGCGTGTAGATGATCCCGTGGCCCTGCAGTGTGGCCAGTTGCTCCGCCAGCCAGGCGAGGCGCTCGGCCTGGCTAGGCAAGCGGATGGTTTGCAGGGAAAGCGAGGTCCGATTCAAGTCGCCTCGCGAGACGTCCAGCTTGGGACCGAGCACGGCAGCAAGGTCCTCCATCACGCGGTTGTTCGCTGTTGCCGTGGTGGCGAGCAGTCGCAGGTTGGGCGGCAGCGTTTTGACGATCCGCTCCAACAGGCGATAGTGAGGGCGGAAGTCGTGGCCCCAGTCGGAGATGCAATGTGCCTCGTCGATGACCAGCATCGAAATCTGTGCAGCGATGCCAGCCAGAACCTGCGTGCGGAAGCGCTCGTTCGCCAGGCGCTCGGGCGAGATCAAGAGAATGTCGATTTCCCCACGAGCCAGCTTGGCCTCGACTTGGGTCCAGTCGTCGACGTTGTCGGAGTTGATCGTGGCAGCGCGAACGCCCATGCGCTCTGCTGCGGCGATCTGATTCCGCATAAGCGCCAGCAGCGGGGAGATCAGTAGGGCCGGACCGTTGCCGTCGTCGCGCAGAAGCTTCGTCGCGATGAAGTAGACGAAGCTCTTTCCCCATCCGGTCTTCTGAACGACCAGCAGGCGGCCACGGCCATCGACGATGTGGCGAATCGCATCTTCTTGGTCTTCACGGAAATTGGCGTCGGCGCGTCCCGAGCCGATCCGGAGCAAGTCCAGCGCGCGTTGTGGGTTGTACGTCATGTCATCACGCTCCTATATCGACGATTTCCTGGGTCGGCGTTTTCAATCGCGTGACCGCGTCAGCTTCTTGTTCGTCAATTGATGACTGGGCAAGAAAGCCGACGAGATCCAAGACCTCGTCAAACGCATTCGGTGCTGTGATCTCTAGTGCCATTCAGTTTGGTCCCTTATTCATTTCGCAGGCTTCGAGGACTTCCGCGCAGCCTTAGGCAGCTTTCCAGCCTTCATTAAGGCGGATCGTTCGGGTTGCGCTGCGCGCAGTCGGCCTGGCAAGTAATTGCTGACATCGACCTCGAAGCGCGGATGCCCAAGGCGCTGCATCAGCACCGCAACTGTCGAGAGGGATGCGAAAGTTCTCGCTCCACCACGAGAGCTTGCGAGTACCGCCTTCCGCTCTCCAAAGTGAACTTCCAGAACGAATCCACCTGTTTGACCAAGAGCGATCACGTGCGAGATCACGCGGGCTGCAATCAGCTCGCGCAGTGGCGCTTCTTGCAAAAGCGCTATTGCTTGATCGTGAGATTCGCTTGTAGGCTTTTCCATGAATTCCTCAACCTGGAAGGCGAGCCACATATTTTGACCCCTGTACCCACAGGATAGGTCATCATTTTATATGAAGTGATTCACCGAAAACGCGATAGTGCCGCAGGCCGTGCGTTCGGCTTGGCGCTACTGGGGGCGGGCGCGGAAGGTAGCGCTGACTCATCGATCGGGGGAAAAACCCGGTTCTTGCTCGTGGTCCGGTGCGAGGAGGCTTACGACAGGTCCCAGACTTCGATCACAAGGGAATCCGTCGGCTTGCAAGAGGCAATGCGTTCGACGTAAGCCGTGAAGTCGCCAATCCAACCGGCAGGCATGAAGTAGTCGTCACCGTGGACGGGGAAGTCACTGTGCGCTGGGGGCTTGCCATTGGCGATGAGCGGGAGCGCCGCTGCCGCGATCGTGCTGAATCGAGTCGGGTAGCCGTTGCCCGACTCGAATTTCGCTAGTCTGCGCTCGACCAGACGATCAATCCAATCCACACCACCAATGCTGCTGCGCCAGGTCGCAAGCGTCCGTACGTCGCCAACCTTCATTGGCTCGTCACCGCCAGCGATCGAAATAACAATGAACCAGCCCAACATTGCCGCAACCCTCCTCGCCATCGGAAGTGCGACACCGATGGTCAATGCCTACCCGCACATCAAGGCAGGAGACGTGCTATTTTCTTCCTATGAAGCCGGACAAGAAATTCCCAGGGCAAGCAGCTCAATCTGAGCTATCAAGTGGCCGCGGGCAGAGCCCTCTGCTCAACACGAAGTTGCACATGCGTTTGATGCTTGAAGGCGGTGCAAGGCCGTCGACACTTGCGTCAGCGATGGAGGCACTGGCACGCATCCGTGAGAAGCGAGATGCGCAGGCCCGGAGCAGCAGGTAGTGAAATCAACAACTTACATCAGCCGCAATTGCGGGACTTCGCCGCAATTCACCGCAAAGCGCGGTGCCTTGTGAGAGCTTGAGGTTTTTGAAACCATGTTTTCGCCCCGCGATCTCGACCTGAAGAGTTTGGCGCTACACAAGCTGGTCGCGCAGAAAATGCGCTCGGACCCGTCGCTGTTCTTGAAGGCGCGGAACAACCTCGAACGCCTGGCAGATCGGCACTGCGGTAGTCCCGATCTGTACGCAACAGCTTGGCTTGCTGTATTCGAGCAAGGCCTCGACGAGGCCCTCGCTGTCGCGACGTCGGACACAGAGAGGGGGCAGTCCATGCGGTCGAGCTCCCCATTTGCGAGCATTTTGAGTGAGAGTGAGCGTCTTGGTTTTCTCAAGGCGTGGGCATCTCGAACCCCGCGAGGATGCGCCCTGTAAGAGCGTCGTGCCGCCAAGTCCTCAAATTCCGGAGTTACAAGTAAGCGACGCCAGGGGAATTCGCGACGGAGTTTATTTCTGCTCGACGGACCTTATTCCCCCCGATCACGACGCGTGGGAGCCTGGCGGCATCACTCCACCGTCACGCTCTTCGCCAGATTGCGCGGCTTGTCGACGTCCGTGCCGCGCGCGCATGCCGTGTGGTAGGCAAGCAGTTGCAGCGGTACCACGTGCAGCAGTGGCGATAGTGCGCCGTAGTTTTCGGGCATGCGGATCACATGGATCCCTTCGCTGTTTTGCAGGCGGGTATCACCATCCGCCAGTACATAGAGCACACCGCCGCGCGCGCGCACTTCCTGCAAGTTGCTTTTCAGCTTTTCGAGCAAGGCGTCATTGGGGGCAACGGCCACCACCGGCATTTCACTGGTGACGAGCGCGAGCGGCCCGTGTTTGAGCTCGCCCGCGGCATACGCCTCGGCATGGATGTAGGTCACTTCCTTGAGCTTCAGCGCGCCCTCCAGGGCAATCGGGTAATGCAGCCCGCGCCCCAGGAACAACGCGTTTTCCTTGCGCGCGAAGTCTTCGGCCCAGCTGATCAGCTGCGGTTCCAGCGCCAGCACCGATTGCAAGGCGACCGGCAGATGCCGCATCTCCTTCAGGTAACGGGCTTCGTCCGCGTCGCTCAGCCGGCCCTTGGCCTGCGCCAATGCAAGCGTCAGCAGGAAGAGGCCGGCCAACTGTGTCGTGAACGCCTTGGTCGACGCCACCCCGATCTCGACACCCGCACGCGTGATGTAAGCGAGCTTGCACTCCCGCACCATGGCACTGGTGGCGACGTTGCAGATGGTCAGCGTGTGCTCCATGCCCAGCCCGCGTGCATGCTTGAGCGCCGCGAGCGTGTCCGCCGTTTCGCCCGACTGCGTGATGGTGACGACCAGCGTCCGGGGATCGGGCACGGAATCGCGGTAGCGGTATTCGCTCGCGATCTCGACCTGGGTGGGAATCTTCGCGATGCTTTCGAGCCAGTATTTGGCCGTGCACCCGCTGTAGTAGCTGGTACCGCACGCAAGGATCAGCACCTTGTCGATCTCTTTGAAAACACGATGCGCGCTGGCTCCGGGGCGGCGTGTGCCTTCACCATCCTGCCCGACGCCGTCGAACAGTTCGGGCACGATGCCCTCCACGCCTTCGAGGGTGTCGGCGATGGCGCGTGGCTGCTCGAAGATCTCCTTCTGCATGTAGTGCCGGTACGGGCCAAGTTCGGCTGCACCGCTGTGCGCGTGCACGGTCCGCACGGGGCGCTGGGCAGGCGTGACCGGTTTGTGGTTGCGGTCGACGATCCAGTACTTGCCGGGCTGCAGATCCACCACGTCGCCTTCGTCGAGGTAGACGATCTGGTCGGTCACGCCCGCAAGTGCCATGGCATCGCTGGCCAGGAAGTTCTCCCGGCCGTCCTTGCCCACGCCGAGGATCAGCGGCGAGCCCGCGCGCGCACCGACGACACGGTGAGGTTCGTCGCGGCAGATCGCAGCGATCGCGTAGGCACCGTGCAGTTGCAGCACTGCCGCCTTGACCGCCTCGAACAGGTCGCCGTCGTAGACGCTGTCGATCAGGTGGGCGATGACCTCGGTGTCGGTCTGGCTCGCGAACACATAACCCTTGGCCTGCAGCATGGCGCGCAAGGCTTCGTGGTTCTCGATGATGCCGTTGTGGACCAGTGCAACGCGCGGCGCGCGGCTGCTGTCCGCACCGACCCCGGCGCCATGGCTGAAATGCGGATGCGCGTTGTGCACGGCCGGCGCGCCATGCGTCGCCCAGCGCGTATGGGCGATGCCCGTGAGCCCCTGAACACGATCCTCGTGAACCTGTGTGAGCAGGTCCGCCACGCGCGAGGTCGTGCGTGCACGCGTCAATCCATCTGCATGGACGGCAACGCCGCAGGAGTCATATCCGCGGTACTCGAGCCGCTGAAGACCCTGGACGAGCACAGGAACGATGTCGCGATAGGAAGCGGAGCCGACGATGCCACACATGATGATTGCCTCGAGTCGTTGGGAACGGCTTCATGCTAGCGCCTCTAATTAGAAATTAATTTCCACATAAACATTGAATGTGAACTATTATTCCATTTAATATGGAATTTGAAATTAAATTTCATGAATGAGAAATTACTTTCAGAAAAATCTCTCGACGCCATCGACCTGAAGCTTCTCGATCACATCCAGAGCGATGCCTCGGAGACGAACCAGCAATTGGCAGCCATCCTGGGCATCTCGCCGCCGACCTGCCTGCGGCGCGTCCAGCGGCTGCGCGCGCTCGGCTTGATCGAACGGCAGATCGCGCTGCTCTCCCCGGCACGCATGGCCGTACTCCAGGGCCATGGACTGGAGGCGATCGTCGAGGTTTCGCTGGATCGCCAGGACGACCAGGCCATGCAAGCCTTCGAAGACCGCGTGGCACCCGATGCCGAGGTGCAGCAGTGCTATCGCGTGTCGCCCGGGCCGGACTTCGTCCTGGTCGTCGCCGTGCGCGACATGCCTGGCTACCTGGCGCTGGCGCAACGGCTGTTCAACACCGATGCCAACGTGCGGAACGTGAAGGCCTTCTTCAGCGTGAAGCGCGCGAAGTTCGCCCCGCGCGTTCCCATCTGAAACACGCCGCTGCGCGGCGGGTCACTTCTTCTTCGGGCGCTGCCAATTGGCAAAACTGACCTGGCGCGCGCGCGAAACGGTCAGCGCACCCGGCTCCGTGCTCTTGGCGATCGTCGAGCCGCCACCGATCGTGCCGCCCGCACCCAGCGTGAGCGGCGCCACCAGCACGCAGTTGCTGCCGACATGGACGTCGTCGCCGATCACGGTGTGATGCTTGTTCGCGCCGTCGTAGTTGGCCGTGATGCTGCCCGCGCCATAGTTGACGCGTTCTCCCACCGTGGCATCGCCCAGATAAGCCAGGTGGTTCGCCTTGGCGCCACGGGCCAATGTCGAGTTCTTGACCTCGACGAAGTTGCCGATGTGCACTTCCGGCCCGAGTTGCGCACCCGGGCGCAGTCGCGCGAACGGCCCGATCAGCGCGCCCGCGCCGATCGTCACACCGATCTTTTCGCCGTCGATGTGCGTGAAGGGCTGCAGCACGGCGCCGGCATCGATGCGCGCATTGGCGATCACGCAGTTCGCGCCGATGCGCACGCCGTCGCCCAGCGAGACCGCACCTTCGAACACGCAATTCACGTCGATCTCGACATCCATGCCGCAATCCAGCGTGCCGCGCAGATCGAAGCGCGCCGGATCGGCCAGGCGCACACCGTCCTCCATCAGGCGATCGGCCTGCCGCCGCTGCAAGGCACGCTCGAGGCCCGCGAGTTGCGCCGGATTGTTGATGCCGGCAACCTGAAGCGCGTCGGTCGTGACGTGCGCCACCACGGGCACGCCATCGGCCACCGCCATGGCGACGATGCCGGTCAGGTAGTACTCGCCCTGGGCGTTGTCGTTGTCCAACCGTGCAAGCCAGCCCTTGAGCAGCGCCGCGGGCACGGCCATCACGCCGCTGTAGATCTCGCGGATCGCACGCTGGGCTGCATCGGCATCCTTCTGCTCGACGATCGCCTGCACATCGCCGCGCCCGTCGGCGGCACGCACCACGCGGCCATAACCTGTGGGATCGTCGAACGCGATGGTCAGCAATGCGAGCTTGCGGCCGCCGCTGGCCGCCAGCAGCGCGCGCAGGGTGTCGGGGCCGATCAGCGGAACGTCGCCCGACAGCACCAGCACCGTGGCATCGTCGCGCAGGACTGGCATGGCCTGCTGCACCGCATGGCCGGTGCCGAGTTGCGGCATCTGACGAACGAACTGCAACGCAGGCATGCGGGCGTCCCGACCCATGGCCGCTTCGACCTCCTCGGCGCCGTGCCCGGTCACGACCACCACGTCGCGCGCACCGATCTGCGCGGCCGTCTGGACGACATGCGAAAGCAACGCGCGCCCACCCAGGCGATGCAACACCTTGGGCAAAGTACTTTTCATGCGCGTGCCTTTGCCCGCTGCCATGATGACCACGTCGATCGGTCCCTGTTCGTCCTGCGGAATCTGATTCATGCCACTGCCTTCCATGCATTGCGCCAAGCTGGCAAAGATTATCGGGGCGCTGCTCCTGGGTGCCGCGCTGTACAGCTGCAGCGCCATCAAACTCGCCTACAACAATCTGCCCGAGTTCACGTATTGGTGGCTGGACGGCTACCTGGACTTCAACGGCGCCCAGTCGCCCCGGGTCAAGGAGCAACTGGCGCAGTTGCTCGCCTGGCATCGCAAGAATGAGCTGCCCAAGCTGATCGCGCTGGTCCAGAAAGCCGAGCAGATGGCGCCGAACGACGTCACGCCGGCACAGGTCTGCGCATTCACCGAGGATGTGCGCATGCGCCTCCTGGCGGTCGCCCTGCAGGCCTCCCAGCCCGGCGCGGAGCTGGCTCTGAACCTGGGCGATGCGCAACTGCAGCAGCTCGAACGCAAGTACGCGAAGAACAATGCGGACTACACCAGCGACTGGCTGGAGCGCAGTCCGACGAGACAGCATCAAAAGCGATACGACGAATTCCTCGAGCGCAACGAAGACTTCTACGGCACGCTCGATGCCGGGCAGCGCCGCCTGATGCGACAACTCACGGACCGCTCGATCTTCGATCCGCGGCGTGTCGATGCCGAACGCCGCCAGCGCCAGCAGGAATCGCTCGTGCTGCTGCGAGGCTTCAGCAACAGTGCGGCGACGGCGAACGAGGTCCGCGCCGCCATCGACGCCTATGCCCAGCGCATCGCCGACCCGCCGGCCGGCACGTGGCGCGATTACCAGCAAGCCCTGCTGCAGGAAGGCTGCAGCAATGTCGCCGCGCTCCACAACACGACGCGGCCGGAACAACGCGACCGCGCCGTGCAACGCCTGCGCGCCTACGAACAGGATTTGCGCGACCTGGCCGCTGCACCATGAACGCCTCGGCACGAGCCGGCGTCGGTCGTCAGATCAGCGGCACGGCCCGCAGTGGCCGCTCGAAATAGTCGCCCAGGGCCTCGAGCGCCGTCGGATCGAGGATGCGAAGCCAGCCGTTGTCGAGCTTGTGCAGGCCGAGGCGCTGAAGCCGGCGCAGCGTCTTGTTGGTATGGACCAACGAAAGACCCAGCGCATCGGCGATGTGCTGTTGATTGAACGGAAATTCGACCCAACCGTCGCGCACCATGCCCACGCGCTCGGCTCGCCGGTAGAGATGCATCAGCAGCATGGCAACACGCTCGCCGGCATTGCGGCGACCCGCAGTCACCAGGTTGTCGTCGACCATCTTCTCCTCGCGTGCCGCAAGCCACGTGATGTCGTAGCCGAGCTTCGGCGCCGACTGGAACAGATCCCAGAGCCGGTCGCGCGCGAACACGCAAAGCGTGGCGCCGGTCACGGCCTCCACGCCGTGGGACTGGCCGTCGGCAAACTCTTCCTGAAGACCGATGAAGTCACCCGGCAACAGGAAATTGAGGATCTGGCGGCGCCCGTCGCTCAACGTCTTGTAGCGGAAGGCCCAGCCGGAATAGAGCGTAAAAAGCCGCGGACTGAGCCGGTGCTCCTGGATGATCGGCTGGCCGGCATCGACCGAACAGACGCCGCTGCGAAAAGACTCGATGGTCCCGAGATCCGCAGGCGTCACATGCGTGAAAGCGGGGTTGCTGCGCAGTGCGCAGACTTCGCATGGATTGGGCCCGCGAGGGGGGAACACGGGAGCGGGGTAGTCCTCAGGTTTCACCTTCCCACTATAGGTGAGCGCCGAGTGTCTTTTCACATAGCTCGATGCAGGAAGGCTGCCTAAACTTTCGCACGCATCCGCTGGCGACATGACAGAACTTCACGAAATCCTCTACGGCAGCCTGCTGTCACCCGCACAACCGCCCAACATCGTCGGCCAGATCGTCTCCCAGGCCCGCCATCGCAACGAGGCGCGCGGCATTACCGGACTGCTGGTCTTCGACGGCATGCGGTTTTGCCAGCACTTCGAGGGAAAGGAACCGGACGTTCTGGCGCTGATGGCCACCATGGCGCGCGACCCGCGTCACATGGACGTCCGCGTCCTGCATCGCGGGCCGATCGAGCGTCGGCGCTACGCACGCTTCGACCTCGGCCTGACGCAAGGCGAGGATGGCGACGATCTCGCCGATGTCTTCGCCCTGGAAGGGCGCGCTGCGCTCGATCACTTCCTGATGTTGCGGCCGGGCTTCGACGTCAACGGCTGACGCCGGGCCAGGCCTGTCCGGCTCAGGCAGCGTCGACCGTGGCCGACTCGGCGTCCCAGCTGTAGGTGGCGCCGAAGCTGTCCCATGGCTCCATCACGAGCCGCTGCCCGGACGCGACCCGCAGCGAATCGCCGGGCGCGAGGACGAGATCCTCGCTGCCCCACTGATCGGTGGCATCGCGCGTGACCCAGACCCGGCCTTGGCGAATCCGCAAAATACTCGCGCTGCCGGCTTTCAGCGTCATGGCCTGACCGGCCTCCAGCTGCCACGCACCGCGGCGCACCGCCGGCGGAACGGCGGTGGCGCGCGTCGGCAACGACAGGGACGAGAGCGAGGAAGATGCAGCGGACATGACGGTAACTCCAAGGTTCTACCGAAGCGCAACAGCGCGATTCGGGAATGAATGATCTTCCCGAGGCCGTTGGCAGTCCAATGAAAAGGAGGTAGCCTACTGATTCCGTTTTCGCATCAATCCATGCAGCACTCCCAAACCCATCTGCGGTCGCGGCCGATCTCTGCGGGCCATCTGCGCGCCTTCGAGGCGGTGGCGCGGCACCTCAACTTTCGCGCGGCGGCCGAAGAGATGGCGCTCACGCAATCCGCCGTGAGCCGGCAGATCCAGTCGCTCGAGGAGGAGGTCGGGGTCGCGCTGTTCCTCCGGCACACGCGGGCGGTCGAGCTGACGAGCGCGGGCGCGCAATTGCTGCTGGCGGTGCAGCAGTCGCTGCCGCGCATCGACGGCGCCGTGCGGCAGATCCGGCAGAGCGCGGGACGCAAGAGCGTGTCGCTGACCACCTTTGCGTCGTTCGCATCGATGTGGCTGATCCCGCGGCTCGAGGCCTTTCAGCGTGACAACCCGGAGATCGACATCCGCATCGACGCCAGCGACGTCGCGCTCGACATGGACGTGGCCGACGTCGACGTGGCGCTGCGTTATGGCCCGCGCGAAACGATGCCGGGCGGCGCGCTGCGGCTGTTCGGCGAAACGCTCACGCCGGTCGCAAGCCCGTGGCTTCTCAAGAGCAGCAAGCCGATCGGCGGCCCCGCGGACGTCGCGTCCTTCACGCTGATCGAGGCCGGCGATGCGCATCGGTCGCACCTCGAATGGCTGACCTGGCGGCGCTGGTTCGAGGACCAGGGCATGAGCCACGCGCAGCCGCGGCGCTGGCTTTACTTCAACTACGCCTACCAGATGGTGCAGGCCGCGCTCACCGGCCAGGGTGTCGTTCTGGCGCGCAGCTCGCTGATCGCGGAGAGCCTGGCCAATGGCGACCTGATCGAGATCCTGCCGCAGCACCGCATGGACTCGCCGATGGCCTATTGGCTGATCATCGGCCCGCGCAGCGCCCTGCGTCCGGAGATCAAGGCTTTTTGCGAATGGCTGCAGGCGCAGGCCGCCACCACCCGTGAAACGATCGGCGAAGTGCCCGACCCGGACACCATCGACGACTTCAGCTGAAGGCCGACAGCGTCAACCCACCGGCCAAACGACGCCGTTGTCGTTCAGGATGGCGTCGAGCGGAACGTCGTGCGCCTCGGGGTCGAGGTTTTCCAGGAAGCCGTCCGTGAAGCCCAGCCCGACGGTGAACGGGCGCGGCTGCAGCGACGCCAGCGTGCGGTCGTAGAAGCCGCCGCCGTAGCCCAGCCGATAACCGCCAGCGCTGTAGCCCAGGCAGGGCACGAAGAGCAGCGTCGGCACGATCAGTTCGGTGTCCTTCGGCTTGGGAATGTCGTAGGCATCGTTCTCCATCGGGCAACCCGGGTACCACGAGTGGAACGTCAGCGTCTTGTGCTCGCGGTTCACCACCGGCAGCCCGATCCGGCGGCGGTGCGGTTCGTCGAGCAGCTCGCCGTCTTCCTTCCAGCGATGCAGCGCCGGCAGCGGATCGAATTCGCCCTTGATCGGCCAGTAGGCGCCGATCACGGTGTCCGGCCGGCCCACCAGCCAGATGCGCAGCACACGCTGCAGCAGATCGACCCGGCGTTGCCGATCGGTCATTCCCAGGCGCTGTTCGATCAACGCCGCGCGCAGCTGGGCCTTGATAAATGCCGTGGTTTCGCCCCGGCCTTGCGCGCTTCCTTCGTGTGGCTTGTCCATAATCACCCGATGCAGTTTTCAGCCATTTTGGCACCCCGGCGATCCATACTGGGCGCGCTTGCGCTGGCCCTGGCCGTCCTGGTGCAACCCGCGTGCGCCCAGACCCCGAACGACGACGTGCTTCTGCAGATGAAGCAGGCCTTCCAGCGCGGCGACAAGGCTCGCCTGAGCGCCCTGCTTCCGCAAGCCCGCGGCCATGCCCTCGAACCCTGGGCCGCCTACTGGGAGCTCAAGGCCCGCCTGCAGGAAGCCAATCCGATCGAGGTGCAGGACTTTCTCGCGCGCTACGCCGGCACCTACCAGGAAGATCGCTTGCGCAACGACTGGCTGCTGCTGCTCGGCCAGCGCCGCGACTGGGACGGCTTCAGCACCATGCATGCGGGCTACCGCATGGGCGACGACCCGCAGGTACGTTGCTACGCGATCCTGGTCGACGCGCTGCGCAGCGGCGTCGCCACCAAGGCACAGGCCGACGAGGTGCGCGACGACTGGCTGCGCCAGCGTGACGCCGACGACGGCTGCCTGACCGCCGTGGACCGCCTCTATGCCTCGCGCCTGATCGCACCTGAAGACGTCTGGAAGAAGGCGCGCCTGGCCATCGAGGCCAATCGTCCGCAGGCCGCGCGCGGCGCGGTCACCATCGTCGCGCCCGATGCGCTGCCGATGTTCGACCAGCTCAACGCCAGTGCCCCCAAGTTCCTGCGCGGTGCGGTGGTCGCAGCCTCGAAGGCACGCAAGGAGATGGTGCTGCTCGCGCTGATCAAGATCACCATCTCCGACCCCGAGATGGCCGCATCGCAGCTCGACGGCAAGTGGGGCTCGATGCTCACCGCCGAAGAAAAGAACTGGCTCTGGGGTGCGATCGGCCGGCAGGCCGCCACCAAACTCTCGCTCACCGCCAACAGCTATTTCGCCAACGTCACCAGGAACAGCGACCTGTCCGACGACATGCTGGGCTGGAAGGTCCGCGCTGCATTGCGCGCCGGTCTCTGGAAGGACGTCCAGACCGCCATCGCGAGCATGAGCACCGATGCGCAGCAGGATCCGACCTGGGTCTACTGGCGGGCCCGCGCGCTGCTGGCGCAGGGCGGCGACCAGCGCCGCGCCCAGGCGCAGGTGCTGCTCGAGACCATCGCCGGCATGCGGGGCTTCTACGAGATCCTGGCCCTGGAAGACCTCGGCCAGCGCGTGGTGGTGCCGACCCGGCCGACGCCGCTCACGCCCGAGGAAAAGGCGGCCGCACGCAACAACCCGTCGCTCATGCGCGGGCTCTACGCGATCGCGATCGGCCTGCGCCCGGAAGGCGTGCGCGAATGGAACTACGCGACCAACCTGCACGACAAGGGCGGCATGGGCGACCGCGAACTCCTGGCCGCCGCCGATCTGGCCTGCAGCCGCGAGGTCTGGGACCGCTGCATCAACACCAGCGAACGGACCAAGGGCGCGATCGACATCGACCAGCGCTTCCCGATGCCCTTCCATGACACCGTGCTGCGCAAGAGCCAGGACATCGGCCTCGACCCGGCCTACGTGTACGGCCTGATCCGCCAGGAGAGCCGCTTCGTGATGGATGCGCGCTCCGGCGTCGGCGCCTCCGGCCTGATGCAGGTGATGCCCGCCACGGCGCGCTGGACCGCCAAGAAGATCGGCATGAGCGACTTCACCGCCGGCCAGCTCAACGAGCGCGAGACCAACATCACGATCGGCACCAACTACCTGAAGCTCGCGCTCGACGACTTCGACGGTTCCATGGCGCTGGCTGCCGCCGCCTACAACGCCGGCCCGGGCCGGCCGCGCAGCTGGCGCAACGGGCCGGTGCTCGACGCGGCGATCTGGGCCGAGAACGTGCCCTTCACCGAAACGCGCGACTACGTGAAGAAGGTGCTGGCCAACACCACCAACTACGCCGCGCTGATCAGCGGGCAGCCGCAGTCGCTCAAGAGCCGCCTCGGCCGGGTCGGCCCACGCGATGCAGCCGAACCAGAACCCAACAAGGACCTGCCCTGATGCGATGGTGGGAGACGGTCGCCGACACGGTAGCGTCCGAATTCGCGGACGTCGGCGACGTCGCCCAGCTGACCCGCATCGTGCTGCGGCTCACGCTCGCCGGCGCGCTCGGTTTCGTGCTGGGCTTCGAGCGCGAACGCCAGGGCAAGGCCGCGGGAATGCGCACCCACATGCTGGTGGCGATCGGCTCGGCGCTGTTCGTGCTGATTCCGCAGCAGACCGGCATCGTGCCCGCCGACATGAGCCGGGTGATCCAGGGCCTGGTGGCCGGCGTCGGCTTTCTGTGCGCCGGCACGATCCTCAAGCAAGGCAAGGACGACCAGGAGCAGCAGGTGCAGGGGCTGACCACCGCGGCCGGCCTCTGGATGACGGCCGCCATCGGCATGGCTTGCGGACTGGGCCGCGAGACCACGGCGCTGCTCAGCACGCTGCTCGCGCTCGCCGTGCTGGCGCTGGTGCCGCACATCGCCGACATGGTGGACAAGGTCGGCAGCGCGCGCCGGCCTCCGCGCTGAGCCGGACACCGGGCCAGGGCGCATCAATCGCGCACCCAAAGAGCATCAAACGAAGGAACACGCCGCGCTAGGATTCCGGCTGCACGTCGCACCGCACACGGAGAAACTCATGCGCAAGCTCTACATCGGCAACAAGAACTACTCGTCCTGGTCGATGCGACCCTGGGTGCTCCTGAAGCAGGCCGGCATCGCCTTCGAGGAGGTGCCGGTGCGCTTCGATTCCTTCGACGCAGGCTCCGAATTCCGGCGCACGGTCGATGCGCTGAATCCATCCGGCACCGTGCCCGTGCTGGTAGACGGCGATCTCGTGGTGTGGGACACGCTGGCCATCGCCGAATACCTCGCGGAAAGCTGCCCCGATGCAAAGCTCTGGCCCGTCGATGTCGCGCAACGTGCCCGCGCGCGCAGCATCTGCGCCGAGATGCACGCTGGCTTCCGTTCGCTGCGCAACCTCTGCGGCATGAACATCGAGGCCGACCTCTCGCAGCAAGGCGCGCTGATCTGGCGCGACCAGGCCGGCGTGCGCAGCGACGTGGCGCGCATCGTGTCGATGTGGAGCGAGCTGCTGGCGGCCCACGCCGGCAGCCATGCGGACGGCATGCTGTTCGGCCGCTTCAGCATCGCCGACGCCTACTTCGCGCCGGTCGTGATGCGCCTCACGCGCTACGCGCTGCCCGTGCCGGCGGACGTCGCCGCGTACATGGCACGGGTCGAGGCCTTGCCGGGCGTCAAGGCCTGGATCGATGGCGCGCTCGCCGAGCAGGACTTCCTCGCCTTCGAGGAACCCTACCGGCTCGCGCGCTGAACGCCGCCTTAGAACTTGTAGGTCACGGCGAGGTACGGAACGATCGGGTCGATCTTCAGCCGAGCCTCGCTGGTCGCCACCGTGTTGCCGGCCACCGAGGTCGTCAGCTTGGCGGTCGTCTTCAGCGGGATGTACGACACCGAGAACGACACGCCCCAGTGCGGATCGAACTGGTAGGCGGCACCGACGTTGAAGACGGGCGCAAAGGAGCTGTCGAGCTTGGCGGTGGTCGAGCTCAACGCCGGCGGCACGCCGATCTGGCTCGAGATCCCGCCCTGAAGACCCGGCGTGAGGCTCACGCTGCGATAGAACACATAGGTCGCACCCAGCCCGACGAAGGGCCGGAACTGCGCCTGGCCTTCATTGAAGTAATACTTGGCAAGCACCGTGGGGCTCCATTGCCGCGCCTCGCCCAGTTCGCCGATGCCGCCCAGCGTGCCGGTGCCGCTGAGCTTGAACTTGGGCGGGATGCCGAGCACGCCCTCGACCGCCCAGTGGCTGTCGACGAAGTAGGTGAGGTTGAGACCGAGCGTGTCCGAATTGCCGACCGTGGCGCCCGACCCAGGCACCTGGCGATTCACAGGCGACGTGAAGGTCAACGGCTGGCTCGAATCCTGCGGCGAGAAATGCAGCCAGCCGGCACCGACCTGCCAGTCGCCGGCCTGCTGTGCGAAGGCGCCGGCCGAGCCGAGCGCGGCGGCTGCACCGATTGCGAGTGCTGTTGTTTTGAGATGTTTCATCGGGTCTCCTGAATTGAAACTGGCGTGCCACCGTGGATGCCCGGCGCCGCCGATTTACGAACGATCGTGCTTTTTCAAGCGTCGCTAGTATCGATCACCATGAAAACCTATCTTGTCGGTGGTGCGATACGCGATGCACTGCTCGGCCAGCCCGGCAGCGATCGCGACTGGCTGGTCGTCGGCGCGACACCCGAAGCGATGGCAGCGCAAGGCTATCTGCCGGTCGGCCGCGACTTCCCCGTGTTCCTTCACCCCCGTACGCGCGAGGAGTACGCGCTGGCGCGCACCGAGCGCAAGAGCGCGCCCGGCTACCGCGGCTTCACGATCCACGCCTCGCCCGAGGTCACCCTGGAACAGGATCTCGCGCGGCGCGACCTGACCATCAATGCCATCGCCCTGCCCGCCGAGCTGGCCGACGCCGGCCTGGCAGCGCTCGATCCGACCACCTTGGCCGATCCGTTCCATGGCCAGGACGATCTGCGCGGCAGGCGGCTGCGCCACGTGACCGATGCCTTCCGCGAAGACCCGGTGCGCATCCTGCGCGTTGCCCGCTTCGCCGCCCGCTTCGCCGATTTCGAGGTCGCGCCGGAAACCATGTCGCTGATGCGCGAGATGGTCGAGGCCGGCGAGGCCGACGCGCTGGTGCCCGAGCGCGTCTGGCAGGAACTCGCACGCGGCCTGATGGAAGACGCGCCGTCACGCATGTTCGAGGTGTTGCGCAGTTGCGGTGCTTTGCGCGTGCTGCTGCCGGAGGTCGACCGGCTCTGGGGCGTGCCGCAAACGGCGACGCACCATCCGGAGGTCGACACCGGCGTTCACCTGATGATGGTGCTCGACATGGCGGCCCGGCTGCGCACGACGCTGCCGGTGCGCTTCGCCTGCCTGGTGCACGACCTCGGCAAGGGCACGACACCCGCCGACGTGCTGCCACGCCACATCGGCCACGAACAGCGCAGCGCCAAGCTGCTGCGCGGCCTGTGCGAGCGCTGGCGGGTGCCGGTGGAGCTGCGCGAGCTGGCCGACGTGGTCGCCCGCGAGCACGGCAACATCCATCGCAGCGGTGAGCTGAATGCAGCCGCGCTGGTGCGCCTGCTCGAGCGCTGCGACGCCTTCCGCAAACCCGAGCGATTCGGCCAGGTGCTGGAGGCCTGCGAGTGCGACGCGCGCGGCCGGCTCGGCTTCGAGGAGCGGCCGTATCCGCAGCACGGCCGACTGCTCGCCGTGCTGTCGGCCGCGCAATCCGTCGACACCGCCAGCGTCGCCGAAGCGGCACGCCTGGCCGGCGCCACCGGGCCCAAGATCGGCGAGGCCATCGGCCGCGCACGTGTGGCGGCCGTCGCCGCCGCTGTCCCGGCAATGGCTGCCAACGACTGAAATTCCCCCGCCAATGCGCGGCATTGACCGACGCGCCCCTCGACATCGGGCTGCTATGGTTTCAGCCAGATGCAGACGTTACCGACACCACCCCAGCTCACGCCCGACGCGGCCCTCTTTCTCGACTTCGACGGCACACTCGTCGCGCTTGCGGAAACGCCCGAGGCCATCGAAGTTCCTCCCGCGCTGGTCTCGCTGCTGACGGATCTTCAGACGCTGCTGGGCGGCGCGCTGGCCATCGTGTCGGGTCGACAGATCGACATGCTGGATCGCTTTCTCGCCCCGCTGCGCCTGCCTGCCGCCGGCGAGCACGGCGTGCAGCGCCGCGATGCCGACGGCCACATGAAGGAACAGCATCCACCGGAACTCACGGCCGTGCTGGACGCCGCGAATGCGCTGGCGGGCGTGCACCCCGGGCTGCTGGTCGAACGCAAGCACGCGGCCATCGCGCTGCACTACCGGCTCGCGCCGGACCTCGAAACGGTCTGCCACGACGTGATGGCCCGCGTGATCGAAGGGCAGCCGCAGCTCGAATTGCTGCACGGCAAGTTCGTCTTCGAAGTCAAGCCGGCCGGCGTGAACAAGGGCGTCGCGATCGATGCCTTCATGCAGGAGCCGCCGTTCGCAGGCCGCAGACCGGTGTTCGCGGGCGACGACACGACCGACGAAACCGGCTTCGCGGTGGTTCAGCCGCGCGGCGGCGTGGCGATCAAGGTCGGCACAGGTCCGACGCTCGCGCAGCATCGCGTCGACTCGCCGCTCGCCATCTACGAATGGCTGGTGGAGGCGCGCAACCTGCTGGCGCAATCGACGGGCACGCAGGAGGCGGCCCGATGAGCCGGCTCGTCGTCGTCTCCAACCGCGTGGCCGACCCGCGCAAGCCGGCAGCCGGTGGCCTCGCGGTCGCGCTGGGCGAATCGCTGCAGCAGACCGGCGGCCTCTGGTTCGGCTGGAGCGGCACCGTCGTCGAAGACGGTCCGACCGGCGAAGGCGAGCTGCACCAGCAGCAGGCCGGCAAGGTCACGCTGGCCACGCTTGACCTGAGCCGCGAAGACCACGACAGCTACTACCTCGGCTACAGCAACAACGTGCTGTGGCCGGTGTTCCATGACCGGCTCGATCTCGCCAACTTCGATGCGGGATACATCACCGGCTACCGGCGCGCCAATCAGCTGTTCGCGCGCAAGCTGGTGCCGCTGCTGAAAGAAGACGACATCATCTGGGTGCACGACTACCACCTGATCCCGCTGGCCGCCGAGCTGCGCGCGATGGGCTGCAAGCAGCGCATCGGCTTCTTCCTGCACATTCCGCTGCCGCCGCAGATCATCATGGCCGCGATACCGCAGCACGAATGGCTGATGCGCTCGCTGTTCGCCTACGACCTGATCGGCTTCCAGGCGCAGCAGGACGTGCAGCACTTCGAGCGCTACGTGCTGAACGAGGCGCGCGGCCAGGCGCTGGGCGACGACATGTTCCGCGCCTGGAACAACACGGTGCGCGCCAGCGCCTTCCCCATCGGCATCGATGTCGACGAATTCGCGGCGCTCACGCATGCGAAGGAAGCGCAGGACATGTACACGACGATGAAGCGCGAGTATTCGCAGCGGCGCCTGCTGCTGGGCATCGACCGGCTCGACTACTCCAAGGGCATCCCGCACCGCGTGCGCGCCTTCCGGGAACTGCTCGCCAACTACCCGGAAAACCGCCGCAGCGCAACGCTGATCCAGATCGCGTCGCCCACCCGTGAGACGGTCGATGCCTACGGCGACATCCGGCGCGAGCTCGAATCGCTGTGCGGCGCAGTCAACGGCGACTACGGCGAACTCGACTGGATGCCGGTGCGCTACATCCATCGCATGGTGGCGCGCAAACGCGTGCCGGGCCTGTGCCGGGCGGCGGCGGTCGGCCTGGTCACGCCGCTGCGCGACGGCATGAACCTGGTCGCCAAGGAATATGTGGCGGCGCAGGACCCGGCCGATCCGGGCGTGCTCGTGCTGTCGCGTTTCGCCGGTGCGGCCGAGCAGATGAAAGAAGCGCTGCTGGTGAATCCGTACGACACGCACGGCACCGCCGAAACCATCCAGCAGGCGCTGCAGATGCCGCTGGACGAGCGGCGCTCGCGCCATCAGCGGCTGCTGCAACGCATCCGCGACCAGGACGTGCACTGGTGGCGCAACACCTTCCTCGACACGCTGAAGAGCGTCCCGAGCGAACGCGCCTGACGCCGGCCGCGCTCAGCCGGCCGCCGCGTCCGGCCGTTGCGCCAGATGCGGCGACAGCAGGTCGACCAGCCAGGCCATCAGCGCCTGCACCCGCTTCGGCAGATGTCTCCGGTGCGGATACAACAGCCAGACCGGCATCGGCTCGGCCGTGAACTCGGGCAGCACCTCGCGCACGTCACCGTGCGTCTGCATGGCCGCGAGCCCGATGCGCGGTGACTGGATCAGGCCCAGCCCGGCGAGGCACGCCGCTTCGTAGGCGTCGGTGTTGTTGACGGTCACGACGCTGCGCATCGGCCGCAGCCGCCAGGTGTCGCCGTCGCGGTACTCGAAGCCGCCACCCGATGTGCCGGCACTGCCATAGCGCACCAGCAGATGGTCATCGAGGTCTTCGAGCGCGCGAGGCATGCCGTGGGCCGCCAGGTACGCAGCGCTCGCGCAGTTGGCCATCGGCATCTCGCCCAGCCGGCGCGCGACCAGGCCGGAATCCTCGAGCCGGCCGATGCGCAGCACGCAATCGAAGCCCTCGTGCACGAGATCGACACGCCGATCGGTCGCGCTGATCTCGATCTCGAGCTGCGGATGCGCGGCGATGAATGCCGGCAACTGAGGGATCACGAGCTGACGCGCGAGCTTGATCGGCAGGTCGATGCGCAGCCGACCGCGCAACGCACTCGGCGACTGCTGGAACAGCGATTGCACCTCGTCCGCTTCGGCCAGCAACAGCTGGCTGCGCTCCAGCAATTGCTCGCCGTCGGGCGTCAGGCGCACGGTGCGGGTGGTGCGTTGCAGCAGCCGGGCGCCGAGTTCGGCCTCGAGTTGCTGCACGCTGGTCGAGATGCGCGCCTTGGGCAGGCCGAGCTGTTCCGCCGCACGCGTGAAGCTGGCGAGTTCGGCGACCTTGACGAAGATGCGGAGCGCGGCGAGTTCCATGGGCTGGGTGGGTTGATGCGCAGCAGGCCCAACGTGGGCTGAAAAAAAGCGTCAGCTGAAAGGACGGCCCAATCCACCCATTGTTCAGCCAGGAAGAACAGTCTTCTCCGGAAGCGGGAGTTTATCGATGGATTGTCTGAACCTACAGTTCATTCCATCGCAACCCAACCGGAAAGCACACCATGAATGCACCCATCGCCCTCGTGACCGGCGCCAGCCGCGGCCTCGGCAAGAACACCGCCCTGAAGCTCGCAGCGCGCGGCAGCGACCTGATCCTGACCTACCGCAGCGGCGCCGATGAAGCGCAGCAGGTGGTGAAAGAGATCGAGGCGCTGGGCCGTCGCGCCGTGGCCCTGCAGCTCGACGTGGCCCGCAGCGCCGGTTTCGCCGCCTTCGCGGAGGAAGTGAAGGCCGCGCTGACGCGCATCTGGCAGCGCGACAGCTTCGACCATCTCGTCAACAACGCCGGCATCGGCATCCACGTGCCGTTCATGGAAACGAGCGAGGAACAATTCGACACCCTGATGAACACGCATCTGAAGGGCACCTTCTTCCTCACGCAGAAGCTGCTGCCGCTGCTGGCCGATGGCGGCCGCATCGTGAACATCTCGACCGGCCTGGCGCGCTTCACGCTGCCCGGCCATGCCGCCTATGCGGCGATGAAGGGTGGCATCGAAGTGCTGTCGCGCTACATGGCCAAGGAGCTCGGCGCGCGCGGCATCGCGGTCAACGTGGTCGCGCCGGGCGCGATCGAGACCGACTTCGGCGGCGGCGTGGTGCGCGACAACGCGCAGATGAACGCCGGCATCGCATCGCAGACCGCGCTCGGCCGGGTCGGCCTGCCGGACGACATCGGCGGCGCGATCGCATCGCTGCTGGAACCCGGCAACCGCTGGATCACGGGCCAGCGCATCGAGGTGTCGGGCGGCATGTTCCTGTGAGCGGACACACCCGCCGCGCCGGACTGGAGGCTCAGTCGACCAGCGCGAGCGCAGCGTAGTCGCCGACCTTGTCGCCCAGCCCGGCGGCTGCCAGCTGCACGCCCTGCGTGAGCGGCTTGAGCTTGCCGTCGATCTGCGCCTGCAGGCGCGGCAGCAGGAAGTCGCGGTTGTGCCAGAACACGCTGCCGCCCAGGCTGATGCGCTGCAGGTCGAGCGTGGCGACGAGGTTGTAGAGCATGCGGCCCATCACGCGGCAGAGTTCGTCGGCCGTCTTCACGGCCTCGGGCTCGCCGGCCACGGCAGCGGCGAACAGCTCGGGCGCCGGTCGCGAGAAGCGGCGCGCGATCGAATTGCCCGCCACCAGGCCTTCGACGTCGCCGACATTGCCGCAACCGCACAACGCGTGCTGGTTGTCGTCGTCCGCCACGAAGCTGTGGCCCGCATGGCCGGCATTGCCGTTCTTGCCGCGCAGCACGCGCCCGTCGACGCACAGGCCGACGCCCACGCCGGTGCTCCAGGTCACGTAGGCGCAATGGTCAAGCCCTTGGAGGGCGCCCCAGCGGCGCTCGGCCTCGAGTGCCGAGACGGCGTCGTTCTCGACCCTCACCTGGCGAAATCGCTTGCGCAGCGGCGCTTCGAGCACCGCCGACATCCAGTCGTTCGGCAGGCCGCGCGCCGGGCCGGCCAGGCCGCCGCACATGTTGGGCGTGGCGAGCTCGATGCAGCCGTCGTTCAGCACGAACGGACCGGCCGACGAGACGCCGATGGCATCGATGCTCTCCGGCGCGACGCCGGCCTTGGCGCAGGCCGCGTCGACCAGCCGCATCACCTGCAGCGCGATCGCATCGTTGTTGCCGCTGGTGGCGGTGGGCTCGGACTGGCGCACCAGCAGCTCGCGGCTGCCGGTCTCGGCAAGGCTCACGGCCACCTTGGTGCCACCGATGTCGACGCAGGCTTTCATGGGAAGTGTCCTGGAAGAGGTTGTGAAGGATCAGACCAGTTTTGCCACCAATGCGGCGATCGTGCTGAGCACGACGGTGCTGCCGATCGGCAGTTGCCACAGCCGGCCGAACAGGCGGAACTCGAAATCGCCCGGCAGGCGGCCGAAGCCGAAGCGGCGCAGCCATTGCGTGAACCCGCTCATCAGCACGAGCGCCAGCAGCACCACGATCAGCCAGCGGATCATCGGCGCCTTCAGGCCGCTGTCGTTGCAGCGGCGGAAGCGGCGGAGGAACCGAGCATCGCCAACGCCTCGCGATGCAGTTCGGGCGTGGCCGCGGCGATCACGCGGCCGTCCGACTTCAGGCCGAGCGGCCGGCCTTCCCAGTCGGTGACCACGCCGCCCGCCGCTTCGATCAGCCCGGTCGGGCCGAGGTAGTCGTAGGGTTGCAGGCCGGTCTCGACGACCAGGTCGATCGTGCCGCCGGCGAGCTGCGCGTAGCCGTAGCAGTCGCCGCCGAAGCGCCGCATGGCACAGCGCCGGCTCAGTGCATCGAAGGCCAGCCAGTCGGCTGCATCGAAGATGTCGGGCGAGGTGGTGACGATGCGTGCCTCGGCGACGCGGGTGCAGCCGCTGACCCGCACCGGCGCGCCGTTGCGGTGCGCGCCCACGCCGGTCTGGCCGATCCAGCGCTCGCGCAGCACCGGCATGTCGACCATGCCGAGCGTCACGCGGCCGGCCTCGAGCACCCCGATCAGCGTGCCCCAGAGCGGCGATCCGGTGATGAAGCTGCGCGTGCCGTCGATCGGATCGAGCACCCAGACGCGGCCGGCATCCAGCTGCAGCGCGCCGTGCTCCTCGCCGTAGATGCCGTCGGCCGGCAGTTCGGCGCCGAGGATCTCGCGCATCGCCGTCTCGGCGGCGCGGTCGGCCAGCGTGACGGGGCTTTCGTCCGACTTGGTGATGATGTCCAGCGGCGTTCGGAAATAGGCCATCGACTGGGCGGCGGCGGCATCGGCGAGCGCGTGGGCAATGCGCAGGAGGTCGGGCGAAGAGGTCATGGAATGGTTCGGCAGTCGAATCCGCGATTAGAACCGAGCGCGCCGCAAAATCGGGGCATGCAACGCATCGGACTCATCTCGGACACGCACGGGCTGCTGCGCCCGGAAGCCCTGGCCTTTCTGCAGGGCTGCGACCACATCGTGCACGCCGGCGACATCGGCGACCCGGCCATCCTCGAGCGGCTCGCGGCGCTGGCGCCGCTGACGGTGGTCCGCGGCAACAACGACCGGGCCGACTGGGCCGCGTCCATCGCCGACACGGAGTTCGTGAAGATCGGCGGCGTGTGGCTCTATGCGCTGCACGACATCGCCGAACTCGATCTCGATCCGGCCGCAGCCGGCATCCAGGTGGTCGTGACCGGCCATTCGCACCAGCCGGCGATCGACCTGCGCGACGGCGTGCTGTTCGTGAACCCGGGCAGCGCGGGACCGAGGCGCTTCAAGCTGCCGATCGCCGTCGGCGAACTGCAGGTCGACGACGCCGGAACCATCACGCCGCGGATCGTCGGGCTGGACATCGCCCCGGCCGCCTGACCGCAGCGCGCCGCAGGACGACCGGTTGCTACAGCGTGTGCGTGCGGTCGCCGGCCGTGAAGCCGATCGCGTCCCAAGGCTCGCCCACGCACAGGCCGATCACCTTGAACAGCTCGCCCATCTCGTGCTCGTGGATCAGCTTCGCTGCCGTGGCGCGCACCGGCAGCGCGGCCTGGTCCGAGAAGCCGAGCAGCCCGCAGTTCATCAGGAAGCGCGCCTGGCTGCAGTAGCCCATCACCGACAGCCCGGCGTTCTGCGCCGCCAGCGCGATGCCGGTGAAGTCGACGTGCGCCGTGATGTCCTTCAGCCCGACGTCGACCAGCGGATCGCCGTCGGCCTGGTGCGCGCGGTGGCACATCACGGTGCCCATGTGGCGTTGCGGGTGGTAGTACTCCGACTCGGGGAAACCGTAGTCGATGAAGAACGCCGCGCCGCGCTTCAGGCGCTCGGCCAGCGTCGCGATGAAGGCCTCGGCCTGCGGATGGATTTCGGTCAGGTAGTCGTGCGGGCCGTCGATCTCGACCGGCGGACGGTGTTCGGTCGGGCGGTCGTCCCAGGCCCAGCCATCGCCGTCGGGCCGCGGCATCACGCCGCGCTCGTACCAGCGCCCGCCCACGCGCGCGATCAATTGCACCGGCATCGCATCGAGCACCTCGTTGCCGACCACCACGCCGGCCATCTCTTCAGGTAGCGCATCGAGCCATTCGACCTTGCCCGCGTACCTGGCGAGCAGGGTCTGCTGGCGCTCGCGCAGGGTGCCGGAGAGGTCGACGATGCGGTAGCGCGCCACGCGGTCGCCGAGCGCATCGAGCAGTTGCAGCGCCAGCGCGCCGGAACCGGCGCCGAATTCCCAGACCTCGTCGGTGCCGGTCTGCGCCAGCGCCTCGCCGACCTGCACGGCCAGCGTGCGGCCGAACAGCGGGGACATTTCCGGCGCGGTCACGAAATCGCTGCCGGAGCCGGGCATCGTGCCGAACTTGCGGCTCGAATTGGCGTAGTAGCCGAGCCCGGGCGCGTACAGCGCCAGCGCCATGAAGCGGTCGAAGCCGATCCACCCACCGGCGCGCTGAATGGCCTGACCGATCAGACGGTCGAGGGCGGTCGTTAAAATTTCGGGTCTTGTCGTCACGCGGCGATTGTCTCCGCTCCTTCCCTCCCATGCCCTCTTCCACCGCTGCGCCCGCTGTGCGCACCGTTCTCATCACCGGCGCCGCCAAGCGGCTGGGCCGCGAGATCGCGCTCGCGCTGGCCGACGGCGGCTGGCAGGTTGCGGTGCACTACCGCCAGTCGGCCGACGAGGCACGCCAGACCGCCGCCGACTGCGCAAGCCGTTCCGGCCTGCCCGCCGCCATGGTGAGCGCCGACCTGGCCGACGAGGCGCAGGTTCGCGCGCTGGTGCCGCAGGTGGTGTCGCAGTTCGGCCGGCTCGATGCGATCGTCAACAGCGCGTCGCTGTTCGAGCACGACGCCGCCGCCAGCTTCGGCTTCGATCTGTTCGAGCGGCACCTGCGCAGCAACACCGCCGCACCGATCCTGCTGGCGCAGGCGCTGCATGCGCACCTGCTGTCGCGCGGCGCGGAGGCCCATGGCGCGGTGGTCAACATGCTCGACCAGAAGCTCTGGAACCAGAACCCGGATTTCCTGAGCTACACGCTGTCGAAGGCCGCACTGGAAGCCGCCAACACGATGCTCGCGCTCGCGCTCGCGCCGCAGTTGCGCGTGGTCGGCGTGGCGCCGGGGCTCACGCTGACCAGCCACATGCTGAGCGACGAGAAATTCAACGCGCTGCACGCGTCCGCCAGTCCGCTGGGCCGGTCGTCGACCGCAGCGGACGTCGCCGCCACGGTGCGATTCGCGCTGGAGAACCGCTCCATGACCGGCACGACGCTGCTGGTCGACGGCGGCCAGCACCTGATGAAATTCGAACGCGATTTTTCGCTGATGTAGAGAGAGCCGCATGCTGACCAAGGGCACCCAAATCCTCACGCTGAGCAGCCTGCGCTTCGACGCGAACCTCGGCATCCTCGACCAGGAGAAGGTCGCGCCGCAGAAGATCCAGGTCGACGCGGAATTGAACCTCGGCACGCAGCCGCTGCTGCCGTCCGACGACGACATCATGCATGTGCTGGACTACCGCAAGGTGCGCCGCATCATCATCGAGGAGTGCACGGCCGTGCACGTGAACCTGCTCGAAAGCCTGATCGGCAAGCTGGCGCACCGGCTGATGCAGCTGCCCGGCGTGCTGGGCGTGCGCGTGAAGATCGCCAAGCTGGAAATATTCGAGGATTGCGAAGTGGCGATCCGCGTCGAAACCGGGCAATGGTCGTAAGGGAGATATTCGAATGAGCGCCATCTGGACCGAAGACGAAGCCACCATCACGGCTGCAAGCCAAGCCGCGCCGCAAGACAGGACGCTGAAGATCGAGCGCGAGACGCACAAGCTCGAGAAGCGGCTGTGCCGCCAGGTCGGCCAGGCGATCGTCGACTACAACATGATCGAGGAAGGCGACAAGGTCATGGTCTGCGTCTCGGGCGGCAAGGACAGCTACGCGATGCTCGACATCCTGCTGAAGCTGCGGGCCCGCGCGCCGATCCACTTCGACCTGATCGCCGTCAACCTCGACCAGAAGCAGCCAGGCTTTCCGGAAGAAGTGCTGCCGAAGTACCTGAGCGAACTCGGCGTGCCCTTCCACATCGAGAACCAGGACACCTACAGCATCGTCAAGCGCGTGATCCCCGAGGGCAAGACGACCTGCGGCCTGTGCAGCCGGCTGCGCCGCGGCATCCTGTACCGCGTGGCGGACGAGCTCGGCGCGACCAAGGTCGCGCTCGGCCACCACCGCGACGACATGCTGCAGACCTTCTTCCTCAACATGTTCTTCGCCGGCAAGCTCAAGAGCATGCCGCCCAAGCTGGTGAGCGACGACGGCCGGCACATCGTGATCCGCCCGCTCGCCAACGTGGCCGAGAAGGACCTGGTGCGCTGGGCGCAGCACCGCGAGTTCCCGATCATTCCCTGCACGCTGTGCGGCAGCCAGGAGAACCTGCAGCGCAAGCAGGTCGCCGAGATGCTGCGCGAGTGGGAAAAGAAGCACCCGGGCCGCATCGAGAACATGTTCACCGCCCTGCAGAACGTGGTGCCTTCGCATCTGCTGGACGGAACGCGGCACGACTTCAAGGGTCTCAAGGCGACGGGCGTCGCCGACGATGAAGGAGACAAGGCCTTCGACGCGCCCGATTTCAGCCTGGCGGCCACGGCACCGTCGGCGCTCCGCATCGTGCAGTTGTAAGCCGATGCAGCGGAGCCCCCCGACGCCGGCCATGGCCGCCGGGCTTTTCCGTACTGCGCCTGGAGAGACGACATGAAACGTTTGCTGACTTCCCTGATCACCGTGGCCGCGCTCGCCGGCCTGACCGGCTGCGCGACCCGCTGGGTCGTCGACAGCGATGTGCAGAGCTTCTCGAAGATCGCTGCCGTGCCGGCAGGCGCGACCTTCCGCTTCGAGCGACTGCCCTCGCAGCAGAGCGGTGCCGCCATGGAATCGCAAGCGCAGCTCGAGGCGATGGCGCAGCCCGCACTCGAACGCGCCGGGCTGAAGCGCGACGACGCGGCGCCGCGCTTCAGCGCGCAGGTCGGCGCGCGCGTGAGCGCCGAGCTGTCGCCCTGGGCCGACCCATGGCTGCAGGCCGGCCCGTGGGGCCCGCGCTACGGTGGCTGGGCGCTGGGCTACGGCCGCGTGCCGTACGGCGGCTTCGGCTATGGCTGGTACGGCCCCGGCTTCCCGCCCGCAGCCAATCCCTGGTACGAACGCGAGGTCAGCATCGTGCTGCGCGCCCTGCCCTCGAACGAGGTCGTGTACGAGACCCGCGCCCGCAACGACGGGCCCTACACCTCGAGCCCGGCCATCCTGACGGTCATGTTCGAGGCGGCGCTGCACGGCTTCCCGAACCCGCCGCAGGGTGCGCGCCGCGTCGACCTCGAGATACTGCCCCGGCAGCCCTGAATCCAACCTGCACGCCCATGGACGCTACGCGACTGATTGCCGTTCGACACGGAGAAACCGAATGGAACGTGGACACGCGCATCCAGGGCCAGCTCGACATCGGCCTGAACGCCACCGGTCTCTGGCAGGCCGGCCAGGTCGGCCGCGCGCTGGCCGACGAGCCGATCGCCGCGATCTATGCGAGCGATCTCTCGCGCGCCTGGCAGACCGCCGCCGCGATCGGCGCCGCACGCGGGCTGGACGTCCAGGCAGAACCGCGTCTGCGTGAGCGCGCGTTCGGGCACTTCGAGGGCCGCACCTTCGCAGAGATCGACGCCGAGCTGCCCGAGCAGGCGCGGCTCTGGCGCACGCGCGATCCGGATTTCGAACCCGCAGGCGGCGAGTCGCTGCTGCGCTTTCGCGACCGCATCACCGCGGTGGCTGCCGAACTGGCCGCGCGCCACCCCGACGAGCTGATCGTGCTGGTGGCCCACGGCGGCGTGATGGACGTGCTCTACCGCGCCGCGACCGGCCAGTCGCTGCAGGCGCCGCGCACGTGGCACCTCGGCAACGCGGCGGTCAACCGGATGCTCTGGACGCCGCAGGGCTTCACGCTGGTCGGCTGGGGGGACATCGCGCACCTCGACAAGCCAGCGCTCGACGAAACCACGACCTGAGTCGTCGACGGGGTCTCGGCCCACAGCGGCCGCGCGAACCCGCCCGCTAAAATCCGGCTGCGCGGCATCGTTCCGTCGTCATCGGCTTTCGACCCGCGCACTTGCCAGCCTCTGGATATACCCATGAATCGCTGCACCAGCCCCACCCGAACCTTCCTGCTTTCACCTCTTGTCGCGCTGTGCGCGTGCGCCGCGCTGATGCTGTCGGCAGGGGTCCGTGCGCAGGAAGCGGATGCCGGGGACATCGGTGGCACCCAGAGCGAAGCTGCCGCGGGCGGCCGCAATTTCCCCGAAGGCACACTGCGCGGCAGCCTGGTGATGGTGCAGGCGCCGCAAATCCTGCTCGATGGCCGCGCCGACCGGCTGTCGCCGGGCGCGCGCATCCGCAACGCACGGAACATGCTGCTGATGCCGGCCACGCTGATCGGCCAGAAGCTGCTGGTCAACTACACGCGCGACGCTTCCAACCTGGTGAGCCAGGTCTGGGTGCTGACGCCCGACGAGGCCCGCGTGGCGCGCACGTCCGCCGCACGCCCGTCAGGCGGCTTCTGGCCCTTCGCCGTCAGCGCCGGGCCGCGTGACGATGGCAAGACGCCTTTCGACCAATTGCCGAAGTTCGGCGAGTGACCGCCTTCTTCCAAGACACGACACAAGACACACGACCGCCCACGGTCCGCACCGCTCCCACCATGACCAAAAAAGTCTTCATCAAAACCTTCGGCTGCCAGATGAACGAGTACGACTCGGACAAGATGGCCGACGTGCTGAATGCCGCCCAGGGCTACGAACCGACGCAGGACGTCGACGAGGCCGACCTGATCCTGTTCAACACCTGCTCGGTGCGCGAGAAGGCGCAGGAAAAGGTCTTCAGCGATCTCGGGCGCATCAAGCATCTGAAGGCCAAGGGCGTGAAGATCGGCGTCGGTGGCTGCGTGGCCAGCCAGGAAGGCCAGGCCATCATCGCCCGCGCGCCCTACGTCGACGTCGTGTTCGGCCCGCAGACGCTGCACCGCCTGCCCGAACTGCTGGCGCAGCGCGAGACGCTGGGCCGGCCGCAGGTCGACATCAGCTTTCCGGAGATCGAGAAGTTCGATCACCTGCCGCCCGCCCGGGTCGAGGGCGCGACCGCGTTCGTGTCGATCATGGAAGGCTGCTCGAAGTACTGCAGCTATTGCGTGGTGCCCTACACCCGGGGAGAAGAAGTCAATCGCCCGCTCGACGATGTGCTGGTCGAGATCGCCGGCCTGGCCGACCAGGGCGTGCGCGAGGTGACGCTGCTGGGGCAGAACGTCAACGCCTACCGCGGCCGCATGGGTGACACGGCCGAGATCGCCGATTTCGCGCTGCTGATCGAGTACGTCGCCGAAATCCCGGGCATCGAACGCATCCGCTACACGACCAGCCATCCGAACGAGTTCACCCCGCGCCTGATCGAGGCCTACGCGAAGGTACCGCAGCTGGTGTCGCACCTGCATCTGCCGGTGCAGCACGGCAGCGACCGCATCCTGATGGCGATGAAGCGCGGCTACACCGCGATGGAATACAAGAGCACGGTGCGCAAGCTGCGCGCCATCCGCCCCGAACTCGCGCTGTCGAGCGACTTCATCGTCGGCTTCCCCGGCGAGACCGACGACGACTTCGCGAAGATGATGAAGCTCATCGACGACTGCCGCTTCGACGCGAGCTTCAGCTTCATCTTCAGCCCGCGGCCCGGCACGCCGGCTGCGGCGCTGCAGGACGACACGCCGCACGAGGTGAAACTGGCGCGCCTGCATCAGCTCCAGGCCGTCATCGACACCAACGTGAAGGCGTTCGGCCAGGCCCTGGTCGGCACCACGCAGCGCGTGCTGGTCGAGGGCGCATCGCGCAAGGACGCCAAGGAGCTCATGGGCCGCACCGCGTGCAACCGTGTCGTCAACTTCGAAGGCGATGCGCGCCTGGTCGGCCAGATGATCGACCTGCGCGTCACGCGTTCGCTCGCCTACACGCTGCGCGGCGAAGTGCCGACACGTGAATCGGCACCGACGACCGGCGCCGCACTCGCGCAGGTCGCCGCCTGATGCGGCGGCTCAACTACGCGCGTGGCTCGTTCCAGCAGCTGCTGCTTTTCGCGTTCCTGCTGATCACCGCGCTGCTCGTCGGCGTCGCGCTGAGCTCGGTGTTCCAGTACGACGTGCTGATGCGGCAGAGCCGCGACGCGGCGGCGAGTGCGCTGACGCTGTCGGGCGCCGCGCAATCGCTGGCCGAGCGCAGCGCCGCGATGGAGCGCGCCGGCCGCCAGTCGCTGGTGCTGAACGACGCCGTGCTGCGCCGCCGCTTCAACGACGCCGCGCGCGACGCGCAAGGCATCCTCGACCGGCTGGTGGCCAACGGCCTGGAGCCGACACCGGTCGACGCCTGGCGCGCACAGCACGGGCAGATCGACGGCCTGCTGTCCGGCCCGGTCGAAACCGCACTCACGCGCGAAGGCACGATGGCGATGCAGTTCCGGGATCTCGATGCGCTCAACACGCAGATCGCGCAGGCCGCGCAGATGCTGATCGAGACGCGCAACCGGGCGCTGGCCGAGCGCATCGAGAGCGCGCGCACGCGCCTGATGCGGCAGGTGGTCGCCGCCAGCGTGCTCGCCGTGACACTGGCGCTGGCTTTCGGCATCTGGCTGGCGCGCCCGTTCAAGCGGCTGGAACGCGCGATCGTCGGGCTCGGCGAGAACCGGCTGGACGAGCCGATCGACATCCGCGGCCCGGCCGACGTGCGTCGCCTGTCGGAACAGCTCGAATGGCTGCGGCTGCGGCTGACCGAACTCGATGCCGACAAGGCACGCTTTCTGCGTCACGTTTCGCATGAACTCAAGACCCCGTTGGCGGCATTGCGCGAAGGCGTGTCGCTCCTGGAAGACGGCGTGACCGGCGCGCTCAACCCCGCGCAACGGGAAGTCGCACAGATCCTGCAGCAGAACGCGATCACGCTGCAGAGCCAGATCGAGGCGCTGTTGCGCTTCAACGCCGCGGCTTTCGAGGCGCGCGAGCTGCGCCGCCAGCGCACGCCGCTGCTGCCGCTGATCGAGGAGCAGGTCGATTCGCAGCGTCTGCAGTGGCAGGCGCACGGACTGACGGTCAAGGTCGAGGGCGAGCCGCTGTCGATCACGGTCGACCCGGTGAAACTGGGCACCGCGATCGCCAACCTGCTGTCGAATGCGATCCGGTTCTCGGCGCGCGGCGGCACGATCACGCTGGCGGTGTCCGGCACCGCCGACACCGCGCGCATCGACATCGCCGACGCCGGCCCCGGCGTGGCCGACGGCGACCGCGACCGCATCTTCGAACCGTTCTATCGCGGCGAACGCCAGCCCGAGCACGCATTGAAAGGCACAGGGATCGGTCTGTCGATCGTGCAGGAGTACATTGCAGCTCATGGCGGACGCATCGCGCTGCTGCCCGGCGGACCGGGCGCGCGTTTTCGCATCGAGCTGCCGCGCACGGCCTGACGGCTGAGCAACACACCCACAGGCCCCCACGCGCTTTCCGAGCCATGTTCTTGTCGTTCGTCCACAAACCCGCTGTCATCCTGATGGTCGCAGCGCCCCTGCTGCTGACCGCCTGCCAGACTCCACCACCCGCGCCGGAAACGCCCACCGCCGCCGCGCAGACACCGCCGGTGGCGGCGCCCGTGGCCGTGATGCCGGTCGAAGCAGAACCGGTCGCACCGGCCACGCAACCACCGCTCGCCTTCACGCCCGCCACGATGGGACCGATGACTGCGATGCTCGCTTACGCCGACAAGCTGCGGCCGCTCGGTGCGGCCGACCTGGCGGCCGAGCTGACCCGGCTGGGCGACCCTGGCGAGGTGCCGGCAACACAGATGCGCGTCGCCCTGGTGCTCGCGCAGACGCGTGTGCCCGCCGACCTCGCGCGCGCCCTCGGACTGATGCAGCGCGTGATTTCGAGCGCGTCTCCCGACGCGGCACCGCTGCAGCCGCTGGCGCGCGCACTGGCTGCCCGCTACATGGAACAGCGTCGCGTCGAGGACGATCGCGATCGCCAGGTACAGGCGCTGCGCGACAGCCAGCGCCGCATGGATCAATTGAACGATCGCATCGAGGCGCTGCGCGCCATCGAGCGCAGCTTTGCGCGTCCCAACCAACTGCCAGGCAATGGCGGCGGAGCCCGGCCATCCCCATGAGTGAAGACAACGCACCCGTACCGTCCAAGGGCGCACGCCTGCTGGTCGTCGACGACGATCCCGACATGCTTCGGCTGCTGTCGATGCGGCTGAACTCGGTCGGCTACCAGGTGACCGCCGTGACCTCGGCCGAATCGGCGCTGACGCAGCTGGAGATCGAGCATCCGCAACTCGTGCTGAGCGACGTGCGGCTGCCCGGGCGCGACGGACTCGCGCTGTTCGACGAAATCCGCAAGCACCATCCGACGCTGCCGGTGATCCTGCTCACGGCGCATGGAACGATCCCGGACGCGGTCGAGGCCACCGCCCGCGGCGTCTTCACCTACCTGACCAAGCCCTACGACGGCCGCGAGCTGCTCGACAAGATCGCGCAGGCTCTGGCACTCGGTGCGCCGCCGACCACGCCCAGCAAGAGCGGCGACGAGAGCTGGCGCTCCGACATCGTGAGCCGCAGCAACCGCATGGCCGAACTGCTGGCGGAAGCGCGCATGGTCGCGAAGTCCGACGCGTCCGTGCTGCTGCGCGGCGACAGCGGCGCCGGCAAGGAAATGCTCGCACGGGCGATCCACAAGGCGAGCGCACGCGCCGCCAAGCCCTTCGTCGCCGTCAACTGCGGCGCGATTCCGGAGGCACTGCTCGAGTCCGAGCTGTTCGGTCACATGAAGGGCGCGTTCACGGACGCGGTCGCCAATCACAAGGGCCTGTTCCAGCAGGCCGACGGCGGCACGCTGCTGCTCGACGAAATCGGCGACATGCCGCCGGCGCTGCAGGTCAAGCTGTTGCGCGTGCTGCAGGAGCGCGCGGTGCGCCCGCTCGGCGCCAGCCAGTCGATCGACGTCGACGTGCGGATCATCTCGGCCACGCACCGCGACCTCGACGCGGCCATGGAAGCCGGGCAATTCCGTGAAGACCTCTATTACCGGCTGAACGTGGTCACGCTGACGCTGCCGCCGTTGAGCGCGCGCCGCGAAGACATTCCGTTGTTGGCAAACCACTTCCTGCAGCGGCTGTCGACCAAGTACAACAAGCGGCTGTCGGGATTTGCGCCCGAAGCGCTGAAGGCGCTGACCACCGCGTCCTGGCCCGGCAACGTGCGGCAGCTGTTCAACGTGGTCGAGCAGGTGTGCGCATTGTCGAGTTCGCCTTTGATTCCATTGGCACTGGTGCAACGTGCGTTGCGCGTGCCGAGCATCGAGGTTCAGACCTATGCAGAAGCCAAGCAGCGTTTCGAGCGCGACTACCTGGTCGGATTGCTGAAGCTGACCGATGGCAATGTCGCGGATGCCGCCCGGATGGCAGACCGCAATCGCACCGAGTTCTACCGCCTGCTGCAGAAGCACGAACTCACGCCCGGGCACTTCAAGGCGGACCCCGCGTCGCCTGCAAGTTGAAGGCATCGTTTGCCTGTCGCTGTAGAGCGACGAAGATAAATCGTTGATTTTGTTGAGTATTTTCCAGACCCCCTGCAAGCTCGTCGTGATTTGACGACAAGAACAGGGGTTTTAGGGCCTCAAAGCGGTCCAAGCTGCAAAAACCAACTCCAAAATCTCCTCAAGTCGTTGTCACACAACGATTTTTCCATGCTGGCACAGGGATTGCCCCTGTAGAGGCATGACAGCACTCATCAGCACCTCTTTTGCAATGCGCGCCGGCCGCGGCGCCAGGCGTCAAAAGCAGGTTTCCCTCTCAAGGCCTCACGCCGCGAGCCATTCGCTGATGGCGCTCGACGCCGCAAGCGGCGCTTCTCCCGAATGCGTGTTCAAGCGCTTTCCGGCAATTGGCGACACGCCTTCCCTCAACAAGCAACGTGGGTGAGCAGCACATGAAACCGAACGATTTCTCGCAGTTGAACATCCTGAACGACGCCGATCTCAGCCAGCGCAGCGCGCTGCGCGAAGAGCGTCATCCCAATTCCGTCACCGCGCCGCCGATCAACCGCGGTTCGATGACGCCCCGCCCATGGCGCGGCTTCTGGAACAGCCTCGGCACCGCCGCACTCGTGAAGCTGGGTGCGGGTACCAAGGCACCTGCTGACGTGCGGGTCGCGGCCGAGCAACCCTGGCAGCGTGCCGCGAAGCAACGACGTCTCGCCTTCATGATGCTCACGCTGCTGAGCACCGTGATCGCTTCCACGCTGTTCGCCAGCGTGCAACCGGACTACGACAACATCTGGCTCGAATACGGTCAGATCGGCCTGTATGGCTTGCTGTCGGGCTGGGTCGTCACCGGTTTCGTGACCGCACTGATGGGCTTTTATGTCTCCGTTCGCGGCGACAAGCATGCGCTGTCGGTCAAGCAGGTCGCCAACCATCCGATGAACCCGGATGCACGGACCGCCATCATCATGCCGATCTGCAACGAGGACGTGTCCACCGTGTTCGCCGGCCTGCGCGCCACTTGCGAATCGGTGGCAGCCACCGGCCACGCCAAGCAATTCGACGTGTTCGTGCTGTCCGACAGCTACAACCCCGAAACCGCCGCCGCCGAACGCGCCGCCTGGGAAGACTTGCGCGCCGCGCTGGCCACGAGCCCGAACCAGCCGCAGGTGGAGGTGTATTACCGTCTGCGCACCCGTCGCACGCACCGCAAGGCCGGCAACGTGGCCGACTTCTGCCGCCGCTGGGGCAAGGACTACCGTTACATGGTCGTGCTCGACGCCGATTCCGTGATGAGCGGCGACTGCCTGACCTCGATGGTCAAGCTGATGGAAGCCAATCCCAACGCCGGCATCATCCAGACCGCGACGCAGGCCATCGGCCACGTCACGCTGCATGCCCGTGCGCAGCAATTCGCCTCCCGCGTGACGGGTCGTCTGTTCACGCTGGGCATGCAGTTCTGGCAACTGGGCGAATCGCACTACTGGGGTCACAACGCGATCATCCGCGTCGAACCCTTCATGAAGCACTGCGCGCTGGCACCGATCAAGGGCAATGGCGGCATGTCGGGCGGCATCATGTCGCACGATTTCGTCGAAGCTGCACTGATGCGCCGCGCTGGCTACAACGTCTGGCTGGTGTCCGACCTGGTCGGCAGCTACGAGCAGCAACCGCCGGACCTGCTGTCCGAATTGCAACGCGACCGCCGCTGGTGCCAGGGCAATCTGCAGAATGCCCGCCTGATGGCCGAACCGGGGATCCATTCCGTGCACCGCGCGATGTTCGTGACCGGCACGATGGCCTATTGCTCTGCGCCGCTGTGGCTCGCCTTCCTGACCCTGGGTACTGCGCTCTGGCTCAGCGGCTCCAGCCTGGTGTCGAGCTTCAACGTGCTGCCGATGGAACTCGCCGGCCTCTGGCTCTGGACGCTGTGCCTGCTGTTCCTCCCGCGCCTCCTTGGCATCGTCGCCGTGGTCATGCGTGGCGAACAAGGTCAGTTCGGTGGTGTCTCCGGCCTGATCAAGAGCTCGGTGCTCGAAAGCGGTCTCGCCATCGTGCAAGCGCCGGTTCGCATGCTGGCCCACTCGCTGTTCGTCATCGTGGCCCTGACCGGCATCAAGCTGGACTGGAAGTCGCCTCCGCGTGAAGCCGCCGCCGTGCCATGGAAGATTGCAGCATCGCAACTCGCACCGATGTCGCTGGTGGTCGCTGCCCTGGCCGTGGGCATCGCGCTGATCGACGCAAGCGCGCTGGTCTGGCTGATGCCCGTGGGCCTGCCGTTGCTGCTGGCGATCCCGCTGACCGTGCTGACCAGCCAGATCGCACTGGGCACTACGCTGCGCGATCGCGGCTACCTGTTGATTCCGGAAGAGTCGCGTTCCCCTGCCGTGCTGCGCCGCGCCTGGATGCACGCACTGCGCCTGGCTCGCCCCGCTCTCGCGACTGCCTGAGCACCAACCGATAAAAAAAGAAGCTTCGATTTGCTGTCACCCAAGGGCCCGTCCCCTGGAAATTGAAAAGGCCCGCTTCGGCGGGCCTTTTTCATGGGTCGACCGGAATACGGCCGAACCTCGTTGCGTCGCGGGATGACGCTCAGAAGCGAGGCATTCCGCCACCGCCACCCATCGGCGGCATTCCCTTCATGCCGCCCATCTTCTTCATCATCTTCATCAGGCCGCCGCCCTTCATCTTCTTCATCATTCCCTGCATCTGTTCGAACTCGTTGAGCAGCCGGTTCACCTCCTGAACCTGCACGCCGGCACCCGCAGCGATACGGCGCTTGCGCGTAGCCTTGAGCAGCTCGGGCTTGCGGCGCTCCAGCGGCGTCATGCTCTGGATGATTCCTTCCTTGCGGCGGATGTCGCGCTCGGCGCGATTCATATCGACTTCGGTCGCCTTGGCTGCCATCTGCGCGGGCAGCTTGTCCATCAGGCTCGACAGTCCGCCCATCTGCTTCATCTGCTGCAGCTGGCCAAGAAAATCGTTGAGATCGAACCCAGCGCCGCTCTTGACCTTGGCCGCCAGCTTCTGAGCAGCCGCCACGTCGACACCCGCCGTCACCTGCTCGACCAACGCAACGATGTCGCCCATGCCGAGAATGCGGCCCGCGTGACGCTCGGCGTCGAACACTTCCAGGCCGTCGATCTTCTCGCTGGTACCGGCGAACTTGATCGGCACGCCGGTGATCTGCCGCACCGACAAGGCCGCGCCACCGCGCGAATCGCCGTCGGTCTTGGTCAGGATGATGCCGGTGAGCGGCAACGCTTCCTTGAATGCCTTTGCCGTGTTGATCGCATCCTGGCCTTGCATGGCATCGACCACGAACAGCGTCTCGACCGGGTTCAGTTCGGCATGCAACTGCTTGATCTCGCTCATCAGCACTTCGTCGATCGCCAGGCGGCCCGCGGTGTCGACCAGCAGCACGTCAAAGAAGTGGCGTCGTGCATGGTCGAGGGCTGCGCGCGCGATGTCGAGCGGCTTCTGGTCCGGCGTGCTCGGAAACCATTCGGCACCGGCCTGCTTCGTGACCGTCTTGAGCTGCTCGATCGCGGCCGGGCGGTAGACGTCGCCGGACACCGTGAGCACCTTCTTCTTGCGCTTCTCGATCAGATGCTTGGCGAGCTTGGCAGTCGTCGTGGTCTTGCCCGCACCCTGCAGGCCGGCCATCAATATCACGGCCGGTGGCTGTGCGGCCAGATTGATGTCGGACACGCCCTCGCCCATGGTCGCCGCGAGTTCGCGGTTCACGATGCCGACCAGCGCCTGCCCCGGCTTGAGAGAACCGAGCACCTCCTGGCCCAGCGCCTTGTCCTTCACGCGGGCGATGAAGTCGCGCACCACCGGCAGCGCCACGTCGGCCTCGAGCAGAGCCATGCGGACTTCGCGCAGCATGTCCTGCACATTGCTTTCGGTGATGCGGGCCTGCCCGCTCATCGTCTTGACAAGGCGGGAGAATTTTTCGGTAAGGGCTGTCGCCATGGGAGAAGTACCTTGCTGCCCGTCAAACGCGGGCCGGTGGAAAGTCGTGAAGCTGAAGTCCTGTTCGGCTGCCCAGCCCCGTGCAGGCCACTGCGAAGATGCCTTCGGCGATCCGTCGCTGTGCTCCCGGCGGGGCAGCGGCCCGGCCACATGAAGTGCGCGGACCCTGAGGGAGAGCCATTAAACTCCTGCGATGATTTTAGCGATCCCCTCCCCACTCGGCGTGGCACTGGGCATCGCCACCGCGGCAGCCTACGGCTTCATCGCCGGCACGGCCTCGCGGTTGACCCGGCAGACGACCCAGGCAGTCCTCGGACTGGCATGGCTGCTGCACGCGTTGGCGCTGGCCTGGGGCCTCATCGGCCATGTGCCGCGCTTCGGCTTTGCACCTGCACTGTCTGTCACGGCGTGGCTCGTGCTGACTGTCTACGCCGTTGAAAGCCGGCTGTTTCCGCAACTCGCCGTGCGGCGCGTGCTGGCCGGACTGGGCGCGGCAGTGGTGCTGCTGGCCGTGTTGTTCCCCGGTACGCCATTGCACGTGACCGCATCGCCGTGGCTGCCGCTGCATCTGGCGCTCGGCATTGCGTCCTATGGCCTGTTCGGCGCTGCCGTGGTGCACGCCTGGCTGATCACGCGGGCGGAAAAGCAGATCCGGTTGGCTGCCGGTCCGCAGACCGGCGTGCCCCTGCTCACGCTCGAACGCCTGACCTTTCGTTTCGTGACGGCAGGCTTCGTGTTGCTGTCGGCCACGCTGCTGGCCGGCGTGCTGTTCGGCGAGACGCTCTACGGCCAGGCCGGCCGCGGCTGGAAGTGGGATCACAAGGCTGTGTTCTCGGTGCTGGCCTGGATTGCCTTTGCGGTGCTGCTGACAGGTCGAGCCCGCTTCGGTTGGCGCGGCCGGACGGCGCGCCGCGTGCTCTATGCGGGTGCGGCCCTGTTGCTGCTCGCCTATGTCGGTTCGCGCTTCGTGCTCGAAGTGCTGTTGCATCGCGCACCATGAAATACCTTCTCGTCTTCTTCGTCGTCTTCTTCGCAATCTGGCTTTGGCGAAAGAATCGCCGCGACGAAATGCGCGAGCGCGCGGTTCCGCCGCGCCGGCCCGCACCGCCTGCCGTCGGTGCGCCGCAGGCCATGTTGCGCTGCGCACATTGCAGCCTGCATCTGCCGGCGGGCGACGCAGTGCGCGGAGCGCACGGCATGTATTGCAGCGCCGCGCATCGCCAGGCTGCCGAACGCTGAACCGGCGCGCATGACGCTCCTGCTCTGGTCGCGCGGCGAGCCGACAACCGACTGGAGCCTGCTCGAACAGCCGCCCGGTACCGGCGGCGCGTTGCAGCGTCTATGGCGCGGCTTTCTGGCCGCACGCGGCTTCATCGCCATCGTGCTGCTGGCGCTGCAACTGCTCACCGCCATGCGGAACCTTCCCGTTCCCTGGGCGGCGCTGGCGCTGTCGGTCGTCTACCTCATCGCCGCATTGCTGACGATGCAACTCTCGCGGTTCATGTCGCCGATCCGTGGTTTGGGAGGCGTCTGGCTGGTCACGATCGGCGTCGACTTGACCATCTTCACGGCGCTGCAGCTGCTGGAAGCGGGCAACATCAACTACGCGCCGCTGTTCGCGCTCCCCGTGCTGATGGGTGCAGTCCTCGGCACGGTTGCGGTCGGGCTCGGCACCAGTGCGTTGGTCACGCTGCTGCTGCTGGCGGATGCGGGCTGGCACTGGCTGCGCATGCCGGCGGATGCTTCGCCACGCTTCGTGCAGGCCGCCCTGACCGGCACCGGCCTGTTCGTGGTCGCGTTGCTGGCACACGAACTGGCGCGTCGGCTGGCGCGCGAGGAAGCACTGGCGCTTCGCAACCGAGACACGGCGCAGATGCACGCGCAGGTGAATTCGCTCGTGATCGAGACGCTCGCCGACGGCGTGCTGGTGATCGATTCGCGCGGCCGGGTGCATGCAGCCAATCCGGCGGCGGCAGACATGCTTGGCCAGGAAATCGCCCGCCGGGACACACCCTTCACGCTGGCCGCGCAACCTGCCTGGCATGCGCTGGCTGCGCTGGCCGATCAGACATTCGAGCGACAGGCCAACCAGGTGCAGGAACTGCCCGTTGCGCAGGCCGAAGGCGCCGTACGCGAAGTGCGCGTGCGTACCCAACTGACACCGGCAGGCGACCCTCTGGGCGACGGGTTGTGCGTGATGTTCCTGCAGGACCTGCGGGAGCTCGAGGCACGGATCCGCACCGAAAAGCTCGCGGCCATGGGACGCATGTCGGCCGCGGTTGCGCACGAGATCCGCAATCCGCTGGCGGCGATCACGCAAGCCAGCGCACTGCTCAACGAGGACTTGAGCGACCCTGCACACCGCAGGTTGGCAACGATGGTGGAGCACAACGCGCAGCGCCTGGCGCGCATCGTGGACGACGTGCTGGATGTGGCACGTGTCGGCAGGCAGCGGCTTCTTGCACTGGGCGAACATTTGCCGCTCGACACCACGATCGAGGCGCTCGCGCAGGAGTGGACGCGACACACACGCCGCACGGGCGTGCTCCTGCAGCTGAATGCCCCCGGCTGCGATGTCTGCTTCGACGCCGAGCATCTGCGGCGCATCCTGGTGAACCTGCTGGACAACGCGTCGCGCTATGCGAGCGATCGCGAAGGTGCCATCCGGCTTCGCACGCGGCTCGACGCCGATGGCCGCGCAAGCCTGCAGGTCTGGAGCGATGGCAGCCCGCTGGAGCCCGCTGTGCAACGCCACTTGTTCGAGCCATTCTTCTCGTCCGAAAGTCGCTCCAGTGGCTTGGGGCTCTTTCTCTGCCGCGAATTGTGCGAGCGCCACGGCGCGGCCATCGGCTACCGGCGGCGGTCGCTGGCCGACAGCGACGCCGAAGGCAACGAATTCTTCGTGGCGTTCGCACCTGCCGATACGCGGCTGAGAGAATAGGTCGGTGAGCACCTTGAACCCATCCACCGTGCGCGCCGCGCAGATTCTCGTGGTGGACGACGAGCCCGACCTTCGCACCCTGTATGAACTGACGCTGTTGCGCGAGGGCTATCGCGTCGAAGCGGCCGGCAGCATCCTCGAGGCGCGACAGCATCTGGATGCCGGGCAGTTCGACGCCGTCATCACCGACATGCGCCTGCCCGACGGCCGCGGCATGGAGATCCTGCAGCACATCCAGCAGACCCAGCGAAGCGAGCGCTGCGTGGTGATGACCGCCTATGGTTCAGCCAACAACGCGGTCGAGGCCCTGAAGGCCGGTGCCTTCGACTACCTGACGAAGCCGGTCGACCTCAAGCAGTTTCGTACCGTGGTCGCGTCGGCCGTGCAGGCGCTGCAAGCGCCCAAGCCCGCAGCGACAGTGCCCGACGCAGCCCGCCTTGCGATGGCGGGGGGCGCCGGCCAGGCTGCACTCGATCGGCTGGTCGGCGACTCCGAACCGATGCAACTGGTGAAATCGCGGATCGTCAAGGTGGCGCGCGGCATGGCGCCGGTGCTGGTGCGCGGCGAGTCCGGCACCGGCAAGGAGCTGGTCGCACGTGCGATCCATGCCTGCAGCCAGCGCGGTGACGGCCCGTTCGTGGCCGTGAACTGCGGTGCGATTCCTGAAAACCTGCTCGAAGCGGAATTCTTCGGTGCGCGCAAAGGCGCATACACCGGTGCGTCGCAGGACCGCGACGGGTATTTCCAGGCCGCGCGCGGCGGCACGCTTTTCCTCGACGAAATCGGCGACCTGCCGCTCGCGATGCAGTCGAAACTGCTGCGGGCGATCCAGGAACGCAGCGTGCGTCCGCTCGGCTCGACGCAGGAAGATGCGGCCGATGTCCGTATCGTGAGCGCGACACACAAGAACCTGCAGATCGAAGTCCAGGCCGGGCGCTTCCGTCAGGATCTGTTCTATCGGCTCAACGTGATCGAGATCGCGATGCCCGCCCTGCGCGACCGGCGCGAAGACCTGCCCGCGCTGTGCGATGCGTTGCTGGTCCGCATCGCGCAGGAGGCCGGCATGACGGCGCCGGTGCTCTCTCCTGCCGTGGTCCATCGACTGGCCGTGCATCCTCTGCAAGGCAACGTGCGCGAGCTTGAAAACCTGCTGCACCGCGCAGTCGCGTTGAGCGACGGCAACGAGCTGCACCTTGACGGCATGGACACGGACGCCGGTTCATCCCTGTCGCTTGCGCAGGCCGAATTTCAGTCGCAAGCGCTCGCCGCCATCGACCGGACCGAGGCTGCTGCGGCCGCATCGGCCGGCATGTCCAGACCGGTCTCGCTGCCGCCCATTCCCACGGATCTGCAGGACTACCTCGATCGGCAAGAGCGCGATGTGCTCGTGCGGGCGCTGGCGGAAAGCGGCTTCAATCGCACCGCGGCCGCCGCACGGCTCGGATTGAGCTTGCGCCAGATCCGCTACCGCATCGCGCGATTGAACATTGCGACGCCGAATGGCGATGAAAACGCTGCGGGTGGCGGTGATGACTGAGTCCACCACGGGCGGGTCGCTGTGGCACGACGGCTGGTACAGGCCGGCCCGCGCATTGCCGTCACCGAACTTCGGACCGCGGCCTGCGGCGGCGTCGATCGACCTGATCGTGGTGCACTCGATCAGCCTGCCGCCCGGACACTATGGTGGTGACGAGGTCCAGCGCCTGTTCACCAACCAGCTCGACTGGGATGCGCACCCCTATTTCAGCGCGATCCGAGGCATTGAAGTCTCGGCACATTTCTATTTGCGGCGCGACGGCGAACTCCTGCAGTTCGTGAGCTGCGATGCACGCGCCTGGCATGCCGGGGCTTCTTCGTGGCGGGGGCGCACGAACTGCAACGACGACTCCATCGGCATCGAGCTCGAGGGCCTCGAAGGCGAGAGCTTCGAGACACGGCAATACGAGGCACTGGTGCCACTGTGCACAGCACTTGCCAAGCACTATCCGATCCGCTTCGTGGCCGGGCACGAGCACATCGCGCCGGGTCGTAAGCATGATCCCGGCGCCGGCTTCGACTGGCCCCGGTTGCAGCGCGGATTGGCCTCGTCCGGCGTCGAGTTCCCCCTCGATCGACCTCCGCTCTGAGATTTTTTCAATCGCCTGCTGACAAGCGATGGATCGGCTCAAAGACCTCAAGCTGGCCGGCCCGAGAAGAAGAACCTGAGCATCCATGCGGCTTTCCGGCGAAAAAGCGGCGGAAGGCCGCACCAGCCGGTGGATCTAGCTCGTCAAGCCAGCGGTCACGCGGCATTGCCACGGACGGCAGCGGGCTGAGGCCTGGTACATGCGCTTGAAATTGACATAAAACGCTACATATAGTGGCTTGCGACCCCCTCAGGCCCTAGATATAGTGTGCGCTCCCCGGCACTCAACGCCGGTGCGACTGCCGACATGGCACCGCCGTCCCCCAGAATTCCATCGAGGACCGACCGAATGCAAACTGCTCTCCACACTCCTTCCGCCACGCGCGCCGCCCCCACGCAGACCTCTGCACCGTCGCGCGACACCGCAGGCACGCCGGGCGCCAATGCGCTCGCAAACTATCAGATCATTCGCCGCAATGGCGCTGTCGTTCCCTTCGAACCGAACAAGATCGCCATCGCGATGATGAAGGCCTTCCTGGCCGTGCACGGCACGCAGGGCGCCGCCTCCGCCAGCGTGCGCGAAACCGTCGACACGCTGACGCAGGCCGTCGTGCGCGCGATGGTGCGCTCGCGCCCGGGCGGCGGCACCTTCCACATCGAGGACGTGCAGGACCAAGTCGAACTCGGCCTGATGCGCGGCGGCCACCACGACATCGCTCGCGCCTATGTGCTCTACCGTGATCGCCGCGCGCAAGAACGCGCCAAGCAGGAAACGCAGGAGACGCCAGCCGCGCCTGCACTGCACGTGCTGGACCGTGGCGAGCGCGTCGCGCTCGACGTGAACGAGCTCAAGGGCCTGATCGAGTCCGCTTGCACCGGTCTCGGCGACAGCATCACCGCGGCGCCGATCCAGGCCGAGACGATGCGCAACCTGTACGACGGCGTGCCGCTCGACGAGGTCTACAAGGCCTCGATCCTGGCCGCCCGCACGTTGATCGAGAAGGACCCCGACTACACCTTCGCGACCGCACGCCTGCTGCTGCACACGATCTTCAAGGAAATCATCGGCCGCGAAGTGATGCCCGCGGAGCGTTCGCAAGCCTACGTCGACTACTTCCCGCAGTTCATCAAGAAGGGCGTCGACAACGACCTGCTCGACGAGAAGCTGCTGCAGTTCGACCTGCCGCGCCTGGGCGCCGCACTGAAGGCCGAGCGCGACAACCAGTTCGACTACCTCGGTCTGCAGACGCTGTACGACCGCTACTTCCTGCACGTGCGCAAGACGCGCATCGAACTGCCGCAAGCCTTCTTCATGCGTGTGGCCATGGGCCTGTCGCTGAACGAGATCGACCGCGAAGCACGTGCCATCGAGTTCTACGAAGTGCTGTCGTCCTTCGACTTCATGTCGTCGACCCCGACGCTGTTCAACGCCGGCACGCTGCGCTCGCAACTGTCGAGCTGCTACCTGACGACCGTGCCCGACGACCTCGACGGCATCTACGAGTCGATCAAGGAAAACGCGCTGCTCTCGAAGTTCGCGGGCGGCCTGGGCAACGACTGGACCCGCGTGCGCGCACTGGGCTCGCACATCAAGGGCACGAACGGCGAATCGCAAGGCGTGGTGCCTTTCCTGAAGGTCGTCAACGACACGGCCGTGGCGGTGAACCAGGGCGGCAAGCGCAAGGGCGCCGTCTGCACGTACCTCGAAACCTGGCACCTCGACATCGAGGAGTTCCTGGAACTGCGCAAGAACACCGGCGACGATCGCCGCCGCACGCATGACATGAACACCGCCAACTGGATCCCCGATCTGTTCATGCGCCGCGTGATGGAAAAGGGCACCTGGACGCTGTTCTCGCCCTCCAACGTTCCCGACCTGCACGACCTGTTCGGCGCCGACTTCGAGCGTGCCTACGTGGCGTATGAAGAGAAGGCGGCGCGTGGCGAGATCAAGCCGAGCCGCACGCTCCAGGCGTCCGACCTGTGGCGCAAGATGCTCACGATGCTGTTCGAGACCGGCCATCCCTGGATCACGTTCAAGGATGCCTGCAACGTGCGCTCGCCGCAGCAGCACGCCGGCGTCGTGCACTCGTCGAACCTCTGCACCGAGATCACGCTGAACACCAGCGATACGGAAACCGCGGTCTGCAACCTCGGCTCCGTGAACCTGCTGCAGCATCTGAAGGACGGCAAGGTCGACCAGGTCAAGCTGAAGAAGACGATCTCGACCGCGATGCGCATGCTCGACAACGTGATCGACATCAACTACTACGCCGTGAAGAAGGCGCGCGACTCGAACCTGCGCCACCGCCCGGTCGGCCTGGGCCTGATGGGCTTCCAGGACGCGCTGTACGAACTGCGCATCCCGTACGCTTCGCAGGAAGCCGTGCAGTTCGCCGACGAATCGATGGAAGCGATCTGCTACCACGCCTACTGGGCATCGACCGACCTCGCGAAGGAACGCGGCAAGTACTCGAGCTACAAGGGCTCGCTGTGGGACAAGGGCATCCTGCCGATCGACTCGCTCGACCTGCTCGAGAAGGCCCGCGGCGGCTACGTCGAGGTCGACCGCTCGTCGACGCTCGACTGGGACACGCTGCGCCAGAAGATCAAGGCCGACGGCATGCGCAACTCCAACTGCGTGGCCATCGCACCGACCGCAACCATCTCGAACATCATCGGCGTCGACGCCTCGATCGAACCCTGCTTCGGCAACCTGTCGGTCAAGTCGAACCTGTCGGGCGAGTTCACCGTGATCAACCACTACCTGGTGCGCGACCTGAAGCGCCTGGGCCTGTGGGACGACGTGATGGTCATGGACCTGAAGCACTTCGACGGCTCGCTGCGCCCGATCGACCGCGTGCCGCAGGATGTGAAGGCGCTCTACGCCACGGCATTCGAGGTTCCGACCACGTGGCTGGTCGAGGCCGCCGCACGCCGCCAGAAGTGGATCGACCAGGCACAGTCGCTGAACATCTACATGGCCGGCGCTTCAGGCAAGAAGCTCGACGACACCTACAAGCTGGCCTGGCTGCGCGGCCTGAAGACGACCTACTACCTGCGCACGCAAAGCGCGACGCACGCCGAGAAGTCGACGGTGCAGTCAGGGCGTCTCAATGCCGTGTCATCGGGCGGTGCCAATGCATCGACGGCCGCGGCGTCGGGCATGAGCGCCCTCGAAGCTGCGGCGCTTGCAGCGCAGGCTCAGATGAGCGCCATGCCTGCCACCGATATCGCTTTCTGCGGTGTCGATGACCCGACATGCGAAGCCTGCCAGTGACGGGACGTTGATGCGATGCTGATTCGCGGCATCGCCTGACACAAGGCGATGCTCGCGAGCAACATAAGCATGGATAAGCACGAGATAATTCGGGCGCGGTGATGAGCTGCACTTTGCAACTCACATCGTTGCTCACATAATTTGAGCATTGGATTTTTCTATGTTGACCTGGGACGAAGAAGTCAAACCATCCTTGCCAAAGGACATGCAACAAGGATTGCATCATTCATCGCAAAGCGGCGCGTCGTTGGCTCGCCCGATGGAAGTCCCGACTTCGCAAACAGCGCCCGCAGCACGCCCGCAGACTCCGGCAACGCCGGCTGTCGCGCACCGCGTGAACGCTGCCGACAAGCGCATCATCAACGGCCAGACCGACGTCAACCAGCTGGTGCCGTTCAAGTACAAGTGGGCCTGGGAAAAGTACCTCGCCACCTGCGCCAACCACTGGATGCCGCAAGAGGTGAACATGACGCGCGACATCGCGTTGTGGAAGGACCCGAACGGCCTGACGGAAGACGAGCGCCGCATCGTCAAGCGCAATCTCGGCTTCTTCGTGACGGCCGACTCGCTGGCCGCAAACAACATCGTGCTGGGCACCTATCGCCACATCACGGCGCCTGAATGCCGGCAGTTCCTGCTGCGCCAGGCTTTCGAAGAAGCGATCCATACACACGCCTACCAGTACATCGTCGAATCGCTCGGCCTGGACGAAAGCGAGATCTTCAACGCATACAACGAGGTGCCGTCGATCCGCAACAAGGACGAGTTCCTGATCCCCTTCATCGAAGCGATCAGCGACCCGAACTTCAAGACCGGCACGCACGAGACAGACCAGACGCTGCTCAAGTCGCTGATCGTGTTCGCGTGCCTGATGGAAGGCCTGTTCTTCTACGTCGGCTTTACGCAGATCCTCGCACTGGGCCGCCAGAACAAGATGACCGGCGCTGCGGAGCAGTATCAGTACATCCTTCGCGACGAGTCGATGCACTGCAACTTTGGCATCGACCTGATCAATCAGCTCAAACTGGAAAATCCGCATCTCTGGACTTCCGAATTCAAGGCGGAGATCAAGGGCCTTTTCATGAAGGCCGTCGAGCTCGAATACCAGTACGCCGAAGACACCATGCCGCGCGGTGTGCTCGGCATGAACGCCTCCATGTTCAAGGGCTATCTGCGCTACATCGCCAATCGGCGCGCGCAACAGATCGGCCTCGATACGCTCTTCCCGAACGAGGAAAACCCGTTCCCCTGGATGAGCGAAATGATTGACCTGAAAAAAGAGCGGAATTTCTTCGAAACCCGCGTGATCGAGTACCAGTCGGGTGGAGCGCTCTCCTGGGATTGATCGAAATCCATAACAATCAATGAATTCAGGAATTGCCCTCGCCAACGACGCACCAGAGAGTGTGGCTGGCAGAGGGCTTAGGTGTTCATGGCGCTGGAGCTTGATATCCAACGCCATGAATCGCTCCATGCTCACAAGCGTGCATGGAGTGCTTCAAGAGGTTGATTTTTCAACTTGATCAAGGAGAAAGAAATGGCAACTGCAAAGAAAGCGCCGGCGAAGAAAGTCGCGGCCAAGAAAGTCGTAGCAAAGAAGGTCGTCGCCAAGAAGGCGCCGGCGAAGAAGGTCGTCGCCAAGAAGGTTGCAGCCAAGAAGGCTCCAGCCAAGAAGGCTCCGGCGAAGAAGGTCGTTGCGGCCAAGAAGGCTCCGGCGAAGAAGGTCGTCGCAGCCAAGAAGGCTCCGGCAAAGAAGGCCGTCGCGGCCAAGAAGGCTCCGGCGAAGAAGGCCGTCGCAGTGAAGGCACCGGCCAAGAAGGTCGTCGCCAAGAAGGCTCCTGCCAAGGCACCGGCGAAGAAGGTCGTCGCCAAGAAGGCTGTTGCAAAGAAGGCTCCCGCCAAGGCACCTGCTGCCAAGAAGGCTGCCAAAGCACCTGCGAAGGCGCCCGTCGCCCCTGCCCCTGCGGCACAGACGACCTTGAACCCGCAAGCTGCCTGGCCGTTCCCGACGGCAAGCAAGCCCTGAGCGTTCACGACGCCTTGACGGCAAAAAGCCCGGCACCGAAAGGCGCCGGGCTTTTTTCATGCGCGACCGCGCGCAGGACTACAGAGCCAGCGCTGCGCGATCGATCTGGTAGTTCTGCGGCCCGCGCGCGGCGATCTTCAGCGCGCCGATGCGGTTACCCAATGCAGCGCATTGAGCGAGTGGCCATCCCAGCTCGAGGCCGAACAGCAGCGCACCGCGCCACGCGTCACCACAACCGGTCGGATCGACGATCGCAGTCGGTGTGACAGGAGGCACCTTCGTGCATTCGCCACCCACCCACACCTCGCAGCCGTCGGCGCCCAACGTGACCACCAGGCCCTTCACGCGGCGTGAAATATCGGCACTGCTCCAGCCCGTGCGATCGCTGAGCATCTTTCCCTCATAGTCGTTGACCGTGACCCAGTCCGACTGCTCGATGAAGCGAGCGAGTTCATCACCATTGAACATCGGCAAGCCCTGGCCCGGATCGAATACGAACGGGATGCCAGCCAGCTTGAACTGCTCCGCATGCTGCAGCATTGCATCGCGTCCATCAGGCGAAATGATGCCCAGCTTGATGTCGCTGCGCGCTTCGATGCGTGTGACATGCGCCTGCTGCATCGCTCCCGGATGGAAGGCCGTGATCTGGTTGTTGGCCATGTCGGTCGTGATGAAGCACTGCGCCGTGTATGTGTCCGTCAGTTCACGGACGAACTCGGTGCCGATGCCCAGGCTCTGCAAGCGCGCGATGTAGTCGACGCCGTCGCTGCCAACGGTCGCCATCGGCAACGCCTTGCCTCCGAGCGCGTTGAGGCTGTACGCGATGTTGCCCGCACAACCGCCGAAGTCGCGCCGCATGGCCGGAACCAGGAAGGACACATTGAGGATATGCAACTGATCGGGAAGTATCTGATCGGCGAAACGGCCGTCGAAAGTCATGATCGTGTCGAACGCGAGGGAACCGCAAATCACTGCTGCCATGGAATGAATCGTTGGGTTGGAAAAACGTAAGGGGCGCTCAGGGATAGAACGCGTCGAGGTGATAGCCGGCAATGAGCGGCTGCAACGCCTCGGCCTGCGACGGAGCGATCGCCAACGGCAGCACGGTGGAATGCTCACCATGGGCGCTCAGCACCATTGGCGCGCCGAAATCGGCCGGGCGCAACACACGCCGCAGAACCGGACGCTCCTGCGTGTCGAGCAGGGAAATCTCGACAGCGGGCATGGCCAGCGGCATCGCAGACTGATTGCGCAGGGTGAAGCTCAGCAGATAGCCATCGTCGGTCTTCTGCCGCACGAAAGTCGAACCGTCGATCGCGATATCGTCGATATTGCGCAGCGGCGACACCGTGCAACCAGCGAAACGGCACCAGGCAAGCATCGCCGGACGAAGCGCCGGCTGGCGCGCCACGAGCACGTCGTGCGTCTGGGCAAGCACCTGTGAGACCAGCACGAGCAAGGCGACCAGCGCCAGGACAATGAGCGCGACGCGCCGCCACATGCTGCGGCGGCGGTCCATTTGGGGATCGGCATCGCCAAGAAAAGAGAAATCGGATTCGTGCGATCGACGCTCGAGCCGTGCGCCGTCCCTGGCCGGGCCGGCCGGCTCGCTGGGTGTCCTGACGATGAAGGGCGCAATCTTCTCGCCGGCCAGGCCATCCTGGCCGTGCCGAGCGGCGCCCTCTCCCAGAGAGGTCAAAGGAATGGGACCGCCGATGATTTCGGCAGCAGGCGGCTCGGGCCGCGTGGCATCGAGGTCGGAAGACGACCAGAAAGGATCGACCCTTTCCTCACTTTTGCCACCCAGTTCCAGCGACGGAAGCTGTTCCCAAGACGTATTGGCCGCCGACGTGGAGATCCAGGGCAGATCATCGTCCAGCGGCACCTCGTCTCCTGGCGATGCGATGACCGATTCGGCATTGGGCACGCCGCTCCCAGCAGCATGCGCATCTTCACCGGCAGCATGCGCCTCGACCACAGGAACGGGATGCGATGGGTCCACCATGTGATCGTTCGCATCGAACACCCGGCTGCAGCGACCGCAACGCACCCAGCCATCCGAAATGCGCAACTGATCAGGCACCACCTTGAACGTGGTGCTGCACGCAGGACAGCGGGTGGCGAGGCTCATGATGCGGCGATCGTCAAGAAAATGCCTCGATGCCGACTGCCGGCTACAGCCGCGCCGTCATCAGGATCCAGCCATCTTCGCTGTCGCTCACTTCCAGCGTGGCATGGGGTGCGTAGGCCGCCTTCAACTCATCCGCCTGCCGCGCGAGGATTCCCGCAAGCACGAGCGAGCCGCCGGGCGCCACGCGCTCGCACAGCAGCGGCGCCAGCACCTTGAGCGGCGTCGCCAGGATATTGGCCAGCACCGTGTCGTAGCGGCCTTCGGCAGCCTCGGGAAGACCTGCATTCAGTGCGACGTTGTTGGCCTGCGCATTGAGCCTGGTCGACTCGACCGCCGCTTCGTCGATGTCGACGGCATCGATGCCCGCTGCGCCGAACTTCGCCGCACCGATCGCCAGGATGCCCGAACCGCAGCCGTAGTCGAGCACACGACCCAACGTCGTGCGCTGCCGTGTGGCGATCCAGCGCAGGCACATGCGCGTTGTCGGATGCGTGCCGGTGCCGAAAGCCAAACCCGGGTCCAGCCGGATCACCTCACGCGCTTGCGCGGGCGGCTCGTGCCAGGTCGGCACGATCCAGAATTCAGGCGTGATCTCGACCGGCGCGAACTGCGACTGCGTGAGCCGCACCCAGTCCTGCTCGGCCACCTCGGCCACACCGATCAGTTGGCAATCCGCAAAGAAATCCTGCGCCGACAGCAAGGCGGCCGCTTCGCGCGCCAGCAACTCGGTCTGGAACAGGGCAATCACGCGGGAGCGCTGCCAACCCTCCTTGGGCGGCGGCATGCCGGGCTCGCCAAACAGCGCCTGCTCGGCATCGGTCTGCGCGTCGGCGTCTTCCACCGAGACACTCAGCGCATCGAGCGCGTCCAACGCATCGCTCACCGTCTCGACGCGGTCCTCGGGCGCCATGAGGCGAAGTTCAAACATGGCAGCAACCCTTCATCAGGAACACCAAGGCACCGGCGGTCACGCCGGGCCTCGAACGCGGCCCCTTCAACGGGCAGCTGGCAGGGCCACGCGATCCGCGCGTCGCCCCCGGTTCGTTCATCGCTTGTGCGCGAGCAGCCACTCTTCGAGATAGTGGATGTTGGTGCCGCCAGCCATGAAGCTGGCATCGACCATCAGTTCGCGGTGCAACGGGATGTTCGTCTGGATGCCTTCGATCACAGTCTCGTTCAGCGCCGTGCGCATGCGCGCCAGCGCTTGCTCGCGCGTGTCGCCATGCACGATGATCTTGCCGATCATCGAGTCGTAGTTCGGCGGCACGAAGTAGTTCGTGTAGACGTGAGAATCGACGCGCACGCCCGGTCCGCCCGGCGGATGCCACATCGTGATGCGTCCAGGCGATGGCGTGAACTTGTACGGATCCTCGGCGTTGATGCGGCACTCGATCGAATGGCCCCGCATCTCGATCTGGCGCTGGGTGAACGGCAGCTTTTCGCCAGCGGCCACCATGATCTGCGTCTTCACGATGTCGATGCCGGTCGTGAACTCCGTCACGGGATGCTCCACCTGCACGCGGGTGTTCATCTCGATGAAGTAGAACTCGCCGTTCTCGTAGAGGAATTCGAAGGTGCCGGCGCCGCGATAGCCGATCTTCTTGCAAGCCGCTGCACAACGCTCGCCGATCTTCTCGATCAGCTTGCGAGGAACGCCAGGGGCGGGCGATTCCTCGATCACCTTCTGGTGGCGACGCTGCATCGAGCAGTCGCGCTCGCCCAGATAGACGGCGTTCTTGTGCTTGTCGGCAAGAATCTGGATCTCGATGTGCCGCGGGTTCTGGAGAAATTTCTCCATGTAGACGGCCGGATTGTTGAAGGCCGCGCCCGCTTCCGCCTTGGTCATCTGGATCGCATTGACCAACGCCGCCTCGGTATGGACCACGCGCATGCCACGTCCACCACCGCCGCCAGCCGCCTTGATGATCACCGGATAACCGATCGCACGCGCGATCCGCTTGTTGGTGGCCGCATCGTCGGACAGTTCACCCTCCGACCCTGGCACGCAAGGCACGCCCGCCTTGATCATCGCCTGCTTGGCCGACACCTTGTCGCCCATGATGCGGATCGACTCGGGCGAAGGGCCGATGAACTGAAAACCGCTCTGCTCGACGCGCTCGGCGAAATTGGCGTTTTCGCTCAGGAAACCATAGCCGGGGTGGATCGCTTCCGCATCGGTCACCTCGGCTGCCGAAATGATCGCAGGCATGCTGAGATAGCTCTGCGCCGACGCGGCCGGTCCGATGCAGACGGCTTCCTGCGCGAGCTTGACATATTTCGCCTCGCGGTCTGCCTCGGAATAGACCATCACGGCCTTGATTCCGAGTTCACTGCAGGCCCGCTGGATTCTTAAGGCAATCTCACCGCGATTGGCGATCAGGATCTTCTTGAACATGGTCACTCGATGATGAACAGCGGCTGACCGTATTCGACCGCCTGTCCGTTTTCGCCGAGGATCTGGGTGATCGTGCCCGCCTTGTCGGCTTCGATCTCGTTGAGGATCTTCATCGCCTCGATGATGCAGATCGTCTGGCCTTCCTTGACCTGGGAGCCGACCTCGACGAACGACGGTGCGCCCGGACTCGAAGCGCGGTAGAAGGTGCCGACCATGGGCGACTTGACCGTGTGGCCCGTTGCGACCGGTGCCGCGGCAGGCACAGGAGCAGCCGCAGCCACGGGCGCTGCGACGGCACTGGGCGTGGCCGCCTGCTGCACATATTGGACCGGTGCCGCTTCGCCGGCCTTGACGATGCGGACCTTGCCTTCGGCTTCAGTGATTTCCAGTTCGGAAATGTTCGATTCGGACACCAGGTCGATCAGTGTCTTGAGCTTGCGCAGATCCATGGGACTCCATCACCGGCATCGCCGGCTATTAGGACATAACTCGCTTGAAAAGCGGCTTATTGAGACGTTCTGACGGGAACCGCCAGTCGTGGGCGCGGATTCTAACCGTGAACTTCAGGTCCGCAGCCAGCTCTCGAGATCGGCTGGCTCGAGCTTGCCCATTTTACGCGCGGCCACCGTGCCGTCGGCAGCGATCACCAGCGTGAAGGGCAGGCCTCCGCCGGTATTGCCCAGCTGGCGCACGAGTTCGGTCCCTTGCAATCCTGCGAGACCCACAGGAAATGTGACGGCCGTATGCCCAAGGAATTTTCGGACAGCGCTGGGCTGATCGATAGCCAATCCGACGACTTGCCAGCCGTTCGCAGCCTGATCGCGAAAAAAGCGATCAACCATGGGCAATTCCTCGATGCACGGCGGGCACCAGGTCGCCCAGAAATTGATGAGCAGCGGCTTGCCCTTGAGCGACGCGAAATCGAGTTCTCCACCCTCCGGGCGATCGAACTTCGAGGCCCAGACCGTCGCGTCCAGACGCTCGCGTGTGGATGTGGGGGCGGTTCCGTGACGCAGCCAGGCACCACCCACACCAGCCACCGCAGCTGCGGCTGCCACGCCGCCAAACAGCAGCCCACGCCGTGTCGATGACGATGAATTCATACCCCGTCCTTTTCGATAAGTCTCCGCAAGGCAGCCAGATCGCCTCTCGGCACACGTCCCTGCGCATCCGGCTTGAGTGCGCCGCGCAGATCGTCGAAGTCGTACACCAGCAGATGCACACCGACTTCTTCGCCGAGCAGGCGACTCATGGCATGCACGCTGAGCGCCTCGACCTGCTCGCCATGGAAACCCGTCACCATGCGCGGTTCGTAATCGACATGGTGGTCGATCAATGCGATCTCCGCGGATTTGGAATCGTCGCAGAACAGCTGGACGTAGACATCGGACAGGCGGGTCGCCGTTCCATGCCACACCGAGCCGCCCACATGCGGGCGAAAGGCCTCCATGCGCGCCATCCATTCCAGGGCCAGCACACGCAGCGCATGCAGCTCCCGCGGCTGCGTGTCGGCGCAGAACAGCGTGATGTAGTCACGCACCTCGGTTTCGACCTCGTCGTTGTTGGGCAACGCGGTGCGTGTCGGCAAGCCCATTTCGCGCACGGCACGGCGTTTGGCCGGGCCGTATTCGAGCCCCTCCTCCACCACGAGGCGGGCAGCGACGGCGGCAATTTCGCGCTTGGACATGTCCATCGGCCCATTTTGCCCGCAGCCCGCCTTTCACAGAAGCCCTTGTACAGAGCGTCCCTAGAATTGCCTGGATGCATATTCACATTCTCGGCATCTGCGGCACCTTCATGGGAGGCGTTGCCGCACTGGCACGCGAAGCCGGCCATCGTGTGACGGGCTGCGACGCCGGCGTCTATCCACCGATGAGCGATCAGCTGCGTGCGCTTGGGATCGATCTGATCGAAGGTTTCAGCGCAGACCAGATGGCGCTGAGACCCGACATGTTCGTGGTCGGCAACGTGGTTTCTCGATCCCGACTGGCGGATGGGACGCCGAAATTCCCGCTGATGGAGGCGATCCTCGATGCAGGCGCGGCCTATACCAGCGGACCGCAATGGCTCGCTGAACATGTACTGCAGGGTCGCCACGTGCTCGCCGTCGCAGGCACGCACGGCAAGACGACGACCACGTCGATGCTCGCCTGGATCCTCGAGCGCGCCGGACAGGCACCCGGCTTCCTCGTCGGTGGCGTACCGCTGGATTTCGGCGTGTCGGCCCGGCTCGGCTCGCAGCGTCCGTTCGTGATCGAGGCCGACGAATACGACACGGCATTCTTCGACAAGCGCAGCAAGTTCGTGCACTACCGGCCACGCACCGCGATCCTGAACAACCTCGAGTTCGACCACGCCGACATCTTCGAGGACCTGCGCGCGATCGAGCGGCAGTTTCATCATCTGGTGCGCACCGTGCCCGGTGCCGGCCGGGTCGTTGCAAATGCTTCCGAGGAAAGCCTGAAGCGCGTACTGGCGCAAGGCTGCTGGAGCGAGCTCGCGACCTTCGGCGCCGAAGGCATGTGGCAGGCGCGCGGCGCCCACGACGCCTTCGACGTTCTGCACCGCGGCGAGCCTGTCGGACGCGTCGAATGGGCGCTTTCGGGCCAGCACAACCAGATGAATGCGCTGGCGGCGATCGCGGCCGCCGACCATGTGGGCGTGGCGCCGATGACGGCCGCCGCGGCGCTGGGCAGCTTCCAAAACGTCCGCCGCCGAATGGAACTGCGCGGCAGCATCGAACGAGACGGCGGCTCGATCACGGTGTATGACGATTTCGCACACCATCCGACCGCCATCCGAACCACACTCGACGGCTTGCGGCGCAAGCTCGATGCGGGCGGGCGCACGACGGATCGCATCCTTGCCGTCTTCGAACCACGCAGCAACACGATGAAGCTCGGAACCATGGCGGCGCAATTGCCGTGGAGTCTCGAGGCCGCCGACCTGTCGTTCTGCCATGCCGGCGGGCTCGACTGGGACGCCGCTGCCGCACTCGCCCCCATGGGCACGCGGGCGCAGGTGACAGACGCGATCGATCCGCTGGTGGCACAAGTCGCCGCCGCCGCCCGACCCGGCGATCACATCGTCTGCATGAGCAACGGCGGCTTCGGCGGCGTGCACGACAAACTGCTCGACGCGTTGCGTCGCGAGGCTCGATGAACATGGCGACACGCGTACAGCAACTGATCGAGCTGCTGCAATTGCAGCCGCATCCCGAGGGCGGCTGGTACTGCGAAGTCTTTCGCTCGGCCGCGCAGGTGACACCGGCCGTCGACGAACGCCCGTCCCGTGCCGCGCTCACGACGATCTATTTCCTGCTGGAGGCGCAGCAGCATTCACGCTGGCACCGCGTCCTCTCGGACGAAGTCTGGGTGCATCTGGAAGGTGCGCCGATCGCCCTCTGGACCTGCGACGCCGCCTTGCGCACGGCGCCCGCCCACGTGCGACTGGGACCGGTCGACGCGCACGGCACCCGGCCGCAACATGTGGTGCCCGCCGGCCAATGGCAGGCCGCCCGCACACTTGCGACGCATGGCCATGGCGACTTCGCGCTGGCCGCCTGCATGGTTGCACCGGGCTTCGACTTTGCCGATTTCTCGATGATGCCTACGGACAGCGACGAAGCAGCGCTGATGCGCCATCACTGGCCGGATCTGGCAGACATGATCTAGCCATCGACGGCCGCGCGCCCGATCAGCCTCGTCGTTGCTTGACCGCCTGCGACAACGTATCGAGCACCTGCACCGAATCGTTCCAGCCAAGGCAGGCGTCCGTGATGCTCTTGCCGTATTCGAGGCCCGACAGCGTGTCCTTGCCCGGCGTGAACTTCTGTGCGCCGGCCTGCAGATGGCTCTCGATCATCACCCCGAACACGCTGCGGCTGCCGCTGGCGAGCTGGCCTGCGATGTCGCGCGCCACATCGACCTGCTTCTGATGCTGCTTGCTGCTGTTCGCATGGCTGCAATCGACCATCAACGTCGCCGGCAACTGGGCCGCTTCGAGATCTCGGCAAGCTGCAGCAACGCTGGCCGCGTCGTAGTTCGGAGCCTTGCCGCCGCGCAGGATCACGTGGCAGTCCTTGTTGCCGTTGGTCTGCACGATCGCGACCTGGCCGTTCTTGTGGACCGACAGGAAATGGTGGCCGCGCGCGGCGGCCTGGATCGCATCGGTCGCGATCCGGATGTTGCCGTCGGTGCCGTTCTTGAACCCGATGGGCGCCGAGATACCGGATGCCAGCTCACGGTGGACCTGGCTCTCGGTGGTGCGCGCACCGATGGCACCCCAGCTGATCAGATCACCGATGTACTGCGGCGAGATCACGTCGAGGAATTCGCTGCCCGCCGGCAAGCCCAGGCGGTTGATGTCGATCAGCAGCTGGCGCGCCATGCGCAAGCCTTCGTCGATGCGGAAGGTTTCGTCGAGGTACGGGTCGTTGATCAATCCCTTCCAGCCGACCGTGGTTCTCGGCTTCTCGAAGTAGACGCGCATCACGATCTCCAGCGTGTCGGCGTATTTTTCTCGCTCGGCCTTCAGGCGCCGTGCGTACTCGATTGCTGCGGCCGGATCGTGGATCGAGCACGGCCCCATCACCACCAGCAGCCGGTCATCCTTGCCGGCCATGATGTTGTGGATGTTCCGGCGGGTGTCGGTGATCAGCGTCTCGACGGACGTGCCGTGGATCGGGAAGAAGCGGATCAGATGTTCGGGAGGGGGAAGCACGTTGATGTCCTTGATGCGTTCGTCGTCGGTCTGGCTGGTTTTCTCGACGCGCGCATACCAGCGGTCGCTGGTCGGTGCAAAGGGATGGGTCATCGTTCGGCTCCTTGGTCTGTGGACTTGACTATCGAAAGGGCATAAAAAAACCGCCGGGGCGTGAGCGCCGGCGGTCTTTGGAGGGGGTGTACGTTTGTTTTACGCGCTCGCCTCTAGGCCGCCGGAGATCCGGAACCAAAAGTACGAAAAATAAAAAGCAGCGCGCAAAGACATGGGAGGCACTCTAGCACAGGACACGAAGACGCATGTCAGGCCAAACCCCAGCCATCCCGACCATTCCAGAAACAACACGGAACGGGATTGACAGAACGCCGGCACGAAATAAGCCACGCCAGAGCGGCGAGCCAGAAACACCGCGGAACCGGCTCTGCCGGGCCGCTGGTGTTGCCCCGGAAGGGGGTTGGCAAAAGGTGACACGACGTGCGCCGAAGCCTGGGGTTGAGCCAATGTCAGGCGGTGCCGCCAACCGTGAGGCCGTCGATGCGCAGCGTCGGCTGACCGACGCCCACGGGCACGCTCTGGCCTTCCTTGCCGCAGACGCCGACACCCGAATCCAGCGCCATGTCGTCGCCGATCATCTTCACGCGCGTGAGCGCATCCGGCCCGTTGCCGACGAGCGTCGCGCCCTTGACGGGATAGAGGATCTTGCCGTTCTCGACCCAGTAGGCTTCACTGGCAGAGAACACGAACTTGCCGCTCGTGATGTCGACCTGACCCCCGCCGAAGTTGGTCGCGTACAGGCCCTTCTTGATGCTGGCGACGATTTCCTCAGTCTTCTTGTCCCCGCCAAGCATGTAGGTGTTGGTCATGCGCGGCATCGGCACGTGGGCATAGCTTTCGCGGCGGCCGTTGCCCGTGGGCTTGACTTTCGACAGCCGGGCGTTGAGCGAGTCCTGGATGTAGCCCTTCAGGATGCCGTCCTCGATCAGCACGTTGCGCTGGCTCGCATTGCCTTCGTCGTCGACGTTCAGCGATCCGCGGCGATCGGCGATCGTGCCGTCGTCGAGCACCGTCACGCCCTTGGCAGCGACGCGCTCGCCGACACGGCCTGCGAATGCGCTCGAACCCTTGCGGTTGAAGTCGCCTTCGAGGCCATGGCCGATGGCCTCGTGCAACAGAATGCCGGGCCAGCCCGGGCCGAGCACGACGGTCATCTCGCCGGCAGGCGCAGGACGCGATTCGAGGTTGGTGAGCGCGGCCTTCACGGCGTGGTCGACGTATTCGGTGATCTGTTCATCGCCGAAATAGGCCAGGCCGAAACGGCCGCCACCGCCGCCCGAGCCGATTTCGCGGCGACCGTTCTGTTCGGCGATCACGGTGACCGACAGCCGGACCAGCGGGCGCACATCGGCCGCGAGCGTGCCGTCCGCGCGCGCGATCAGCACCACGTCGTACTCGCTGGCCAGGCCGGCCATCACCTGCGCCACGCGCGGATCGCGCGAACGTGCCAGCTTCTCGACCTTTTCGAGCAGCTTCACCTTGGCCGCGCTGTCGAGCGTGGCGATTGGGTCGACGCCGCCATAGAGCGACCGGCTCGACGCGATCTTGCGCGTCGGCGTCTTCACGCGGGCGGTACGCCCGGCCGACGATATGGACCGGACGGTGCGCGCCGCGTCGAGCAAAGATGCCTCCGAAATGTCGTCGGAATAGGCAAAAGCGGTCTTCTCGCCGCTGACCGCGCGCACACCGACACCCTGGTCGATGCTGAAGCTGCCCGTCTTGACGATGCCCTCTTCCAGGCTCCAGCCTTCACTGCGCGTGTACTGGAAATAGAGGTCGGCGTCGTCCACCTTGTGCGCGGTGATCTCCGCCAGCGCACGCGACAGATGCGACTCGTCGAGACCGAAGGGCGTGAGCAGGAGCTGCTGCGCCGTGGCGAGGCGCTCGATGGTGGGTTCGCGAGAGATCATGAAGGCATTCTAGGCCGCCCTCCGAGGCGCGCCCCCCGCCTCAAAGAAGCCCCACAGCATCATGGGAACACCCATGAACGCGCGCTTGCCGGCGCCACCGGCCGGGCCCAGAAAATCGACGGAGCCGCACGCGAAGCGACGAGAGGCTCTGGAAACGGTCAACCCTGCGTCAATCGCTTCGCCCGCGAAATCGACATCAGGATGCCCAGCGCCAGCCCCAGCGTCACCATCGCCGTGCCGCCATAGCTGATGAACGGCAAAGGCACGCCCACCACCGGGAGGATTCCGCTGACCATGCCCATGTTCACGAAGGCGTAGGTGAAGAAGATCATGGTGACCGCGCCGGCGAGCAGCCGCGAGAACAGCGTCGGCGCACCGGCCGCGATCGCCAGGCCGCGAAAGATCAGGAAGGTGAAGGACGCGATCAGGATCAGGTTGCCGATCAGCCCGAACTCCTCCGAATAAGCCGCAAAGATGAAATCGGTGGTGCGCTCCGGAATGAATTCCAGATGCGTCTGCGTTCCCTGCATGAAGCCCTTGCCGCCGGTACCGCCAGCACCGATCGCGATCATTCCCTGGATGATGTGAAAGCCTTTGCCGAGCGGGTCCTTCGACGGATCGAGCAGCGTGCAGACCCGCTGCTTCTGGTAGTCGTGCAGCACGCGCCAGTCGAAGCCGTCGGCGCACAGCGTGGACTCGTAGCCGATGATCAGCGTCACGGCGATCACGCCGATCAGCACCGGCGGCACGATCAGCTTCCAGGACAACCCCGCGAAGAAGATCACCGACAGCCCGGCCGCCAGCACCAGCAGCGCGGTGCCAAGGTCCGGCTGCTTCATGATCAGGCCGACCGGGACTGCCAGCAGCAAGGTCGCCACCGCGAAATCCAGCGGCCGCAACTGCCCTTCGCGCCGCTGGAACCACCAGGCCAGCATCAGCGGCATCGCAATCTTCAATATCTCGCTGGGCTGGATCACGATGCCGATGTTGATCCAGCGCGTCGCACCCTTTTTCGTGATGCCGAACAGCGCCACCGCGATCAGCAGCGTGACGCCCGTGGCGTACAGCGGCACGGCGAAGGTCATCAAGCGCTGGGGCGGAATCTGCGCGACCACGAACATGATGAAGGCGGCCAGCACCATGTTGCGGCCATGGTCGATGAAGCGCGACCCATGGTCGTAGCCCGACGAATACATGGTGAGCAAGCCCGCGCCGGCCAGCAGGAGGACTGCAAATGCAAGAAATCCGTCGAAACCCTGGAACACGGGCGCGATCCGTCGCACGAGCGACGGCTGGTTGAAGACGGCAGACATGGGCGCGGATTATCGGCGCTGCAGGCTTCGGCTGCTGCCATGCGCTCGACACAATATTTCGTGACAATACGCGCCCTCGCGCGGCCACCGCGCACCAGCGTTCTTCCGCATGTCCCCCGCGCCCACGCCCACCACCCATCTGCTCTACCTTCACGGGTTCCGATCGTCTCCTCAATCGACCAAGGCCCGGATCCTGGCCGCCCGCGTGGCCGAGCGATATCCCACGCTGCACTGGTGGTGCCCGCAGCTGCCGCCCTCGCCGCGCGAAGCCATGGCGCTGATCGAGGAAGGCACGGCGGATTGGCCACGCGAATCGATGGCGGTGATCGGCTCGTCGCTGGGCGGCTTCTATGCCACGCATCTGGCGGCAACCACCAGCTGCCGCACCGTGCTGCTGAACCCGGCCGTCGATCCGGCACGCGAGCTGGCGCACTACATCGGCGAGCAGGCGGCCTGGCACGATCCGACGCAGCACTTCTTCTTCCAGCCCGAATTCATCGGCGAACTGCGCGCGCTCGAAGTCGGTGCCCTGCCGGCGCCCGAGCGCGTCCTCGCCATCATCGCCAAGGGTGACGAGGTACTGGACTGGCGCGAAATGACGGCGCGCTATGCCGGCTGCCGCATCGAGTTGCTGGAGGGCAGCGATCACGGGTTGTCGGACTTCGAGACGCAGCACCTCGACGAGGTGATGCGTTTCATCGACCCGGCCTGATTCCGGCTCATGCGGCAAAGCCGGTCGGCACGCATGGGACAATCGCGCCCATGTTTGTATTGTTCGAAGAAGCCGGAAAGTACCTCGGCGGCCGCCTGATGTCGGAGGCCGAATCGTCGGCGCAGGTCGAGCTCGACACCGGGAAACGCGTCAAGGTGAAAGGCGCCAACGTCGTGTTGCGCTTCGAGAAGCCGGCGCCGCCCGAGCTGATCGCCGAAGCGAAGGCGCTCGTCGCCACGATGGACCTCGATCTCGCCTGGGAATTCGCGCCGGAGGGCGAATTCGGTTTTGCCGACCTGGCGAGCGACTATTTCCAATCGAATCCGACGCTGCAGCAGCAGGCGGCCTCGTTGCTCGCGCTGTTCGAGGCACCGCACTACTTCCGCCGCGCCGGCAAGGGCCGCTTCAAGAAGGCACCGGCCGAGATCGTGCAGCAGGCGCTCGCCGCGATCGAGAAGAAGAAGGTCCTGCAGGCGCAGATCGCCGAATGGGCCGAGCAGCTCGCCGATGGCATCTGCCCGGCACCCGTGCGGGAGCAGCTCTACAAGATCCTGTTCAAGCCGGACAAGAACGCGCCTGAATACAAGGCGGTGGTCGATGCCGCGCGCGCCACGCAGCGGGCGCCGCTCGACCTGCTCGAACGCGCGGGCGCCATCGATTCGCCCTACCAGTTCCACTGGCGCCGTTTCCTGTTCGAGAACTTCCCGAAGGGCACCGGCTTTCCGGCGCTCGCGGCGCCCGCCATCGCCGACGAACTGCCGCGCGCCGACGGCGTCGAAGCGTTCTCGATCGACGACTCACAGACGACCGAGATCGACGATGCGTTGTCTGTGCAGGGCCTGGGCAGCGGCACCGTCGTGGTCGGTATCCACATCGCCGCGCCCGGCCTGGCCCTGGTGCCCGGCAGCGCGATCGACCAGGTGGCGCGCAGCCGCATGTCGACGGTCTACATGCCCGGCTACAAGATCACCATGTTGCCGGACGACGTGGTCGCCGCGTACACGCTGCAGGAAGGGCGCGACTGCCCGGCCGTCTCGCTGTACGCCACCTTCGACGAGGCCACGCTCGCACTGACCGCCACCGAGACGAAGATCGAGCGCGTGCCGATCGTCGCCAACCTGCGGCACGACCAGCTCGATACCGTCGTCACCCAGCCCTGGCTGGAAGACGCCGCCGTGCAGAGCGAAGGCACGCCCGAGATCGCGGCCCGGCTGCGGGCACCGCTGTCCTTCCTGTTCCGGCTCGCAAAACAGCTCAAGGCACAGCGCGAGGTGGTGCGCGGCAAGCCGGAGAACTTCACCCGGCCCGACTACAACTTCCGGCTCGTCGGCAACGACGGCGAACCGGTCGGCAACGAGCAGGTCCAGATCAGCACCCGCCAGCGCGGCGCGCCGCTCGACCTGATCGTGTCGGAAGCCATGATCCTGGCCAACAGCAGCTGGGGCGGCTGGCTCGGCGAGCTCGGCGTGCCCGGCCTCTACCGCAGCCAGGCCAGCATGGCGCCTGGCGTCAAGGTGCGCATGGGCACGCGCGCGCTGCCGCACGCCGGCCTGGGTGTGAAGAGCTACGCCTGGAGCACCTCGCCGTTGCGTCGCTACACCGATCTGGTGAACCAGTGGCAGATCATCGCGGCGGCCCGCCACGGCCGCACCGCGGCGCTGGCCGCGCCGTTCAAGCCGAAGGACGCCGACCTGTTCTCTATCCTCTCGGGTTTCGACGCGGCCTACAGCACCTACAACGCCTACCAGGGCGGCATGGAACGCTTCTGGACGCTCAAGTACCTGCAGCAGCAGGGCATCACCGAGCTGGAGGCAACCGTCATCAAGGATGTGCCCAACGGTGCCCTGGTGCGCGCCGACACGCTGCCGCTGGTGTTCCCGGTCGCCGGCCAGCAGCCGCGCGGCGCCCGTCTGCGCGTGAAGCTCGGCGAAATCGACGAGATCGCGCTCGACGTGCACGGCACCGTGCTCGAACGCCTCGACGCGGTGGCTGAAGCCGCCATGGACGACGACGGCGCCGAAGAGGAAGAAGTCGCCGGCCCGATCGCGATCGCGGTCGACATGACGGACAGCGACAGCCCGGCGTCCGCCGCCAGCACGCCCGCCTGACGGCGGACGGCCTCGCGCATTCCGGACGAGCAGCGCGGTGCCATGCGGCTGAAGGACCTGAGCACCCTGCAGATCGCGCTGGGCCTGTCGGTCCTGGCGCACGCGGCGCTGCTCGGCGTGCGTTTCGCCGCGCCGGCGGCTTTCGACCGGATGTTCCAGGACACGCCGCTCGAAGTCATCCTCGTGAACGCATCCACCAGCGAGCGGCCGGACAAGGCCACCCTGATTGCGCAGCGCTCGCTCGCCGGCGGAGGCGATCTCGACAAGGGCCGCGCGACCAGCCCGCTGCCGCCGTCCAGCTTCACCTCGCCCGGCGACGCCAGCGAAGACGTGCAGCGCCAGGTCGAAGCGATGCAGGCGCAGCAGATGCTGCTGCTGTCTCAGCTCAAGGACCGGCTCGCCACGATGCCCGTGGAAGATCTGCGGCCCTCGGGCACGGCGGCCGACGCATCTGCCCAGGCGGAAAGACGGCGCCAGCTCGTCAACCTGCTGGCCGAGATCGAACGCCGCGTGAACGAGGAAAACGCACGCCCCAAGAAGCACTTCGTCAGCCCTGCGACCCGCGAGGCAGCGTATGCGGCCTACATCGACACCCTGCGCCGCCGCATCGAGGCACGCGGCACGGAGAACTTCCCGCAGATCGCAGGCAACAAGCTCTACGGCGAACTCATGATGCTGATCACGGTGAACCACGATGGCCGGCTGCTGGCCGCCGAGGTTGCCGAGCGTTCGGGCAATGTCGCGCTCGACAGCCGGGCGCAGGCGATCGTGCGCAGCATCGGCAGCTTTGGCAATTTCACTGCAGCCATGCGCCGCCAGGCCGACCAGATCGTGCTGCCGGCGCGCCTGCGCTTCACCCACGACGAGACGCTGGAAGCCCAGCTCTCCGCCCGATGACAGAGACGACAGACCACCGAGACCACTGCATGGACATCTATTGCGTGATGGGCAATCCCGTCGAACACAGCCGCTCTCCCTGGATCCACGCGCGCTTCGCGGCGCTGACGGGCCAGACCCTCGACTATGGGCGCCGCCTGGCGCCCATCGACGATTTCGCCGGCGCCATCGCGGCCTTCCGCGCCGACCCCGCCGGCACGGCGCGCGGCTGCAACGTGACGGTGCCTTTCAAGTTCGAAGCCGCCGCACTGGCGCAGCAGCTGACGCCCCGCGCCACGCTGGCCGGCGCCGTCAACCTGCTGAGCTTCCGCGAAGACGGCGTCCACGGCGACAACAGCGACGGCATCGGACTGGTGAACGACATCGTGCGCAATGCCGGCGTCGCACTGGCCGGGCGCGACCTGCTGCTGCTGGGCGCCGGTGGTGCTGCAGCCGGCGTGCTCGGGCCGCTGCTCGAAGCCGGTCCGCGCCGCATCGTGGTCGCGAACCGCACGCTCGCCAAGGCCGTCGCGCTCGTCCAGCGCCATGCAGCGCTGGCGCTGCGCCACGGCGTTCAGCTGGAAGCCCAGGCGCTCGAGACGATCGACGGCACGTTCGACCTGCTCGTGAACGGCACCGCCTCGAGCCTCTCGGGCGGCGAGGTGCCGGTGGATGCCCGCGTACTGAAGCCGGGCGCGCTCGCCATCGACATGATGTACGGCCCCGCTGCCGCCGGCTTCCTGGCATGGGCGCGCGCGCATGGCGCCGTGCCGCGCGACGGGCTCGGCATGTTGGTCGAACAGGCCGCGGAAGCCTTCGAGGCCTGGCGCGGCGTGCGGCCGCCGGCGGCACAGGTCCTGGCGGAATTGCGCGCCATCGTGGACGCCTGAGCATGCGCTCTCTTCTGCGCTGGGTGTTCTGCCTGCTGATTGCAGGACTCGCATTGCAGCTCTTCTTCGTCCTGCGCATCGCGGCCATGGCCGTGATCGATCCGCAGTCGACCGCGTTCCAGCGCTCCGAAGCGTGGCGCATCGCCACGAAGGGCCGCAGCAATGGCGCGCGCGACTGGGCGCAGCAATGGGTGCCCTACGACGAGATTTCGGACACGCTCAAGCGCGCGGTGATTGCCAGCGAGGACGGCGAATTCATCTACCACCGGGGCATCGAGTGGGAAGCGATCGAGCGCGCGCGCCAACGCAATGCCCAGGCCGAAGCGATCGCCGCCCGGCGCGCCGCACAGGCCCGCGCGCGCGGCAAGGAACCTGCCGCCGCCAGGTTGCGCGGCGGCTCGACCATCACGCAGCAGCTCGCGAAGAACTTGCTGCTGTCGGGCGAACGCACGATGCTGCGCAAGGGCCAGGAACTCGTGCTGGCGACGACGCTGGAGCTGCTGCTGAGCAAACGGCGGATCCTCGAGATCTACCTCAACAGCGTCGAATGGGGCGAAGGCGTGTTCGGCGCCGAGGCGGCCGCGCAGCGCTATTTCAAGAAGCCCGCCGCACGGCTCAGCGCCAACGAAGCCGCGCGCCTTGCCGTGATGCTGCCAAGCCCGAAGTTCTATGAACTGCGGCTGGGTTCTGCCTACCTGGGCGGCCGCGCCGCCACCATCGTGGCGCGCATGCCATCGGCCGAACTGCCCTGAGCGCCGAGGCTCAGCGGGCCGTCACGTCACCGGTCCGCAGCCGGCAGACCGTCGTTCGGCCCGAGCCATGCGGCCGGCGCGCCGGCTCTGCAAACGTATCGATCTCGACGAAGCCGCCCTTGCGCATCATGCCGGCGGACGCGGCGTTCTCTTCGTGCCGATCGATGTAGACGTCCTTCAGGCCCTGCGCCGCCAGCACGGCAACGGCTGCCGTCAGCAACCGGGCACCGATCCCCTGGCCTGCGTACGCGCGATGCACGACGGCCTCGCAGATGTAGCCATGCGGCGCATAGGCATCGGCTGCGCCCTGGTAACGCGCGAAGTGATGCGTCGTACAGAAGGTCACTGCGCCGACCAGCTCGCCCTGGTCGAGCGCGAGCACGCCACCGGTGCGGTCGGCACCGGCATTGCCGATCCGCGCAAGGTGCTGTGCGACCTCGTCAGGTGGCAGCCAGTTCCAGGGGTTCGGGCCATGGGACAGGATCAGGTCGGACAGCGCGGCAACGTCGGCGGCGGTCGCGGCACGGAAATGCAAGGTCATGCGGGCTTTCCAGTTTCGAGCCGCCGGGCGCGCCACGCTTCCAGCAGCAGGATCGAGACGAGTCCGAGGCCGTATGCGAGCACGTCGTTCCAGTCGGGCGTGCTGCCCAGCAGGACGCGCAGCACGCGGTTCGGCACTCTCCAGTGCCACAGCGCCGCGAGGTACTGGCCGAACTCCAGCGCGCAGCCGATGCCGAACGCGGCAAGCGCCAGATAGAGCGGACGCACGGCCAGCACACTGCGAAACACCGCGTGCAGCCACATCACCGCGAGCACGTCGCCGAAGAAGCCGCGCAGCCAGCCCGTGCGGGCGCCGACCGTGGCAAGCAGCACGAGCATCACGAGGAGCGCGAGCGCCCAGGTCAGCGCAGCCGGATTGAAGCGCAAGGACAGAACGGTTTTCATGGCCCGTATCATCGCCGCCATGTTTGCTGCGAAGTTGTTGGGATGGGTGTTGCTCGGTGTCGTGCGTCTTCTCACGGGTGCCCAGGCGCGCTGGTGGGGTTGTCCGCCGAAGGCCGAGCAGCGGATCTATTTTGCGAATCACCAGAGCCACATCGACCTCGTCATGATCTGGGCTGCTCTGCCCGAGGAATTGCGCAGCATCACGCGGCCGATCGCGGCGCGCGACTACTGGGCCAACACACCGTTCAAGCGCTGGATCACGACCGAGCTGTTCAATGCCATCTACGTCGAACGCGGCGGCACGCCGCCGCCGGCTGAAGAAGGCGCACCGGCGCCCGACCCGATGGCGCCGCTACAGCCGCTGATCGATGCGCTCAAGAGCGGCGACTCGATCATCATCTTCCCGGAAGGCACGCGCGGCCACACAGGCGAGCCGCAGAAGTTCAAGTCCGGCCTGTTCACGCTGGCCGGCATGTTCCCCGACGTCGTCTTGGTGCCGGCATGGATCGACAACGTGCAGCGCGTCATGCCCAAGGGCGAGGTCGTGCCGGTGCCGATCCTTTGTTCGGTGACTTTCGGGGCACCGATCGCCCTCGGTGCGGGCGAAGAGCGCCGCGCCTTCCTGGACCGTGCGCGCGATGCGGTCGTCGCACTGCGGGACGTCTGAATGAATGCCTTTCTCCGCGGCCTGACGCCGCCGCAGCAGGTTGCTGCGCTGTTCCTCATCGTCTTCGGCGTGCTCACGCTCGTCAGCATCGGCACGCTGCTGATCGGCCTGCGCGAACGCCGCAATGCCGCGCATGGCGACGCCTGGATGCGGGAGTTCCAGGACTTCCGTGCGCTGCTGCGCACCACCTGGTTCATGGTCGTCGTGTTCTGGATCGGCTGGGCGCTCGGCCCGGGCGTGGCGAACGTGCTGTTCGGGCTGATCTCCTTCTTCGCGCTGCGCGAGTTCATCACGCTGTCGCCCACGCGGCGTGGCGATCACCGCAGCCTGATCCTGGCTTTCTTCGTCGTGCTGCCGATCCAGTTCGTGCTGATCGGCACCGCGCATTTCGACCTGTTCACGGTGTTCATTCCGGTCTACGTGTTCATCGCCATTCCGGTGGTGAGCGCGCTGTCGAACGACTCCAGCCATTTCCTCGAACGCAATGCCAAGCTGCAGTGGGGCATCACGGTCTGCGTCTATGGCCTGAGCCACGTGCCGGCGCTGCTGATGCTGTCCTTTCCCGGCTACGAGGGCAAGAGCGCGTTTCTCGTGTTCTTCCTGGTCTTCGTCGTGCAGACCTGCATGGTGGTGCAGCATCTGATCGCGCGGCGTTTCGCCTACATCTCTCCCGAGGACCTGGCCGCCAAGCCGGCCCGCCAGCTGTCGCCGCTGCGCAGGACGCTGCAGAAATGGCTTGCCCGCCAGCCCTTCGCACCGAACATCAGCCGCAGCTTCAACTGGGCGAGCTGGGGTGCCGGCATGGCGATCGCCAGCGTGGTCGGCGCGCTGATGTCCTTCATCACGCCCTTCAAGTTCGGCCAGGCGCTGGCGATGGCACTGATCGCCTGCGTGGCGGGCTCGATGGGCCACCTCGTGATGAAGGCGCTCAAGCGCGATCGCGGCATACCGAACTGGGGCAAGAAGGGCGTCGGCGTGACCGGCGCCAACGGCCTGCTCGACCGGGTCGACGCGCTGTGCTTCGCCGCGCCGATCTTCTTCCATTCCGTGCGCTGGTACTTCGGGGTCTAGGCGCATGCGAATTCTCGGCATCGACCCCGGCCTGCAGACCACGGGCTTCGGCGTGATCGACGTGGACGGCCATGCGCTTCGGTACGTGGCCAGTGGCACCATCAGCACCAAGAGCATCGCGCGCGAGGACCTGCCGGCTCGGCTCAAGGTGCTGTTCGACGGCATCGGCGAGATCGCGTCGCGCTACCAGCCGGATGCGTCGGCGGTCGAGATCGTGTTCGTGAACGTGAACCCGCAGGCCACGCTGCTGCTGGGCCAGGCGCGCGGCGCCTGCCTGACAGCCCTGGTCCACGGCAACCTGCCGGTGGCGGAATACACCGCGCTGCAGATGAAGCGCGCCGTGGCCGGCCATGGCCAGGCGGCGAAGGCGCAGGTGCAGGAAATGGTCAAGCGCCTGCTCGATCTGCCGGGCCTGCCCGGCGCCGATGCGGCGGACGCGCTGGGCATCGCGATCACGCACGCGCACGTCGGCCGCTCGATGGCACGGCTGAGCGCCGCGGCAGAATCGTCGAAGGCGGCGGGCGCACCCGCAGATGCGCCCATGCGGCGATACAGGGACGGCCGAAGCCGCTAGGTGGAGCTAGATGGATCGCCGCCGGCCGCTCAGGCCATGCGCTCGGCGATCAGCACGGCGAAGAAGCCGCAGGCCGCAAGCAGCGTCCACTTGAGCACGATCCAGCCGAAGCGCCGGTACTTCATCTGCCCCGTACCCGCATAGAACGCGAAGGACACGCCCGCGACCAGGAGCAGCAGCAGAATGACCCAGCGGAACAGAAGCATCGTGCTGCGGTGCCGCGTTACCAGGCGCGCGCGATCCCGGCAAAGCCGGCGGGCGCACGCTTCTCGTCGTCGAAGGTGACGATCTCGAAGGACTCGGGATGCGACATCAGTTCACGCAGCAGCTTGTTGTTCATCGCGTGGCCCGAACGGAAGGCGCTGTAGGCCGCCAGCAAGGGCCGGCCGACCACGTAGAGGTCGCCCATGGCATCGAGGATCTTGTGCTTGACGAACTCGTCGTCATAGCGAAGACCGCCTGCATTGAGCACCTTGGTGTCGTCCATGACGATCGCGTTGTCGAGCCCGCCGCCGAGCGCCAAACCCTTGCTGCGCATGTATTCGACTTCCTTGGTGAAGCCGAAGGTGCGCGCACGCGCGATGTCGCGGCTGTACGAACCGCTGCCCAGGTCGAACTCCACGCGCTGGCCGGTCGAGTCGACCACGCGGTGGTCGAAGTCGATCTCGAAGCTGAGCTTGAAGCCGTGATACGGCTCCAGGCGCGCCCACTTCACGTTGCTGCCCTCGCCTTCCCGCACTTCGACCGGCCGCGTCACCTTGATGAAGCGCCGCGGCGCCTGCTGCAGCTCGATACCGGCGCTCTGCAGCAGGAACACGAAGGAAGACGCCGAGCCGTCGAGGATCGGCACCTCGTCGGCCGTGATGTCGATCACCAGGTTGTCGATGCCCAGGCCCGCACAGGCGGACATCAGGTGCTCGACCGTCTGGACCTTGGCACCGCCGTTGGAAACCGTCGACGCCAGCCGCGTGTCCGTGACCGCCTCTGCCGTCATCGCGATGTCCACCGGCTCCGGCAGATCGACCCGCCGAAACACGATGCCGGTGTCCGGCGCCGCAGGCCGCAGCGTCAGTTCGACGCGTTGACCGCTGTGCAGCCCCACGCCGACGGCGCGCGTGATGGACTTGAGTGTTCGTTGTTTCAGCACCGGGCGATTTTAGAAGCCCGACGCTCCCCGCGTCCCGTGAACATCCCTATTTCGCCCATAGAAAAAGGGCGTCGCAAGACGCCCTGATTTCCGTGTACAGCGACCGAGGGATCAGTCTGCTTGGCGGCGGAGGAAAGCCGGGATCTCGAAATCGTCCATGCCGCCCGACGACAGCGCGTCCACCTTGGCCGCAGCCATCGTGCGGTTGGTGCGCCACACGCTGGGCACGGCCATGCCTTCGTAGTTGGGCTGGTTGCCACCGTGCTGCATGCCACCGGCGCTTGCATGGCCCACGCCGCTCAGGGTCGGAACGGTGAACGGGATGTTGTCGGTGCCGGTGCGGATCACTTCCAGCGTCGGCGCCTGGCGGCGTGCGTCGGGACGCGACAGGCCGGTGGCCACCACGGTCACGCGCATCTCGTCGCCGAGGTTCTCGTCGTAGGCGGCGCCATAGATCACGTGCGCATCGGGCGATGCATAGGCACGGATGGTGTTCATCGCCAGCTTCGATTCCGACAGCTTCAGCGACGCCTTCGATGCCGTCACCAGGACCAGCACACCCTTTGCGCCCGACAGGTCGATGCCTTCCAGCAGCGGGCAGGCCACGGCCTGCTCCGCGGCGATGCGCGCGCGGTCCGGGCCGCTCGCGGCCGCCGTGCCCATCATCGCCTTGCCGGGCTCGCCCATCACGGTGCGCACGTCTTCGAAGTCGACGTTCACGCCGCCGTACTCGTTGATGATTTCCGAGATGCCGCCGACTGCGTTCTTCAGCACGTCGTTGGCGTGCGCAAAGGCCTCGGCCTGCGTCACGTCCTCGCCCAGCACCTCGAGCAGCTTCTCGTTCAGGATCACGATCAGCGAGTCGACGTTGGCTTCGAGTTCGGCCAGGCCGCTGTCGGCGTTGTTCATGCGCTTGCCGCCTTCCCAGTCGAAGGGCTTGGTCACGACGCCGACGGTCAGGATGCCCATTTCCTTGGCGATGCGCGCGATGACGGGTGCGGCGCCGGTACCGGTGCCGCCGCCCATGCCGGCCGTGATGAACAGCATGTGCGCGCCATCGATCGCCGCGCGGATCTCGTCGACCGCGAGCTCTGCCGCCTCACGACCCTTGTCGGGCTTGCCGCCCGCGCCCAGGCCGTTGGTACCGAGCTGGATCAGCTTGGGCGCGTTGCTGCGCGACAGCGCCTGCGCGTCGGTGTTGGCGCACGAGAACTGAACGCCCTGCACACCGCGTTCGATCATGTGCGCCACGGCATTGCCACCGCCACCGCCGACGCCGATCACCTTGATTTGCGTGCCTTGGTTGAACTCTTCTTCCATTTCGATCATTTCGATGGCCATTTTTTTAACTCCTTGAATTTGCAGTTGCCGTTTGTTTGCAGACGATTTTTTCTTCAATCACCGGTTGTTTTTTAAGGCGGCCCGGTGCGTCGCCATCGCTCGTTGAAATGCAGGGGTGGGCTTCCGCGCGCCAGCCACAAGGGGTGGTATGTCATGGTCAGAAGTTCCCCACGATGAAGTCCTTGAAGCGGCCGAAGGCGGTCTTGACGGACCCGTTCTTCTGCGCCACCTTGTAGCCGCGCATGCGGGCCGTGCGTGCTTCTTCGAGCAGGCCCATCACGGTGGCGGCGCGCGGCTGCGCGACCATGTCCGACAGCGCGCTCGAATACTTCGGAATGCCGCGACGCACCGGCTTCAGGAAGATGTCTTCGCCGAGTTCGACCATGCCGGGCATCACGGCGCTGCCGCCGGTGAGCACCACGCCGGAGGACAGCACTTCTTCATAGCCCGACTCGCGCACCACCTGCTGAACCAGCGAAAAGATCTCTTCGACGCGCGGCTCGATCACACCGGCCAGCGCCTGGCGGCTCAGCATGCGCGGACCGCGGTCGCCCAGGCCGGGCACTTCGACCTGCGTGTCTGGGTCGGCCAGCAACTGCTTGGCGAAACCGTTCTCGACCTTGATGTCCTCGGCGTCCTTGGTCGGCGTGCGCAGCGCCATCGCGATGTCGCTGGTGATCAGGTCGCCGGCGATCGGGATCACTGCCGTATGGCGGATCGCACCGTTCGTGAAGATGGCCACGTCGGTCGTGCCGGCACCGATGTCGACCAGCACCACGCCCAGTTCGCGCTCGTCCTCGGTCAGCACCGCCTGGCTCGACGCCAGCGGGTTGAGCATCAGCTGCTCGACCTCGAGGCCGCAGCGCCGCACGCACTTGATGATGTTTTCCGCCGCGCTCTGCGCACCGGTCACGATGTGCACCTTCGCCTCGAGGCGCATGCCGCTCATGCCGATCGGTTCCTTCACATCCTGGCCGTCGATCACGAATTCCTGCGGCTCGACCAGCAGCAGGCGCTGGTCGCTCGAGATGTTGATGGCACGGGCCGTCTCGACCACGCGCGCCACGTCGGCCGGCGTGACCTCGCGGTCCTTCACCGCGACCATGCCGCTGGAGTTGATGCCGCGGATGTGGCTGCCGGTGATGCCGGTGTAGACGCGGCCGATCTTGCAGTCGGCCATCAGCTCCGCTTCCTTCAGCGCCTGCTGGATGCTCTGAACGGTCGCGTCGATGTTCACCACCACGCCGCGCTTGAGGCCGTTGCTCGGTGCCACGCCCATGCCCGCGAGCTTGAGCTCGCCGTTGGGCAGCACCTCGGCCACGACCACCATCACCTTGGCGGTGCCGATGTCGAGCCCGACAACCAGGTCCTTGTATTCTTTGGGCATGCAGTGTCCTCGCTAGTTCGCTTATTTCTTCTTGGGATCGGCCGCGACCGTGGTCACACCACGCAGACGCAGCGCATAGCCCTGGTTGTGGCGCAGGTCCGCGCTCTCGACCGACGCCACGGTGCGGCCGTATTGCTGCGCCACCGCCCCCACCGTGCGCAGAAAGCCCTCGGTCCGCTCGACCACCTGTTCGCTCTGCCCGCGGCCGAGCTCGACCACCGCGCCGGTGTCCAGCAGGACATGCCAGCTGCCACGGCTCGAGAGGCCGAGTTCGACCACGGTGATGTCATAGGGCCGGAACAGCGGCGCGAGCAGCCGGTACATGCCCAGCACCTGGCTCGCCTGGTCGTCGGGGCCCTCGAGGCGCGGCAGGTTGTCGTCGACTTCGGCCACGTTGGCCTCGAAGACCTCGCCGAAGCCATTGACCAGCTTCGACTCGGCCTCGTCACCCCAGTGCGCCACCGGCACGTGCTCGGTGAGCGTCGCGCGCAGCTTGTTCGGGAACTCGCGCCGCACGACGGCCTTGCGCACCCACGGCACCGACTCGAAGGCCTTGCGCGCACGGGCCAGGTCGACCGTGAAGAAATTGCCTGCAAGCTGCGGCGCGACGTTGGCGCGCAGCGTGACCGCGTTGTTGTGCGTGACCTCGCCGTCCACCTTGATGGCGGCGATCGGGAAGAAAGGCTGCCGCAACACCCACCATGCGCCCGCGGCCAGCAGCAGGCACGCGCACAGCGCGAACACGATGTTCGCTGTGACGTTCATGAGCTTGACGTCGAACGGGACGGGCATCGCGGCAGCCATCACACGCCGCCTTTCGAATCGAGCGAGGCGAACGAGAGCACGCGCAGGCAGAGGTCTTCGTAGGCGATGCCGGCCGCGCGCGCCGACATCGGCACGAGCGAATGCGTCGTCATGCCGGGTGACGTGTTCATCTCCAGCAGGAAGTGCTTGCGGTCGCTGGCACGGATCATCAGATCGGCGCGGCCCCAGCCGCGGCAGCCGAGCTGCCGGTAGGCGGCCAGCACGGTGTGCTGGATGGCCTGCTCTTCGTCGGCCGGCAGACCGCTCGGGCAGTGGTACTTCACGTCGTCGGTGAAGTACTTGTTCTGGTAGTCGTAGGCGCCTTCGGGCGCGGCGATGCGCACCACCGGCAGCGCGCGAGCGTCCAGGCCGCTGCCCAGCACCGCGCAGGTGACTTCGTCGCCTTCGATGAACTCCTCGCAGAGCACGTCGGGGTCGTAGCGGACCGACAGCTTCACGGCGTCCTGCATCTCGGAGTAGCCCCTGACCTTGGTCACGCCGATCGACGAGCCTTCGCGCGGCGGCTTCACGATGAGCGGCAGGCCCAGCACGTCGGGCACGGTGCGGATCTGTTCGCGGCTCTGCTGGTCGGCCGCCAGGCGCACGTACTTCGGTGTCGGCAGGCCGTCGGCCTGCCAGATCCGCTTGGTCATGACCTTGTCCATCGCCACGCTCGAAGCCATCACGCCCGAGCCGGTGTACGGAATGCCGAGCAGTTCGAGTGCGCCCTGCACGGTGCCGTCCTCGCCATGGCGGCCATGCAGCGCGATGAAGCAGCGGTCGAAGCCGTCGCGCCGCAGTTCGACCAGGTCGCGCTCCGCGGGGTCGAAGGCATGCGCGTCGACACCGCGCGAACGCAACGCCTCCAGCACGCCGGTGCCCGACATGAGCGACACCTCGCGCTCGGCCGATGTGCCGCCGAACAGCACGGCAACCTTGCCGAAGCTCTTGGGATCCAGGGGGTTCACAGCACCCGTCCTTCGCGCGTCACGCGCTCTGCAGCATGCGGTCTGGTGCCGCCTAGTTCCACCACCCTGGCCGGCACGGCGCCGATCGAACCGGCACCCATGCAAATGACGACATCACCATCGCGCGCGTTGTCCAGGATCGCCTGCGGCATCGCCGTGATCTGGTCGACGAACACCGGCTCGATGCGGCCGGCCACGCGCAGGGCACGCGCCAGCGACCGGCCATCGGCCGCGACGATCGGCGCCTCGCCGGCGGCATAGACGTCGGCGAGCAGCACGGCATCGGCGTTGCCCAGCACCTTGACGAAATCCTCGAAGCAGTCGCGCGTCCGGGTGTAGCGGTGCGGCTGGAACGACAGCACCAGCCGGCGTCCCGGGAACGCGCCCCGCGCCGCGGCGATCGTGGCCGCCATCTCGACCGGATGGTGGCCGTAGTCTTCGATCAGCGTGAAGCTGCCGATGCCCTGCGCCGGCAGAACGGCTACGTTGCCATAGCTCTGGAAGCGCCGGCCGACGCCGGTGAACTCCGACAGCCCGCGCTGCACGGCCTCGTCGGGCACGTTGAGTTCGACCGCGACGGCGATCACGGCCAGCGCATTCAGCACGTTGTGCTCGCCGACCAGGTTCAGCACGATGGCCAGGTCGGGCAGCGTGACGCCGTTGCGGCGCTGCGCCGTGAAGTGCATCTGCGTGCCGACCGCACGGACGTTGACCGCGCGCACCTGCGCGCCTTCGTGGAAGCCGTAGCTCGTGACCGGGCACGACACCTGCGTGACGATGTCGCGCACCGCCGGATCGTCGGTGCACAGGATCGCGACGCCATAGAAGGGCATGCGGTGCAGGAAATCGACGAAAGCCTTCTTGAGCTTCGAGAAGTCGTGCCCGTAGGTCTCCATGTGGTCGGCGTCGATGTTCGTGACGACCGCCATCACCGGCAGCAGGTTCAGGAAGGACGCGTCGGACTCGTCGGCCTCGACCACGATGTAGTCGCCGCTGCCCAGCTGCGCGTTGGCACCAGCGCTGTTGAGCTTGCCGCCGATCACGAAGGTCGGGTCGAGCCCGGCAGCGGCCAGCACGCTCGCCACCAGGCTGGTGGTGGTCGTCTTGCCGTGCGTGCCGGCGATCGCGATGCCCTGCTTCAGGCGCATCAACTCGGCCAGCATCATGGCGCGCGGCACGACCGGAATGCGCTTCTCGCGCGCCGCGACGACCTCGGGGTTGTCGGCCTGCACGGCAGTGGACGTGACGACGGCGTCGGCCCCCGCGATGTTGACCGCGTCGTGACCGATGAAGGTCTGGATCCCGAGGCTCGCCAGGCGCCGCAGCGTCGCGCTGTCGCTCAGGTCCGAGCCCGAGATGCGGTAGCCGAGGTTCAACAGCACCTCGGCGATGCCGCTCATGCCGGCACCACCGATGCCCACGAAATGGATCTGTCGGATGGCGTGCTTCATTTGGCGAGCTCCTCGCAGGCACGCACGACGGCCTCGACGGCCTCGGTCTTCTTCATCGATTGGGCCTTCGAGGCCTTGTCCACCAATGTGGATCGGTCGGTTGTCTGTAGCAAGTCAGCCAGCAATTCAGGTGTGAGTTCGGTCTGTTGAACGAGCCAGCCGCCGCCCGCGTCGACAAGGAAGCGCGCATTGGTGGTCTGGTGATCGTCGACAGCGAAGGGAAAAGGCACGAACAGCGCTGCTGCGCCGACGGCCGCGATTTCGGTGACGGTGCTGGCGCCGGCACGCGCGACGATCAGGTCGGCGTCGGCATAGGCACGGGCGGTGTCTTCGATGAAGGGCGTGAGCTCGCCGTCGACGCCGGCAGCCGTGTAGTTGGCACGCAACTCGTCGATCTGCTTGGCGCCGCTCTGGTGGATGACCTGCGGCCGCTGCGCCGGTGCGATGCGCGCCAGCGCCTGCGGCACGATGGTGTTGAGCGCACGCGCCCCCAGGCTGCCGCCGACCACGAGCAGCTTCAGCGGGCCGCTGCGGCCGGCGAAGCGGGCTGCCGGATCGGCCTGCGACGTGAACGACGCACGCAGCGGGTTGCCGATCCACTGCGCGTTCTTCAGCACGTTCGGGAACGCGGTGAAGACGCGGTTGGCAACGCTGGCCAGCACCTTGTTCGTCAGGCCGGCGACCGAGTTCTGCTCGTGCAGCACCAGCGGACGGCCGAGCAGCACGCTCATCAGGCCGCCCGGAAAGCTGATGTAGCCACCCAGGCCGACGACCACGTCGGGCCGCACCCGGCGCAGCACGGCAATGCTCTGCAGCAGCGCGCGCAGCAGGCGCAGCGGCAGCAGCGCCATCGTCATCACGCCCTTGCCGCGCAAGCCGCCGAACTGGACCGATTCGAAGGCGAAGCCACGCGGCGGCACCAGCTTTTCTTCCATGCTGCCGGGCGCGCCCAGCCAGTGCACGCGCCAGCCGCGCTCGCGCAGCGCCTCGGCCACCGCCAGCCCCGGGAAGATATGGCCGCCGGTACCGCCGGCCATGACGAGTGCGACGCGGCTCACAACCGCCCCCCCTTCATCAGCACGCGGTTCTCGTAGTCGATGCGCAGCACGATCGCCAGCGCGATCAGGTTCATCAGGATCGCGGAGCCGCCGAAGCTCATCAGCGGCAGGCCGAGCCCCTTGGTCGGCAGCGCGCCGAGGTTCACGCCCATGTTGATGAAGGTCTGGAAGCCGATCCACATGCCCACGCCTTGCGCGACCAGCCCGGCGAACACGCGATCGAGCGCGATCGCCTGGCGACCGATGTGCATGATGCGTCGCGTCAGCCAGAGGAACAGGCCGATCACCAGCAGCACGCCGACCAGTCCGAACTCCTCGCCGAGCACGGCGAGCAGGAAGTCTGTGTGGGCTTCGGGCAGCCAGTGCAGCTTCTCGACGCTGCCGCCGAGGCCGACACCGAAGATCTCGCCGCGGCCGATCGCGATCAGCGAATGCGACAGCTGATAGCCCTTGCCCAGCGCGTGCGCCTCGCTGAAGGGATCGAGGTAGGCGAACAGCCGTTCGCGGCGCCATTCGCTGGTCATCACCATCACGGCGAAGGCGACGACCATCAGCGCGGCGATCACGAAGAACATGCGCGCATTGACGCCGCCGAGAAACAGGATGCCCATCGCGATGATCGCGATCACCATGAAGGCGCCCATGTCGGGTTCGGCCAGCAGCAGCATGCCGACCACCACGACGGCGACGCCCATCGGCAGCACGGCGCGGAAGAAGCGTTCCTTGATCTCCATCTTGCGCACCATGTAGCTGGCGGCATAGAGCACCATCGCGAGCTTGGCGAGCTCCGAGGGCTGGAAGTTCATGACGCCCAGCGGCAGCCAGCGGCGCGCGCCGTTGACCACGCGGCCGACGTGCGGCACCAGCACCGCGACCAGCAGCAGCAGCGACGCGACGAACAGCCAGGGCGCGACGCGCTCCCAGGTCTTCATCGGTATCTGGAAGGTCAGCAAGGCGGCCACGAAGGCGATCGCCAGGAACAGCAGGTGGCGGATCAGGAAGAAGGCCGGGCCGTAGCCCGCACGCGCGAATCGCGGGTTGTCGGGCAGCGCGATCGAGGCCGAATAGACCATGACCAGGCCCCAGGCGAGCAACGCCATCGTCACCCAGAGCAGCGCCTGGTCGAAGCCCAGCACGCGCATCGGCACGGCCGCGGTCTGCGTCATCGTGCCGCCGCGCAGGCGCACCGGCAGATGCATCGGCAGTGCGTCGATGCCGCTCTTGGCGGCGCGGCCGAACCAGCCGCGCCAGCGGCTGCGGCCTTCTTCGGGGATCGATGCGGCGGCGCTGTTCATGCGGCGTGGTCCTCGGTCGACTGGGCAGGCGCATCGGCCAGCGCCTGCACGGCCTCGCAGAACACCGCGGCGCGATGCGCGTAGCCGGTGAACATGTCGAAACTCGCGCAGGCCGGCGACAGCAGCACGGCGTCACCCGGGCGGGCGCGACGCGCAGCCAGTTGCACGGCTTCCTCCATCGACGCGGCATTCAGCAAGGTGACGCCGGTCGATGCCAGCGCGGCCTCGATCTGCGGCGCGTCGCGCCCGATCAGCACCACGGCGCGCGCGAACCGGCGCACCGGTTCGGCCAGCGGCGCAAAGTCCTGGCCCTTGCCATCGCCGCCGAGGATCGCGACGATGCGGCGATCGACACCCAGGCCACCCAGCGCAGCCACGGTCGCGCCGACATTGGTGCCCTTGCTGTCGTCGAAGTATTCGACCTCGCCGACGATCGCGATCGGCTCCACGCGATGCGGCTCGCCACCGTATTCGCGCAGGCCGTAGAGCATCGGCGCGAGCGCGCAGCCGGCAGCCGACGCGAGCGCCAGCGCGGCAAGCGCGTTCATCGCGTTGTGCTGGCCGCGGATGCGCAGCGCATCGGCGGGCATCAGCCGTTGCACATGGATCTCTTCCTCGTGCACCGCGCCGCGCTTGCGCTTGATCGTCTCGTCGGCTTCGAGCGCGCGCACCAGCCAGCCCATGCCGTTGATGCGTTCGATGCCGAAGTCGGATGGCCGTTGCGGCAGGCTCGCGCCGAAGGTGATGTGGGCGCGGATCTGCGGGCGCTGCAGCTTGGCGCGAACCGGCGGCGGCAGCATGGCCATCACCATCGCGTCGTCCCGATTCAGCACCAGCAGCGTCTTCATACCGAAGATGCGCGACTTGGCCGCGGCATAGGCCTCGAGGCTGCCGTGCCAGTCCAGATGATCCTGCGTGACGTTCAGCACGGTCGCGGCGGTGGGCTCGAAACCCTGCACGCCGTCGAGCTGGAAACTCGAGAGCTCGAGCACCCAGACTTCGGGCAGCGTGTCCGCGTCCATGTGCGCGGACAGCGTGTCGAGCAGCGTCGGGCCGATGTTGCCGGCCACCGCCACGGTCTTGCCGGCGCGCGCGACCAGTTGGCCGGTGAGCGAAGTGACGGTGGTCTTGCCGTTGGTGCCGGTGATCGCGAGCACGGCCGGCGTGTAGCCCTTCGGTGCAGCGGGCGGCGCGATGACCGGAACGGGCGCCTCGGCCTCATCGTCGACCGCGCCGGTGGCATCGGCCGATTCAGCGGTCGGCTCAACCGGCGCCGGCACGGTGTCCGCGGCCGATGCGGACGCGTCGACGGCGGCAGGCGTTTCGGCGACGTCGTCGTCGACCGGCGTTGCGGTGTCCACGTCCAGAGCCGCCGACGGCGCGTCCCGCAGGTCCGCCAGCGCGCGTGCGAACAGATCCAGCTCGCCACCGACCGGCAGCCCGATGGCACGCGCGGCATCGAGCAGCGGTGCCAGCGTGGCGGGCATCAGCCCCGGTGAACGATAGACCGCGCGAATCGACGTGCCTTCGACCAGCGCGGCGTTCAGCGGGCCGCCGACGAAGACGGCGTTGGGCAATTCCTCGCGCAGCGTGCCGAGCAATGCCGGCGCGTCACGCGTGTCCGCGACGGTCACATGCGCGCCATGGCGCGCGCACCAGCGCGCCATCGCCAGGCCGGACACGCCCAGGCCCAGGATCAGCACATGAAGGTCGTGGAGATGCTTCATCGGGTCAACGCAGCTTGAGGGTCGACAGGCCCACGAGGCACAGCAGCATCGTGATGATCCAGAACCGCACGACGACCTGGGTCTCGCGCCAGCCGCTCTTCTCGAAATGGTGATGCAGCGGTGCCATCTTCAGCACGCGCCGGCCCACGCCATAGCGCTTCTTGGTGTACTTGAAGTACGCGACCTGCGCCATGACCGAAATCGCCTCGACCACGAAGATGCCGCCCATCACGAAGAAGACGATCTCCTGGCGCACGATGACCGCCACCGTGCCGAGCGCGCCGCCCAGCGCCAGCGCGCCCACGTCACCCATGAAGACCTGCGCCGGATGGGTGTTGAACCAGAGGAAGGCCAGGCCCGCACCCGCCATGGCCGAGCAGAACACCAGCAACTCGCCCGCGCCCGGGATGTTCGGGAACAGCAGGTACTTCGAGAACACCGAACTGCCGGTCACATAGGCGAACACGCCCAGCGCGGAGCCGACCATCACGACCGGCATGATCGCCAGCCCGTCCAGGCCGTCGGTCAGGTTCACGGCATTGCTGGAACCGACGATCACCAGGTAGGTCAGGATCACGAAGCCGATGCCGCCCAGCGGGTAGCTGACTTCCTTGAAGAAGGGCACGAGCAGGTTGATCTTGGGCGAGAACTCGAGCGAGAAACCCGAGCGCACCCAGGCGAAGAACAGCTCGAGCACGCGCCAGTTGGAGCTCTCGGAAATGCTGAACAGCAGATAGAAGCCGGCGATCAGGCCGACCACCGATTGCCAGAAGTACTTCTCGCGCGAACGCATGCCTTCCGGGTCCTTGCGAACGACCTTGCGCCAGTCGTCGACCCAGCCGATCGCGCCGAAGCCCAGCGTGACCCACAGCACGATCCAGACGAAGCGGTTGCTGAGGTCGAACCACAGCAGGGTCGACACGGCGATCGAGAACAGCACCAGCACGCCGCCCATCGTGGGCGTTCCGCTCTTGCTGAGATGCGATTCCATGCCGTAGCCACGGACCGGCTGGCCGATCTTCAGCGCGGTGAGCCGGCGGATCGCATACGGGCCGACGGCGAGTCCGATCAGCAGCGCCGTCGTCGCCGACAGCAGCGCGCGAAGGGTGAGGTACTGGAAGACGCGCAGGAACCCGAACTCGGGCGAGAGCGTCTGCAACCATTGGGCGAGACTCAGCAGCATGAATGGGCGCGCGGTTCATGCAGCATGACCGGCCTCCTTGTTGTTGTAGGACGGGCCAGCGGCGGGGCTGGCCTGGGTGGCTTGAAGGGCCTGGATAGCTTGGACAACGCGCTCCATCTTCATGAAGCGCGAGCCCTTCGCGAGCACGCTGGCAACCTGCGGCAGTTGCGCATGCACGGCGGAAAGAAGTGCGTCGATGTCGGTGAAGTGGCGGCCCGCCGGCGCCGCATCGTTGCCGACGAAGGCACGCACGGTGTGGGCGGACTCGGCGCCCAGCGCGAACAGCGTCTCGATGCCGCGCTCGCGCGCATACGCACCGACCTCGATGTGGAAATGCTCGCCCTGGTCGCCGACTTCGCCCATGTCGCCGAGCACCAGCAGGCGCGGACCCGGCAGGCCGGCGAGCACGTCGATCGCGGCGCGCACGGAATCCGGATTGGCGTTGTAGGTGTCGTCGACCAGCGTGATCGCATGCCCGCCTGCGAGTTGCAGCGCGCTGGCCTTGGAACGGCCCTTGACCGGCTCGAAGGCCGAAAGCCCCCGGGCGATGTCTGCGAGCGACACGCCCGCCGCCAGCGCGCAGGCGGTGCCGGCCAGCGCGTTGATCACGTTGTGCCGGCCGGCGATGCGAAGCGCGAAGCGCAAGGACCCGGTCGCCGTGCGCGCCTCGACCTGCCAGGCACCACCCTGCCACTCGGCACGGACCAGCGACACGTCGGCGTCGGCCGACTCGCCGAAGCTGATGCAGCGCCGCGTCGGCCGTGCCTTTGCCAGGCTCGTCCAGAGCGCGGTGAAGGCGTCGCCATGCGGGAACACGGCCGTGCCATCGGCCGGCAGCGCGTCGAACACCGCGGCGTTCTCGCGCGCCACCGCTTCGACGGTCGCCATGAATTCCTGGTGCTCGCGCTGCGCGTTGTTGACCAGGGCGACGGTCGGCTGCGCCATCGCGGCGAGCCGTGCGATCTCGCCCGGATGGTTCATGCCCAGTTCGACCACGGCGAGTTCGTGCGACGCGCGCAGCCTCAGCAAGGTCAGCGGCACACCGATCTCGTTGTTGAAATTGCCGACGGTCGCGAGCGACCGTTCGCCACGCGCGGCGGCGAGGATCGACGCGATCATCTGCGTCACGGTGGTCTTGCCGTTGCTGCCGGTGACGGCGATCAACGGCAGCGCGAACTGGGCACGCCAGCCGGCCGCCAGCGCGCCGAACGCGACCAGGGTGTCCGGCACTTCGAGCCCTGCCAGCTGAGCGGCTTCGAGCCCGCCGTGCGCCAGCGCGGCCACGGCACCTTGCGCGCGCGCCTCGGCCAGGAAGCCGTTGGCGTCGAAGCGCTCGCCCTTGAGCGCGACGAAAAGGTCGCCTGCCGCCAGCGTGCGCGTGTCGGTATGGAGCCGGGCAATCGGCGTGGCGGGGTCGCCCACCAGCCGCGCACCGGGCAGCCAGGCCGCTGCCTGGCCGAGCGTCATCATCATCGGTACCTTCGTCGTCATGACGCGCTCCTGCGAGTGAGCGCGTCGAATGCATGCGTGCGGTCGGAAAAGGCGATGCGTTCGCCGGCAATGTCCTGCCAGGCTTCATGGCCCTTGCCGGCCAGCAGCACCACGTCCTCGGGTGCCGCCTGGGAGATCGCATCGGCGATCGCGCGGGCACGATCGGCCTCCACGCGCACGGCCGACGGGTTGGCGAAGCCGAGCAGTATCTGGCTGATGATCGCGCCCGGAACCTCGCTGCGCGGGTTGTCGCTGGTGACCACGACCATGTCGGCGCGCTGCTCGGCGACGGCGGCCATCATGGGGCGCTTGGTCGCGTCGCGATCGCCGCCACAGCCGAACAGGCACCAGAGCCGTCCGCCGCGCTGCTGCGCCAGCGGCCGCAGGCCGACCAGCGCCTTGTCGAGCGCATCGGGCGTGTGGGCGTAGTCGACCACGGCCAGCGGCTGGCCCGGCACGCTCACGCGCTCCATGCGGCCCGGCACGCTGCTCAGCCCGCCGCACGCGGCCACAGCCGCATCGAGCGGCATGCCCAGCGCACGCAGGGCACCGATCACGCCAAGCAGATTGGCCACGTTGTACTGGCCGATCAGCGGCGTCGCGAGCCGCACCGGCGCAGCGCCCTCCTCGACCACGCCGAAGGTCAGGCCCTGCGCGTCGTAGCCGACGTCGACCGCCGACAGCCGCGCGGGCGCGCCAGCGGCCGACAGCGTCCAGACGTCGAGCGCGCCGGTGCCGGTGTCGAGCAGGTTGGCGACCAGCGACGCCCCATGCACGTCGTCGATGTTGACCACCGCGGCACGCAGGCCGGGCCAGCGGAACAGCTCGGCCTTGGCCTGCCAGTAGGCGTCCATGCTGGCGTGGTAGTCCAGATGGTCCTGCGTGAAATTGGTGAACACCGCGACCTCGATGCGCGTGCCGTCGAGCCGGCGCTCGGCGATACCGATCGACGACGCCTCGATCGCGCAGGCAGCGAAGCCGCGCGCCACGAAGCGGCGCAGCTCGCGCTGCAGCATCACGGGGTCGGGCGTGGTGAGCCCGGTATAGGCCAGTTCCGACGGGATGCCGATGCCGAGCGTGCCGATCAGCGCGCACGGGCCCTGGTCCGGCCGCTGCGACAGCGCCTCGGCCAGCCACCAGGCGGTCGAGGTCTTGCCATTGGTGCCGGTCACGGCGATCACCGACAGCTGGCTCGACGGCTGGCCATAGAAGGAGGACGCGATGGGGCCGGTCGCCGCCTTGAGACCGCTGTAGCGGGCGATGGCGTCGTCGTCGAAGCCGAAAGCCTCGACGCCCTCGCGTTCGACCAAGCAGGCCACGGCACCCTGCGCGAGCGCCGAGCCCACGTGCGCGCGGCCATCGGTCGCGGCGCCGGGCCAGGCGATGAAGGCGTCGCCGTCGCCGATACGGCGGCTGTCGGCATGCAGGTCGCCGGGCACGCAGGAACGCAGCCAATGGGCGGCTTCGTTGGCGGAGGAGAGATGGATGTCGTTCATCAGAAGCTCTCTTCCACGCCCTGCGTGATCACCAGCGGCTTGACCGCCAGGTCGGGCGGCACGTTCATCATGCGCAACGTCTGCTGCACGACTTCGCTGAACACCGGTGCGGCCGCCACGCCGCCGAAGTACTGGCCGTCGCTCGGCTCGTCGATCATCACGCCGACGATGATGCGCGGCGCCTCGATCGGCGCCATGCCGGTGAACCAGGCGCGGTACTTGTTGCTCGCGTAGCCCTTGCCGACCTGCTTGTGCGCAGTGCCCGACTTGCCGCCCACCGAATAGCCGACGGTCTGCGCGAGCTGGCCGGTGCCGCCCGGGCCTGCGGCCATCTGCAGCATCCGGCGCACCGCGTGCGCGTTCTCGGCCGAGAACACGCGCACACCGACGGCGGGCTCGGCGCTCTTCAGGATCGTCAGCGGAATGATGCTGCCGTCGTGCGCGAACGAGGTATACGAATGCGCCATCTGCAACAGCGACGCCGACAGGCCGTAGCCGTAGGCCATCGTGGCCTGCTCGACCGGCTTCCAGTTCTTCCAGGGCCGCAGGCGGCCGGTGACCGCGCCGGGGAACTGGATCTGCGGCTTCTGCCCGTAGCCCAGCGCCGTGTAGGTGTCCCACATCTCCTGCGGCGACATGCGCTGCGCGATCTTCAGGGCACCGACGTTGCTCGATTTCTGGATCACGCCCTCGACGGTCAGCGAACCGTAGTTGTGGGTGTCGCTGATGGTGAAGCCGCCGATCTGGAAACGGCCCGGCGAGGTCTCGATGATGGTCGACGGCTTCACGCGGCCGGCTTCCAGCGCCATGCCGACGGTGATCGGCTTCATCGTCGAGCCGGGCTCGAAGGTGTCGGTCAGCGCGCGATTGCGGAGCTGCTCGCCGGTCAGGTTCTGGCGCTTGTCCGGCACATAGCTCGGGTAGTTCGCCAAGGCGAGCACTTCGCCGGTGATCGCATCGAGCACCACCACGCTGCCGGCCTTGGCACGGCGCGCGGTGACGGCGTCGCGCAGCTTCTGGTAGGCGAAGAACTGCACCTTGCTGTCGACGCTGAGCTGGATGTCGCGGCCGTCGAGCGGCGGCACGGTTTCGCCCACGCCTTCGACCACGCGGCCGAGCCGGTCCTTGATCACGCGGCGCGAGCCGGCCTTGCCCGCCAGGTCCTTGTCGAACTGGAGCTCGATGCCTTCCTGGCCATGGTCCTCGACGTTGGTGAAGCCCACCACGTGCGCCGCGGCTTCGCCTTCCGGGTACTGGCGCTTGTATTCCTTGCGCTGGTAGATGCCCTTGATGTTGAGCTCGGCGATCTGCTTGGCGACCGGCGCGTCGACCTGGCGCTTGATCCAGACGAAGCTCTTGTCCTCGTCCTCCAGCTTCTTGTCGAACTCTTTCTGCGGCATTTCCAGCAGCTTGGCGACCTGCCGCAGCTTGGCCTTCACGTCGGCGTCGTCGCGCTCGATGTCTTCGGGGATCGCCCAGATGCTGGGCGCCACCACGCTCGACGCGAGCAGCAGGCCGTTGCGGTCGAGGATGCGGCCGCGATTGGCCGGCAGCTCGAGCGTGCGCGCAAAACGCACCTCGCCCTGGCGCTGGAAGAAGTCGTTGCCGATCACCTGCACGAAGACCGCGCGGCCGGCCAGAATCAGGAAGCCGACCGCGATCGCGGCCACGATGAACTTGCTGCGCCAGACCGGCGTCTTGCTGGCGAGCAGCGGACTCGTGGTGTAGCGGACGCTGCGGCTGCGGTTGCTCATTGGCGCGCTCCCGTGCCGCGCGCTGCGGCCGGTACGGCGGGCGCCGCCGCAGCGATGGCGGGAATCACCGTGCCGTCCGGACGCACGTACTGCGTGATGGCCGGCGTGGTGGTGCGCATCTTCAGCTGTTCCTGAGCCAGCTTCTCGACGCGCAGCGGAGTGGCCTGCGCGCGCTTCTCGACCTGCAGGCGCTCGCCGTCGACCTCGAGCCGGCGCGCCTCGGTGGTCGCGCGATCGAGTTCGGTGAACAGCAGCCGCGAGCGGTACTGGGTGTGCACCAGGTACAGCGCCGTCGCGAGGACGGCCAGCAGCAGCAGGATGTTCAGGCGCGCCATGTCAATGCGCCTTCCAGACGACGGCACCGCGAGCGGCCATGATGTGCATCGGCGTCATGCGTCCGTCCGTTCCGCGATGCGGAGGATCGCACTGCGCGCACGCGGATTGCCCGCCACCTCGGCGTCCGACGGGCGAATGCGGTCCAGCGCGCGCAGCTTCATGGCCTTGGGCGCGGCGAAGGGGGCGCGGCGGTCGTACACCTCCTTCGAGTGCTTGGCGATGAACTGCTTCACGATCCGGTCTTCCAGCGAATGGAAGGCGATCACCGCCAGCCGGCCACCCGGCGCGAGCACGTCGAGGCTGGCTTCTAGCGCCTGTTGCAGCTCTTCAAGCTCGGCGTTGATGAAAATCCGAAGAGCCTGAAATGTGCGCGTTGCAGGGTTCTGGCCCTGCTCGCGGGTTTTGACCGCGCCAGCCACGAGCTCGGCCAGCTCGGTGGTGGTTGAAACTGGGCCCCGTTCTTGTCGGCGAGCAACAATCGCCTTTGCAACCTGAACAGCAAACCGTTCTTCGCCATAGTCACGGATCACCTCTGCAATCTGTTGGGTTTCGGCCGTCGCCAGCCAGTCGGCCACGCTTTCGCCGCGCGTGGTGTCCATGCGCATGTCGAGCGGGCCGTCAAAACGAAAAGAAAAACCCCGTGCGGGGTTGTCGATCTGGGGAGAGCTGATGCCGAGGTCCATCAGCAGCCCGGCGACGCTGGACGGCGCCAGCTCCCCGATGTCACGGAAGCCTTGATGGCGGATGGAAAAACGCGCATCGGCGATGCGCGCCGCCTCGGCGACGGCTTCCGCGTCCTTGTCGAAGGCGATCAATCGGCCTTCCGGCGACAACCGCGCGAGGATGGCGCGCGAATGACCGCCGCGCCCGAAAGTCGCATCCACGTAGCAGCCGGAGGACGCGTCGCTGCGGCCGTCGAACAGCGCGTCGACCGCCTCCTGCAGCAGCACCGTCGTGTGGGTGAAGTTGGTGTCCACGGCCGGCCTCAGAAAGCGAAATCCCGCAGCGCTTCGGGCACTTCGCCCTTGGAAGCCTCGGCTTCCTTGGCGTCGTAGGTCGGCTTGTCCCAAAGCTCGAAATGGTTGCCCATGCCGAGCAGCAAGGTGTGCTTCTCGATGCCGACGGACTTGCGCAGTTCGGGCGACACCAGCACGCGGCCGGTCCCGTCCATCTCGACCTCCATGGCGTTGCCCAGGAAGATCCGCTTCCACCACTGGGCCTCGATCGGCAGCACGGCGACGCGGGCAAGGAACTTCTCCCATTCGGGGCGGGGGAAGATCATCAGGCATCCGTGCGGATGCTTGGTGATGGTCAGTTGTCCGGCTGCAAGGGCGTTCAGCACGTCACGATGCCGGGTCGGCACTGAAAGCCTCCCCTTGTCATCGAGATTGAGCGATGAAGCACCTGTGAACACGACTACCGGACCCCTGTTGTGGGAACGGCGGGCCGGCCCGATTAGCCGCCTCTACACACCGTTTTTCCCACCAAACTGCACTTTTTTGCACCGAGGCCACTGTATCAGCAAAATTTCGGGGTGCAAGAGCGGGGTTCTGGTATTTTTTGTAATGGAATCAATGACTTAGCGTCGCTTCTGCAACCTTAAAAAAGACGAATATCGTTGCAAATTAAGCACTTAGCTCATGCAATGAATGTGTTGCTTGAAGCGCTTTTGTAACGACGCGTTCAAAGAATGAACCGGGACAGATCCTCGTCATGGCTCAGCGCAGCCAGGCGTGAATCGACGTAGGCCGCGTCGATCCGGATCGACTGACCTTCGAGCTTCGCCGCATCGAAGCTCACCTCGTCGAGCAGGCGCTCCATCACGGTCGACAGCCGCCGTGCGCCGATGTTCTCGGTGCGTTCATTGACCTCGAAGGCGATGGTGGCGAGCCGCGTGATGCCTTCGGGCGCGAAGTCGAGCGTGACGCCTTCGGTGGCGAGCAACGCCTGGTACTGCTTGACCAGCGAGGCGCGGGTCTGCATCAGGATGCTCTCGAAATCCGCCACCGACAAGGACTGCAACTCGACGCGGATCGGAAACCGCCCCTGCAACTCGGGAATCAGGTCGCTCGGCTTGCTCAGGTGGAACGCGCCGCTCGCGATGAAGAGGATGTGATCGGTGCGGACCACGCCGTATTTGGTGGTGACGGCCGTGCCCTCGACCAGCGGCAGCAGGTCGCGCTGCACGCCCTGGCGCGAGATGTCGGAACCCTGGGCCTCGCTGCGGGTGGCGACCTTGTCGATCTCGTCGATGAAGACGATGCCGTTCTGTTCGGCGTTCTGGATCGCCTGCGCCCGGATCTCTTCCTCGTTGACCAGCTTGGCGGCTTCCTCGTCGATCAGCAGGCGCATCGCCTCGGCGATCTTGAGCTTGCGCGTCTTGCGCTTGCCCTGGCCCATCTGGCCGAACATGCCGCGCAGCTGCTCGGTCATTTCTTCCATGCCCGCCGGGCCCATGATCTCCAGAGGCGCGCGGGTCTCGGCCAGATCGAGTTCAATTTCCTTGTCGTCCAGCGCGTGTTCGCGCAGCTTCTTGCGGAAGGCCTGGCGCGTGGCGTTGCCGCCTTCGGCCGCGGCGCCGCCCGCATCGGCCGTGCGGGCCGGCGGCAGCAGCACGTCGAGGATGCGGTCTTCCGCGGCGTCCTCGGCGCGGATGCGGACCTTGGCGCTTTCCTTCTCGCGGGTCTGCTTGACGGCGATTTCGGCCAGGTCGCGAATGATCGCGTCGACGTCCTTGCCGACGTAGCCGACTTCGGTGAACTTGGTCGCCTCGACCTTGATGAAGGGCGCATTCGCGAGCCGTGCCAGCCGCCGCGCGATCTCGGTCTTGCCGACACCGGTCGGGCCGATCATCAGGATGTTCTTGGGGGTGATCTCGGCGCGCAACGCGCCCTCGACCTGCTGGCGGCGCCAGCGGTTGCGCAGCGCAATGGCCACCGCGCGCTTGGCTGCCGGCTGCCCGACGATGTGGTTGTCGAGCTCGGAGACGATTTCCTGGGGAGTCATGGACATGGTCAGAGCGCTTCCACCGTGTGGTTCATGTTCGTGTAGATGCAGATTTCGCCGGCGATCGCGAGCGACTTGCGCACGATCTGTTCGGCCGACAGCTCGGTGTTGTCGATCAGCGCCTTGGCGGCCGACTGGGCATAGGCGCCGCCGGAGCCGATGGCGATCACGCCATCCTCCGGCTCCAGCACGTCGCCGTTGCCGGTGATGATCAACGAGGTGGTGGCGTCGGCCACCGCGAGCATGGCCTCGAGCTTGCGCAGCACGCGGTCGGTGCGCCAGTCCTTGGTCAGCTCGACGGCCGCACGGGTCAGGTGGCCCTGGTGCTTCTCGAGCTTGGCCTCGAAGCGCTCGAAGAGCGTGAAGGCATCGGCGGTGGCGCCGGCAAAACCGGCAAGCACCTTGCCGTGATAGAGCCGCCGCACTTTGCGGGCCGTACCCTTGATGACGATGTTGCCGAGTGTGACCTGCCCGTCCCCCCCAATGGCGACCTGGTCGCCCTGGGGAGTCTTGCGGCGCACGCTCACGATAGTGGTGCCGTGAAACTGTTCCATCGAAGTCATTTAGGGGTGCGCTCGAGCAATGCAAGCCCGTGCCCGGCGGCGCATGCAACTTTCAGTACGTTCAGTGCCGCAGCATCACGCTGGCGTGCGCCGCGACGCCGACCGTGCGAAACAGCGCCGCCAGCAGGCGATGCACCTCGACCAGGTGGACACGCTCCCCGCTCGCCTCGCGCGCTGCGACCCAGTTGCGCAACTCGCCCGCCGCGGCGAGATCGACCCGCACCAGCGCGGCACAGGAAATCACCGGTGCCGCGCGGCGCGCCAGTTCGGCGTCGAGTCGCTGCCAGATCGACAACACCGGCCCCGCAAGGTCGCCCGCGAGCAGGCCGAGACCGGTCGGCACGACGGCCGGGCGCTCGAACTCGAAGTCCGACAGCGCAAAGGCCGGCACCGGCGCGCTGGCCGGCGCGGGCGGTGGATCGATCGATTCGCAATGCGCCTGCGGGTCCTGCCAGGGCGGAGGCGACACCTCGTAGGTGATGCAGTAGTTCAGCGCCACGAGCTCGAAGGCATCGGCATCGTTCATCAGGCGCAGCGCGGCCATCCGCAACCGCCACCAGATGTCCTCGACGCTGCGGTCGCCCGTCGGCGTGGCCTCGTCGAGTACCGCCAGCAGGCGAGCGCCACCCATCTGCCGCAACTCGACCGACAGGCCGGCCCAATGGCTGAGGAGCACGCACAGCGGCGACGCGGCATTCGGCGCGATCGATGTCAGCGCGCGCCAGTCGAGCGACCACACGGCGCCGGCCGCCGTTAAGGCACGGGTGAGCTCACCCAGGCCTTCGCGCGTGAGCCGTGGCTCGCTGCGCCAGTCCGCGGGAAGACCGTCAGCCTGCGCCGGTTCGGCGACCGGGACATGGACGGAAGCCGTCCGCACCCCATGCGCAAGCACACGAAAAGAGACCCACGGCGGCGACGCACGGCGAAAGCGCTGGGCATACCGGGCACCCGCCCTGTCGAAGCGCTCGGCATTGCCGATCGCCCGGTAGAGATCGAGCAGGGTCAGCCAGATTTCCTCGTCGTCGAGGTGCGCGCCGTCGGGCGCCAGCATCCGAAGCAGGATCGCCTCTGCGCCGGCATCGTCGCGCTGCGCGAAACGCACCGCCGCCTCTTCGAGATCGTCATGCGCCGCGCCATCGGGCATCGGCATGGTGGTGCTCACGGCCCCCAGCAAAGTGGTCGGCGCGCCGGGATCCATGCCGCGGGAGACGTCCGGCGCCGCGCTCCGCGGCGGCATGCCTGGCCGGGTGTCGGCATAGGCGCGTTCGTGCCGGTCGGCCGATATGGACGGGGTCGAAGTCGAGGTCGAGATGCTGCCGTCGTTCTGGGTCGCACGCACCTTCCACCACTGCTGCGACATCTGCGCCTCGATCTCGTCGATCTTTCGAAGCGTCAGCGCGCGGCTGTCGGAGTGGCTCGTGTGCGCGGTCGGCGAGGACGACGCCCGGGTGGAATCGCGGTCCGCCGATGCTTCTTCGCGCCGGCGCAGCCTGCGCAGGATCTCGAACTCGCGGCGCCGCACGAAATCGTTGCGCTGGCGCCGCTCCAGGATCGCCCGGAGTTCGTCCCGGCTGTAGCTGCTGTCGGCGGCCGGCGCGTCCGGCCGATCGAGGTCCGACCAGTCCTTGAGCGGATTCCGAACGAACTTCACCACCTTCCTGAGGAGGCGGCCGGAATCTTCCTTGGCCATGGCGCAAGTGGCCTGTCAGCCCGATCGGCGAACCGACCGGATGGCCGGCAGATCAGTCACCGAACATCTTCTGCTTGAGTTCGCGGCGCTGTTGCGCTTCGAGGGACAGCGTGGCGGTGGGGCGCGCCAGCAGTCGGCCGACGCCGATGGGTTCACCGGTTTCGTCGCAGTAGCCGTAGTCGCCGGCGTCGATGCGCTGGATCGACTGCTCGATCTTCTTGAGCAGCTTGCGCTCGCGGTCGCGTGTGCGCAGTTCGAGTGCGTGCTCTTCCTCGATGGTGGCGCGGTCTGCCGGATCGGGCACCACCACCGTGTCTTCACGCAGGTGCTCGGTGGTCTCGCCGGCGCTGTCGAGGATGCCCTTCTTGAGCGCCACCAGCTTCAGGCGGAAAAACGCCATCTGCTTGTCGTTCATGTATTCGGAATCCGGCATCGCGATGACTTCGGCATCGCTGAGCTCCTCGACGGCCTTTTCCTTCCAGTTGTTCGCGAGCTTCGGGTCCTTCTTGACCGCCACGTGCGGCGGTGGAACGAGCGCCGTGGAGGTGATCTGGGTGAAGCTCGACTTGGCGGCGGTCGATGCGACCGACTGCGCCATCGACGGCACGGTCAGCTGCGACAGGCGCGACACACGTCCGCCACGCGCAGCGGGAGCGGCGATCGATGCGGAAGGTGACGCCGGGGCGGGAGAAGAGGCGGCAGCCGTTTTTTTCATGGGGAGCGGTGGGGCAGGTAATGTGGCCTTGCGGCCGACCGGTTGGGACAGGGGCGAAGCCGCGGCAGCGGCCTTGCCCGGAGCGGGCGGAGAGACGGAAACCGGGATCGCCGCCGACGCGGCCGACCGGACGGCCGGTGTCTTGCTGACGACCGGTGACGCGGCGGGCTGGGCCTTGGCGGCTGGCTTCTTCACGGTGACGGGCTCCTTCGAAGAACTGGAAAGCGCTTTCGGGGGGTGTCTCTTCCCACGCAAAAACCGTGCTCCGTCCCTGAGGAAAGGGCCACGGCTGCGTAACAGGCGCGCGATTGTATAGAGAACTCGCAGCGCCGGGCCCGTCAAACCCGCCCGAGCCTCACACGAGGCACTGATCCAGCCCCTGTTCCAGGATTTCTCGCGGCAGTTCGAGGCCGATGAACACCATGCGGCTCTGGCGCTGCTCGTCCTTGCCCCATTCCGGCCCGAGGTCGCTGCCCATCAGCTGGTGCACGCCCTGGAAGATCACCTTCCGGTCGGTGCCCTTCATGCTGAGCACGCCCTTGTAGCGCAGCATCCGCGGGCCGTAGATGTTGACGATGGCGCCCAGAAAGTCCTCGAGCCGCGCAGGGTCGAACGCCCGGTCGGCCCGATAGACGAAGCTCTTGACGTCGTCGTCATGGTGATGGTGGTGGCCATGGCCCTCGTGGGCGTGCGACGGATGGTCGCAGTGCTCGCCATGCGCGTGGTCATGGTCGTGGTCGTGCTGGTCGTCTTCCTTCAGGAAGTCCGGGTCGATGTCCAGCTTGGCGTTCAGGTTGAAGCCGCGCAGGTCGAAGATGTCCTTGAGCGGCACCTCGCCGAAATGCGCCTTCTGCTGCGGCGCGCGCGGGTTCATGTGCTTGAGCCGATGGATCAGCGCATCGGTCTCTTCGGCCGACACCAGGTCGCTCTTGCTGATGAAGATCTGGTCGGCAAAGCCGACCTGGCGGCGCGCTTCCTGACGATCGTTGAGCTGCTGGGGCGCGTGCTTGGCATCGACCAGCGTGAGGATCGAGTCGAGCAGGTAGCTCTCGGCGATCTCGTCGTCCATGAAGAAGGTCTGCGCGACCGGGCCGGGATCGGCCAGTCCGGTGGTCTCGATCACCACGCGGTCGAAATCGAGCAGGCCCTTGCGCTTCTTGGCGGCCAGCAGCTGGAGCGCCTCGCGCAGGTCTTCGCGGATGGTGCAGCAGACGCAGCCGTTGCTCATCTGGACGATCTGCTCCTTCGACTCGGTCACGAGGATGTCGCTGTCGATGTTCTCCTCGCCGAATTCGTTCTCGATCACGGCGATCTTCTGGCCATGCGCCTCGGTCAGGATGCGCTTGAGCAGCGTGGTCTTGCCGGAGCCGAGAAAGCCGGTGAGGATGGTGGCGGGAATGAGGGCCATGGCGGTACTCCGAGAACGGGAAAGGCGGGAAGTCTAGCGACAGGGCCGCAGCCATGCTGGCGCAGGTGAAATGCGCTGCACGGCCGGGCGGTATTTCTTCAGGGCTTGCGCACCACCACCAGCCCCTTGAGGTATTCGCCCTCAGGAAACTCGATGGTCATGGGATGGTCGGGCGCGGCGCCCAGGCGTTCGCTGATGAAGCCGTCGACGCCGGCATCGATGCCGGCGGAGGCGACGATCTTGTGGAACAGGTCGGCGCCGATGCCGCCCGAGCACGAGAAGGTCAGCAGCACGCCGCCCGGCGCCAGCAGCTTCAGGCCCAGCCGGTTGATGTCCTTGTAGGCGCGCGCGGCGCGCTCGGCATGCGCCACGGTCGGCGCGAACTTGGGCGGATCGAGCACGATCGCGTCGAAGGTCCGACCCTCGTCCAGAAAGCGCCGCAGCGACGCGTTCACGTCGGCATCGATGAACTGCGCGTTGGCACCTTCGAAGCCGTTCAACGCCAGGTTGGCGCGGGCACGTTCGAGCGCCGGCAGCGACGAGTCGATCGAAGTCAGCTCCGCGCCCTCGACGGCATCGGCCGCCTTCAGGCCGGCGAGCGCCGCCACGGTGAAGCCGCCCGTGTAGCAGAAGCAGTTCAGCACGCGGCGAAAGCGCCGGTGCCGCGCCATCTCGGCGAAGCGCTGGCGGCTGTCGCGCTGGTCGAGATAGAAGCCGGTCTTGTGGCCGGTCGCGATGTCGAGCGACAGGCGCCAGTCGTGCTCGCGGATCACCTGCTCGGTCGCGCCGTCGCCGCGCAGCCAGCCGGTGACCGGCTTCAGGCCTTCGCGCTCGCGGCCGCTGGCGTCGGAACGCTCGTAGAACCGCGACAGGCCCGTGGCCGCCAGCAGCGCATCGACCAGCACGCTCTTCCAGCGCTCGGCGCCGGCCGACAGGAACTGCGCGACCAGCGTGTCGCCGTAGCGGTCGACGATCAGGCCCGGCAGTCCGTCGGCCTCGCCGTGGACCAGCCGCACGCCGTCGCTTTGCAGCTCGAACAGCCCGCGCGCGGCCACCGCGCGCTGCACCCGGCCCGCCAGGAAGGCGGCGTCGATGCGCTGGGTTTCGTCGAAGCTCCAGATCCGCGCGCGGATCTTCGATGCCGGGCTGCACGACGCCCAGGCCAGGAAGCGGCCGTCATGCGTTTCGATGCGCACGGTCTCGCCAGGGTCGCCGTTGCCCTTCTCGATGGCCGAATCGAACACCCATGGGTGGCGCCGCTGGAGCGAACGCTCCTTGCCGGGCCGCAGTCTCAATGTCTTCATGTGTCTTTCTTGACCGGCGCATCGGCCGGTTCGGGGCGCGCCTGCGCGCGCGGGTGAGCCGCGTCGTACGCCTTGGCGAGATGTTGGAAATCCAGTCGCGTGTAGACCTGCGTGGTCGCGATGTTCGCGTGCCCGAGCAGTTCCTGCACACCGCGCAGGTCGCTGCTGGACTGCAGCACGTGGCTGGCGAAGGAGTGGCGCAGCATGTGCGGATGCACCGCCGCGGCGAGGCCGGCCTTCAGGCTGCGGTCCTTGACGACCTTCCAGATCGACTGGGCCGAAAAGCGCGTGCCGTTGCGGCCGATGAAGAGCGCAGCGGCGCCCGCCGGGTCGCGCAGTTCGGCGGCCGGCAAGGCAGCGCAATCGCCGCGCCGCGCCAGCCATTCGCGCAGCGCCGCTGCGGCCTTGCTGCCGAGCGGTGCGCTGCGGCGCTTGCTGCCCTTGCCGAACACGTGGACATCGGCCGAATCCAGGTCGACCCAGCCGAGTGCGTCCTTGCTGGCGCGCAGGTCGAGGCCGGCCAGTTCGCTCACGCGCAGGCCGCAGCCGTAGAGCAGTTCGACGATCGCGCGGTCGCGCGTCTCGGTCCACGGGTCGGCGGCTTCGTCGTGCAGGTCGGCCAGCCGCACCGCATCGTCCACGGCCAGCGCCTTCGGCAGCGGCCGATCGGCCTTGGGTGCGCGCACGTCCTGCACCGGATTGGCGCCGACGAAACCTTCGTGGCCCATCCATCGATAGAAACTGCGCCAGCAGGACAGCACCAGCGCGATGCCGCGCGGCTCGCGGCCCGCGCCATGCATCTGCGCCATCCAGCGCCGGATGTGGGCTGGCAGAACGCGGTCCAGCCGCAGCCCGGCCTCGGCCGCCTTGTCGGCCAGCATCTGCAGGTGGATCGCATACAGGTCCGACGTGCGCGCGGCCAGCCGGCGCTCGACGCGGACGTGCGCGAGGTAGCGGTCGATCCAGTCGGCGGGCTGCAGAGGTGCGTCAGAAGCCATGCAGGGCATTGTTGATGATCGCCAGCGGCTCGCGCAATGCGCCGCGAAAGCCCATGCCCCATTGTTCCCAGCAGCGCGTCGGCGCGGCGGCGTACTGCACGCTGTCGAATGCGCGCACGAAGCCGGTGGCGCGCGCCAGCCGCTCGGTGCGCCACAGGTGATACGGCTCCGACACCACGATCACGCGCCGCACGCCGGCCGCCAGCAGCAGCGGCTGCGACAGCACGAGGTTCTCGCGGGTCGATTGCGACGCCGACTCGCGCAGCAGCGGCCCGGCATAGCCGATCGAACGTGCGTGGGCTTCCATCACGTCGGACTCGTTGCGGCCGTCTTCCTTGTCGAAACCGCCGGACATCAACAGCTCGCGGGCCAAACCGGCCCGCACCAGCGCGACGCCGGCATCGACGCGCCCGGTGAGGCATGGGTTCGGCTCGCCGTGCCGATAGGCGCGGTTGCCGAGGATCAGTGCGACGTCGGCCGGCTGCGGCGCCTGCGCCAGGCGCGCCTGCGCGTCGCGCCAGAGGGTCAGCCAGAGCGCGCCATAGACCAGCAGCACGGCCAGCGCGCCGATCGACGCCAGGCGGCGCAGCCGCCGGCTCAAGAACGCAGCCGCGCGAGCGCGGCCGAGGCCAGCTCGCCGATGCGTTCCAGGAAATCGGTGCCCATGTCGGCATGAAAGCGCTGCCCGTCCGGCGAGGCCAGCACCAACAAACCGAAGGCCGGCGCGCCGGCGGCGGGACGCAGCGGAATCAGCGCGATCGACACCGCGGCGCGCGCGTCCTCGAGCCAGCCCGACGCCTCGACGCCGGCGTTCAGCCCGCAGAACGGCGTGGCCAGCGAGGTGGCGAAGGCCTTCACGTCGTCGCTCACCCACTGGGCGTAAGGCTCGTCGCGGAACACGGTGTCGCAGTCCCAGACCTTGATGGCGGCCTGCGGCACCATGAAGATCGATTGCAGCTCGTCCGCGATCCGGTAAGGCAGGCCGCGCGGTTCGCGCACGGTCAGGAGACCGGTGGTCCAGCGCTGCAGGCGGTCGGCCGTGACCACGTTGTCGGTGCCGTTGCGCACCATGTCGATCACTCGATGCTCGAGCGCCTTGATCTTCTCGCGCAGCATCTCGGCCTGGCGCTCCTGCAGGCTGACGGCACGGCTGCCGTGCGGGCTGCTGAGCTGCACCTGCGACAGCAGTTGCGCATGGCGCGTGAAGAAGTCGGGCGTGTTCGCCAGGTAGTTGGCGATGTCGTCTTCGGTGATCGGGTTCATGTCGGAAGCGTGGATGGGAGTCATGGCAGGTCGGGTACCTCGATGTCGCCTTCGAACACGGTGATGGCTGGGCCGGTCATGCGCACGGGCTGGCCGAGGCCGGCCCATTCGATGGTGAGCACGCCGCCGTGCGTCTGCACGTCGACGCGGTGGTCGAGCAGGCCGAGCCGGATGCCCGACACCACGGCCGCGCAGGCGCCCGTGCCGCAGGCCAGCGTCTCGCCCGCGCCGCGCTCGTAGACGCGCAGCCGCACGTGCGTGCGGTCGACCACCTGGAGAAAGCCCGCGTTCACGCGCTGCGGAAAACGCGGATGGTGCTCGATCAGCGGGCCCTGCGTGGCGACCGGTGCGGTGTCGACGTCGTCGACCAACTGCACCGCGTGCGGATTGCCCATCGACACCAGCGCCAGCGGCACGATCGCGCTGCCGGCTTGCGTGCCGAGCGCCAGGTGCCAGGTTTCCCACGCGCCGTCGGGTTGCGGGTCGAGGCCGGCGGCGTCGAACGGGATCCGTGCGGGCTCGAACACCGGCGCGCCCATGTCGACCGTGACGCGGCCGTCGGCATCCATGCGCGGCTCGATCACGCCCGACAGCGTCTGCACGCGCACGGCCTGCTTGTCGGTGAGTCCGCGCTCGTGCACGAAGCGCATGAAGCAGCGCGCGCCGTTACCGCACTGCTCGACCTCGCCGCCATCGGCGTTGTGGATCACGTACTGGAAGTCGACGCCCTCGGCCGGCGACGGCCGCACGGTGAGGATCTGGTCGGCGCCGACGCCGAAATGGCGGTCGGCCAGGAAGCGGTATTGCGCCGTGCTCAGGGCCAGCGGCGCGCGGGTTTCGTCCAGCACGACGAAGTCGTTGCCGGCGCCCTGCATCTTGGTGAAGCGGATTCGCATGGCCGGATTATCCGCCGCGTCGGCCAGCGCAGCGCCTGCAGGCCGCAGAGGGCGGGCCAATGCGCCCGATGTGCACTTTTCAAGAACATAAAACTCCAAAATCGATGCTTACGCCGCGCGTTGTCGCGTGATAACTTTTGTTTCGTCGCAGCCGTTCCATCCCTGGAGCGGACGACGGACCAGCGAGGTATGACGTGACGTCGGCGGGCTTTTCCATTGGTTGTATCGAACGGTGCCCGACCCATGATCTCGTCCATCGCCCTGCGCTATTTCGCGGAAGTCCATCGCAGCGGATCGTTCCGCTCGGCAGCAGAGAAGCTGTTCGTCGCGCCCTCGGCGCTGAGCCGCCAGGTGGCGTTGCTGGAGGAAGACATCGGCGCGCCGCTGTTCGAGCGCGGCCGGGGCCGGACGCGGCTCAAGCTGACGGCCGCCGGCGAAATCCTGGTCCAGTACGCGCGCAACATCGAGAACGACCAACAGCGCGTGCGCTCGGACATCGAGTCGCTCAAGGGCCTGCGCAAGGGCGAGATCCGCTTCGGCATTCCGGAGACCTTCACGCGGCACTTCATCCCGCAGTTCCTTGCGCGCTTCAGCAAGCTCTACCCGCGCATCACCTTCCATGTCGAGGTGTCGGGCACGCCCACGCTGGCACAGATGCTGCTGCGGGACGAACTCGACGTGATCCTCGGCTTCAACGCACCGGCCCTGGCCGATCTGCAGAACATCTTCGAACGCCTGCTGCGCACCTGCATCGTGGTGGCGGCCGACCATCCGCTGGCGGACCGCGAGTGGGTGCGGCTGTCGGACTGCGTGGGCCACAACATCGCGCTGCCCGACGAGACCATCAGCGTGAAGGCGGTGTTCGACGAGATGTTCGCCAAGGCCAAGCTGCGGCCGCAGCCGGTGCTGACGAGCAACTCCTACGAGCTGCTGCGCTCGGTGTCGGTGGCGGGGATGTCGATGGCCATGGTCAACGAGCACATGCGCTACCCGAACGACAACTCGCCGAACTACCGCTACATACCGATCCGCGACCCGCGCGTGAAGCCGCAGCGCTTTGCGCTCTGCGTGCGGCGCGGCCGCAACCTGTCGGTGGCGGTCCACACCTTCACCGAGCACCTCCACAACGACCTGCGGCAGGCGCAGACCGGCTGAGTGCACGGCGCGCCTCCTCCCACCCGATTCCGCAAAGGACAGCATGAGCCCCACGATCGACGCCCCACGCAGCGCTTCCGCCGAGGAGGTGCCCGTGCTCCACCTGGGCGACTGGCTGGCCGGCGGCAGCCCCGACGCGCTGGTGCAGGAACTGCAGGCCGCGTGCACCGGCACCGGCTTCTTCTACGTGGCCGGCCACGGCGTGCCGCGTGCCGTGGTGCAGGACGTCTTTGCCGCCTCGCGCCGCTACTTCGAGTTGCCGCACGACCTGCGGCTGCAGGACCGGATCGATGCGCGCTTCCTGCGCGGCTTCATGCCCTACGGCATCAACCAGCATGCCGGCTATGCGCCCGACCTGAAGGAAAGCTACGAATTCGCGCTCGACCTGCCGCTGACCGATCCGGATGTGGTGGCCGGCCGGCCGCTGCACGGGCCGAACCGCTGGCCCGAGGGCGCGCCCTGGCTGCGGGCGCCGGCCGAAGCCTACTTCGACCACACGATGGCGCTCGGCAAGCACCTGATGCGGCTGTTCGCGCTCGCGCTGGGCCAGCCCGAAGGCTTCTTCCTGCAGTGGTGCAGCAAGCCGATGGTGCAGTCGCGGCTGTTCCATTACCCGCCGCAAACGCCGGCCACCGGCGACGCGCTCGGCGTTGCGCCGCACACCGACTACGGCATGGTCACGATCCTGGCGCAGGACCCGATCGGCGGCCTCGAGCTGCAGCGGCGCGACGGCGAATGGGTCGCCGCGCCCTACATCGAGGACACCTTCGTGGTGAACCTCGGCGACATGTTCCGGGTCTGGACGAACGACCTGTTCGTCTCCAACCAGCACCGCGTGGTCAACCGCACCGGCCGCGAGCGCTACTCGATCCCGACCTTCTTCAACCTCGACTACGACACGCCCGTGGCCTGCCTGCCGGGCTGCCAGTCGGTGGACAACCCGCCGCGCCATGCGCCGATCAAGTCCGGCGACTACCTGGTCAAGCGCTTCGGCGAGGTCCAGAAATACAAGAAGCAGGCCGCTTGAAGCCAGCCGACAGCGGGCGGCCGTCCGCCCATCGCCAGTCCAGTTCCTCGCACCGTCCACACACCTTTCTGCACCCTTCGCATCCCCGATGCCCTTCCAGGAGTTCACCCCGATGATGTCCCGCACCGCCCTCACCGCTCGCCCCGCCTCCCGTCCGGCCCGCCACCTGTTCTGCGTCGCCGCCCTGCTCGCCTGCACGCTGGCCGGCCAGGCCAGCCTGGCGCAGACCGCCGCCGCGCCGCTCAAGAAGGTCCGCATCGCGATCGGCACGCGCGTCGTCAACATCGCCTACCCATGGCTCACGATGCCGGCCGCACTCGGCTACTGGAAGGCCGAAGGCTACGACGTCGAGGTGCTGCCGATCGGCGGCTCGCTCGAAGCCATCCAGCAGTTGGCCGCCGGCAACGTCGACTTCGTGCAGGTCAACTCGAGCGTGATCGTGCAGTCGAACGTCAACAACAAGCTGTCGCTGCGTTCGGTGATGCTGTCCACCGTGAACGACTGGTCGGTCGTCGCGCTCGAGGGCGGCCCGATCAAGGACTTCAAGGATTTCAAGGGCAAGACGATCGGCGTGCCGGCGCTCTCCACCGGCGGCATGCCGATGCTCAAGGAATACCTGCGTGCCAACGGCCTGGAGCCGGACGTGGACGTGTCGATCGTCGCGGTGGGCTTCGGCGCGCCGGCCTATGAAGCCATCCGCTCGAACAAGGTGCAGGGCCTGATGTTCTTCCAGGCGGCCATCACCGGCTTCGAGAACGCCGGCGGCAAGTTCCGCTACTTCAACGGCGCCGACTGGCGCAAGCAGCCCGACTTCACGCTCGCGACCACCCAGAAGACCATCGACGCCGACCCGGCCATGGTGCAGGCGGTGGCGCGCGGCGCGGTCAAGGGCGTCGAGTTCTCGATGGCGAGCCCCGACTGCACGCGCCGCGTGCAATGGAAGACATGGCCCGACACCAAGCCCTCCGGCGCGGGCGACGAAGCCACCCAGGTCAAGTGGGACATGGCCAACCTGCAGGCGCAGCAGACCGGCATGAAGGAAGCCTTCGCGCTCAGCGGCGGCAAGCAGTGGGGCGCCTACACGCCGGCCGAGTACGGCACGCTGCAGGACTTCCTGCTGCGCGCGGACCTGATCAAGAGCCGGCTGCCGAACGAGAGTTTCATCGTCGGCATCCCCGGCTTCTACGACAAGATCAACAGCTTCGACCACGCGGCGGTCAAGGCGCAGGCGGAGGCATGCGTTGGCTTCTGACGCCGTGTCGGCAGCGGCCCCGCTCATCCGCGTCTCGGGCCTGAACAAGCAGTACGCGACGCGCAGCGAAGGCACCGTCACGGCGCTCAGCGACGTGAACTTCGAGATCGCGCAAGGCGAGTTCGTCACGGTGGTGGGCCCGAGCGGCTGCGGCAAGACCACGCTGCTGAAGATCCTTGCGGGCATCCTGCGGCGCTCGTCGGGCGACGTCACGCTGGCCGGCCGGCCGATCGACGGGCCTTCGCGCGAGGTCGGCGTCGTGTTCCAGGCGCCGATCCTGCTGCCCTGGCGCACCGTGCTGAAGAACATCCTGCTGCCGGCGCAGCTCCAGAAGCGCGACCTGGCCACGCACACCGCACGCGCCCGCGCCTACCTGGCGACCGCCGGGCTGGCGGACTTCGCCGACAAGTACCCGAACGAACTCTCCGGCGGCATGCAGCAACGCGTCGGCATCGGCCGCGCGCTGGTGCACGACCCGGCGCTGCTGCTGATGGACGAGCCCTTCGGCGCGCTCGACGCGATGACGCGCGACACCATGAACATGGAACTGCTGCGCGTCTGGGACGCGAGCCGCAAGACGGTGATGCTGATCACCCACAGCATCGCCGAGGCCGTGCTGCTGGCCGACCGGGTGATCGTGATGTCGCCGCGGCCGGGCCGCATCGCCGAGATCATCGACATCGACCTGCCGCGCCCGCGCGACCTCGACATGATCAATTCGCCCGAGTTCGGCCGCTACGTGAAGGCGATCCGCCGGCACTTCCAGTCGGCCGGGAAGATCGCACCGGCGACCGCACCGGGAATGGCGCCAGGGAGCGCGGCATGAAGGCGCTGCGCCGGCCCGAGGTCGTCCTGGGCGTGCTGCTCTTCATCGTGCTGGTCGGCGGCTGGGAGCTGATCGTCCGGCTGCTCGACGTGCCGCCGATCGTGCTGCCGCCGCCATCGGAGGTGGCGCGCGCGATGGTCGACACCATCGGCTCGCGCTCCTTCGCGTCGCACCTCGGCATCACGCTCTACGAGATCCTCGCGGGCTTCGCGCTCGGCGGCCTCGCAGGGCTGCTGCTGGGCGTGGCGATCGGCCAGTCGCGGCTGCTGGAGAAGACGCTCTACCCGTACCTGGTCGCTTTCCAGAGCGTGCCCAAGGTCGCGATCGCGCCGCTGTTCGTGATCTGGTTCGGCTTCGACGCGGGCTCGAAGATCGTCATCACCGCCACGGTCGCCTTCTTTCCGGTGCTCGCCAACACGATCGCCGGGCTGCGCGCCACGCCGGCCGACCAGATCGAGCTGATGACCGCCTTCACCGCCACGCGCTGGCAGACCTTCTGGGGCGTGCGGCTGCCGCAGGCGCTGCCCTACATCGCGGTCGGCGTGGACGTCGGGATGATGATGGCCGTGATCGGCGCCATCGTCGGCGAGTTCGTCGGCGCCAAGGCCGGCCTCGGCTTCCTGATCCTGCAGAAGAACTTCAGCATGGACATGGCCGGCGTCTTCGCGATCCTGATCGTGCTGTCGGCCATCGGCGTCGGGCTGCACCTGCTGATCCAGTGGCTGCGGCGCCGGCTGATCTTCTGGGTCGACCACGACCCGGACGACGCCGCGCCCGGCTAGCAACGCGTCCGCTTCCTCCCGCCCTGCCCTCCTTCAACCCCAAGGCGCCGCGCATCGCCGCGGTGCCGCACGACTGCGCACCATGAAAACCACACCCGTCACGCCCGCCGACCTCATCGCCTCCGTCCTCGCTCTGCCGCCGCTGGCCAACGACGCCGACGGGCAGCCGTCGCCCGTTCAGAACCGCGCCATCGCGGCCTGGCTGCAGTCGGCCGGCGTGAGCAGCTTTCTCTACGGCGGCTGCGCCAACTTCTTCAATGCGCCGATCAACGACTACGCCGCGCTGCTCGACGCCATCGAGGCGCCGGCGCGTGCCGACGACTGGGTGATCCCGTCGATCGGCCCCGACTACGGCAAGGCGCGCGACCAGATCGCCGTGCTGCGCGAGCGCGACTTCCCGACCGCCATGCTGCTGCCGCTGCTGCAGGTGACGCCCGAAGGCGTCGCCACCGGACTGCGCAAGCTGTCCGACTTCTATGGCAAGCCGCTGATGGTGTTCTTCAAGAGCGCCGACTACGTGCGCGCACGCGACCTGGCCGCGCTGCTGGCCGACGGCGTGCTGTGCTGCGTCGAATACGGCATCGTCGGCGCGAGCGAACCCGAGCCCTTCCTCGCGGAGCTGCTGGCCGCGACCGGCGACGCGTCGCGCATCATCGACGGCCTGGGCGAGCGCACGGTGGTGGGCAACGCGCGCCACGGGCTGAAGGGCTTCACGACCGGCTCCGGCCTGGTCGGGCCGCACCTGTCGATGGCGCTGCTGCGCGCCGTCCAGGCCGGCGACCTGGCCACCGCCGCCCAGTTGCGCGAGCACTTCCTGCCGCTCGAAAAGATGCGTGGTGCGCACGGACCGATCCCGGTACTGCACGAGGCGGTGCGCCTGGCCGGCATTGCCGACACCGGACCGATCAGCCCCTTCTTCTCGAACTGCACCGGCGATGCGCTGCTCGCGGAGATCGAGGCGGTGGCGGGCACGCTGAAGGCGAAGAGCCTGGCGGCCGCAGCGGCCGGCTAGACCCAGCCGGCGCGCCGGAAGCGGTAATACAGGTAGCCGCAGAAACCGCCGATCAGCGCCAGCGCCATGGCATAGCCGTAGCGCCACTTCAGCTCCGGCATGTGCTCGAAGTTCATGCCCCAGATGCCGACGAAGGCGGTGCACACGGCAAAGATCGCGGCCCAGGCCGCCAGCCGCTTCGTGACCTCGCCATCGGCGATCGTCACCATCGACAGGTTGGCCTGGATGGCGGTGCCGATGGTGTCGCGCATCGCATCGATCGTCCCGTTGATGCGGCTCAGGTGGTCGAGCACATCGCGAAAGTACTCCTGCGTGCCGATGCAGATCTGCGGCACCCGGCCACCGTGCAGCTTGTTGGCGCCTTCCAGCAGCGGCGCGACCGCGTGCTTGAGCACGGTCAGACGCTGCTTGAGCCCGTACAGGCGCTGGATGTTCTCGCGTGCGCCGCCCTGGGTGAAGATGCTCTCTTCGATGGCTTCGAGTTCGACGTCGAAGGCATCGATCGCGGGGAAGTAGCGGTCGACCACCGCGTCCATCAGCGCATACAGCACGAAGCCGGGGCCGTTCTTCAGCAGCTCGGGCTCGCGCTGGCAGCGCTCGCGCACCTCGACGAAGCCGTGCGTGCTGCGGTTGCGCACCGACACCACGTAATTGCGCCCCACGAACACGTCGAGCTCGCCGACCTGCATGGCGGTGCGATGGTCCTTGGCGTCGGCGTCGGGCAGGTGCAGCACGACGAAAAGCGAATCGCCGTACTCCTCGACCTTGGGCCGCTGATGGCCGTTCTGCGCATCCTCGACCGCCAGCGGATGCAGGTCGAAGGCCTGCTGCAGTTCGTCCATCTCGGCCTGGGAGGGATCGTGCAGCGCCACCCAGACGAAGCAGCGCGGCAGCGAGATGTATTCGCCGATCCGGGCCACCGGGATGTCGGCGAGCTTGGTGCCGTCTTCGTAAACAACACAATTGATGAGCATGCAGGGCCCTGGGGCGCGTGGAGACGCGTGCATCTTCCCATGCGCCCGCCAGCACGGCGCACCGGCCTGCAGCGCGCCGGCATGTGGGGCGCGGCTGACGCCGCCGGCGCCGACCGCGCGGCCTGCCGATAATCGTCCGATGGTCCGCCCCACACAACTCATCCATCCCCAGCGCGAACCCGCGCCGCTGCGGCCTGCCGCCACCATCCTGCTGCTGCGCGACGGCCCCGAAGGCCTGGAGGTGCTGATGACGCGGCGCTCCGACAAGGCCAGCTTCGCGCCCGGCGCCTATGTGTTCCCCGGCGGCGGTATCGATGCCGGCGACGCCGCGGCGCATGCGCTGGCCGCCCGGCGTCCGACGCAGGGCGACGCCCAGCTCACCCAGGCGATCGCCGCGATCCGCGAGAGCTTCGAGGAGCTCGGCGTGCTGCTCGCACGCGACGCCGACGGCGCGCCGGTGTCGCCCGACACCCTCGCCGCCATGGACCGCAGCACCGCGGACGGCACGCTGCCTTTCGCCGCTCAGTGCGCCGCGCAGTGCCTGCGGATCGCGGCCGACCAGGTCTTCACCTTCGCGCACTGGATGACCGACCGCGACCTGCCGCGGCGCTTCGACGTGCCCTTCCTCGTCGCCCGCATGCCGGACGGCCAGCAGCCGGTGGCCGACGAGACCGAGCAGTTCGAGCCGGTCTGGGTGCGCCCCGCCATCGCGCTGGAGCGCCACAAGGCCGGCAGCTTCTTCCTGATCTTCCCGACCGTGCGCACGCTGGAACGGCTGGCGGCCTATGCCACGGTCGACGCCGTGCTGCAGGCCTGCGCGCACGAGGTGCCGCTGTTCACCAGTTGCCCGCGCGCCGGGCTGCTGGGCGGCGAGGAGGCGCGCTACATGGAACACGAGACGGCCTTCGGCGAACTCGCGCTGGTCTGTCCGGACGGCCAGATGCTGCATGCACTCGACTGGCAGAGCAGCACGCCGGTCGCGCTGCTGAACAACGTGCGCCGCCTGACCGCGCCCAACCCGAGCGTGATGACCGGCCCCGGCACCAACAGCTACATCGTCGGCGACGCGGCCACCGGCTACCTGGTGGTCGACCCCGGTCCGAACGACCCGGCCCACATCGAGCGGCTGTGGCAAGCCACCGGCGGCGACGTCCGGCTGATCGTCTGCACCCACTCGCACGCCGACCATTCGCCGGGCGCCGCGCCGCTGCAGGCGCTGTGCGCCGGCCGGCCGCCGATCCTCGGCCTGGCGTCGAAGCCGACCTCGCGCCCGACCGCGCGCTTCACCCCCGACCGCGAGCTCGCCGACGGTGAGCGGCTGGTGTTGCGCGGCGCGTCCGATGCCGCCACGCACACGCTGCGCGTGATCCACACGCCCGGCCACGCGGCCAACCACCTGTGCCTGATGCTGGAGGAAGACGGCCTGCTGTTCTCCGGCGACCACATCCTGAACGGCAGCACCACGGTGGTCGATCCGCCGGATGGCAACATGAGCGCGTACCTCGATTCGCTCGACCGGCTCGACGCGGCCTGCGACGAAGCCGGCGCCGACTTCATCCTGCCCGCGCACGGCTACGTGCTGGGCACGGCGCGCGCCGGCATCGCCTACCTGAAGCAGCACCGGCTGAAGCGCGAGGCGCGGGTCGCCGCCGCCATGCGCGAGCGGCCTGACGGCACGCTGGACGACTGGCTGCCGATCGCCTACGCCGACGTGCCCGAGCGCATGTGGCCCGTGGCGGCGCGCTCGCTGACCGCGCATGTCGAACGGCTGCGCGAACTGGCCGCCGCCGGAGACGCCGTTTGAACGCCGATCGCGGCGAGCGCGGCCGCCACGACGCGGGCGACGACGAAGGCATCCGGCTGGCCAAGCGCGTGGCGGCGCAGGTCAACTGTTCGCGGCGCGAAGCCGAGCTGCTGATCGAGAACGGCGCCGTGCGGGTCGACGGTGCGGTGGTCGAGGTGCCGCAGGTGCGTGTCAGGCCGGCGCAGCAGGTGGACGTCGATCCATCGGCGCGGCCCGAGCCGGTACAGGCCGTGACGATCCTGCTGAACAAGCCGCCGAAGATCGCCTTCGACGCGCCGGTCCAGAAGCTGCTGGTGCCTGCGCGACGCAGCGAAGCCGACACGTCCCGGCGCCCGACGCTGCAGCGCCACTTCGTCGACCAGCGTTGCCTGACGCCGCTCGAGACCGGCGCCAGCGGCCTGATCGCGTTCACGCAGGATCCGCGCATCGCGCGCAAGCTGATCGAGGACGCGGCGCTGATGGAGTACGAGGTGATGGTCGACGTGACCGGCGAGGTCGGCCCGCAGGCGCTGCACCGCTTGAACCAGTCGCCGGTGATCGATGGCCGCGCGATGCTGCCGGCCAAGGTCAGCATCGGCCGCCAGAACGACGGCGTGACCGGCCTGCGCTTCGCGATCAAGGGCGTGTGGCCCGGCCAGATCGCGCAGATGTGCGACGAGGTCGACCTGCGCATCGTCGGCATGAAGCGCATCCGCGTCGGCCGCATGCCCCTCGCCGGCCTGGCGCCGGGCGAGTGGCGCTACCTGCTGCCGAACGAGAAGTTCTGAAAAAAGTGTGAAGCTCGCCGATAAGCCGGATTCTGTGCACCGGCGCTTTCTTGCGAAAACGCCGGCGTGACCGCCATTACTCTGGGCCGCCGGTCGCCCGGACGGCTCGATGCCACCTACCCGCCAGCCATCCGCGGAACCACGGGATCAGGAGGTCGCGGCGTACCGCTCGCTCCGTGCGCTGGCCTATTTGGTGTTGCTGCGCGCAGAGATTGCCCGTTTCACCCGAACTGAATCGGCTCGTCTCTGTTGCTCTGATCCTCACCTCACGGTGGAGAGTCGTTAACTCCTGCGCTGTCCTGTGCAGTCCGGACGTTCCTCCAGTGCGGTCTTTCGACGCGATGTCTTGCGACATCACCCCTTTCGGGCTTGCACCAGCGGCGGTCTGGCGTGCTTCACGACACGGATTATCTCGCGACAATGGCCGTCCACCGTTTTGTCGACACCAGGAGACCGGATCCATGAAAGCCCAGAACATCCTCGAGACCATCGGCCGCACCCCGCACGTGCGCATCCAGAAGCTCTTCGCGGGCACGGCCAGGCCCGCGCAGCAGGTCTGGATCAAGTCGGAGCGCAGCAACCCCGGCGGCTCGATCAAGGACCGCATCGCGCTCGCGATGGTGGAAGACGCCGAACGCTCCGGCGTGCTGAAGCCCGGTGGCACGATCGTCGAGCCGACCTCCGGCAACACCGGCGTCGGGCTGGCGATGGTCGCAGCGGTCAAGGGCTACAAGCTGGTGCTGGTGATGCCCGACAGCATGTCGATCGAACGCCGCCGGCTGATGCTCGCCTATGGCGCGAGCTTCGACCTGACGCCGCGCGAGAAAGGCATGAAGGGCGCGATCGCCCGCGCCGAGGAACTGGTCGCGGCCACGCCCGGCGCCTGGATGCCGCAGCAGTTCGACAACCCGGCCAACGTGGCGGTCCACGTGCGCACCACGGCCGAAGAGATCGCAGCCGACTTCCCCGATGGCCTCGATGCGCTGATCACCGGCGTCGGCACGGGCGGCCACATCACCGGCGTCGCGAAGGTGCTGAAGGCGAAGTGGCCGAAGCTGCGGGTGTTCGCGGTCGAGCCGACCGCCTCGCCGGTGATCTCGGGCGGCAGCCCGGCGCCGCACCCGATCCAGGGCATCGGCGCGGGCTTCATTCCGAAGAACCTCGACACCGCACTGCTCGACGGCGTGATCCAGGTCGATGCCGAACCGGCGCGCGAGATGGCGCGCCGCTCGGCCCGTGAAGAAGGCATGCTGGTCGGTATCTCGTCGGGCGCCACGCTCGCGGCGATCGCGCAGAAGCTGCCCGACCTGCCGGCCGATGCGGTGGTGCTGGGCTTCAACTACGACACGGGCGAGCGCTACCTGTCGGTCGAAGGCTTCCTGCCGGCCTGAACCGGCGTCGTGCGGTGCGTGGTGCGTGCGGCCTTCAAGGGCTGCGCGACACCATCAGTTGCCAGAGATTGCATCCATTGATGCAACTCGGCGCGCCCGGATGGGCGTCGAGCACGCTCACGACGGCTGGTGGGCTGGCGGCAACGGCCTGCCCATCGCGCGTGCTGTCGGCCGGTGTCGGCGCCGCGACGGCCAATGCCATCACGCCGCTGGCGGCCAGTACCTTGGTGACGATCAGCATGAGTGTCTCCTGCAGTTATCGGTCAACGCTTCCAAGATAGACCTCCCGTCGCGGGCGCGCTTCCGTAGTTTCCCCGTCGGCTTTTGTCCTACCCGGACGCGCGTCATGCGGCGCATTCGCGGCTTCCCTACAATGGCGGCCCCGCGAAAGCCACCTGCCCGACGACCCCGGGCCGCATGCCATGCTCCGCCTTTCCGAAATCAAGCTCCCGCTCGATCCGCCCGCCGATGCGCTGCCCCGCGCCGTGCAGGGCCTGCTCGGTGTCGATGCCGACGCCATTGCCCACATCCATGTCCACAAGCGCAGCTTCGACGCGCGCAAGGCCGACCTGCTCCAGGTCTACATCGTCGACGTGACGCTGGCCGATCCGTCGCAGGCGCCGAAGCTGCTCGCCAAGCTGGCGGGCAATCCGCGCGTCACGACGACGCCCGACATGACCTACCGCCCCGTGGCGCAGGCACCGGCCGACCTGCCGCTGCGTCCGGTGGTGATCGGCTTCGGCCCGTGCGGCATCTTCGCGGCGCTGATGCTCGCGCAGATGGGCTTCAAGCCGATCGTGCTGGAGCGCGGCAAGACGGTGCGCCAGCGCACCCGCGACACCTGGGGCCTGTGGCGCAAGAGCACGCTCAACCCCGAGTCGAACGTGCAGTTCGGCGAAGGCGGCGCCGGCACCTTTTCCGACGGCAAGCTCTACAGCCAGATCAAGGACCCGCGCTTCCTCGGCCGCAAGGTGATGGAAGAGTTCGTCAAGGCCGGCGCACCGCCCGAGATCCTCTACGTCGCGCACCCGCACATCGGCACCTTCAAGCTGGTGAAGGTGGTGGAGAACATCCGCGAGCAGATCGTGGCGCTGGGCGGCGAGATCCGCTTCGAGCAGCGCGTGACCGACGTGCACATCGAGCAGGGCCATCTGCGTCGCCTCACGGTGCTCGACCAGCAGACCGGCACGTCGAGCGAGATGCGCTGCGACCACGTCGTGATGGCGCTGGGCCACAGCTCGCGCGACACCTTCGAGATGCTGCATGCGCGCGGCGTGCACATCGAGGCCAAGCCCTTCTCGATCGGCTTCCGGGTGGAGCATCCGCAGGGCCTGATCGACCGTGCGCGCTGGGGCCGCCACGCCGGCCATCCACTGCTGGGCGCGGCCGACTACAAGCTGGTGCACCACGCCGTGAACGGGGCAGGAAAGGGCCGCTCGGTCTACAGCTTCTGCATGTGCCCGGGCGGTACCGTGGTCGCGGCCACGAGCGAGCCGGGGCGCGTCGTCACGAACGGCATGAGCCAGTATTCGCGCAACGAGCGCAACGCCAATGCAGGCATCGTCGTCGGCATCGAGCCGAAGGACTATCCGGGCTGGGAGAACAGCGAATCGGGTGGCGAGCCCGGCTCGCCGCTGGCCGGCATGGTGCTGCAGCGCGAGCTCGAATCGAAGGCTTTCGTGCTCGGCGGCAGCGACTACCGCGCGCCGGGCCAGCTGGTCGGCGACTTCATCGCCGGCACGCCGTCGACCGCGCTCGGCAGCATCGTGCCGTCGTACAAGCCGGGCGTCACGCCGACCGACCTGCACCAGGCGCTGCCGGCCTATGCGATCGAGGCGATGCGCGAGGCCTTTCCGGCCTTTGGCCGCAAGATCAAGGGCTTCGACACGCACGACGCGGTGCTGACCGGCGTCGAGACACGCACCTCGTCGCCGATCAGGATCACGCGCGGCGAAGACTTCCAGAGCCTCAACGTGCGCGGCCTGTATCCGGCCGGCGAAGGCGCGAGCTACGCCGGCGGCATCCTGTCGGCGGGCGTCGACGGCATCAAGGTCGCCGAAGCGGTGGCACGCGCCATCGCACACTGAACACGACGGGCGACCGCACAGGGGAAAACAACATGGCCGACGACTTTCACTTCTACCAACCGGCGCTGGGCCACGGCCTGCCGCACGATCCGTTCAACGCGATGGTCGGGCCGCGCCCGATCGGCTGGGTCTCGTCGCAGGACGCCGAGGGCCGCCTCAACCTGGCGCCCTACAGCTTCTTCAACGGCTTCAACTACACGCCGCCGATCGTCGGCTTCGCGAGCATCGGCGCCAAGGACAGCCTGCACAACATCCGCGCGACCGGCGAGTTCGGCTGGAACCTGGCCACGCGCCCGCTCGCCGAGCAGATGAACCAGACCTGCGCGGCGGTGCCGCCCGAGGTCGACGAGTTCGCGCTGGCCGGGCTCACGCCGGTGGCGTCGCGCGTCATCGCGGTGCCGCGCGTGGCCGAGAGCCCGGTGTCCTTCGAGTGCAAGCTCACCCAGATCGTGCAGTTGCAAGGCGCCGACGGCAGTGCCGTCCAGACCTGGCTGGTGCTGGGCGAGGTCGTCGGCGTGCACATCGCGCGTCATCTGCTGAAGGACGGCATCTACGACACCGCCGCGGCGCAACCGATCCTGCGCGGCGGCGGCCCGGCCGACTACTTCGAGATCACCGCCGAAAGCCGCTTTCGCATGTTCCGGCCCCGCTGATCCCGGAAAATAGCCCCATACCGCGCGGCTTCGTGCCGCGCGACTTCCCCTTTCCACCCTGCCGAGCGGACCTGAATCGATGTCCGGCCGGTGATTCTCCAGAGCATCCGATGACCGAAACCACCGACACCACTGCAGCCGCGATCGACGCCAGCGAGGCGCCAGCGGCTGCGCGCCAGGACCGCCGTCCGCGCAACCGGCGCGGCAAGGGTGGCGGCGGCGGCGCACAGGCGCAGTCGCAGCAGAACCGGCCGGCCCAAGCACAGGTGCAGGCGCAGCCAGGGCAGAAGCCGCAGCAGGCCGCGCCGCAACGCAAGGTCAATCCGCTGCTCGAGCGCCTGTTCGAGCTGTACCCGAACCTGTTCGGCGCGCGCTTCCTGCCGCTGAAGCTCGGTGTCTTCGAAGACCTGGCCGCGCGCCATCCGGACGTGCTGCCGCGCGAGGAACTCAAGATCGCCATGGGCCAGCACGCGCGTTCGACGCGCTACCTCGAAAGCGTCGCCGCCGGCCTGCAGCGCCACGACCTCGACGGCAAGCCGGTCGAGCCGGTGGCACCCGAGCATGTGCACCACGCGATCATGGAAGTGTTCCGCCGCCGCCAGGTGCGCACCAAGGACGATCTGCGCCCGCAGCTGCACAAGCGGATCATCGCGGCGATCGAGGCGTCCGGCATCGGGCGCGAGGCCTATGCAGCGCGCGTGCGTTCGCGCGACGCGGAAGCCACCGCTGCGCTCGACGACGCACTGGCCGAACTCGGCCGCCAGGCCGCCAAGCGCGAGGCCTTGATGCGGGCCTTCGAGGCGAGCGGCAAGACCGAAGCCGAATTCGCCGACATGTACGGCATGGAGCCGAAGGAAGTCGGCAGCACGCTGGCCCGCGCCCGCATCGATCGCCAGCATGCGCTGGCTGCGGCAGAGGCGGCGGCAGCGGCCGAAGCCGCTGCACAGGCTGCAGCGGAAGCGGCGGCAGAAGCGCCTGCGGCCGATGCCGAGCCGGTCGATGCATCGACGGAAACGTCGTCGACGGAGACCACCGAACCGACGCTCGACGCCGCCAAGCCCGACGGCACGGCGACCGCCTGACGACGCTGGCGCCCGAGCGCCATCACCATGGAAAAAGCCGGCACGAGGCCGGCTTTTTCGTGGGCGGAAGAATGATCAGCCGCGTGCGTTTTCCAGCGCGGCGATGCGCTCCTCGATCGGCGGATGGGTCGCGAACAGCTTGCCCATCTTGCCGGTGATGCCCATCGCCTCGACCGCCTTCGGCAGCTCGCCGGCCGGCAGGCCGCCCAGGCGGGCCAGCGCGCTCATCATCGGCTGCTTGCGGCCCATGAGCTGTGCGGCGCCGGCGTCGGCGCGGAACTCGCGCTGGCGCGAGAACCAGGCCACGACGATCGCGGCGGCGAAGCCCAGCACGATGTCGAGCACGATCGTGCTCACGTAGTAGCCGATGCCGGGGCCCGAGCTGCGGTCGTCGCCGCGGCGCAGGAAGCTGTCGACCGCATAGCCGATCACGCGCGACAGGAACACCACGAAGGTGTTCATCACGCCCTGGATCAGCGCCATCGTGACCATGTCGCCATTGGCGATGTGCGCGACCTCGTGGCCGATCACGGCCTCGACCTCGTCACGCGTCATGTTCTGCAGCAGGCCGGTCGACACGGCGACCAGCGACGAATTCTTGAACGCGCCGGTGGCGAAGGCGTTGGGCTCGCCTTCGAAGATCGCGACTTCGGGCATGCCGATGCCGGCCTTGTCGGCGAACTTGCGCACGGTGCCGACGATCCACGCCTCGTCGGGCGTTTGCGGGTTGTCGATCATGTGCAGGCCGGCGGTCCACTTGGCCATCGGCTTGCTGATCAGCAGCGAGATGAAGGCGCCGCCGAAGCCCATGATCAGCGCGAAGCCGAGCAGTGCCGTGAGGTTGAGCCCGTTCGCGGTGAGGAAGCGGTTGACGCCGAGCAGACTGGCGACGATGCCGAGTACCGCCACGACCATGACATTGGTCAGGACAAACAGAAGGATGCGTTTCAAGATTGATTTCTCCGTAGGGAAACTGACGCCCAGTTGGGGGCCGGAAAGCCCGCTTCAAGCTGGATCGTGGCGCCGCATCTTGCTGTTTTGTGTTGTTCTGGCGTTGCCGCGTGGACGAAAGACGTCCGAGTCATCATAGAAGGAAAAGTTCTCGTTTTCGGGGCACCAGCCCGGGATGCCGAGCACCGGCAACGGCACGAAGGGCTTGCCGCCCAGCCATGCCGGTGCGAGCGCTTCGGCCAGCAGCGCATCGGTGTGCGCCATGCCGCTGCGCTCGCCTTCCTCAGCTTCGCGGCCGACCGGCAACGGGAGGCGCAGCACGTGCGCCGTCGCCGCCTTGCGCGGCTGCACCAGCTTCTCCAGCAGCGCATGCCCGAAGATCCAGAGGCGCGCCTGTGCCCACAGCGCGCGCTCCGTCACGAACAGCCGCGGCCAGTCGCGCGCGATCAATGCGTCCCACAGTGCAGGCGGCGCATCGAGCAGCGCGCCGTTCTCGTCGAACAGCGTGAGCGCGTCGCGCAGCGGGCCCCGCGTGGCGCCGACGCCGGCGCGTGCGATCTCGCTGGCCTGCAGCCGGTTGAGCTGGCGCTTCGCCATCGGGCAGTGCAGCCAGACCAGGCCGTTGAAGAAGTCGTGCAGGTTGTCGCGGGTCGGCACCTCGCGGGTCCGGAAGATGTACGACTCGTAAGGCTCGCTGTCCGGCAGCCGGTCTTGCGGCACGAAGCGGATGGCATCCGCCGCCGCGCCGACAGCGGATGCCTGCAACGCCGCGGCGGTGGCGCCATGCGCCGTGTCGGCCATCGCATGTCTTGCGCGTTGCGCGGCCGGCGCGCCGATGTCGGCATGGCGCACCAGCCAGGGCCGCGACCAGTCGATGGCCGCCAGGCTCGACGCCGTCAAGGCTGCGGCGCGTCCGTCCAGCGGATGCGGTCCGGATGCTGCAGCACCGCGAACTCGGCGGTGAGCTTGTCGAAGAGCTTGAGCGAGCTGCCGTGCTTGCCCAGCAGCCCGGCGGCACGCAGCGCCTGTGCCACGTCGTTCAGCGGCACGTCGGCGCCGGTGCGCAGCGCGGGCACGGCCTGGAGGATGAACTCCGCCGCCTCCGAGGTCTGCGGCACCGGCTTGGCGCGGGCCGCGGATGTCTTGCGGGCGGTCTTGCGCGCCGGTGCGGGCGACGCGGACGGCACAGACGACGCGGCAACGGCGGGCGCAACGGTCGGCGCAGGCGTGGCGGCCTGGGCCGGCGCGGCGGCGGCTTTGGCGCGCGCCGGCGTGGCGGACCGGGTCCGTGCCGCCGCCTTGCGAGCCGGCGGCGCATCGCTCGCCACCTCACGCGACCCAGCGCCCTGGTGCGCCAGGTCGACGAACGTGTCGTACACCGTCATCGTCTCCTCGCCGGTCTTGCCCTGCTGGCCGATGCCGCACACGCGGCAGCCCTTCTCGCGCAGCCGGATCACGAGCGGCGCGAAGTCCGAGTCGGAGGACACCAGCACCGCGACGTCGGGCCGCTCGGCGATGGCGAGGTCCATCGCGTCGACCGCGAGCGCGATGTCCGTGCTGTTCTTGCCAGCCGAGAGATTGACCATCGGCCGCACCGACAGGCGCTTGAACAGCGCCTGGTGCTTCAACGCCGTCTCGGCATTGCCGTAGGCGCGGCGCACGTGCACGGCGCCGTATTCGGCCAGCGTGCGCTGCACGGCCTGCTCCATCACGTCGGCCGAGACGTTGTCGGCGTCGATCAGCAGCATCACGCGGCGCGCCGCGACGGCCGTGCCGGCCGGGTTCATGCGAGCTTCCAGTTCAGCGTCTCGCCACCGCGCAGCGGCTTGAGCGTCGCCTCGCCGTAGGGCACGGTTTCGGGCACGGTCCAGGTCTCGCGCTTCAGCGTGACGGTGTCGGTGTTGCGCGGCAGGCCGTAGAAGTCGGCGCCGTGCAGGCTGACGAAGCCTTCGAGCTTGTCGAGCGCGCCGGCGTTGTCGAAGGCTTCGGCATAGAGCTCGACCGCGGTCATCGCGGTGTAGCAGCCGGCGCAGCCGAGCGCGTGCTCCTTCAGGTGCGCGGCGTGCGGCGCGCTGTCGGTGCCGGCGAAGAAGCGGTCGCTGCCGCTGGTCGCGGCTTCGACCAGCGCCACGCGGTGCGTTTCGCGCTTGAGCACCGGCAGGCAGTAGTAGTGCGGCCGGATGCCGCCGGTGAAGATCGCGTTGCGGTTGTAGAGCAGGTGGTGCGCCGTGATGGTCGCCGCGGTGAAGCGGTCGGCGTCGCGGACGTACTGCGCGCCTTCCTGGGTGGTCAGGTGCTCGAACACGATCTTGAGTTCGGGCAGGTCGCGCCGCAGCGGGATCATCACGCGGTCGATGAAGACGGCCTCGCGGTCGAACAGGTCGACGCTCGGGTCCGTCACTTCGCCGTGCACCAGCAGCAGCAGGCCGTGCTTCTGCATCGCCTCGAGCGTCTTGTAGGTGTTGCGCAGGTCGGTCACACCGGCGTCGCTGTTGGTGGTCGCACCGGCCGGATAGAGCTTGAGCGCACGCACGCCGGCATCGGCGGCACGGGCGATCTCGTCGGGCGGCAGCTTGTCGGTCAGGTAGAGCGACATCACGGGCTCGAAGCTGCGCTCGGCGGGCATCGCGGCCAGGATGCGGTCGCGGTAGGCCAGTGCCTGTTCGGCGGTGGTGACCGGCGGACGCAGGTTCGGCATGATCAGCGCGCGGCCGACCTGGCGGGCGGAATGCGGTACCACCGCCTCCAGCGCCGCGCCGTCGCGCACGTGCAGATGCCAATCGTCGGGGCGGATCAGGGTCAGGGAGTCATCGGTTCGTGTCATGGCCGGAATTGTCGTCGGCCTCCGCGCTCGACGATAGGCCGCCGGAAGCACCGGCGATCGGCGGCTCGGCACGTCGCCGGCCGGCACGCCGCTTGCTGCGTTCATAAAATCGATAATCGATTTCTTCCTATATTCATACGCTATGGCCAGCAAGACGACTCCGAGGACTCCGCGCCGCGCCGCCGCGCCCGCCCCTGCGCCGGCCGCCAGGCCCGACCCGCTGTTCAACCAGTCGCTCGAAAAAGGGCTGGCGGTGCTGCGCGCCTTCGACGCCGCGCATCGCACGATGACGCTGGCCGAGCTGGCCGAGCGCACCGACATGAGCAAGGGCTCGGCGCAGCGCACGGTCCACACGCTGCAGGTGCTGGGCTACGTGGGCAAGCATCCGCAGACGCGGCGCTTCCAGCTGCTGCCGCGCACCATCGAGCTGGGCTACAACTACATGGCGGCCAACGCGCTGATCCGCATCGCCAACCCGTATCTGTCGCAGCTGGCCAACGCGAGCGGCGAGACCGCCAGCGTGACCGAGCCGGTCGGCGACGAGATGGTCTACGTGGCGCAACTGGTGACGTCGAAGTTCATTCCGGTGCTGACGCCGGTCGGCATGCGCATCCCGATGTACTGCACGAGCTCGGGCCGGGCCTGGCTCAGCAGCCTGCCGGACGAGCAGGTGCGGGCGCTGCTGCAGGCCACCGCGCGCAGCGCACGCACGCCGGCCACGCTGACGGACATCGACGCCATCATGGTCCGCATCGACGAGTGCCGGCGCGTGGGCTACGCGACCAATGCGGAGGAGCTGTTCCTCGGCGACATGGGCATCGCCGCGCCGATCCTGGACCGGCACGGCGCGGCACTGGGCGCCGTGCACGTGTCGCCGCCGACCAGCCGATGGACCATGGAAGAAGCGCAGAAGAAGCTGGCGCCGATGGTCATCGAATGCGCGCGTGCGATCGCCAGCGCCATCACGCACTGAGCCTGCGCCGGGTGCACTGCTTTCGCGCAGTCATCTATCGTTAAAACGCAAATTCGTATCGAACATCGATTTCATCAAAGCGATTTCCATTGGCATGTCACTTGCTTGAGGGCGAATACATCGCAACTCCAAGGTCGACCTCCCCATGAAGATCCATTTGTTGAAGTCCCTTCCCGCGCGCCGACTGGGTGCCGGCACAGGCGCACTGCTGATCGCCGCGGCGATGTCGCTGGCCAGCACGGCCGTGCTGGCGCAGGAAAAGGTGCTGCGCATCGCCATGACCGCCGGCGACATCCCGCGCACTTCCGGCCAGCCCGACCAGGGCTACGAAGGCAACCGCTTCACCGGCATCCCGATGTACGACAGCCTCACGCAGTGGGACCTGAGCTCGTCGACCAAGGCCAGCGTGGTGATCCCCGACCTGGCGGTGTCCTGGGCGGTCGACGAGAAGGACCGCACCAAGTGGGTGTTCAAGCTGCGCCCGGGCGTGAAGTTCCATGACGGTTCGCCGTTCAACGCCGATGCGGTCGTCTGGAACGTCGACAAGGTGCTGCGCAAGGACGCGCCGCAGTTCGACCCGGCACAGATCGGCGTGACCGCCTCGCGCATGCCGACGCTGCGCACGGCCCGCAAGATCGACGACCTGACGGTCGAGCTCGTCACGTCCGAGCCCGACTCCTTCCTGCCGATCAACCTGACCAACCTGTTCATGGCGTCGCCGGTGCAGTGGGAGAAGAAGCTCGCGGCCGTGCCCGCCAGCGTGACCGCTCCGGCCGAGCGCAGCAAGGCCGCCTGGACGGCCTTCGCCGCCGACTTCTCGGGCACCGGCCCGTTCAAGGCCTCGAAGTTCGTGCCGCGCGAACGGCTGGAGATCGTCAAGAACCCCGACTACTGGGACGCCAAGCGCCGCCCGAAGATCGACCGCGTCGTGATGCTGCCGCTGCCCGAGGCCAGCTCGCGCACCGCGGCGCTGATGTCGGGCCAGGTCGACTGGATCGAGGCACCCGCACCGGACGCGCTCGACGCCATCAAGGCCCGCGGCTTCAAGCTGTATTCGAACCTGCAACCGCACCTCTGGCCGTGGCAGTTCTCGCTGCTGCCCGACTCGCCCTTCGCCGACAAGCGGGTGCGCTATGCGGCCAACCTGTGCCTGAACCGCACCGCGCTGAAGGAATTGCTCGGCGGCCTGATGGTCGAGGCGACCGGCGTCGCCGAGCCCGGCAACCCCTGGCGCGGCAACCCCACGTTCCAGATCAAGTACGACCCCGTCGCCGCCAAGAAGCTGATGGCCGAGGCCGGCTATTCGGCCGCCAAGCCGGTCAAGGTGAAGGTGCAGACCTCGGCCTCCGGATCGGGCCAGATGCAGCCGCTGCCGATGAACGAGTTCATCCAGCAGAGCCTGAAGGAATGCTTCTTCGACGTGGAGTTCGACGTGGTCGAATGGAACACGCTGTTCTCCAGCTGGCGCCTCGGCGCGAAGGACCCGGGCGCACACGGCGCGCACGCCACCAACGTGAGCGCGGCGACGATGGATCCGTTCTTCGCGATGGTCCGCTTCGTGAGCACGAAGGCGTTTCCGCCGACCTCGATGAACTGGGGCTACTTCAGCAACCCCGAGGTCGACGCGCTGGTCGACAAGGCCCGCACCACCTTCGACGAGAAGCAGCGCGACGTGGCGCTGGCGGCGCTGCAGGCCCGCATCATCGACGAGGCGCCGTTCCTCTTCGTGGCGCACGACGTCGGTCCGCGCGCGCTGTCGCCGAAGATCAAGGGCGTGGTGCAGCCGCAGAGCTGGTTCATCGACTTGGCCACGATGACACTTGACTAACCCCCAGGCTTGCTCGCTTCGCGTAGCCGCCAACCCCTTTCCGGGGGCAACACCAGCGGCCCGGCAAAGCCGGTTCCGCGGTGAGGACTTGGCTCTCCCCCAGGCTTCGGCGCACTGCGTGTCGCCTTTCGCCAACCCCCTTCCGGGGGCAACACCAGCGGCCCGGCAAAGCCGGTTCCGCGGTGTTTCTGGAATGAAGGCCGTCCTTTAGAGGCGGTCTCTGAATAAGAAGCGCGCCCCACATGATCAGCTACCTACTGCGCCGCATCGGATACGCCCTGCCCATCATGCTGGGCGTGTCCTTCCTCTGCTTCATGCTGGTGCACATCGCGCCGGGTGATCCGCTGGTGTCGATCCTGCCTGCGGATGCGTCGGTCGACCTGCAGCGGCAGATGATGGCGCTGTACGGCTTCGACAAGCCGTGGCCGGTGCAGTTCGCGTCGTGGCTGTGGCGGGCGCTGCATGGCGACCTGGGCACCTCGATCGCGACGGCGCGGCCGGTGACGCAGGAGGTGTTCAAGGCCGTGGGCAACACCTTCATGCTGGCTGCGCTTGCGACGCTCATCGGCTTCGCCTTCGGTTCGCTGTTCGGCTTCGTCGCGGGCTACTTCCGCCATTCGTGGATGGACCGCGCGGCCTCCTTCATCTCGGTCATCGGCGTCAGCCTGCCGCACTACTGGCTCGGCATGGTGCTGGTGATCATCTTCTCGGCCAAGCTGATGTGGCTGCCCGCCACAGGCGCCGGCCCCGACGGCTCGGGCCTGTGGAAATGGGACCTGGAACACGTCAAGTACCTGATCCTGCCCGCGCTGACGATGTCGTTCATTCCGATGGGCATCGTCTCGCGCACCGTGCGGGCACTGGTGGCGGACATCCTGTCGCAGGAGTTCGTGATCGGGCTGCGCGCGCGCGGGCTGAACGACTTCGGCGTGTTCCTGCACGTCGTCAAGAACTGCGCGCCGACCGCGCTGGCTGTGATGGGCCTGCAGCTCGGCTACCTGCTCGGCGGCTCGATCCTGATCGAGACCGTGTTCTCCTGGCCCGGCACCGGCTTCCTGCTGAACCAGGCGATCTTCCAGCGCGACCTGCCGCTGCTGCAGGGCACGATCCTCGTGCTCGCGCTGTTCTTCGTCGGACTCAACCTGATCGTGGACGTGCTGCAGACGCTGTTCGATCCAAGAATCGAAAGGGCCTGAACATGTCGACGACAGCTTCCATCGCCGGCACCGCACCCGTGCAGGCCGTGCGCTCGCGCAGCCACGGCGCCAACGTGATGCGCCGGCTGCTGCGCAATCCGGTCGCGATGATCGCGGCGGCCATCATCCTGGCGCTGATCGGGATCGCGATCCTTGCGCCGTGGATCATGCCTGCCGATCCGTTCGTGACCTCGATGTTCAAGCGGCTGCGACCGGTCGGCACGCCGGGCTATCCGCTGGGCACCGACGAGCTGGGCCGCGACCTGCTGTCGCGCCTGATGCTCGGCGGCCGGCTCTCGCTCTTCATGGGCATCGCGCCGGTGATCATGGCCTTCGTGATCGGCAGCGGACTCGGCGTGCTGGCCGGCTACGCGGGCGGCGCGGTCAACACGGTCGTCATGCGCTGCATCGACGTGCTCTACGCCTTTCCGTCGGTGCTGCTGGCCATCGCGCTGTCGGGTGCGCTGGGCGCGGGCATCACCAACGCGCTGATCTCGCTGACGGTGGTGTTCGTGCCGCAGATCGCGCGCATCGCCGAGAGCGTGACCACGCAGGTGCGGCGCAGCGACTATGTCGACGCGGCGCGCGCCTCGGGTGCATCGGCGCTGACCATCGTGCGCCGGCATGTGCTGGGCAATGTGATCGGCCCGATCTTCGTGTACGCCACCAGCCTGATCTCGGTGTCGATGATCCTGGCCTCGGGCCTGTCCTTCCTCGGGCTCGGCGTGAAGCCGCCGCAGCCCGAATGGGGCCTGATGCTCAACACGCTGCGCACCGCGATCTACAGCCAGCCGCTGATCGCGGCACTGCCGGGCGTGCTGATCTTCGTGACCTCGGTGTCCTTCAACATGCTGGCCGACGGCCTGCGCAGCGCGATGGAGGTGAAGCAATGAACGGCACCGCGACGACGCCCGCATCCGCACCGGGCGATGTGGGCGATGTGGGCGATGTGGGCGATGTGGCCGATGTGGTCGACCCGCGCGACATCGGCGGCCCGCGCCAGCCGCTGCTGCGCGTGGACAGGCTGCAGAAGCACTTTCCGCTGAAGCGTGCGCCGCTGTCCTTCGGCCGCGGCCCGCGGCCGGCCGTGCGCGCGGTCGACGGCGTGAGCTTCGACATCCGCAAGGGCGAGACGCTCGGCGTGGTCGGCGAATCCGGCTGCGGCAAATCGACCACCGCGCGCCTGCTGATGCAGCTGATCGAACAGGACAGCGGCGAACTGGTGTTCGACGGCGCCACGGTCGGCTCGCGCGAGCTGCCGCTGCGCGAGTTCCGCCGGCAGACGCAGATGGTGTTCCAGGACAGCTATTCGTCGCTGAACCCGCGCATGACGATCGAGGACTCGATCGCTTTCGGGCCGACGGTGCACGGCGTGTCGGCGCGCGAGGCGCTGAACCGCGCGCACGACCTGCTCGCGCGCGTCGGGCTCGAACCCGCGCGCTTCGCCGGCCGCTACCCGCACGAGCTGTCGGGCGGCCAGCGCCAGCGCGTGAACATCGCGCGCGCGCTGGCGCTGGCGCCGCGGCTGGTGATCCTGGACGAGGCGGTGTCGGCGCTCGACAAGTCGGTCGAGGCGCAGGTGCTGAACCTGCTGGAAGACCTGAAGCGCGACTTCGGCCTGACCTATCTCTTCATCAGCCACGACCTGCACGTGGTGCGCTACATGTCGGACCGGGTGCTCGTGATGTACCTCGGCCAGGTGGTCGAGGTCGGCACGGCCGCGCAGGTGTTCGACGCACCGCGCCACCCGTACACGCGTGCGCTGCTGCGCTCGATGCCCAGCGGCGACCCGATGCAGCGCACGACCGAGGCGCCGCTGTCGGGCGACCCGCCGAACCCGATCGATCCACCGCCCGGCTGCCGCTTCCACACGCGCTGCGCGTTCGCCCAGCCGGTCTGCAGCCAGCAGATGCCGGCCTTCGCCGAGACCGCCGCCGGCCACGGCGTGGCCTGCCTGCGCTGGCAGCCGGAATCCGGCTACGTGCCGACGCCGGACTTTCCCGACATGGCGGCCGAAGCCGCGCCGGAGGTGGCCCATGGCTGAGCACGACCCCGCTGCCACCGCCGCCCCGCTCGCTGTCGAACTGCAGGACCTGCGCGTCGAATTCATCGCGCCCGGCAAGCGCATCGAGGCCGTCAACGGCGTCGACCTGCGGCTGCACCAGGGCGAGGTGGTGGCGCTGATCGGCGAATCCGGCTCCGGCAAGAGCGTCACGCTGCGCACCGTGATGCGGCTGCATCCCGAACGCAGTTCGCGCATCACAGGCAAGCTCGCGGTCAACGGGCGCGACGTGCTCGGCCTGTCGCCGCGTGCGCTGGCCGGCCTGCGCGGCAAGGAAGTCGCGATGATCTTCCAGGAGCCGCTGCTCGCGCTCGATCCGGTCTACACGGTCGGCGCGCAGATCATCGAAGCGGTGCGCCGGCACGAAGGCCTGAGCCGGAGCGAGGCGCGGGCACGCGCGCTGGCGCTGTTCGAGAAGGTGCGCATCCCGAGCCCGGAACGGCGCCTGGCCGCCTATCCGCACGAGATGTCCGGCGGCATGCGGCAGCGCGCCATGATCGCGCTCGCGCTGGCTTGCAACCCGAAGGTGCTGCTGGCCGACGAGCCGACCACCGCGCTCGACGCCACCGTGCAGATCCAGATCCTGCTGCTGCTGCGCGAACTGCAGCGCGACCTCGGGCTGTCGGTGATCTTCGTGACGCACGACATCGGCGCCGCGGTCGAGGTGGCCGACCGGATCGCGGTGATGTATGCCGGGCGGATCGTGGAAGAAGGCACGGCGCGCGACCTGATCCTGTCGCCGCGCCACCCGTACACCATCGCGCTGCTCAAGAGCCGTGCGCACGGCGCGATGACGCGCGGCAGCCGGCTCGAAACCATCGGCGGCGCGCCGCCCGACCTCTCGAAACTGCCACCCGGATGCGCGTTTGCCGCGCGCTGTCCGCTGGCCCTCGACGCCTGCCGTGCCGCGCAACCGCTTGCGGTCGAGGTGTCGCCGGGCCACCATGCGCGCTGCATCCGCACCGATGTGTCCGCCGACCTGTTGCGGCGCCCCCGGCCCGCGGACGAATTCACGCCGACCGACGTCGCCACCGTTCCGCCTCTTTGAAACGCCCATGCCCCTGCACGACCCTGCCCACGCCTTCGTCCCCTACCCCGACGCGCCGGTGCCGCGGGCCGCGACCGGCCCGTTGTCGGACCTGAGCTTCGGTGTGAAGGACCTGTTCGACGTGGCCGGCTACCCGACAGGCGGTGGCAGCCCGATCGTGCTGGCCCTGTCCGGCATCAAGGCGCGCCACGCACCGGTGGTGCGGACGCTGCTGGACGCGGGCGCCCGCTTCGTCGGCAAGACCGTGACCGACGAACTGGCCTTCTCGATGAACGGCAACAACGCGCACTTCGGCGCGCCGGTCAATGGCGCGGCGCCGGAGCGGATCACGGGCGGTTCGTCGTCCGGATCGGCATCGGCTGTCTCGTCCGGGCTCTGCGACTTCGCGCTCGGCAGCGACACCGGCGGCTCGGTGCGGGCGCCGGCCAATCACTGCCACCTGTACGGCCTGCGCCCGACGCACGGCCGGATCAGCCTGGAAGGCGTGCTCGACCTGGCACCGAGCCTGGACACCTGCGGCTGGTTCGCGCGCGACATCGGCACCTTTGCGCGCGTGGGCGATGTGCTGCTCGGCACCGATCCGGCGCCGCTGCCGTCCGCGCCGCGCCTGCTGTGGCCGACGGACGTCTGGGCGCTGCTGGCCGAACCGGTCGCGCGGGCGCTGGCGGGCGCGGCCGAACGCGTGCAGTCGGTGCTCGGCCAGGCGGCGCCGGCCGGGCCGGTCGCGCTCGACGGCTGGGACGCGATGTACTGGAATTTCCGCTACGTCCAGGGTCGCGAGGCCTGGCTCACCGACGGACCGCTGATCGAGCGCTACGCGCCGCCGCTCGGGCCCGGCGTGGCGGAGCGCTTTGCGTGGTCTCGCGACGTGACGGACGCGCAGGTCAACGCGGCGAGAGCCTTTCGCGATGCCTTCCGAAAGCGGCTCGCCGATCTCCTCGGCCACGACGGCGTGCTGCTGATGCCCACGATGCCCGACATCGCGCCGCGCCGCGATGCGGTCGACGCCAGCCTGGAGGACTACCGCAACCAGTCGATCCGGTTGTTGTGCATCGCGGGGCTGGCCGGCTTTCCGCAACTCTCGATGCCGCTGGCGCGCCGCGACGGCGCACCGCTCGGCATCTCGCTGCTCGGGCCGGCGGGCAGCGACCGCTCGCTGATCGCGCTGGCCGAGCGGATCGGGACGTGAAAAAGGCGCCTCTCGGCGCCTTTGTGCTTTCTGCGACTGCTCTCGAAGGAGCGCGCCGGATCAGCCGCGCATCTCGAGCGTCCGGTTGACCTTCAGCGCCACCAGCGTGCAGACCGCGCCCGACAGCAGGTACAGGCTCACATAGCCGACGCCGAAGTGCGCCGACAGGCTGAGCGCCACGAGCGGCGCGAAGGCGGCGCCCAGCAGCCACGCGAGGTCGGAGGTCAGCGCAGCGCCGGTGTAGCGGTAGTGCGCAGCGAAATTGGCGGTGACCGCACCGGCCGCCTGGCCGTACGACAGGCCCAGCAGCGCGAAGCCGACCAGGATGAACGCGTCCTGGATGATCGGGCCGCCGTTCGACAGGAAGGGCATGATCCCGCTGAAGATCGCGATCAGCACCGCCAGCCCGCCCAGTGTGTTGCGCCGGCCGATGCGGTCGGCCAGCCGGCCCGAAGCCATCGTGGCGAAGATCGCGATGAACGCACCGATGATCTGGATGGTCAGCACCGCATTCACTTCCTGCGACGCGTTCAGCGCAATCCACGACAGCGGGAACACCGTCACCAGATGGAACAGCGCGTAGCTGGCCAGTGCCGCGAAGGCGCCGATGAACAGGTTGCTGCCGCGCGCCTTGATCAGTTCGCCCACCGGCGTGGGTTCGAGTTCGCGCTCCTTGAGCATCGCTTCGTATTCGTTGGTCACGACCAGCCGGAGCCGGGCGAACAGCGCCACGACGTTGATCGCGAAGGCCACATAGAAGGTGTAGCGCCAGCCCCAGTCGAGAAAGTCGGCGACCGACAGGCTCGAATGCAGGAACAGGAACAGGCCCGCGGCGATGATGAAGCCAATCGGCGCGCCGAGCTGCGGGATCATCGCGTACCAGCCGCGGCGCTTGGCGGGCGCATTGAGCGCCAGCAGCGACGGCAGGCCGTCCCAGGAGCCGCCGAGCGCGATGCCCTGGCAGAAACGCAGCACCGACAGGAACACGATCGACGCGAAGCCGATGTTCGCGTAGCCGGGCAGGAAGGCGATGCCGGCGGTCGAGAAGCCCAGCAGGAACAGCGAGATCGTCAGCTTGGCGCCGCGGCCCCAGCGATTCTGGATCGCCATGAAGGCGATGGTGCCGATCGGCCGGGCGATGAAGGCGAAGGAAAAGATCAGGAAGGCCCAGAGCGTGCCTTCGAGCCGGTTGGTGAACGGAAAGAACACCGCCGGAAACACCAGCACCGAGGCGATGCCGTAGACGAAGAAGTCGAAATACTCGGAAGCCCGCCCGATGATCACGCCGACGGCGATTTCACTGGGTGCAACGCCGGAGTGGTCGGTGGTGGTCTGGCGAACGTCGCGTTCCATCTGGGTGGTGGAGGGTTCGGCGTAAGACTCGCTGAACGTTGTGCTGGACATCGGTTTCTCCCGTGACTATCGTGTCGCTCTTCATTTGGTACTACGCAAGCCTCTCATCCGTGTCGAGAGCTTGCTGTAGGACAAAACGTCCAATCGCCATCCGAGGCAAGTGAACGTAAATTCTGCACGTTTCCGTCTACGCTTTCCATCCTGGCATGCCCTCCCTCAAGTCCCTCCGCGGTCTGCTTATGATTCCCGCTGCCGCGCTGCTCGCGGGCTGTAGCGGCGTGGTCATGAATCCCTCCGGCGACATCGCGATGCAGCAGCGCGATCTGATCCTGATCTCCACCGTCCTGATGCTGCTGATCATCGTTCCGGTGATCATCCTGACCTTCGTGTTCGCCTGGCGCTACCGCAAGGCCGCCAACAACCCCGATTACGCACCCGACTGGGACCACTCGACGCAGCTCGAACTGGTGATCTGGGCCGCTCCGCTGCTGATCATCATCGCGCTGGGCGCGCTGACCTGGATCAGCACCCACACGCTCGACCCGTACCGCACGCTCGACCGCCTGGACGCCGAACGCGAAATGCCCGCCGACGCCAAGCCGCTGGTGGTCGAAGTGGTGGCACTCGACTGGAAGTGGCTGTTCCTCTATCCGGAACAAGGCATCGCCACCGTGAACGAACTGGCCGCGCCGGTCGACCGGCCGATCACCTTCAAGATCACGGCCTCGACGGTCATGAACTCCTTCTTCATCCCGGCGCTCGCCGGCCAGATCTACGCGATGCCCGGCATGGAAACCAAGCTGCACGCGGTGATCAACAAGCCGGGCGAGTTCGAAGGCTTCTCGGCCAACTACAGCGGCGCCGGCTTCTCGGGCATGCGCTTCAAGTTCCATGGCCTGAGCGACGGCGATTTCGACAAGTGGGTCGAGGCCGCCAAGACGCAGGGCAGCCCGCTCAACCGCGATGGCTACCTCAAGCTCGAGAAGCCCAGCGAACGCGAACCGGTACGCCGCTACGCCAGCGTGTCGGCCGGGCTCTACGACGCGATCCTGAACCGCTGCGTCGAGAGCAACAAGATGTGCATGAAGGACATGATGGCGATCGATGCCACCGGCGGCCTCGGCCTGCCCGGCGCGCACAACATCGCCACACTCGACAAGGCAACGCGCGAACGCATCGGTCCGGACGGCCGGCCGCAACGCAACTACGTCGGCGCGATGTGCAGCGTCAACGACCCGCCGGAAGCGCTGGACCAGCCCATCGAACGGGCGATGTAGAACCAGGCTCCAGCGCGCTCTTCAGCGATACCAGCCACGCACCCGCTGCCACGGCGCCGTCATCGGCGCCGACCCATTTTTGCTACCCGGACCCATGATGTTCGATCACCTCGACCTTACGAAGCTCATCTTCGGCCGCCTCTCCTGGGAGGCGATCCCATACCATGAACCGATCCTGCTCGCGACCTTCGCGGCAGTGCTGCTCGGTGGTGCTGCGCTGCTCGGTGCGCTGACCTATTTCCGCGTCTGGGGCTACCTGTGGCGCGAGTGGTTCACCAGCATCGACCACAAGAAGATCGGCATCATGTACGTGATCCTGGGGATCATCATGCTGCTGCGCGGCTTTGCCGACGCACTCATGATGCGGCTCCAGCAGGCGATCGCGTTCGGCGACAACACCGGCTACCTTCCGCCGCACCACTACGACCAGGTCTTCACCGCGCACGGCGTGATCATGATCTTCTTCGTGGCGATGCCGCTGGTCACCGGCCTGATGAACTTCGTCGTGCCGCTGCAGATCGGCGCACGCGACGTGGCCTTCCCCTTCCTGAACAACTTCAGCTTCTGGATGACCGTCAGCGGCGCCGTGCTGGTCATGGCTTCGCTGTTCGTCGGCGAATTCGCGAAGACCGGCTGGCTCGCCTATCCGCCGCTGTCGGGCATCCTGCAGAGTCCGGACGTGGGGGTCGACTACTACATCTGGTCGTTGCAGATCGCGGGGGTCGGGACGCTGCTCTCGGGCATCAACCTGCTCGTGACCATCATCAAGATGCGCGCGCCCGGCATGACCATGATGAAGATGCCCGTCTTCACCTGGACGTCGCTGTGCACCAACGTGCTGATCGTGGCCGCCTTCCCGGTGCTGACCGCCGTGCTGGCACTGCTGTCGCTCGACCGCTACGTCGGTACCAACTTCTTCACGAACGACTTCGGCGGCAACCCGATGATGTACGTGAACCTGATCTGGATCTGGGGCCACCCCGAGGTGTACATCCTGATCCTGCCGCTGTTCGGCGTGTTCTCGGAAGTCGTGTCGACCTTCAGCGGCAAGAAGCTCTTCGGCTATGCGTCGATGGTCTACGCCACGGTCGTGATCACGATCCTGTCCTACCTCGTTTGGCTGCACCACTTCTTCACGATGGGTTCGGGTGCGAGCGTCAACAGCTTCTTCGGCATCACGACGATGATCATCTCGATCCCGACCGGGGCGAAGATCTTCAACTGGCTGTTCACGATGTACCGCGGCCGCATCCGCTTCGAAGTGCCGATGCTCTGGACCATGGGCTTCATGTTCACCTTCGTGATCGGCGGCATGACGGGCGTGCTGCTGGCGGTGCCGCCGGCCGACTTCGTGCTGCACAACAGCCTGTTCCTGATCGCCCACTTCCACAACGTGATCATCGGCGGCGTGCTGTTCGGCCTGTTCGCCGGCATCAACTTCTGGTTCCCGAAGGCCTTCGGCTTCAAGCTCGACGAGTTCTGGGGCAAATGCTCGTTCTGGTTCTGGCTGGTCGGCTTCTGGTTCGCCTTCGCGCCGCTCTACGTGCTCGGCCTGATGGGCGTGACGCGCCGCGTGAACCACTTCGAGGACGGCTCGCTGCAGATCTGGTTCCAGATCGCCGCCTTTGGTGCGGTGCTGATCGCACTGGGCATCGCCAGCTTCCTGATCCAGCTGTTCGTGAGCTTCCGCCGCCGCGAGTCGCTGCGCGACCACACGGGCGACCCGTGGGACGCACGCACGCTCGAATGGTCGACCTCGTCGCCGCCGCCGGCCTACAACTTCGCCTTCACGCCCGTGGTGCATGACAGCGACGCCTGGTACGACATGAAGCAACGCGGCTACGTCCGTCCGCTCGAAGGCTTCATCCCGATCCACATGCCGAAGAACACCGGCGCCGGCATCATCCTGGCGGGCCTGAGCACCGTCTGCGGTTTCGCCCTGATCTGGCACATGTGGCTGCTGGCGGTGGTCGGCTTCGTCGGCCTGCTGGTCGTCGCGATCACCCATACCTTCAACTACAAGCGCGATTACCACATCCCTGCGGACGAAGTCGTCCGCACCGAAGCCATCCGCACCCGACTCCTGTCGAGCCAAGCATGACCGCCACTACCCTCACCGACTCGGTGGACGCGCCGGACAACCTGCGCTTCTACATGCCCGAAGAGCACCATCCCCAGAACGGGACGCTGCTCGGCTTCTGGCTCTACCTGATGAGCGACTGCCTCATCTTCGCCTGCCTGTTCGCCGTGTACGCGGTGGTGGGCCGCAGCTATGCGGCCGGCCCGTCGGGCGCCGACCTGTTCGACCTGCCGCTGGTGGCCGTCAACACCTCGATGCTGCTGCTGTCGTCGATCACGTACGGCTTCGCGATGCTCGAGATGCAGAAGAAGAAGGTCGGCGGCACGCTCGCATGGCTGGCGATCACCGGCCTGCTGGGCTGCGTCTTCATCGGCCTCGAGCTGTATGAGTTCGCACACCTGATCCACGAGGGCGCGGGCCCGACGCGCAGCGCGTTCCTGTCGGCGTTCTTCACGCTGGTCGGCACGCACGGCCTGCACGTGACCTTCGGCCTGATCTGGCTCGTCGTGCTGATGGTGCAGGTGGCACGTGGCGGCCTGGTCGCCGCCAACCGCCGCCGCCTGATGTGCCTGTCGATGTTCTGGCACTTTCTGGACGTGGTCTGGATCGGTGTCTTCACCTTCGTTTACCTGATGGGAGTGCTGTGATGAGCGCCAACCACCATGCGCCGGCCGCCGGCCACCACGACGACCATGGCCACGGCCATGACGACCACGATCACGACGACGGCGCGAGCCACAGCACCTTCAGCGGCTACATGACGGGCTTCGTGCTCGCCGTGATCCTGACGGTCATTCCGTTCTGGCTGGTGATGGCCAAGGTCTTCGACAAGCCCAGCGTCACCGCGATGGTGGTGCTCGGCTTCGCCGCGGTGCAGATCGTGGTCCACATGATCTACTTCCTGCACATGAACACCCGCTCCGAAGGCGGCTGGACGATGCTGGCGCTGATCTTCACGATCATGCTGGTCGTCATCACGCTGGCGGGTTCGCTCTGGGTGATGTTCCACCTGAACCACAACATGATGCCCATGTCGGTGCACGACATGAAGAACATGCCTTGACGGCCTCGAGGCAAGGCGACGCAACGGACGCCGCGACGCGCGGCCCGCGCGGCAGGGGCGCCCTGCTGACGCTGGCCCTGCTCGCGGCGTTGCTGTTTGCGGGCTTCTTCGCGCTCGGCACCTGGCAGGTCGAACGCCGCGCATGGAAGCTCGATCTCATCGCCCGCGTCGAGCAGCGCGTCCATGCAGCGCCCGAGGCGGCGCCCAGCCCCGCGCAATGGCCGCAGGTCAGCGCCGCCAACGACGAATACCGGCGCGTCCGGCTGGCCGGCACCTTCCTGCACGACCGCGAGACGCTGGTCCAGGCCAACACCGACCTCGGTCCGGGTTTCTGGGTGCTGACGCCGTTGCGGCAGGCCGATGGCAACACGGTGCTGGTCAACCGCGGCTTCGTGCCGCCCGAGGCCCGCGAGCGCGCCACCCGCAGCGGCAACGAACCACAGGGCGACACCACGGTCACCGGCCTGCTGCGCATCACCGAGCCGAACGGCGGCTTCCTTCGCAAGAACGATCCGGCAGGCAACCGCTGGTATTCGCGCGACGTGCAGGCCATCGCGGCTGCACGCGGGCTCGGCGGCAGCGTGGCGCCCTATTTCGTGGATGCCGACGCGGGGACATCGCCGGGCAACGCCATGGAACGCACCTGGCCCGCCGGCGGGCTGACCGCCATCGCCTTCCACAACAGCCACCTGGTCTATGCGATCACCTGGTACGGCCTGGCGCTGATGGTTGCCATCGCGGCCTGGTACGTCGGCCGCGAGGAGGGCCGGCTGCGGCGCCGTGCGCATTGACGAGAATGCGGGTTGCATGACCCCATCGACCTCGCACCCACCCACGCCGACATCCACACGGACACCGGGCGGCACGGACACCGTCGCCACGCTGCCGCGCCCCAGCGGCGCGGCGGTCCTCGACAACGCGACGGCCCGCAAGAACATGCAGCTGCTGATCCAGCTGCGCTGGATCGCGGTGGTCGGCCAGGTCGTGACCATCCTCACCGTGCATTTCGGTTTCGGCATCCAGTTGCCGATCGAGCCGATGCTCTGGGTGCTGGCGTGCCTGGCGGTGTTCAACGTCGCCAGCCGGCTGCGCTGGCGCACCCACCGCGAAGTGGCGAACGGCGAGCTGTTCGTCGCGCTGCTGGTCGATGTCGGCATGCTCACCGCGCAGCTCTACCTGAGCGGCGGCGCCACCAACCCCTTCACCTTCCTCTACCTGCTGCAGGTGGCGCTGGGCGCGATGCTACTTCGGCGATGGTCGACCTGGGCGATGCTGGCCGTCACGGCCGCCTGTTTCGCCATGCTGGCGCTGTTCGGCCGCCCGCTCGCATGGCCGCCCGACCACGACCGCGGACTCGCGAGCCCGTACATCCAGGGCATCCTGATCTGCTTCGCGCTGAACGGCGCGCTGCTGGTGGTCTTCATCTCGCGGATCAGCCGCAACCTGCGGGAACGCGACGGCCGGCTCGCCGGCCTGCGCCAGCGCGCGGCGGAGGAAGAACACATCGTGCGCATGGGCCTGCTCGCCTCCGGCGCGGCACACGAGCTCGGCACGCCGCTGTCGACACTCGCGGTGATCCTGGGCGACTGGCGGCGCATGAAGCCCTTTGCCGGCGACGCAGAACTGCTGCAGGAGCTCGACGAGATGCAGGCCCAGGTCAAGCGCTGCAAGACGATCGTCAGCGGCATCCTGCTGTCGGCCGGCGAGGCCCGCGGCGAGTCGTCGGTGGAAACGACCGTGGGCACCTTCATGGACGACCTGGTCGCCGAATGGCGCGCCACGCGGCCCGTCACCTCCTTCGCCTACGACAACCGGTTCGGCCATGACCTGCGCATGGTGTCCGACTCGGCGGTCAAGCAGATGATCTGCAACGTCCTCGACAATGCACTCGAGGCATCGCCGCGCTGGCTGCGCCTCGAAGTCGCGCGCGACGTCGAGGCCCATGCGCTGACGATCACCGTCAGCGACGTCGGTCCCGGTTTCGCGCCGGGCATGCTGGCGCAGCTCGGCAAACCTTACCAGTCGAGCAAGGGCCGGCCCGGCGGCGGACTGGGGCTGTTCCTGGTCGTCAACGTGGCGCGCACGCTGGGTGGCAGCGTCACGGCATTCAACAGCCGCGAGGGTGGCGCGGTCGTGACGATCAGCCTGCCGCTGGCGGCCATCGCGCTCGAAGAGGACGAAGAAGATGGAAGCTGAACGCCGGCTGCTGATCGTCGAGGACGACGCCGCCTTCGCACGCACGCTCGGCCGCTCGTTCGAGCGCCGCGGCTATGCGGTGTCGCACGCGGCCAGCCTGGACGACGTGGTCACGCTGCTGCAGACCGGCTCGCCCGGCTATGCGGTGGTCGACCTGAAACTCAACGGCGACGCGTCCGGCCTGGCCTGCGTGCAGGCGCTGCATGCGCACGACGCCGACATGCTGATCGTCGTGCTGACCGGCTTCGCGAGCATCGCGACAGCGGTCGAGGCGATCAAGCTCGGTGCCTGCCACTACCTGGCCAAGCCCTCGAACACCGACGACATCGAGGCCGCCTTCGGCCGCGCCGAGGGCACGACCGAGGTCGAGCTCACGAACCGCGCGACCTCGATCAAGACGCTCGAATGGGAGCGCATCCACGAGATGCTGGCCGAGACCGGCTTCAACATCTCCGAGACCGCGCGCCGCCTGGGCATGCACCGGCGCACGCTGGCACGCAAGCTGGGCAAGCAGCAGGTCAAGTAGCCGGCGGCCGGGTCAGGCGGCCTGCTCGGCGGGCAGCCCCGGGATGCCCACGCTCTCGGCATTGCGCAGGCAGTCGAGCATTTCCGCCACCGCCGAACGCTTGGCGCTGCCGGCGTTCCAGTACATCGACACCGAACCGAAGCCCGACAGCCGCATCGGCAGGATGCGCATCGCGCCCAGCCGCGCGAAGCGCTGGGCCGTGCGATGCGAGGCCACGCCGATCATGTTGCTGTTGTTGAGCAGCGTGACGTTGACGGTGACCGAGTTCGATTCGACATGGTCGCGCGGCAGCGTGCGGCCCTCGGCGGCGAGCGCGGCCTCGAGCGCATCGCGGATCGGCGTGCCCTTGGGCCAGACCAGCCAGCGGTAGTCGAACATGTCGGCCCAGTCGAGCGTCTCGTGCTTGAACAGCTGGTGCTGCGGCCGCGCGACGAAATGCAGCGGCTCCATGTAGAGCACCTCGGTGCGGATCAGCTCCTGGTCGTACGCCGCCGTGGTGCGGCCCACGATGATGTCGAGCTCGGCGTTGGCGAGCTGACGCATCAGCAGGTCCATGGTGCTTTCGACCAGCCGCACATGCGAGCGCGGCATCTGCTGCAGCAGGCGCAGCACCGCCAGCGGCACGGTGTCCGACGCGGAAGCGCCCGAGGTGCCGACCGCGACCAGGCCGCTGCCGCCTTCCAGCATGGCCGACATGTCGTCGCGCGCCATGTCGAGCTGCGCCTCGATGCGCTGGGCATGCGCGATCAGCGCATCGCCATGCACGGTGGGCCGCAGCCCGCGCGCGAGCCGCTCGAACAGCGGCAGGCCGATGTCGTCTTCCAGTTCCTTCAGCCACTTCGACAGCCCGGGCTGCGTGGTGTGGAGCTCCTGCGCCGACTGGCTCATGTTGCCGGTGCGCGCCAGGCTCAGGAGCATCTGCAGGTTGCGCAGACGCAGCCGCTGCGTCCAATCCATGGGGTTAACCCTCAGAGCAATACGCATCCCGATATGGATGCGAACAAAAGATGATTTTACGGAGTATGGGTCGCTGGAAATAATTGCCGCATCGAAGCGCAAGAGGCCAATGCCGACCCGCTCTTGCCATTGCCCATCTCGCCATCCCGTTTTCCAGTGGAGACAAAACGACATGCCCGCCAACACCACGCCCGACGAAAGCCGCAGCGCCTACTACGCCCGCATCGGCCAGCAGAACATGGCCCCTCTGTGGGAATCGCTGCACGCCCTGGTGCCCAAACAGCCGCGGCCCAAGGCCGTCGCCGCGATCTGGAAATACGCCGACATCCGCTCGCTGGTCATGCAGGCCGGCCAGGTGATCAGCGCCGAGGAAGCCGTGCGCCGCGTGCTGATCCTCGAGAACCCCGGCCTGCCCGGCACGTCGAGCATCACGTCGACGCTGTACGCGGGCCTGCAGCTCATCATGCCGGGCGAGATCGCGCCGAGCCATCGGCACACGCAATCGGCGCTGCGCTTCATCGTCGAGGGCAAGGGCGCCTGGACCGCCGTCAACGGCGAGCGCACCACGATGCACCCCGGCGACTTCATCATCACGCCGTCCTGGAACTGGCACGACCACGGCAACCCGACGATCGAGGAAGGCGGCGAGCCGGTGGTCTGGCTGGACGGGCTGGACATTCCGCTGCTGGTGCACCTGGACGCCGGCTTCGCCGAGAACCACAGCGAATCGATGCAGGCCGTGGTGCGGCCCGAAGGCCACAGCTGGGCGCGCTTCGGCCACAACATGATGCCGGTGCGCCACAAGGTCAGCGACCCGACCTCGCCGATCTTCAGCTACCCCTATGCGCGCAGCCGCGAGGCGCTCGACAGCCTTTATCGCCTGGGCGAACTCGACGCCTGGGACGGCGTGAAGCTGCGCTACACCAACCCCGCGACCGGCGGCTGGCCGATGCCGACCATGGCGACCTTCATGCAGCTGCTGCCAGCCGGCTTCCAGGGCAAGACCTACCGCAGTACCGACGCCACCGTGTTCAGCGTGGTCGAGGGCCGCGGCACGGTGCGCATCGGCGACCAGCACTTCGAGTACCAGCCGCGCGACGTGTTCGTCGTGCCTTCATGGCAACCGGTGCAGCTGGCCGCGGTCAGCGACGCGGTGCTGTTCAGCTACTCCGATCGGCCCGTGCAGGCCGCGCTCAACCTGCTGCGCGAAGAGCGCAGCTGATCCTTTCTCCTCCTCCGATTCTTCAGGGAAAACACACCATGGCTTTCGTCTTCAACCCCGCTCCCACCGTCGCCGTCCCGGTTGCCGGCAGCGACGAGCAGTTCGCGGTGCGCCGCGTGTACTGCGTCGGCCGCAACTACGCCGCGCATGCCCGCGAGATGGGCTTCGACCCCGACCGCGAACCGCCCTTCTTCTTCTGCAAGCCGGCCGATGCCGTGATTCCCGTGGCCGACGGCCAGACGCTGGAACTGCCCTACCCGACGAAGACCGCCAACTACCACTACGAGGCCGAACTGGTGGTCGCGATCGGCAAGGGCGGCTCGGACATCCCGCGCGAGAAGGCGCTCGAACATGCGTGGGGCTACGCCGTCGGCCTGGACATGACCCGCCGCGACCTGCAGATGAAGATGCGCGAAATGGGCCGCCCCTGGGAAATCGGCAAGGCCTTCGATGCGTCGGCCCCGATCGCGCCGCTGCACAAGGCAGAGACCGTCGGCCACTTCGACAGCGCAGCGATCTGGCTGACCGTGAACGGCGCCGACCGCCAGCGCAGCGACGTGTCGCACCTGATCTGGTCGGTGGCCGAGACGATTGCCGACCTGTCGACCTACTTCCGCCTCGAACCCGGCGACCTGATCTACACCGGCACGCCCGAAGGCGTGGGCGCCGTGGTGCGCGGCGACCTGATGAAGGTCGGCGTCGACCGCCTGGGCGAACTGTCGGTGCGCGTGGTCTGATGCAGCTCTACAACTTCTTCAACAGCTCGACGTCGTACCGCGTGCGCATCGCGCTCGCGCTGAAGGGGCTGCCGTACGACTACGTGCCGGTGAACATCCGCACCGGTGCGCACCGCGACGCGGCCTACGTGGCCGAAGTGAATCCGTCGGCCGCGGTGCCCGCACTGGTCGACGGCGACTTCAGCCTGGGCCAGTCGCTGGCGATCATCGACTACCTCGATGCGCAGCATCCGGTGCCACGGCTGCTGCCGCAGGACCCGGTGGCCCGCGCCCGCGTGCTGGAACTGTCGGCCGTCATCAGCTGCGACATCCATCCGGTGAACAACCTGCGCGTGCTGCGCTACCTGCAGGACAAGCTCGGCGTGACGCCCGCGCAGAAGGACGCCTGGTACCGCCACTGGATCGACGAAGGCCTGGCCATCGTCGAGCGCCTGCTGGAACGCCACGGCCACGGCGACTGGTGCTTCGGCGATGCGCCGACGCTGGCCGACTGCTGCCTGGTACCGCAGATCGCCAACGCACAGCGCATGGGCTGCGACACCTCGGCGTACACGCGCACGATGCGCGTCCATGCGCATGCCAGCGCCCATCCGGCCTTCGAGGCGGCCGAGCCGCGCCGGCAGCCCGACCACACCGCCTGAGTGCCGGCGGGCATCGCCCGACCGGCCCGGCGCCACCCGGCGCCCTGCAAGTGCCAAGCGTGCCGCAGGGCGCCGTCCAGAGAACCAGTGAGAGAGACAAGATGTCCGCCAACCCGCCCCTTCACGTTCCGTCCTTCATCGACAGGCAGCCGGTCTCGCGCTTCCAGGTCATGATCGTCGCGCTGTGCTTCCTGATCGTCGCCATCGACGGTTTCGACACGGCCGCCATCGGCTTCATCGCACCGGCCATCGGTGCGCAATGGAAGCTCACGCCGGTGCATCTCGCGCCGCTGTTCGGCGCCGGCCTGATCGGGCTGATGATCGGCGCGCTCGGCATCGGCCCTTTCGCCGATCGCTATGGCCGCAAGGTGGTGCTGCTGGCCAGCGTGTTCTTCTTCGGCCTCATGAGCCTGTTGTCGGCCTGGTCGTCGTCGCTCGAAATGCTGATCGCGCTGCGCTTCCTGACCGGCGTCGGCCTGGGCGGTGCGATGCCCAATGCGATCACGTTGACCGCCGAATATTGCCCCGAACGCCGCCGCTCGCTGATGGTGATGACGATGTTCTGCGGCTTCACGATCGGCTCCGCACTCGGCGGCCTGGCCGCTGCCGGCCTGGTCGAGGCCTATGGCTGGCATTCGGTGCTGGTGCTCGGCGGCGTGTTGCCGCTGATGCTGCTGCCGGTGCTCGCGCTGCTGCTGCCCGAATCGGCCCGCTACCTGGTGGTGGCCGGCAAGCGCACCGACGACGTGCTGCGCACGCTGCGCCGCATCGCACCCGGCGGCGTGCCTGCCCACGCGAGGCTCGCCATGCCGCCCGCGGCCCGCGCCGGCTCGCCGGTCAGCCATCTGTTCGCACCCGGCCTGCTGCGCGGCACGCTGCTGATGTGGCTGGCGTTCTTCTGCAGCATGCTGGTGATCTACCTGCTGTCGAGCTGGCTGCCGACAGTGCTGAAGAGCACCGGCGCGACGCTCAAGACCGCGGCGCTCGTGACCATGCTCTTCCAGGTCGGCGGCACGATCGGCACGCTGATGCTCGGCTGGCTGATGGACCGGCTCAACCCGCATTACGTGCTGATGGTGGCCTACGTGGTGGCCGGCGTCTGCATCGCGATGATCGGCACCTTCGGTGCGCAGCACACGGTGGTCGGCGTGCTGGTGTTCCTCGCGGGCTTCGGCGTGTCGGGCGGGCAGGTCGGCGCCAACGCGCTGTCGGCCGCCTTCTACCCGACCGACTGCCGTGCCACCGGCGTGAGCTGGGCCAACGGCATCGGCCGCATGGGCTCGGTGCTGGGCTCGATGGGCGGCGGCGTCATGCTGTCGATGGGGCTCGGGCTGCCGACGCTGTTTGTGGTGGTCGGCGTGCCGGCGGTGCTGGCCGGCCTCACGCTGATGGTGCTGGGCCTGCACCGCGCGCCGCGGCCGGTGACGGCCTGACCGGCCTCAACTGAAGGGATTGAACGCACTCTGCGGATTCAATCCGTGCTCGGCATTGCCCTGGACGGTGGGGTCGTCTTCGCGCTGGGTGGGCTCGCCGGCACCCATCTTGGCCAAGGTGCCCACAGGCCCCAATATCATGGGTGCGCCACCAGCGTAATAGGGATGGTAGACGACCGTTTCCAGAACGGTGGACGGCTGTTTCGGCAAGCTGTCGGTCAACGCATTGATCGCCTTTTGGTCTATGTAGGGCTGGAGGGCCTGATCTCCCTTGATCTGCTGTGTGATGCTGTTTTTGATTTGGCGGAGGATGTCGGCGCCCAGGTTGCGCAGCAGGACGACCAGGACGTTGACCAACACGGTTTCCTGCACGGACAGCGGGCGATACACCTGCGGTGCATCCTCCGGGTTCTCCAGCATCGCGATCGCCCTTAGGATGACCCCGTGGTCCACCATGCCGCGGATGGTCGCGATCAGCGCCGACGCACTGATCTTGACCGCGTTCAGGTGCTTGTTCCCTTCAAGCAGCTTCGCGATCATGTTCTGGATGTGGTTCCAGTTCACCGCGGCCCCGACCATCCCGGGCGCGACCGGCGGCTTGACCTTGCCGCCCGGGTCCGGGTGTTCGTAGTTCAGGACGCTCTTGATGATGGCTTCCCCGACGACGAGGAAGACGTAGGGCCACGAGACGGCGATGCTGCGCATGACCGGGTTGGTGGCGAATCTCTCGAGCAACTCCACCTCGACCTTGTGCGCCGCGGCCATGGAGACACCTGCGGCAATTCCTGCCTTGGCGAAATTGCCGAGGTACTTGCGCAGATCCGCGAACTCCGGCGCGGTGCAGAAATGCTGCCCCAGGCGAAAGGCCATCTGTTCATCCGTCGGAGCATGCGGGCCGTCGAGACCCAGGAGCTGCACGGCGTCCTTCAACGAGATGTCGGGCACCTGGTCTCCCGGCGATGCGTAGATGTCGTTCTGCGCGGCAGCCGTTTTCGAGGCGTCCCAGATGGGCACGCCGCCAAGTTCGCCTGTCACCTTCCTCTCGGGCGCATTGCGGCCTTGATAGCCGGTACGGTCGCCAGAGGGGTCTTGCACGCATGAGTCATGGAGACCCCGCAGCTGCGCCTGAACCTCGCTCGCGGACCTGGTTTCGTGCCTGGGAATAGCGCCAGTCGACATCGTCGGCTCCTGTAGTTGAAGGCTGCGCAGTGTGTTTTGGCCATCGTCCGCGCGCGACGGCCCGTACGAAGCCGATCCATGCCAAACGAAGTTGGCGATGCGAGCAGCAGACGAGCCGGCCGGCTAAGGAAACCCCCGATGGAAGCAAGGCATCGTGCTGGCTACGATCCGCGCAGCCTTGTCAAAGGGTCGGGTGCGCTGCGCATCCACCGGTGGCACAACAACGACGCCAAGATCCACCCGCTTCGCGCCCAGTGCGCCCGCTCCGATGCCCCTCCCACCCGAAACCGGCCCGGCACTCGATGCCGCCAGCCCGCTGCCGCCGGACCTCCCCGCCGCCGACGAACCCACGCGCGTGCCGCTCGCCATCGAGGACTGGGCGACCGTGGCCATCATGGGCCTGCTGGCCTGCATCACCTTCGCCAACGTGCTGGTGCGCTACTTCACCGACAGCTCGTTCGCCTGGACCGAGGAGTTCTCGGTCTTCCTGATGATCCTGCTCGCCATGGTGGCGGGCTCCGCCGCCGTGGCGCGCGACCGGCACATCCGCATCGAGTACTTCTCCGAAAGCGGCTCGATGGCGCGGCGCAGGCGGCTCGCGCAGTTCGGCGCGGCCATGGTCGCGGCGCTGTTCTTCCTGATCGCCGGGCTCAGCGTGCGCATGGTCTGGGACGACTACCGCTTCGAGGAAACCTCGCCCGGCATCGGCGTGCCGCAGTGGTGGTATTCGATCTGGCTGCCGATCGTGTCGACCGCCATCGCGCTGCGTGCCTGCGGGCTGTTCAGGCGCCGCGGCCGCCGTGACGACGGAGCGGTGGAATGATCGCGACCCTGTTGTTCGTCGCCTTCGTCGTGATGATGCTGATCGGCGTGCCGATCGGTGCGGCGCTCGGGCTGGCCGGCGCGGCCTGCATCGCACTGGCCAATGCCGACGCGCAATGGTTCGGCTTGCTGGCCGTGCCGCAGAACTTCTATGCGGGGCTCGGCAAATACCCGCTGCTGGCGATTCCGATGTTCGTGCTGGTCGGCTCGATCTTCGACCGTTCGGGCGTGGCACTGCGGCTCGTCAACTTCGCGATCGCCATCGTCGGCCGCGGCCCCGGCATGCTGCCGCTGGTCGCGATCGTCGTCGCGATGTTCCTCGGCGGCATCTCGGGCTCCGGCCCCGCGAACGCGGCCGCCGTGGGCGCGGTGATGATCACCGCCATGTCGCGCGCCGGCTACCCGGCCGCGTTCTCGGCCAGCGTGGTCGGCGCGGCAGCGGCCACCGACATCCTGATCCCGCCCTCGGTCGCCTTCATCGTCTATTCGGTGCTGGTGCCCGGCGCGTCGGTGCCCGCGCTGTTCGCGGCCGGCATGGTGCCGGGCATCCTGGCCGGCCTGGCGCTGATCATTCCGGCGGTGTGGATGTCGCGCTCGAACAAGATGGGCGCGCTCGAGGCCTCGCTACCGCGCCCGGCCTTCTGGAAGAGCTTCCGCGAAGCGACCTGGGGCCTGGCCGCACCGGTGCTGATCCTCGGCGGCATGCGCGCCGGCTGGTTCACGCCGACGGAGGCGGCCGTGGTGGCGGTGTTCTACGGCCTGTTCGTCGGCATGGCGATCTACCGGACGATCAAGGTGCGCGACCTGTTCGTGATCCTGCGCGAATCGGGCGAGCTGTCGGCCGTGATCCTGCTGGTGGTTTCGCTCGCGGGCATCTTCGCGTACTCGCTGTCGACGCTCGGCGTGATCGACCCGGTCGCCAAGGCGATCGTCAATTCGGGGCTCGGCGAATACGGCGTGCTGTCGCTGCTGATCGTGATGCTGATCACCGTCGGCATGTTCCTCGACGGCGTGTCGATCTTCCTGATCTTCGTGCCGCTGCTGTGGCCGATCGTGCAGTTCTACAAATGGGACCCGGTGTGGTTCGGCGTGATCCTCACGCTGAAGGTGGCGCTCGGCCAGTTCACGCCGCCGCTGGCCGTCAACCTGATGGTGTCGTGCCGCATCGCCAACGTGCGCATGGAAGAGACGGTGCGCTGGGTCGGCTGGATGCTGTTCGCGATGTTCCTGGTGATGGTGGCCGTGATCATCTGGCCGCAACTCGCGCTCTGGCTGCCGAACCGCCTGGGCTACTGACCGGCACCGCACACGCCAACGAAGATCGATTCCAAGGAGACAAGACCATGACAATCCGCCGCACCCTGCTCGGGCTCGCCATCGCCGCAACGGCACTCGGCTTTGCCACCGGCGCCGCCGCGCAGGCCGCCTACAAGGCCGAATACAAGCTGTCGCTGGTGCTCGCACCGCCGACGCCCTGGGGCCAGGCCGGCCAGCTCTGGGCCAACCTCGTGAAGGAGCGCACGCAGGGCCGCATCAACATCAAGCTGTACCCGGGCGTCTCGCTGATCCAGGGTGACCAGACGCGCGAGTTCAGCGCACTGCGCCAGGGCGTGATCGACATGGCGGTCGGCTCGACCATCAACTGGTCGCCGCAGGTCAAGCAGCTGAACCTGTTCTCGATGCCCTTCCTGATGCCCGACTACGCCGCGGTCGATGCGCTCACGCAGGGCGAGGTCGGCGCCGATCTGTTCAAGGCGATCGACAAGGCCGGCGTGCTGCCGCTCGCCTGGGGCGAGAACGGCTACCGCGAGGTGACCAACTCCAAGCGCGCGATCCGCACGCCGGACGACCTCAAGGGCATGAAGATCCGCGTGGTCGGCTCGCCGCTGTTCGCCGACCTGTTCAGTGCGCTGGGCGCCAACCCGACGCAGATGAGCTGGGCCGATGCGCAGCCGGCGCTCGCCAGCGGTGCGGTCGACGGCCAGGAGAATCCGCTGTTCCTGTTCACCGTGCTGAAGATGCAGAACGTCGGCCAGAAATTCCTGACCACCTGGGGCTACGTGGCGGACCCGCTGATCTTCGTGGTCAACAAGGAGATCTGGGCCTCGTGGACGCCGGCCGACCAGGCGATCGTGAAGCAGGCGGCCATCGACGCCGGCAAGCAGGAGATCGCGATCGCCCGCAAGGGCCTGATCGAGGCCGACAAGCCGGTCTACAAGGACATCGCCGCGATGGGCGTGACCGTGACCCAGCTCACGCCCGACGAGCGGGCGGCGTTCGTGAAGGCCACGCGGCCGGTCTACGAAAAATGGAAGCCGACCATCGGCGCAGAGCTGGTGACGAAGGCCGAGAAGGCCATCGCGGCGCGCAAGCCCTGAGGCGCCGGTCGGGCGGCGACAGCGCGGCGGGCGCGGCCTGCTTTCGCGAACGGGAACGGCGCTTCGCATCGGCATGGTTCGACAAAGCCTTCGGCTCCTAGGCTGCTGGCTTCCGAATCACTCCGAGGCCTCCGATGAATGCGCGACTCCCCCACACCGGCATCGACGCCACGGACGAAGAAAAAGCCTACGACGACGCACCGTACGAGTCGAATCCGTTTGCCCATACCCAGCCTGCACGTTTGGCAGCGGTCGCGCGGCTGTTCGGCCTGAATCCGGCGGCGGTCGGCACGGCTCGGGTGCTGGAGCTGGGCTGCGCGTCCGGCGGCAATCTCATTCCGCTTGCCGTGCACTTCCCGCAAGCCCGGTTCGTCGGCATCGACATCTCCGGCCAGCAGATCGCCAACGGCCAGAGACTGGTCACGCAACTTGGCTTGCAGAACATCGAATTGCGGCATCTGGACATCCAGGCCTTGACGCCCGGCGACGGCCAGTTCGACTACATCGTGTGCCACGGCATCTACAGCTGGGTACCCGCGTCGGTGCGCGATGCCATCCTGCGCGTCTGCAGCGAGAACCTGAAGGACGACGGTGTGGCTTTCGTGAGCTACAACACGCTGCCCGGATGGCACTACGTGCAGCCGGTGCGCGACCTGATGCTGTACTGGACACAGGACATCGCAGCGCCGCAGCAGAAGGTCACCGCCGCACTGGAACTGCTGGAACAACTGAAGGACGTCTCGGAAGATGTATCGGGGAATCTCTACCGCAAGGAATGGGAAATGCTGAAGGGAGCCAGTGCGTCGTACGTCCTGCATGACCACCTGGAGCAGACCAATGCGCCGTGCTATTTCAAGGATTTCGCAGCGCACGCGCAACGGCACGGCCTGGCCTATCTGAGCGACATCGCCTTCCGCAGTCACAGCCCGTTGAACATCACGCCCCTCATGACCGATCTGGCCGACCGGTACGCTGGCGACGACATCGTGCGCGCCGAACAGTTGCTGGACTTCATGCGCCGACGCCGGTTCCGCGAGAGCCTGCTGGTCAAGCAGTCGCGGCAACAGCGGATCGATCGCAGTTCGCCATTGACGCGGCTGGACGACCTGCACTTCCGGCTGCTCCGTCGGTTCATCAAGGACCCGGCACCACCTGCTCGCATGACGGCGATCTGGTGGCATTCGAAGGCCCACATCTACCGCCAGGGTGCAGTCACGGTCAAGTCGGACACGCGGGCGCAATCGATCGTGCTGGACTGGATGACCGATCATGCGACGTCTGCCGACACCTTCACGCTGGACGATCTGGTCGCGCACGCCGTCGCGAACGGCGAGACGCCGACACAGGCGCGCGATGACATCCGGATGCTGCTGTGGGAACTGCTGGGCACCACCGCATTGCGTGCACTGGCCTGCGCCGTGCATGCACCGACACCTGGCGACATGCCTGCGGCCACCCCGCTTTCACATGCCGCCGCTGCGCTCGGCAGCGACACCACGGCCAACATATTCCACGACCGCGTCCGGCTGTCGGAACCGCAGCGTCGTCTGCTCCTGCTGCTGGACGGCACGCGCAATGCCGCAGCGCTGGCCGATGCCCTGGGCGAAGGATCGACCGAAGAAACCGTGCGCGCCGAGATCAGCGCCCTCGCCGAGCAGCACGTCCTCTGCTGAACGTTCGCTCCGAAAGCAGAAAGGCACCCGGAGGTGCCTTTCTGCTTGTTGCTCCCAGCCTCGGTCAGTGCTGGAGGATCTTGTTCAGGAAATCCTTGGTGCGCGGCTGGCGGTTCTCGGGATGGCTGAAGAACTCGTCCTTGGCGCAGTCTTCCAGGATGCGGCCGCCCACGTCGATGAAGATCACGCGGCTCGCGACCTTGCGTGCGAAGGCCATCTCGTGCGTCACGACCATCATGGTCATGCCTTCCTTGGCCAGGCTCACCATCACGTCCAGCACTTCGCCGACCATCTCGGGGTCGAGCGCCGAAGTGGGTTCGTCGAACAGCATCACGATCGGGTCCATCGACAGCGCACGGGCGATCGCCACGCGCTGCTGCTGGCCGCCGGACAGCTGGCCCGGAAACTTGTCCTTGTGAGCCATCAGGCCCACGCGGTCGAGCATCTTCAGGCCGCGCACCTTGGCTTCGTCGGGCTTGCGGCCCAGCACCTTGATCTGTGCGATCGTGAGGTTCTCGGTCACCGACAGGTGCGGGAACAGCTCGAAATGCTGGAACACCATGCCGACCTTGGAGCGCAGCTTCGGCAGGTTGGTCTTGGGGTCGTGCAGCGGAATGCCGTTGACGGTGATCTCGCCCTTCTGGAAGGGTTCGAGCGCGTTCACGGTCTTGATCAGCGTCGACTTGCCCGAGCCCGACGGGCCGCAGACCACGACCACGTCACCCTTGGCAATATTCACCGAGCAGTCGTTCAGCACCTGGACCGGGCCGTACCACTTGGAAACGTTCTTGATTTGAATCATGTTTTCGGACATTTTTTCTCTCCGGTCAGCGAATGATTGCGATCTTTTTATGCAGACGCTTCACGAAGTACGAGAGCGTGTAGCACATCACGAAATAGACGACGGCGGCCAGCAGGTAGGCCTCGATCGGCCGGCCGTAGTTCTTGCCCGCGGTTTCCAGGCCCTTGAGCAGGTCGTAGGCGCCGATGGCGTAGACCAGCGAGGTGTCCTGGAACAGGATGATGGTCTGCGTGAGCAGAACCGGCAGCATGTTGCGGAAGGCCTGCGGCAGGATCACCAGCTTCATGTTCTGGCCGTAGGTCATGCCGACCGCCATGCCCGCGAACACCTGGCCGCGCGGGATCGACTGGATGCCGGCCCGCATGATCTCGCTGAAGTAGGCGGCCTCGAAGGCGATGAAGGTGATCACCGCCGAGCCTTCGGCGCCGATCGGGCGGCCGATCAGGAAGGGCACCAGCAGGAAGAAGCCCAGGATCACCATCACCAGCGGGATGCTGCGCATGCCGTTGACGTAGACGGCCGCCGGCGCATCGAGCCACTTCTTGCCCGACAGGCGCATCAGCGCCAGGATCGTGCCGAAGACGATGCCGCCGATGGTGGCGACGACGGTCAGGATGACGCTGAAGTACAGGCCGTTCAGCACGAACTTGCTGATGACGTCCCAGTTGTAGAACGAAAAGTCGAGATTGCTCATGTCAGTGTCCTCCGCCACCAGCCGAGACGATGAAGCCCGGCACGCGGGTCTTCTTCTCGATGAATGCCATGAGGCGGTTGATCGCGAATGCGGAGATGACGTACAGCGCGGTCACGGCCAGGAACATCTCGATCGGCCGCGAGGTCTCTTCGCTCGACTGGATGAAGAACATCGTGAGTTCGCTCACCGACACCGCGAAGGCCACCGACGAGTTCTTGAAGATGTTCATCGTCTCGCTGGTGAGCGGCGGAATGATGATGCGGTAGGCCATCGGCAGGATCACGTAGCGGTAGTACTGGAAGGTGGTGAAACCCATCGCCATGCCGGCATAGCGCTGGCCCTTCGGCAGCGCCTGGATACCGGAGCGCACCTGCTCGGCGATCCGCGCCGAGGTGAAGAAGCCCAGCGCCAGCACGACCAGCACGAAGCTCGGCACGTCCTTCATCGGCGAGACGAGCGCCGGGATCACGTGGTACCAGAGAAAGATCTGGACGAGGAGCGGAATGTTGCGGAACAGCTCGACCCAGGCATTGCCCAGGCGCACCAGCCATGGGCTGTCGGGCAAGGTGCGGATGATGCCGATCAGCGAGCCGAGCACCAGCGCCACGATCAGCGCAAGCAGCGCGACCGACAGCGTCCAGCCCCAGGCCGAGAGCATCCATTGCCAATAGGTCGGGAATTTCCCGCCGGGGTCTTGCAAGAAGACCTGCCAATCCCAGTTCGATCCCATCGGGACTCTCCTTCTCTTCCAGATCGTTGTTATGAAATGCGCTGTTGAAAACAAACGCCCGCCATTGGAGGGCGGGCGTTGCAGGTCGATCGCCTCGAATTACTTCTTGGCGTAGTCTTCCATCGGCTTGTCGTTCGGGGCAGCCCAGGCAGCCTTGGTCGCGTCGGACAGCGGCAGGCCGACCTTCACGTTGGCCGGCGGGATCGGCTGCAGGAACCACTTGTCCCAGAGCTTGTTCAGGTCGCCGTTGGCAATCTGTGCCTTGATGCTGTCGTCCACGGCCTTCTTGAAGGCCGGGTCGTCCTTGCGGATCATGATGGCGATGGGTTCGACGCTCAGCACTTCGCCGACGATCTTGTAGTCGGCCGGAGCCTTCGACTTGGCGATGTTCGACGCCAGGATCGAGCCGTCCATCACGAACGCATCGGCGCGGCCGGATTCGAGCAGCAGGAAGCTGTCCGAGTGGTCCTTGCCATAGAGTTCCTTGAAGTCGATGCCGGTCGCGCGTTCGTTCTTGCGCAGCGTCTGCACCGAGGTCGTGCCGGTGGTCGTGGCGACGGTCTTGCCGGCCAGGTCCTTGATGCCGGTGATGCCCGAGTTGGCCTTGACGGCGATGCGCACTTCTTCCACGTAGGTCGTCACGGCGAAGGCGACGTCCTTTTGGCGGGTGGCGTTGTTGGTGGTCGAGCCGCACTCGATGTCCACGGTGCCGTTCTGCACCAGCGGAATGCGGTTCTGCGAGGTCACGGGCTGGTACTTGGTCTCGAGCTTCTTGCCGAGCGACTTTTCCAGGTCCTTGATGATGTTGGCGCAGACGTCGTAATGGAAGCCGGTGTAGACGCCGTTGCCGAGCGTGTACGACAGGCCTGACGATTCACGCACACCTTCGGTGATGACGCCCGAGGCCTTGACCTTGGCCAGGGTGTCGTTGGCTTGCGCGAATGCGCCGCCCACGGCGAGCGCGGAAATCGCGAGTGCCAGAACTTGCTTCTTCATACGGAAAACTCCTGAATATTGACTGAAAGGAAGACAACGAATTTTAGATATTCACATTTCAGGGAATACCCGAGCCACACCGGTGCAGCGCGCACCGTCGGCGATCATGCCAAGTGTTCGCAGGCTTCGGTTTGGTGCATCCGATTATTTTTGCGTTGCTCTGCACAGACTTAGCAGCCTTTGTGCCCGAACGTTTCAGAGCCGATGCCGTATCGGCAAGTCTTCATGCGCTGATTTCATGACTGCCGCATGACGCCGCATGCGCATCGGCATCGGCGGCGCCTTGTCAGGCGGCTGGCTGCGTGTCGACCAGATAGCGCCACAGCGCATCGACCGCGCGCTTGCCCGATCGCGCTTCGCTTCCGCCCTTGGCACTGCGCGCGGGAGACTTCGCCGCAGCGGGCGCGGCGGGCCGCTCGCGGTAGGCACGGATCTCCATCGTGGCTTCCAGGCTGTCGATCTCGGGCGGCAGCGCGCTGACCAGCTTGCGTGCCTTCACTTCCTTGCGCACCGCGCTCTCCGGCAGGAAGGCGATGCCATGGCCTTCGAGCGCCATCGCCTTCAGGCCCTCGGACATGTCGGTCTCGTACACGCGGTCGAGGTGGATCGCGATGCCCGATTCCTTGATCAACTGGTCGACCACGCCGCTCAGATACGCGCCCGGCGCGTAGCCCAGATAGGGCAGCAACTGGCCCGGACGGCCGGGCAGCCGGTAGCGCGGCGCGCCTTCCGGGTCCGGCTTGACCCAGGGCGCGACCACCTCCTGGCCGAGACGCACCATCTCGTAACGGGTGGTGTCGAGCTGCAGCGGCTGCGACGGATGCTGGTAGGCGATCAGCACGTCGCAGCTGCCTTCGACCAGCCGGAGCACCGCATCGTGGACATTGAGCGCGATCAGCCGGCTCTTGATCGGGCCGAAATGCTCGCGCAAGGTGCTCGCCCAGGCCGGGAAGAAGGTGAAGGCCAGCGTGTGCGGCACGGCGAACTCGATCACGTCGTGGGCCGCCGCCGAGTGGCCGCGCAGCATCGCACGCGTGCTCTGGAGGCTCTGCAGCATCTCGATCGCCTGGCCATACAACGTCTGGCCGGCCGGCGTGAGCCGCGTCGGGTAGGCGCTGCGGTCCACCAGATCGGTGCCGGCCCAACCCTCGAGCGCCTGGATGCGACGGGAGAACGCCGGCTGTGTCACATGCCGCAGTTGCGCCGAACGGCTGAAGCTGCGGGTCTCAGCCAGGCTGACGAAATCTTCGAGCCACTTGGTTTCCATGGGCGGCGATTATGTTCGTTGCGCATGAGGCTGCGGCACGTGGGCGCGCGTCACACCGGTGAAACCGGCCCCTTTCCAGAGAAATGTCCTTCCGCGTTGGCAAGGAAGCGGTCGACGGAGGCCTGCACCGCTTCCGGCGACCAGCCGGCCACGTGCGGCGTGAGCACCACGTTGTCGAGTCCGATCAGTGGCTGCGGCGGCAGCGGCTCGCTCTCGTAGACGTCGAGGCCTGCGCCGCCCAGGCGGCCTTCCGTCAATGCGGCGGCCAGCGCTTCGGTATCGACCACGCTGCCGCGCGCGATGTTGACCAGCACGCCGCGCGGCCCCAGCGCGTCCAGCACCTCGCGCCCGATCAGGTGCCTGGTGCCTGCGCCGCCCGGCGTGGCCACCACGAGGAAATCGGCCCATTGCGCGAGCGCCAGCAGGCTGTCGAAGTAACGGTGCGCGGCGCCCTCCTTCGGGCGGCGGTTGTGATAGCCGACCGCGATGTCGAAGCCCGCCGCGCGCCTGGCGATCTTCTCGCCGATCATGCCGAGCCCGACGATGCCGAGCTTGCGGCCCGAGACGTTCGGCGGGAACGAAATGGCCTCGCGCCAGACGCCGTCGCGGCATTGCCGGTCGAGCTTCACGATGCCGCGGACGGCGGCGATCAGCAGGCCGAACGCGTGGTCGGCCACGCAGTCGTCGTTGGTGCCCGCGCCATTGGCCACGACGATGCCGCGCGCCCGCGCCGCATCGATCGCGACGTTCTCGTAGCCCGCGCCCATCGCGCAGATCAACTCCAGCTGCGGCATCGCATCGATCTCGGCCTGGCTGAGGCCGAGGCCGCCGTTGGTGAGCACGGCGCGCAAGCGCGCGCCCTGCGTTGCCACCGCCGCGGCGCGCGACGCCTTGTCGATGGCATAGGTCACGTCGTACACCTGCTCGATCTGCGCCAGATGCGCTGGGGTCTGCATGTTCAGCACGAGCAGAGGAATCTTCCCGGTCATTCGAATCGCTCCTGGGTTCGGTTTCAAGAAATGGGGTGGCGGCCGCGCGTCACAGGAGGCCGGGCGCAGCCTCGATCTTCTGCATGGCCCACATCTGGGCATAGCGCCCCTGTCGGGCCAGCAGTGCAGCATGCGTGCCACGCTCGACGATGACACCGCTTTCGAGCACGAGGATCTCGTGCGCGTCGACCACGGTCGACAACCGGTGCGCGATCACCAGCGTGGTCTTGTTCTGCGCGGCGCTCTGCAGCTCGGACTGGATCGCGCGCTCGTTGGCGGAATCGAGCGCCGACGTTGCCTCGTCGAAGATCAGGATCGGCGGGTTCTTCAGCATCGTGCGCGCGATCGCCACCCGCTGCTTCTCGCCGCCCGACAGCTTCAGCCCGCGCTCGCCGACCGGCGTGTCGTAGCCCTTGGGCGTGGCGGCGATGAAATCGTGGATGCGCGCGGCCCTGGCGGCGCCTTCGACCTCCTCGCGCGTGGCGTCGGGCCGGCCGTAGGCGATGTTGTATCGCACCGTGTCGTTGAACAGCACCGTATCCTGCGGCACGATGCCGATCGCCTCGCGCACGCTGGCCTGCGTGACGGCGCGGATGTCCTCGCCGCCGATCGTGATGCGGCCCTGCTGGATGTCATAGAAGCGGTACAGCAGCCGCGCGAGCGTCGACTTGCCCGAGCCCGACGGCCCGACCACCGCGACGGTCTTGCCCGCCGGTATCTCGAAGCTCACGTGCTTGAGGATCGGGCGCGAGGGCTCGTAGGCGAAGCTCACGTCCTCGAAGCGCAGGGTCGCGTCATGCCCCGCGAGCGGCTGCGCGCCGGGGGCGTCGCTGATCTCGCGGTCCTTCTCCATCAGCACGAACATCTTGTCGAGATCGGTCAGGCTCTGCTTGATCTCGCGGTAGATCACACCCAGGAAGTTGAGCGGGATGTAGAGCTGGATCATGAAGGCGTTGACCATCACCAGGTCGCCCAGCGTCATGCGGCCGGCCGACACGCCGGAGGTCGCGCGCCACAGCATCAGCACCAGGCTGACCGCGATCAGCAACTGCTGGCCGGTGTTGAGCATCGAGAGCGTGCGCTGGCTCTTGATGGCGGCACGCCGGTAGCGGTCGAGGCTGGCGTCGTAGCGCTTCGCCTCGAACTCCTCGTTGTTGAAGTACTTGACGGTCTCGTAGTTCAGCAGCGAATCGACCGCACGGCTCTGCGCCGTCGAATCGAGCTCGTTCATGGTCTTGCGGAACTGCGTTCGCCATTCGGTCACGGTCACGGTGAAGCCGATGTAGAGAACCAGTGCGGCGCCGGTGATCCAGACGAACAGCATGTCGAACTTCGCGCCCAGGATCGCCAGCACCATCACCAGCTCGATGATGGTCGGCACGATGCTGTAGAGCGACATCGAGATCAGCGAATGCACGCCGCGCGTGCCGCGCTCGATGTCGCGCGTCATGCCGCCGGTCTGGCGTTCGAGGTGGAAGCGCAGGCTCAGCGCATGCAGGTGGCGGAACACCTCGAGCGCGATGCTGCGCGCCGCGCCTTCGGTCGCCTTGGCGAAGACCAGCTCGCGCAGCTCGCTGAACAGCGAGGTCGAGAAGCGCAGCAGGCCATAGGCCAGCAGCAGCGCGACCGGCACCACGAGCAGCGCCTGCGCCACGTCGGGCTTGGGCGTCATCGCGTCGACCAGGTTCTTCAGCAGCAGCGGCACGCCGACGTTGGCGACCTTGGCGCCGATCATGAAGGCCAGCGCCGCGAGCACGCGCCACTTGTACTGCCAGAGATAGGGGAAGAGGCGGCGCAGCGTGGCCCAGTCGGAACGGTCGCTGCGCGCGGGCTGGCCGGTGGTGCCGCCGGCCGGTGCGTGGGGAGGGGAAATGGCTTCGCCGCTTCGGCGCATGAGGGACAATCGTGGTCGTTGTTTTCCTCAGATTGTGCCCATGTCCGAATCCCCAAGTGCCCATGCGGCTGCTGTCCTGAAGAGCCTGCCGACCGACATGGAACTGGTGCTCAAGGTCATTCCGATGCCCGGCGACTGCAATGCCAACGGCGACATCTTCGGCGGCTGGGTCATGGCGCAGTGCGACTTGGCCGGCTCGGTGATCCCGGCGCGCTATACCAAGGGCCGGATGGCGACGGTGGCCGTCAACGAGTTCATCTTCAAGCAGCCGGTGCGCATCGGCGACATCCTGTCCTTCTATTCGAAGCTGGTGCGCCTCGGCAACACGTCGGTCACCGTCACGGTCGAAGTGTTCGCCGAACGCTTCCAGGCGCAGGGCCAGTACATCAAGGTCACCCAGGCCAACTTCACCTACGTGGCCATCGACGACAGCGGCCGTCCGCGGCCGCTGCCCAAGGCCTGAGCGGGCCCGGCCGCCCACCGCCCGGCGCACCCGGCTCAGGTGCGGATCAGAACTTCGAGAAGTCGGGCTTGCGCTTGTCCATGAAGGCCTGGAAGGCCTCGCGCGCCGCCGGCGACCGCATCGCCTTGCCGAAGCTCACGCCCTCGACGTCGATGCGTTCCAGCACCGGCGCCTGCTGCGACAGCTTCATGAGCCGCTTGGTTTCCATCAGCGCCGACAGCGGCTTGGCGGCCAGCTTGCGTGCCTGCTGCTGTGCGATGCCGTTGGCCTCGGTCGGCGGCACCACGCGGTTGACCAGGCCGATCTCCAGCGCGGCTTCGGCCATGAAGGGCTCGCCCAGCAGCAGCGCTTCGGCCGCGCGGTGGTAGCCGAACATCTGCGGCGCCAGCAGGCTCGAGGCCGCTTCGGGCACCAGGCCGAGATTCACGAAGGGCATCGAGAACGCGGCGTTGTCGCCCGCATAGACCAGGTCGCAATGGAACAGCAGCGTGGTGCCGATGCCGACCGCCGGGCCGCAGACCGCGGCGATCACCGGCTTCGGAAAGGTGGCGATGACACGCAGGAAATGCATGGCCGGCGATTCGGGCATCGGCGCATCGGCCGGCGCGCTGGCGGCCGTCATGAAGTCGGCGATGTCGTTGCCGGCGCTGAAGATCGTCGGGTCGCCCTGGATCAGCACGGTGCGGACCGCGTCGTCCGCAACGGCCTGCTCCAGCGCAGCCGACAGCGCGACATACATCGCGCCGGTGATCGAGTTCTTGCGTGCGACGCGGTTGAAGGTCAGCGTCAGCACACCGGCTTCGGTGTGGCTCAGGATGTCGGTCATGGAAGAAGTCTCCTCGGAAGATGAAGTTGGGCGCCGCGGCCTTCAGGCCGCAAGCGCCTCGCGAACGAAGTCGAGCCGGTCCTGGCCCCAGAACATCTGCTCGCCGACGAACATTGTCGGGGCGCCGAAGATGCCGCGCGCCACCGCCTCCTGCGTGGCCGTCTTGAGCCGGTCCTTGACCTCGGGCGCACCGGCCAGCGCCAGCATCGCCTGCGGATCGAAGCCCGCGCGCTGCAGCATCGCACCGACCTCGGCCGGCTCGTTGAGGTTGCGCGGCTCGACCCACATCGCGTGGAAGACGGCATCGACGTAGGCGCCGAAGCGCGCGGGCTCGGTCATCTGCAGGCCGATGGCACCGCGCATCAGCGTCAGCGTGTTGATCGGAAAGTGCGGGTTGAGCACGAAGGGCACGCCATAGCGGCTCGCGAAGCGCTGCAGGTCCGCATTCATGTACGGCCCCTTGTGCAGGATCTGCGCGGGCGAATGGTTGCCGGTGGCCTGGAACACGCCGCCCAGCAGCATCGGCTTCCAGACCAGCGCGGCGCCGGTGTCGGCGCAGACATGGGGCAGCTGCGTCGCGGCCAGATAGGCGGCCGGACTGCCGAAATCGAAATGGAATTCCACAGTTTTTGCCATGACGTCTCCTTTGGAATGACCTTTCCAGAAATGCCGCGGAACCGGCTTTGCCGGGCCGCTGGCGTTGCCCCCTGCAAGGGGGTTGGCGAGGCGACACGAAGTGCGCGAAGACTGGGGGTGTTCAAAACTTCTCGGACCAGGGCCGCAGGTCGAGCTCGTGGGTCCAGGCATCGCGCGGCTGCGCGTGCAGCATCCAGTAGCTGTCGGCGATGTGGTCCGGATTCAAGATGCCGTCCTGCGCCTTCAACGCATAGCGCTCGGGGAAGTTGCTGCGGATGAATTCGGTGTCGATGGCGCCGTCGACCACCACGTGCGCCACGTGCACGCCCTGCGGCCCCAACTCGCGCGCCATCGACTGCGCCAGCGCACGCAACGCCATCTTGGCACCCGCGAAGGCGCCGAAGTTGGCGGCGCCGCGCAGCGAGGCCGTCGCGCCGGTGAAGATGATCGTGCCGCGGTGGCCGCCGGCCGGCATGTCGCGCGCCACCATCCGCTTCGCGACCTCGCGGCCGTTCAGGAAGCCCGAGAAGCAGGCCATCTCCCAGACCTTGAAGTACTTGCGCGCGGTTTCGTTGAGGATGCTGTCCGGCACGTTGGCGCCGATGTTGAACACCAGCACCTCGATCGGGCCGATCGTGGCCTCGATCTGCGCCACCAGCGCAATGACCTCTTCCTCCTTGCGCGCGTCGCAGGCGAACGCATGCGCCACGCCGCCGTCGGCCGTGATCTGCGCCACCAGCGGCTGCAGCTTGTCGAGGCTGCGGCGCGTGACGCAGGCCACGTAGCCTTCACGCGCGAAGCGGCGCGCGATGGCGCCGCCGGTCGCGTCGCCGGCACCGACGATCAATGCCGCTCGGGGCTGCGTCGTCGCCATCGTCATTCCTTGAAGTAGACGATCTGGGTCGACGTGGCCAGCAGATGGCCGGCCTCGCTCCAGAGCTGCACCGCCTGATCGAAGAAGCCATTGCGAAACTGCAGGCCGCTCGCGCGCCCGAGCAGATAGCCGGTGCCGACTTCCGCCAGTTGCGCCGCGTCGGCATGGAAGTACGTGGTGATCGACACGGTGCCTGCGGGCACCACCTTGCGCCGGCGCAGCCACACCCGCGGATAGAACATGTCGCTCATGGACGCGAGTGCGGGAAAGTCGGGTGTGCGCGGCACGCCGTCGCGCATCCACAGCCGCGTCTCGCTGTGGTCGCCGCCGCCATCCCAGACGGCCGGAATGCCGCCCTGGATCATGCGCATCTCGTACTGGTTGATCCACGCCACGCCCGCAGGCCCGGCCGTCATCGCCGCCACATCGGCCGGCTGCGGCACCTCGGGCATGGGCATGTCGTTCTGGCTCCAGGTCTCGCGCCGATGCGCCGTGACCACCGTGGCCGTCGTGGTCACCTGCGGCACGCCGGCCGCGTCGGGCTGCGTGATCTGCAAGGTCCAGTGCTGGGTCGACCGGTTGGTGCGCACCGGCGTGGCCTGGACATCGAAAGCGCCCGCGACGATCGCCGATGCGTAGTTGACCGTGAGCGCGATCGGCGTACCGAGCAGATCGGGATGCCGCATCACCGCCTGCAGCAGCACCGCCGCAGTGGTCCCGCCGAACGGGCCGACCATGTTCCAGTAGTCGGGGCTCGTCGTCCCGGTGAAATGCCCCGCGCGGATCCCGCTGGGGTCCAGCGCGATGGCCTTGTCGAATACGTGTTGCGTCATACCTTATCTCCTACACATCGCTGCGGCGCCCCCTTCGTGGACCGCCGCGGAACCGGCTCTGCCGGGCCGCTGGCGGTGCCCCCTGACAGGGGGTTGGCGTAGCGACACGCAGTGCGCGAAGACTGGGGGTGGGGCTTCAGACCCTCTCGAATATCCCTGCTGCGCCCTGCCCCATGCCCACGCACATCGTGACCATGCCGTACTTGAGATTCTTGCGCCGCAAGGCGTGAACCACTGTCGCCGAACGGATAGCACCGGTCGCGCCGAGCGGGTGGCCCAGCGCGATCGCGCCGCCCATCGGGTTGACCTTGCTGGGGTCGAGGCCCAGCGTGTTGATGACGGCCAGCGACTGCGCGGCGAAAGCCTCGTTCAGCTCGAACCAGTCGATGTCCTCGTGCTTCAGGCCGGCGTAACGCAACGCCGCGGGAATCGCCTCGATCGGGCCGATGCCCATGATGTGCGGCGGCACGCCCTTGCTTGCGAAGCTCACGAAGCGTGCGAGCGGCGTCAGGTCGTACTGCTTGCAGGCCTTCTCGCTGGCGAGGATCAGTGCGCCCGCGCCGTCGGAGGTCTGCGAGCTGTTGCCGGCCGTCACGGTGCCGCGCGCGGCGAACACCGTGCGCAGCTTGGCAAGGCCTTCGATGCTGGTGTCGGGACGCGCGCCTTCGTCGAGGCTCACGGTGCGCGTCTTGGCGATCGCCTCGCCGGTCGCGAGGTCGGGCGTGCGGTCGGTCACCTCGACAGGCGTGATCTCGTCGGCGAACTCGCCGGCCTGCTGCGCCGCCAGCGCCTTCTGGTGGGAGGCCAGCGCGAAGGCGTCCTGCGCGTCGCGGCCCACCTTCCATTGCTGCGCGACCTTCTCGGCCGTGAGGCCCATGCCGTAGGCGATGCCGACGTCACCTTCGCGCTCGAAGATCGACGGCGACAGCGAGGGCGAATTGCCCATCATCGGCACCATGCTCATGCTCTCGACGCCGGCCGCGATCATCACGTCGGCCTCGCCGACGCGGATGCGGTCGGCCGCCATCTGCACCGCGGACAGGCCCGACGCGCAGAAGCGGTTGACGGTGATGCCGCCCACGCTGGTCGGCAGGCCGGCCAGCACCGCACCGATGCGCGCGACGTTCAGGCCCTGCGCGCTTTCCGGAATCGCGCAGCCGCAGATGATGTCTTCGATGGCACGCGGATCGAGCCCGGGCACTGCGGCCAGCGCGGCCTTCAGCGTGGTGGCCAGCAGGTCGTCCGGCCGGTAGTTGCGGAAGAAGCCGCGGTGCGACTTGCCGATGGGCGTGCGCGTGGCGGAGACGATGTAGGCGTCCTGGACTTGTTTCATGACTGACTCCTGGGTATTCCGGATATGGCTCCTTCCCCCTCCGGGGGAAGGTTGAGATGGGGGCTCGCGGCGCTCTCGCGACGAAGGGTGCGGGCATTCGCCTGGGCAGCGGGTGTTGCGTGGTTGCGCATGGTGTGGTGTGAGGCTGCGGCCCCATCCCTGCCTTCCCCCGGCGGGGGAAGGAGCAAGACGGGGTCAATTCCGCAGCGGCTTCCCCGTGCTCAGCATCCCCATGATCCGTTCCTGCGTCTTCGGATGCAGGATCAGCGAGCAGAAGGCCTTGCGTTCCAGCGTCATCAGGTATTCCTCGGTGACCAGCGAGCCGGCATCCACGTCGCCGCCGGTCACCACGCCGGCGATCAGGCTCGCGATGTGGAAGTCGTGCGCGCTGATGAAGCCGCCGTCGCGCATGTTCACCAACTGGCCCTTGATCGTGGCGGCACCGCTGCGGCCGGCCACGCGGAAGCTGCGGCGCAGCGGCGCGCGGTAGCCGGCATCGGCCATCGCCTTGGCCTGCTGCAGCGCGACGTAGAGCAGCTCGTCCTTGTTCGGCACGATCACGTCGCTGTCGAGCAGGTAGCCCAGCTTCTTCGAGTCCAGCGCACCGGTGCCGACCTTGGCCATCGCCGCGGCGGTGAAGCCTTCGGTGAGGAAGGGCAGCAGGTCGGTGCCGGTCGACGCCGCGGCGTTCTCGGCCGCGCGGCGTGCGATGTAGGTCAGGCCGCCCGCGCCGGGCACCAGGCCCACGCCGACTTCCACCAGGCCGATGTAGCTTTCCATCGCGGCGACGCGCTTTGCCGAATACACGGCCAGCTCGCAGCCGCCGCCCAGCGCCAGGCCGCGGATCGCGGAGACCACCGGCACGCTGGCGTAGCGGATCTTGAGCATCACGTTCTGCAGCTCTTGCTCCGCGCCCTCGACCGCGCCGATGCCCGCGACCACGAAGGCCGGCAGCATCGCCTGCAGGTCGGCGCCGACCGAGAACTTGTCGTCCGGCGACCAGATCACCAGGCCCTTGTATTCGGCCTCGGCCAGCTCGACGGCGGCGCCGAGCGCTTCCGCCACGTCGGGGCTGATGGCGTTCATCTTCGAATGGATGCTGGCGATCAGTACTTCGCCATCGAGCGTCCAGACGCGCACGTCGCCCTCGTCGCTGATCGTGGTGCCGGCCTCGCTGGCGTCCGGCGCATCGGCGCCGAGCACGCTCTCGGGGAACAGCTGGCGCTCATGCACCGGCAGCTTGCGCTGCGGCACGAAGGCGCCGGCCGACGCGCTCCACGAACCCGCGGGCGTGTGCACGCCGCCGGCCTCGGCCACGGGACCTTCGAACACCCACTTCGGCAACGGCGCGCTGCTGAGCGCCTTGCCGGCGTCGATGTCTTCCTGCACCCACTTCGCGACCTGCGCCCAGCCGGCTTCCTGCCAGAGCTCGAACGGGCCCTGCTTCATGCCGAAGCCCCAGCGCATCGCGAAGTCGACGTCGCGCGCGCTCTCGGCGATGGTGGCCAGGTGCACAGCTGCGTAGTGAAAGCTGTCGCGCAGGATGGCCCACAGGAACTGGCCTTGCGGGCCTTCGCTGTGGCGCAGCAGCTTCAGGCGCTCGGCCGCCGGCTTCTTCAGCATGCGGCCGTAGACCTCGTCGGCCTTCTCGCCGGAAGGCACGTAGTCGCCCTGTCCTCCCTTGCCTCCGATGTCGAAGCGCAGGATGTCGCGGCCGACCTTCTTGAAGAAGCCGGCCTTGGTCTTCTGCCCCAGGTTGCCGAGTTCGAGCAGCCTGGCGAGCACCGGCGGCGTCGCGAAGTTGGCGTAGAACGGATCGGTCTCGACACTCAGGTTGTCCTGCAGCGTCTTCACGACATGGGCCATCGTGTCGAGGCCCACCACGTCGGCGGTGCGGAAGGTGCCCGAGCTGGCACGGCCGAGCTTCTTGCCGGTGAGATCGTCCACCACGTCGGGCGTGAGGCCGAACTTCTCGACTTCCTTCAGCGTGGCCAGCATGCCGGCGATGCCGACGCGGTTGGCGATGAAGTTGGGTGTGTCGTGCGCACGCACCACGCCCTTGCCGAGCGTGCTGGTGACGAAGGCTTCGAGCTGGTCGAGCACCGCGGGCTCGGTGGTCGGCGTGTTGATCAGCTCGACCAGGAACATGTAGCGCGGCGGATTGAAGAAGTGGATGCCGCAGAAGCGCGGCTTCAGCGCTTCGGGCAACGCCTCGCTGAGCTTGGTGATAGACAGGCCGGACGTGTTCGACGCCAGGATCGCGTGTTTGGCGACGTGCGGCGCGATCTTCCGGTACAGGTCGAGCTTCCAGTCCATGCGCTCGGCGATCGCCTCGATCACCAGGTCGCATTCGCCGAGCCTGGCGAGATCGGTTTCGTAGTTGGCCGCCTCGATCAGCACGGCATCGGCCACGTCGCCGAGCGGCGCGGGCTTGAGCTTCTTCAGGTTGTCGATGGCGCGCAGGACGATGCCGTTCTTCGGGCCTTCCTTGGCCGGCAGGTCGAACAGCACCACCGGCACGCGCACGTTGACGAGATGGGCGGCGATCTGCGCACCCATCACGCCGGCGCCGAGCACGGCGACTTTCTTCACATTGAATCGGGACATGGTTCTTCCAGTATTTATTGGGCTCGGTTCCAGACTTGGGTACGCCAGAAGGGACCGAGGTAGCCACGCACTTCGAGCTTCTTGCCGCCATCGACGGGCGTGAAGCTCGCGCGGTATTCCTTGCCGTTCTCGGGGTCGAGGATCTTCCCGCCTTCCCAGACGTCCTTGCCTTCGGTCTTCTTGCCGCCGCGGATGATCTCGAGGCCGGCGATCGGCTTGCCCTTGCGGTCGTCCGTGCATTCGTCGCAGACCGCATCGGGCTTGCCGTCCTTCTTCAGCGAACGTTCGATGCGGCCGGCCAGGGCACCGCCGGACTCCTCGATCCGGATCTCGGCCTTGACCTCACCGGTCTTGTCGTCGACGTTGTGCCAGAGGCCCACGGGCGAACTCTGGGCCAGCGCAGACGCGGCGCCGGCGGCCAGGAGGAAAGCGGCAAGGATGGTCTTCATGGGTTGTCTCCGGTGTTGTCGTTCGCTGTTCGCGTCTTGCGTCTCTGATCAGGCCAGCGCCGCATCCGTGTCCATCAGCACCTTGCTGCCGCTGCGCGCGGTGCGCATCAGCGTCGCGGTCTCGGGGAACAGCTTGGCGAAGTAGAAGCGCGCGGTCTGCAGCTTGGCGACGTAGAACGGGTCGGTGTTGCCGGCGGCGATCTCGCGCAGTGCCACCTGCGCCATGCGGGCGAACAGGTAGCCGAACACGAAGTGGCCGGCCACGCGCAGGTAGTCCACCGCGGCGGCGCCGACTTCGTCGGGGTTCTGGAAGCCCTTGAAGCCGATCTCGGTCGTGAACTTGGTGAGCTGCTCGCCCAGCACCGCGACCGGCGTGATGAACTCGCTCATCTTCTCGTTCACGCCTTCTTCGGCCACCAGGGCACCGACCAGCTTGCCGAACTTCTTCAGCGACGCGCCGTTGTTGCCCAGGATCTTGCGGCCCAGCAGGTCCAGCGACTGGATCGTGTTGGTGCCTTCGTAGATCATGTTGATGCGGTTGTCGCGCGTGAACTGCTCCATGCCCCATTCCTTGATGAAGCCATGGCCGCCGAACACCTGCATGCACGCGTTGGTCGCGATGTGGCCGTTGTCGGTGATGAAGGCCTTCACGATCGGGGTCAGCAGCGCGACGAGCTCGCCGCTGTCCTTGCGCACCTTCTCGTCCGGATGGCCGTGCTCCTTGTCGAGCAGCAGCGTGCAGAAGATCTGCAGTGCGCGCGCGCCTTCGGCATAGGCCTTGGCGGTCAGCAGCATCTTGCGCACATCGGGGTGCACGATGATCGGATCGGCGTCCTTGTCCTTCGCCTTCGGGCCGGTCAGCGAACGCATCTGGATGCGGTCCTTGGCATAGGCCAGCGCGTTCTGGAAGGCCACTTCGGTCAGGCCGAGCGACTGGTTGCCCACGCCCAGGCGGGCGGCGTTCATCATCACGAACATCGCGGCCAGGCCCTTGTGCGGCTGGCCGACCAGCGTGCCGACGGCGCCGTCGATCACGATCTGCGCGGTCGCGTTGCCGTGAATGCCCATCTTGTGCTCGAGGCCGCCACAGTAGATCGGGTTGCGGCTGCCGAGCGAGCCGTCGGCATTGACGTTGAACTTCGGCACCGCGAACAGGCTGATGCCCTTGCTGCCCTTGGGCGCGTCCGGCAGGCGGGCCAGCACCAGATGGATGATGTTGGCGGCCATGTCGTGCTCGCCGGCCGAGATGAAGATCTTGTTGCCGGTGAGCTTGTAGGTGCCATCGGCCTGCGGTTCGGCCTTGCTGCGCAGCATGCCGAGGTCGGTACCGCAATGCGGCTCGGTCAGGCACATGGTGCCGGTCCATTCGCCGCTCACCAGCTTGGGCAGGTAGGTCTTCTTCTGCTCGTCAGTGCCGTGCGCGACCAGCGCTTCGTAGGCGCCATGCGACAGGCCGGGGTACATCGTCCAGGCCTGGTTGGCCGAGTTGAGCATCTCGTAGAAGCACTGGTTCACGACGAAGGGCAGGCCCTGGCCGCCGAAGGCCGGGTCGCACGACAGCGCCGCCCAGCCGCCTTCGACGTACTGCGCATAGGCTTCCTTGAAGCCCTTGGGCGTGGTGACTTCGTGCGTGGTCTTGTCGAGCACGCAGCCTTCTTCGTCGCCGCTGATGTTCAGCGGGAAGGTCACTTCGGACGCGAACTTGCCACCCTCTTCCAGCACGGCATTGATCGTGTCGGTGTCGATGTCGGCATGCGCGGGCAGCGCCTTGAGCTCGTCGGTGACGTGGAACAGCTCATGCAGGACGAAGTGCATGTCACGCAGCGGCGGGGTGTAGGAAGGCATCGGAAGGTCTCCAGGAACAGGCTAAGAAGAAGAAAGAAGAGAGAAAAGGAAAGACGAAACGGGTTCAGCGCACCGGGCGCAGCTTGCCCGCGGCCGCCGCGCGCGTTGCGCCGGGCGCACCCGGGCTGGCGTTGCGTGCAAGGATGTTGTCGAAGCCGATGTGGGCGCGGTCGATCGACCCGTCCACACGAAGGAAGCGCGCCTCGTAATGCAGCGCGAGGATCAGGCCGTGGACCTCGAAGGCCATCTGGCGCTCGTCGGCGCCGGCCAGCAGATGGCCCTCGGCCTTGGCCAGCACGATGGCCTGGTACACGGCGGCCTGCCAGATGCTGACCGACTCGACCAGCGCATCGCGCACCGGGCCGGGCCGGTCGTCGAACTCCGACGCGCCGCTGATGTAGATGCAGCCAGAGTCGATCTCGGTCGAGGTGCGCTTCATCCAGTTGGCGAACATCGCGCGCAGGCGGGGCAATCCGCGAGGCGCCTGGATGGCCGGGTAGAAGACCTCCTGCTCGAAGCGCGCGTGGTACTCGCGCACCACCGAGATCTGCAGTTCCTCGCGCGAGCCGAAGTGCGCGAAGACGCCCGACTTGCTCATCTTGGTGAGCTCGGCGACGGCGCCGATCGACAGGCCTTCAAGCCCGATCTGGGCCGCCAGCGCCAGCGCCGCATCGACGATGACGGCTTTGGTCTGCTGGCCCTTCTGGGCGCTGCGAACCGATTTGGCGGGGACGGAAGAGGTGGGCATGCGGGCTGCAGAATAAAACGAACGATCGTTCTATTTTGCAGGAGATTCCGCCCACGCGGAAACCCAAAGACCGACTTGCGGCGCGGGTTATAGAGGGTGCGGCGCTGCCGCCGTCAGTCGTACTGCTGCCCGGTCCGGATCAGTTCGGGCGTGCCGATCACTTCGTTCAGTCCATCGAAATCCAGCATCCGGTCGCGCCAGGGCTGGGTCGTGCGGTGCTGCTGGAGGCTGCCGTAGTAGCCCTGCAGCGTATGGACCACGGCGCGTGCGGTGCCACCCGGGAAGATCGCGATCCGGAAGCCATGGGCCTGCAGCGCATCGGCGTCCTGGATCGGCGTCTTGCCGCCTTCGACCATGTTGGCCAGCAGCGGCACGCGATGCGCGAAGCGGCCACAGGCCACGTCCATCTGCGCGGGCGAACGCAGGGCCTCGATGAAGAGCGCGTCAACGCCGGTTTCGAGGTACGCCTCGGCGCGGTCGAGCGCGGCGTCGATGCCCTCGATCGCCAGCGCATCGGTGCGCGCGAGGATCAGCGTGTCGGCCGACTGCCGTGCGTCGAGCGCGGCCTTGAGCTTGCCGACCATTTCGCGCGCCGGGACCACGCCCTTGCCGTCGAGATGGCCGCAGCGCTTGGGAAAGGTCTGGTCCTCGATCTGGATCATCGCGGCGCCGGCGCGCTCGAAGCCGCGCACCGTGCGCTGCGTGTTGAGCGCGTTGCCGAAGCCGGTGTCGGCATCGACGATCACCGGCAGCCGCACGCGCTCGGTGATGTGGGCGAGCGTGTCCTGCACTTCGGTGAAGGTCGTCAGGCCGATGTCGGACCGGCCGAGCCGCGTGTAGGCGATCGATGCGCCCGACAGGTAGAGCGCCTCGAAGCCGGCCTGCTCGGCGACCAGCGCACTCAGCGCGTCGTACACGCCGGGCGCCAGCACGATGTCCTTCGATGCGAGCCGGGTCTTGAGGGAAGGTGAGGTCATTGCATGTCTTTCTGGCGCACCAGCGCCGCGGCGGTCGCTGCCGCGAGGAAGCCGCCGGCCACCGCGCTCAACAGCCCGTTGCCGGAGAGATAGCCCCAGACCGCATCGCCGGACACGCCACCCGCGGCGCCGCCGGCGGCCAGCAGGTTCGGCAGCGGCGCGCCGTCGGCACGCAGCACGCGCATGTCGGGTGCGACGTCGAGTCCGCCCTGGGTGTGGAACAGCGCGCCGGTCACCTTGACGGCGAAGTACGGCGCATCGAGCCCGCGCCGGAAGCGGCGGCCGTCAGGCTGCACATCGGCACGGCGCATGGCGTCGAGCGTGGCCTGCAGCACCGCGGCATCGCAGCCGATGCAGGCCGCGAGCGCCTCTGTCGATTCGCAGCGGCGCAGTGCGCCGGCCGACTCGGCATCGCAGAAATCGGGAAAGCCGCGTGCCAGGTCGAGCAGCGGCGCGTCGAACACGTTCCAGGCGATGCCGCCCGGTTGCGCGAGCACGTGGACCGCGGCCTCGGAATAGCCGAGCGTCTCGTCGTGGAAGCGCCGGCCTGCGCCGTTGACCTGCACGCCGCCTTCCATCATCACGGCCCAGGACATCAACGCGCCCTGCGGCGTCACCCAGGAACCGTGGCCCTGGTAGCCACCGAGGTCACGCAGCCGCGCGCCCAGCGCCTCGCCCCAGACGATCGCGCTGCCGTCGTTGCCGGCATGGCCGCCGAACGCGGCGTCGGCCATCTCGGGCAGCAGCGCGCGCACCATCGCCGCGTTGCCGCCGAAGCCGTTGCAGGCGAGCACCAGCGCGTCGCAGCCCAGCGTTTCTTCCTGGCCGTCGGGGCGCAGGTAGCCCACGCCGAGTGCGCGGTCTGCGGCGTCGACGTACAGCACGTCGACCACCGCCTGCGTCAGCACCGGAATGCCGGCCGCCTCGACCGCCGCCTGCAGGCGTGCCATCAGCGACGCGCCGGTCCTGGGCGGCAGCGTGTGCATGCGGTGCCGGGTGTGGCCGGGGTAGAGAAAGCCGTCGAGCACCTGCCAGTCGAAACCGTGCCGCTGCTGCAGCGCATCGAGCGCCGGACCGATGGCCCGCGCATAGGCCTGCAGCAGTGCCGGCGCGGCGCGGCCGTGCGCCTTGGCCTGGATGTCGGTGGCGAAGCGGGCGGCGCTGTCGTCCGCAATGCCCTGCGCGCGCTGCGCGAGCGTGCCGGGTGCCGGGATGAAGCCGGAGGACAGCGCGGTCGAGCCGCTCGGCACCGCATCGCGTTCGAGCACGACGCAGTCGATGCCGGCGTCGTGCAGCATCAGCGCGGTCGTGAGCCCGCAGGCGCCCGCGCCGACGATCGCGACGTCGACATGCACCGGCGCATCGAGCCGCGCGGCACGCCGGATGCTGCGTCGCGGCATGCGGCCGGCGGGCGCCGCGTTCATCCGATCGATCCGATGAAGGCCGCACAGTCCGTGACCTCGGCCACGTTGCGCATGTCCGCCAGCGAGGTCTGGTGGCGCTCTTCGCCGAAGGCCGCGCAGCCATCGCCCAGCACCAGCGTGCGGTAGTCGCGCATGTGCGCGTCGCGCACCGTGCTCGCCACGCCGCCGTTGGTCACGATGCCGCAGACCGCCACCGTGTCGATGCCGCCGCGGCGAAGCACCCAGTCGAGCTGGGTGTTGAAGAAGGCGGAGTACGCGACCTTGCTGACCGTGACGTCGATCAGCCCGGCCAGCGCGTCGACGTTCGCCTGGCCCCAGCTGCCCGGTGCGAAGTCGCCCTTCTTCAGGTAAGGCCGCAGCGCCTTCAGGTGCGGCGACACCATCGGCTCGCCGGACGCGCCGGGCCACAGCGTGAACTGGCTCGCGACCACCAGGCCGCCCGCGGCCTTGAGCGCCCGCGCCACGGCAGCCACGCGCGCGGGCAGCAGCAGCGCCGGCGGATTGGTGTCGCCGCCGCGCGCATAGGCGCCGTTGGCATCGAGGAAGTCGTTCTGCAGGTCGATGATGACCAGCGCCGTCTTCGGCGCCACGAGTTTCGCGTCACTGCTCATTGGTGTACCTCCGTGCTCCACACTGCGGTGCGAGCTTGCTTGGGACTGCGCTCATGCTGGCCTCACCAGCAGGTTGCCGAAACGATCCACCTCGGCATGGAAGCCGGGTTCGAGCCACACGGTGGTGTCGGCCTGTTCCAGGATCGCCGGGCCGTCGACGCGTGTGCCGATCGGCAGTTCGAGCCGTGCGTAGCGCGCCGCCTCGTGCCACCGGCCTTGATGGAACACGCGCTGCGTGCCGAGCGACGCCGTGCTGCCCGCCCCTTCAGGCGCCAGCACCGCGAGGTCGAACTTGGGCCGCACGCCGATGCGCGCGTAGCGCAGGTTCATCACGCGGATGCCGATGCCCTCCAGCACGCGGCCGAAGGCAGCGGCGTAGGCCGCCTCGAACGCGGTACGGACCGATTCGCGCGTGAGCGTCGCGCCGCTGCCTTCGGGCAGCAGCACCGGCAGCGTGTGGGTCTGGCCCGCATAGAGCATGTCGAGCGCGACCACCTCGCGCACCGCGTCGAAGCGCACGCCCGACGAATCGAGCCGCTCCTGGCAGGTCGCCGCCAGCGTCGCGATGCGCTGCTGCAGGTCGGCCACGTCGAGCTCGGCCAGGGGCCGGTTGATGGTCTGGACCGCGTCGTGCCGCATGTCGGCGATCACGCAGCCCAGCGCCGATGTCACGCCCGGATAGCGCGGCACGATGCCGGTGGCCACGCCGACCTCGCGCATCATGGCGCAGACGTGCAGCGCACCGCCGCCACCGAAGGGCATGTAGGCGAACTTGCGCGGATCGTGCCCGCGCTCGATCGACACCAGCCGGATCGCGCCCGCCATGCGCGCGTTGGCCACCGTGAGGATGGCTTCGGCCGCGGTGTAGGCGTCGAGGCCGAGCGGCCCGGCGACGTGCGTCTCGATCGCCTCGCGCGACTTGCCCGCATCCAGCGCGGCCAGCAGGCCGCCACCCAGCGGCCGGTCGGCGGCGATGCGGCCGAGCAGCACGTTGGCGTCGGTCACGGTCGGGCGCATGTTGCCGCGGCCGTAGCAGGCCGGGCCGGGCACGCTGCCGGCCGACTCGGGGCCGACCTGCAGCATGCCGCTCGCGTCGACCGAGGCGATCGATCCGCCGCCCGCGCCGATGGTCTCGATCTGGATCATCGGCGAGCGGATCACCATGCCGAATTCGATCGCGGTCTGCGCGGCCAGCGCGGCTTCGCCGTTCGCCACCAGCGACACGTCGAAGGACGTGCCGCCCATGTCGCCGGTGATCGCGTCCGGAAAGCCCGCGGCGCGTGCGATCTCGGCGCAGGCGATCACGCCCGCCGCCGGGCCCGAAAGCGCGGTGCGCACCGGCAGGTCGCTGGCCGTCCGGCGCGACATCACGCCGCCATTGCTCTGCACCACCAGCAGCTCGCCGTCGAAGCCCTGCCCGCGCAGGTCGGACTCCAGGCGTTCCAGGTAGCTGCCGACCACCGGCTGCAGCGCCGCGTTCAGCGTGGCCGTGGAGCAGCGCTCGAACTCGCGGATCTCGGGCAGCACTTCGTTCGCCGAGGTCACATAGGCGTTCGGCCAGAGCTCACGCACCGCGGCCACGGCCAGCCGCTCGTTGGTGTCGTTCGCATAGGTGTTGATGAAGAACACGCAGACCGCTTCGCAGCCGGCCTCGAGCAGCGCGCGCGTCTGGCCGCGCACCTGGTCGAGGTCGACCGGCGTGTGCAGCGTGCCGTCGGCCAGCACGCGCTCGTCGACCTCCAGCCGCAGGTCGCGTGGCACCACCGGCAGGAAGCTGCCGCGCAGGCCCCAGGTCTGCGGCCGGTCGCGGCGGCGCATCTCCAGCACGTCGCGGAAGCCGCGCGTGGTGATGATCCCGGTGCGCGCGACCTTGCGTTCGAGCAGCGCATTGGTGCCGACCGTGGTGCCATGCACGATGGTGGCGATGGCCGCCGCCGAGTCGGCCACGCGTGCCACGCCGTTCATGAAGCCGCGCGCTTCCTCGCCGCGGGTCGACGGCACCTTGACGATGCGCGCCGTGCCCCTGGCTTCGTCGAGCACGAAGAGGTCGGTGAAGGTGCCGCCCACGTCCACGCCGACCACGAGGCCGGCGGTCGAGGGAATGTCTGCTGCTGTCATGTCGATGCCTTGCCCTGCTCTGCGCCGTCGTCGGCGACCACCTGCTTCACCTGCCCCACGTATCCCATCGCGCCGTCGTTCTGGCGCGCCGCGCTGCCGCGTTCGGCGAACGGCCCCCAGCCGCCGCCGCCCGGTGTCTCGAGCCGGACCCGCTCGCCTTGCGCGAGACGGATGCCGTGCATCTTCGACACCATCGGCGGCGTGTGCCAGGCACCATCGTTCTCGTAGCTGAAGACGTTGACCGCGCCGCTGCCGCCGCCGGCCACGCCCTTGGGCGGCGACACGCCGCGCTCGCCGAAGACGAACACCTCGGCGTCCTTCTCGAGCAGTTCGATCTCGTAGACCGCACCGAGGCCGCCGCGGTACTTGCCCTCGCCGCCCGAGTCGGCGCGCAGCGACCATTCGGTGAAGCGCACCGGATACGCGGCTTCGAGGATCTCCAGCGGCGGAATGGTCGCGGTGGAGATCGGCGCGTTGGCATGCGACAGGCCATCGCCGGACGAATGCCCGCCGTGGCCGCCGCCGAAGAAGCTGAACATCACCCAGCGCTGGCCTTCGCGGCCCTTGTCGCTGCGGTGGCCGGCGATCGACAGCGCATTGATGGTGCCGTAGGCCTGCGCCACGGCACGCGTCGGGTCGGCCAATGCGGCTGCGCTGTGGATCACGTCGATCATGCGCAGGATGGTCTCGGTGTAGCCACCGACCGGGCGGGGCCGCTCGGCCGTGATGACCAGGCGGTCGGGCATCACGAAGTCCACCGCATCGAGCACGCCCGCGTTGGCGGGCACGTCCGGGAACAGGTGCTTCAGCGCCACGTAGCAGGCCGCCACCGAGGTGGCGCGCGAGATGTTCACCGGCCCCGCGCATTGCGCCGAGGTGCGCGAGAAGTCGAGCGTGAGCCGGTCGCCGGCCACCGTCATGTCGAGCGCGATGGTCAGCGGCGTGTTGACGATGCCGTCGTTGTCGAGCAGGTCCTCGAAGCTGTAGCGGCCGTCGGGCAGCGAAGCGATGTGCGAGCGCATCAGCTTCAGCGCGCGGCTGCGCAGCTCGCCCATGGCCTGCAGCACCAGCGCGTCGCCGTACTCGTCGAGCAGGCCGTCGAGGCGCCTGGCGCCGAGTTCGAGCGCGGCGAGCTGGCCGTTCAGGTCGCCCCAGAGGCTCTCGGGCAGGCGGGTGTTGGCACGCAGGATGGCCAGCACGTCTTCGTCGAGCACGCCGCCGCGCACGATGCGCACCGGCGGTATCTGCACCGCCTCTTGCCAGCACTCGGTGGCCGCCGGGTTGTAGTTGCCGGGCACCGCGCCGCCGACGTCGTGCCAGTGCGCGGCCGAGGCCATGTAGCAGTAGAGCTTGCCGTGGCGGAAGAAGGGCTTCACCAGCTTGAAGTCGTTGGCGTGCGTGCCGCCGTCGTACGGGTCGTTGCTGATCCAGATGTCGCCGTCCTGCATGCCGCCGCGCGGCGCCGCGGCCTTGGCGGTGGCGCGCACGGCGAAGGCCATGGCGCCGACGAACACCGGAAGGCCCGACTTGCCCTGCACCAGCGTGTCGCCGGTGGCGGCGTCGTACAGGCCGTGGCAGGCGTCGTGGGCCTCGGCAATGATCGGATTGAAGGCGCTGCGGTAGAGCGTCGCGTCCATCTCGTCGGCCACCTGTTCGAGGCGTCCGCGCAGCACGGCGAGCGTGACGGGGTCCATCGCGGCAGGCGCCGGCGTGGATGTGGTTTCAGGCATCGAGGGGTTCCTTGCCAGCACGCTGGCGCAGTTGGTTCATCAGTCCGCCGGCGCGGACCATGTCCAGGAGAAAGCCGGGAATGGGCTCGCACGCGAGACGCGCGCCGCCGGGTGCGATCAACGCCGGCGCCGTCAGGTCGAGCCCGATGCGGTCGCCGTCGGCCAGCGCGTCGACGTCGCCGCAGGTCAGCAGCAGCAGGCCGAGGTTGAAGGCGTTGCGGAAATAGAGGCCGCTGTACGACGGCGCGATCACCGCGGCGACGCCGAGCAGCACCAGTGCCTCGGCCGCCTGCTCGCGCGAGGAGCCGATGCCGAAGTTCGGCCCGGCGACGATCACGTCGCCGCGCTGCACCTCGCGCGCGAACTCGGGGCGCACGGTTTCGAGGCAGTGCTTCGCGATGGTCTCGATGCCGAACTTCATCGCATGGCCGGGCGCGAGCAGGTCGGTGTCGATGTCGGCGCCGAGGCGCCAGACGCGATGGGTCCGTGCCGTCGATGGCATCGGCGCGCTCATGCCAGCACCTCGCGTGGATCGGTGACGCAGCCGCGCAGCGCCGTGGCCGCCACGGTGTACGGCGAACCCAGGTACACCTGCGCACTCGCCGAGCCCATGCGGCCCTTGAAGTTGCGCGCGGTGGTGGACATCACGGCGACGTCGTCGCCCATCGGATCGCCATAACCGGCGCAGGCGCCGCAGGCGGTCGGGAACAGTTCGGCGCCGGCGTCCAGCAGCACCTGCAACACGCCCTCGTCGCGCGCCTGGTCCTGGTCGCGCAGGCTGGCGGGCGCGACGATCAGCCGCAGGCCGGCCGCCACGCGGTGGCCGCGCAGCACGTCGGCGGCGGCGCGCAGGTCGGCCAGCTTGGCGCCGGTACAGGCGCCGATGTAGGCGACGTCGATCGGCGTGCCCGCGTAGTGGCTCACGCCGCGCGAGTTCGCCGGGCTGTGCGGCGCCGCGACGTGCGGCTCCAGCGTGGACGCATCGAAGCGGTGGCGGGTCAGCACCGCGTCGGCGTCGGTGAACCAGGGCGCGGTGTCGACCGGTGGCGCGCCGGCCTCGGCGAGGAAGGCGCTGGTGGTCGCGTCGGGCGCGATCAAGCCGGCCTGCGCGCCGAGTTCGGCGCTCATGTTCGACAGCGTCATGCGCTCCTGCATCGACAGCGCCTGCACCGCCGGCCCCGCGAACTCGACCGCCTGGTAGCGCCCGCCGTTCATGCCGAAGCGGCCGATCATGTGCAGCATCATGTCCTTGGCGGTGACGCCGGCGGGCAAGGCGCCGTCCCACCACATCTGGATGGTCTCGGGCACGCGCAGCCAGATCTGGCCGGTCACGACCACGCCGAGCATCTCGGTGCTGCCGACGCCGAACATGTAGGCGCCGAAGGCACCGCCGGTGGGCGAATGCGAGTCGCCGCCGACGCACAGCATGCCAGGCCGGATGTGGCCGTGCTGCGGCACCACGACGTGGCAGATGCCCATGCTGTCGTAGACGTGCGGCAACTGCTGGTCGCGCGCCCAGTCGCGTGCGATGCGCACGATGCGGCGGGAGTCGTCGTCGCGTTCGGGCACGTAGTGGTCCATCACCAGCACGACGCGCGACTTGTCCCAGATCTGCGCGCCCAGCGATTCGAGCATCGGCTGCAGGCGGCGCGGCCCGGAAGAGTCATGGAACATCGCCATGTCGACCGCGCAGGTCACGATCTCGCCGACCGCGACCTGCTCCCGGCCGCAGGCCCGTGCGATGAGCTTCTGGGCCAGCGTCTGCGGCGGTGTCCTCGGCTGCACGTGCGACGACGCGGCTTCGGCTTTCAGGGAAGTGTCGGCTTGCATTGCGCGGCTCACAGTCCGAGGTAGGCGCGCCGCAGGTCGTCGCTGGCGAGCAGGTCCTGCGGCAGGCCGGAGAAGCGGATGCTGCCGTTCTCCAGCACATAGGCGCGGTCGGCGATCTCGAGCGACTGGCCGACGTTCTGCTCGACCAGCAGCACGGCGAGCCCGTCGTCGCGCAGCCGGCGGATCAGCGCGAACATCTCTTCCACCAGCAGCGGCGACAGGCCGAGCGATGGCTCGTCGAGGATCAGCAGCACCGGCTCGGCCATCAGGCCGCGGCCGATCGCGAGCATCTGCTGCTCGCCGCCGCTCATGGTGCCGGCGTTCTGCCCGATGCGCTCCTTCAGCCGCGGGAAGATGCCGAACACCTTCTCGAGGTTGCTGGCGCGGCGCTCGCGGGCACGGGTGAACGAACCGAGCTCGAGGTTCTCCAGCACGCTGAGGTTGGGGAACACCTTGCGGCCTTCGGGCACCTGGATCAGGCCGGCCTTCACCACGTCGCGGTAGTGCGCGCCGCTCAGGTCGTGGCCGTCGAAGCGCACGCTGCCGCTCCAGGCCGGCACCAGGCCGCACATCACCTTGTTGAGCGTGGACTTGCCGGCACCGTTGCTGCCGAGCAGCGCGACCATCTCGCCCGCGTTCACCTGCAGGTCGACGCCACGCAGCACCTCGACGCGGCCGTAGCCGCCGCGCAATGCGTTGATCTCGAGGAGTGCGGTCATGGCGTGCTCCCCGCTGCGGCCTTGCGCAGGCGCGCGGCCGTGCCATGGCCCAGATAGGCCTCGACCACCCGGTCGTCCGACGTCACTTCGGCCGGACTGCCCTCGGCGATCAGCTGGCCCTGCGCCAGCACCCAGACATGCTCGGCCAGGTGCATCACCGCCTGCATCACGTGTTCGATCATCAGCACGGTCACACCGCTGTCGGCGATGCCGCGCACCACCGGCATCATCTCGGCGATCTCCTGCGGGTTGAGGCCGGCCAGCACTTCGTCGAGCAGCAGCAGGCGAGGCCGGGTGGCCAGCGCACGCGCCAGTTCGAGCCGCTTGCGGCCGGCCACCGTGAGGTCGGACGCGGGCTTGTCCAGCTGCGCCGCCAGGCCGACCTGTTGCGCCACCTGCTCGGCGCGCTGCAGCGCCGCGCCGCGATGGCGCTCGTGCAGGTGTGCACCGACGGCGATGTTCTCGCGCACGGTCTGCGCCGCGAAGGGCTTCACGATCTGGAAGGTGCGCGTCATGCCGAGCAGCGCATTGCGATGCGGCTCGCGGCCGGTGATGTCCTCGCCGGCGAAGCGCACGGTGCCGCTGTCGGGCCGCAGGAAGCCCGACATCAGCGCGAACAGCGTGGTCTTGCCCGCGCCGTTCGGGCCGATCAGCGCGCTGAGGCTGCCCTCGCGCACCGACAGGCTCACGTTCTGCACGGCCTTCAGGCCGCCGAAAGCGCGCGACAGGCCCTGGATGGCGAGCAATGCGTCAGTCATGGCTCTTTCCCTTCGCGCCCTGGGCCGACCAGAGCTGCCGCACCGACTGCCCGATGCCCGCGATGCCGCGCGGCAGGAAGATGACGATCAGCACCAGCACCACGCCATAGATCACCATGTTGATGCCCGGCAGTTCGCCGAACAGGTTGCGCGTGAAGTCGGCCAGCACATGCAGCACGACCGCGCCGAGCACCGGCCCCCACAGCGTGCCCATGCCGCCCACGATGGCCGCGACCAGCGCCTCGACCGAGGTCACCGAGCCATAGGCGATGCCCGGGTCGATGTACTGGAACACCTGCACATAGAACGCACCCGCCGCGCCCATGAAGGCGGCCGACAGGCAGATGGCTGCGAGCTTGACGCGGAACGGGTTGACGCCGACGGCGCGCGCCGCGTCCTCGTTGTCGCGCACCGCCTGCAGGTAGGCGCCGAAGCGGCCGTTGCGCAGCCACCAGGTCACGAGCAGCGCCGCCACGACGAAGCCCAGCACGACCCACAGGTAGCCCGCGCGCGACGCGAACTGCATGTTCGCGACCGACTCGCGCAGCGGCACCATCAGCCCGACGCCGCCGCCCGTGAAAGGCACCGACACCGCGACGATGCGGAAGACCTCGGCAAAGGCCAGCGTGACGAGCGCGAAGTACGAGCCCTTGAGCCCGTAGCGAAAGCTCAGTCCGCCGACGAACAGCCCGACCACCGCCGCGCCGGCAACCGCCAGCGGCAGCGCGGCCCAGGGGTTGATGCCGCCCTGCAGTTGCGCGATCGCCTGGACGTACGCGCCCGTGCCGAAGAACAGCGCGTGGCCGAAGGAGAACTGGCCGCCGAAGCCGCCGAGGATGTTCCAGGCCTGCGCGATCAGGGTGGCGTAGAGCGCCATCATCACGAAGTTGAGCGCGACGCCGGAGGTCGTCACGAGCGGCACGCAGGCCACCAGCACGGTGAAGAGCGCGATGCCGGCGAGCTGCCGGCCGCCGGATGAGGACGTACCGCTCATGCCTTCGCTCCGAACATGCCCTGCGGCCGGAACAGCACGACGGCGATGAAGATCGCGAAGATGCCGAGCTGCCCGAGCGAATCGCCCAGATAGAGCCCGCCGAGCGACTCGATCACGCCCACCAGGAAGCCGCCGATCAGTGCGCCGACGAAGCTGCCCATGCCGCCGAGCACGACGATGGTGAAGGCCACCAGCACGAAGCCGCCGCCGACCTGCGGGTTGACGTAGTACGCCGGCAGCAGGAAGCAGGCGGCCGCGCCGAGGCAGGCCAGCCCGATGCCGAAGCTCATCGCATAGACGTGGTCGACGTCGATGCCCATCAGCTTGGCGCCCTCCTTCTCCTTGGCCACCGCGCGGATCGCGCGGCCGAGGTCGGTGCGGCCCATGATCCAGAACAGGAGCGCCGACACCACCAGCGCGCCCGCGAAAGCCACCAGCTTGGGCACCGCGATCATCGCGGGCCCGATGGCGACCGTGCTCAGCGAATAGGCGGTGTCGATGTTGCGCGTGTCGGACTTGAAGAACAGCAGCGCGAGGTTCTCCATCACGATCGAGATGCCGAGCGTGGCCAGCAGGATGTTCTCGTCCTTGCCGTGGCCGGCGCGGTTGATCACGATGCGCTGCAGGCCATAGCCGAGCGCGAACATGCCGGCCACGACGACCGGCAGCGCGAGGTACGGGTCGATGCCCAGCCGGTCCTTCAGGAAGTAGACCGCGTACAGCGCCAGCATCAGGCTGGCACCGTGCGCGAAGTTGATGATGTGCAGGACGCCGTAGATCAGCGTGAGCCCGAGCGCGATCAGGGCGTAGACCGCGCCGGTCGTGAGCCCGTTGAGCAGCGAGGGAAAGAGAATGCTGAAGTCGAACATCCGGCGTCGCTACTCCGTTCAGGCCTTCAGCGGGAACAGCGGTTCCACTTCGCGGTAGTCGCGCGGAATGATCACCTTGATGTCGTTCTTCACGACCTGCGTCATCAGCGGCTGCGCGCCCTCGTTCTGGCCGTTGACGAACTTCGTCGGACCGTACGGCATGATGTGATTCGAGAAGGTGCTCTTCTCCAACGCATCGATGATGGCGGCGCGGTCGGTCGACTTGGCGCGCTCGATCGCATCGGCCAGCACCGTCATCGCGGTGTAGGTCATGAAGACCTCGTAGCTGAAGAACTGGCCTTGCGCCTCGACCCGCTTGCGCAGCTCCTGCGCGCGCTTGTCCTTCGGGTTGAACCAGTGGTTGCAGTCGATGATGCCGTTGGCCGCGTCCGGAAATTCCTTCACGAACTTGTAGCTCGACGCGGCACCGCCGAGCACCGAGAAGATCGCCTTGGGCTGCACCTTCTGCTGCTGCATGGTGCGCACCAGCAGCGCGTATTCGTTGTAATAGTTGGCCGGAATCACGATGTCGGGGTTGATCGACTTCATGCGCAGCACGATGTTGTTGAAGTCGCGCGTCGGGTTCGCGTGCTTCACCACTTCCTTCACCTCGAAGCCGTAGCCCGGCAGCTCGCGCGACAGCAGTTGCGCGGTGCCGGCACCGAACAGCGACTCCTCGTGGATGATCATCACGGTCTTGGCCGGATTGCCCGCGGCCTTGTTCAGCACCAGCAGGTTGGCCATCGCGACCTCGGTCGACTTCTTGTAGCCGGGGCCGAAGCGGAAGGTGTTCTTCAGGCCGCGCTCGACGATCTGGTCGGCCACGCCGACATCGACCACGTGCGGCAGGTTGTACTTGGCCGCGGCCTGCGTGGTGGCCAGGCAGATCGCCGAGGCGAAGGCGCCGACGATGGCCGACACGCCGGCTTCGTTCATCTTCTCGACCTCGGCCGCGCCGGCTTGCGGCTGCGACTGCGCGTCGCCCAGCAGCGCCTCGAGCTTCGCACCGCCGAGCGACTTGATGCCGCCCGCCTTGTTGATGTCCTCGATGGCCAGCTGCGCGCCGAGCCGGCACTGCTGGCCCGAATAGGCCAGCGCGCCGGTCACCGGATGCAGCACGCCGACCTTGATGGTCTTGGGCTGCGCACCCGACACGAGCGGGAAGGCGATGGCGGTGGCCATCGCAGCGGACTGCGATACGAAGCGGCGGCGATTCTGCATGGGGCTTTCCTTTTCAGTTGAACTGGGCTGACACGTCATTGCTGACCCACACCTTGGCGTCGATGCCGCCCACGCGGGACAGCTGCATCTCGTAGGTGTATCGGTCGGGCCGGTAGAGGCCGTGCAGCCATTGCACGGGCCTGTCGGCGTCGTCATAGATCAGCCGGCGCACCGCGAGCAGCGCGGAGCCGACCGAGACTTCGAGGTGCTGCGCGAGCACGTTGTCGGCCAGGCGCGCGGAGATGGTCTGGTGCGCACGGCCGACCTTCACGCCCGACTCCTCCAGCAGCACGAGGATCGGCTTCTTCGCGAGCTCGCGGCGACCGAAGCGCCGCGCGATGCCGGCGGGCACGTAGGTCGTGATGTGGGACAGCGGGCCTTCGCGGGTGGAGCGCACGCGCACCGCTTTCTGGACCGGGTCGCCGAGCTGCAGCTGCAGCGCATCGGCGACCTGCGTGGACGCGGTGATGGTCGCCACGTCGATCACCTTGACCGACGTGTGCAGGCCCATCGTCACCAGGTTCTCGAGCAGCCCGCGCAGGTTGGCGCGCGACATGCCCTCGGTGCCGCGGGCATCGTTGGCGGCCGGCGGTGCCAGTGCCCGCGTGCGGCGGCCCGGGTTGCGCGAGATCAGGCCTTCGGCGGCCAGGCGTTCGAGCGCGCGGCGCACGGTGACGCGCGCCACGCCGAATTCGGCCATCAATGCCAGTTCGCCGGGCAGGCCGTCGGCGAAACGGCCCTCGTCGAGTTGCTCTCGCAACACCAGGTAGATCTGGTGGTATTTCGGCAAAGGCATCTGCGACATGCGGCCGATGTTTTGCTACTTCGAATGTTCTGTCAATGAGACATTTGAAAATGGAACGCGGCGCCGCACATTGGTGCACTGCAGCACTTCACGCCCCGTTCGAGGGCGACGAACCGGCCGACGGATACGGAAGCCGGGACGGCCAGCCGGCCTCGGCCGGCGCGCTCAGCCGACCCAGACCGGGCGCAGTTGCTGCTGCAGCGCCGCAATGATGGAGGCCGCCACCGGATGAATGCCGGGGCCGACGCGCGGCAGCACCTCCGCGCGCACGGTGCCGAAGCGGCTCTCGGCCGTCAGCGCGAGCCGGTTGCGCGCAACTTCGCCGGGATGGCTCACGCGGATGCGCGTGGCGTCCAGCCCCGGACCGGCCAGGGCGGCGGCGGCGGCCACGTTCACGCTGTTCGGGAACAGGGCCGCCGCGTCCCGCACGCTGCCCCGGAAGCGCTCGCCCGCCGGTTGGGCGCCGCCGGGCGGCAGCTCGATTTCCAGATCGAGCACGGCATCGGGATCGACGCTCGACATCGCCACGCCGTCCAGCCCGGCGATCGCACCGGCCAGCACGCGCAGCCGGTGGCCATGCAGGCGGGCCTGCCGCGCGATGCGCGCGCTCAGGTCCGCATCGGCCAGCGCCGCGGCGCTCACCGTCCAGAGGTCGGCGACGGCGAGCGCCGCCACGGCGTGGGCGGCCAGCGCGGCGGGGCCAGCGGCCTCGACGATCAGGTCGGGCGCGCTGCCCAGGAAGGCATCGACATCCGTCGTCATCCAGCGCTCGGCATCGGCGGGCGCCTGTCGCACCAGCACGGCGGCCAGCGTCCATCCGTCGAGCGCGCCGTCGCGCCAGGCCCGCACGACCGGCCCACCGATCCGGCCATGGCCGATGAGTGCGAAGCGCCGCGGCGCAGGCGTGTTCGTGGAAGGCTTGTCGATGGCGTTCACAGATCGATCTCCAGGTGGCTGGCCGGCACGGCGATGCAGGCCAGGCAGTCGCCCTCGTCCGCGACGGCCGTGGCTGCGAAGTGATGGACATGGCCGGCGCGCAGGCCGACGCGGCAGCTCTCGCATTGGCCGACGCGGCATCCGCCGGCAGCCGGTATGCCGAGCCGCTCGGCCATCGCGAGCAGGCTGCGGTCGTGGCCGTCCCACACTGCACGGCGTCCGCTGCGCAGGAAGTGGATGTCGAAGCGGCCACCGCCCACCGGTGGCGGTGCGGCCGCCTCGAAGCTCTCGCTGAAGATCGCGAAAGGTGGCACGCCGCGCGCGCGCAGGCCGCCGCGGAACTCGCGCAGCATCGTCGGCGAACCGCACAGGTAGAAGCGCGCGTCGGCATCGAACCATGCCGCGCCGATGTCGCGGACGCTGATGCGACCGATGCGATCGGGCGTGCGGTCGACCGACACGGCACCGCTGCGGCTGTAGCGGTCGACGATGGTCAGCGCAGGCAACGCGCGGGCCAGTGCGGCCAGCCGCGAGGCGAAGGCATGGTGACCCGCATCGCGGTTGCCGTAGAGCAGCAGCATGGGTGGCGATGCCGACGTTGACGGCCGGGCGGCCGCCATGGTTTCGAGCATCGACAGGAAGGGCGTGATGCCGATGCCCGTGGCGATCAGCACGGTCGGCCGCGCCGGCGTGACCGGCAGCAGGAAGCGACCGTCCGGCGACTGCGCCTGCACGGCCAGTACGGCGCCGGGCTGCGCCTCGAAGTGGCGGTGCAGCGCATCGGACAGCGCCGCGCCGCGTCGCACTGCGATCCGCCATTCGGGATGGCCTGCGACGTCCGCGGCGTGGATCAGCGAATAGAAGCGCTCCGTGCGCGCGAGGCCGGGCAGGTCGAAGGCCAGGCGGACATGCTGGCCCGGCCGGTGGTCGGGCAGCAACGTGCCATCGGGTGCCGCCAACCCGAGTTCGATCACGCCGTCGGCCGGGCGCGAGAGGCAGCGCAGCGTCAGCGTCTTCCAGCCGCGCCAGCGCCGGACGGCCGCCACGGCCTGCACGTCGCAGGGGTAGGCGCGCAGCGGTACCGAGCCGGACGGGCCGTCCGCCACCGCGGCGTCGACGAGCGCGTTCATGTTGCTGTGGTCCGGACTGAGCGGATCGACCGGCCCGAGTCCCAGGTCCTCGCAGGCCTGCCACCAGCCGAAGCTGGCCATGACCACGTCCGGCGCCAGGTCGTCGTCCAGCACGGCCCGGAAGCGCGCCGCGCCGCGGGCGGTGTGCACCTCGAACGCATCGCCGGGCGCGATGCCTCGCGCGTCGGCGAGTGCCGGATGCAGGCGCGCCTGCGGCTCGGGCTCGCGCGCACGCAGCGTCGCCAGGCCGCGGTGCTGGCTCTGGCAGTAGTAGCCGCTCTTGGCGCAGCACAGCGTGAGCGGCCACGCCGCGGCCGACGACGGGCTGCCGGCATCGAAGCGCGCCCGCGGTGCGACGACCTCCGGCACCGGCGGGATGCCCTCGGCCGCAAAGCGCGACGCATGGATCTCGACGCGCCGGCTCGGCGTCGCAAAGCCGCGCACGCCGCCTTCCGCAGCCGGCTCGGCGTACTGGCGCGGACGCTGCACGAAAGGCAGCCTCACCATGCCTTGCGGCTGGGCACGCAGCGCGGCCACCGTGAGGCCCAGCGGCGCCAATGCATGGTTCCAGCCGCGCTCGACATCGCCGTCGAAGAAAAGGTCGCCGTGGCCCAGCCGCACGGCCAGGTCGAACACGATGTCCAGGTCGGCATGCGCCTCGCTCCGCGGCGCCGGTGCGACCACCGCCGGCCGCAGCTGCACGGTGTGCTGCGCGGCGGCATCGATCTCGAAACCGATACGCAGGCCCTCGCGCTCGTAGGGCGTGCGCACCGGCAGCAGGTAGTCGGCGTGGCGCGCGGTGGGCGTCTCGAACAGGTCGCAGTGCACCTGGAACTCGAGCCCCTCCAGCGCCGCGCGGATGGCCTGCGAATCGGGCTGGGACATGAGCAGGTTGGCGCCGAAGCCGACCAGCGCCCGCACCCGGTAGGGCTCGCCCTGCACGACCGCCCGATGGAAGTCGGCGCCGAGCGTCCAGCCATGCGCCGGCGGGCCGAGCGGGCGCTGCGCCAGCCCCAGCGCGCGGGCGGCCTGTGCCGGATCGAGCAGCGTCCGGTCGCTGATCTTCGCTGCGGGCGCACGCGCCAGGTGCAGGTTGCCGCCGGGCGCATCGACGCTGCCAGTGATGGCATAGAGCAAGGCGATCGCGCGGTCTGTCTGCGTCGCGTTGGCGTGCTGGGCGATGCCGGTCCAGCTGAAGTAGCTGATGCGCTGTCCGGCCTCGCCGATCATCCGCGCCGCCTCGCGCACCTGCGCTTCCGGCACGCCGGTGAAGGCCTCGACCGCCTGCGGCGTCCAGGGCTCGCATGCGGCCATGTAGTGCGCCATGGCGGGCCGGCAGGCGACTGGGCCATCGGCCGTCTCGACGACGAAACGGCCCGAGAGCGCGAGCACCGCCGACAGCGACGGGGCCATGGCCTCCGAGGTGTCCAGCGCCACCGGCGCGCCCCGCGCCTGGTGCCAGGCCAGTGGCCGCTCGCCCTGCCCTTCGGCGTTCCCGGGCGCATGCGGATGCAGGTCGCGGGCGGTCAGCGGCCGGCCGTCGTCCTCGCGGATCAGGAAGGGCGCGTTGGTCCAGCGGCGCACGAAGTCGTCGTCATGCCGGCCTTGCGCGATCAGCTCGCGCGCCAGGCCCAGCGCGAGCGCCGCGTCGGTGCCGGGCCGCACCGGCAGCCACAGGTCGGCCTGGCGCGCATGGCGCGTGCGCACCGGGTCGACGACCAGCAACTTCGCGCCGCGCGCCTGCGCAGCCGCCACGCCCTGCGCCTGCGCGAGCCACACGTTGCCGGGGTTGAAGCCCCACAACATCACGAGCTCGCTGTTCGCGTAGTCGGGCATGCCGATGCCGGTGCCGAAGGTGAAGGCATGGTTGTGGTCGCGATGCCAGTTGCAGATCTCGACGCCGGTGAGGAAGTTCGGGCTGCCGAACGCGAAGACCAGCCGCTCGATCCACTCGAGGCTGTCCGACAGCGCGGTGGCGCCGGGCGATGCGCTCGCGAAGGCGACGGCGTGCGCGCCGCTCTCCGCGCGGATGGCCATCAGCCGCGCGGCGATGTCGCCGAGCGCTTCGTCCCATGAAACCTCGACCCAGCCCGGGTCGGGATCGCTGCGCGGGCGCGTGCGGCGCAAGGGCCGCGTGAGCCTTGCCGGGTGGTACTGCAGTTCGGGGCCGGCGCGGCCCTTGGCACACAAGGCACCGCCGGTCGGATGGCCTGCCAGCGGCTCGACACCCGTCAGGCGGCCGTCCTCCACGACGAACTGCGCGCCGCAGCGCGAACGGCACAGCGCGCAATAGCCCGCGACGCGTGGGGCCTGCTGCATCATGGCCGCCGCGGCATGCGGATCAGCCGTTGGTCTCGCCCAGCGGCACCACGCTGAAGTCGCCGTGGTGCAGCGGCCGCTTCTCGAGCCGCGTGATCTTGAAGCGCGCACCGCAGGCCGGGTCGGTGGACGCGATCAGGCAGTCCGACGTCATCCAGTCGTTCGGATGCGTCGGGCGCTGCTTGGCCGGGATGAAGGGCAGCACGGCCAACATGCCGTACAGCGAGAAGGTCGGGTTGTCCGCGGGCAGCACGATGCGCCCGCCGATCACGTCGAAGTAGTCGCCCTTCTTCACATGCATGACGAAGGGCCGGTCGGACTCGACCACCTCGACGCGCAGGTCATAGAGCTCGAACACATCGGGCGTTCCCGCCGCGGTCTTCTGGGTGTGGTCCATCTTCACTCCGTGGGGTTTGGGTTTCAGCCGCGCAGGGCTTCGAGCTGGGGCGACATCTCCATCTTCTCTGGAGCGCCGTGCGTGTTCTGGTTCATCTGCATGATCTTGGCGTGCACGCTTTCCTTGTCGCGCTCCACGTCGTAGCAGTCGCCCAGCGCACCGGGCATGGCGCTCGCCAGGGCGTCGAGCTTCGCGGTGTCCTCGGCATCGAGCTGCAGCCGGAAGATGTCGAGCGTCTCGTCGAGGTGCTTCGCGTCCTTGGCGCCGACCAGCGCGCAGGCGACCTGCGGCTTGTCGAGCACGTAGCGCGCCGACACCGCGGCGATGTTGCTGCCGTGCTTCTTCGCGATGCCGTCGAGGTCGCGCAGCATCGACTGGAAGACCTCCCAGCCGCCGAACTCCTCGACCATCAGCCGGTACTTCACGAGCGACCGGTTGGCGTAGGGCTGCGGCGGATCGGCCTGGCCCAGCCAGCGGTTCGACAGGAAGCCGCCGGCGATGGTGCCGTAGCAGAACAGGTGGATGCCGTTGTCGCGGCAGAAGTCGACCATGCCGCGCTCGGGGCGCAGGTCGAGCAGCGAATACTGCAGCTGGTTGGTGAGCAGCGTGACGCCGGCGCCGACGATCTCCTTCATGTGCGCGACGTTGAAGTTGGTGGTGCCGATGTGCGCCACCTTGCCGGCCTTCTGGAATTCCTGCAGCCACAGCAGCGCCTGCGTGCAGCCGGGCACGTCGTAGTCCCACCAGTGGAACTGCACGAGGTCGAGCCGCTCGACGCCCAGCCGGCGCAGCGACAGGTCGACGGCTACTTCGACGTCGCGCTTCGTCAAGCGCGGGATCAGGTCGATGTCGGGCGTGTACTTGGTCGACACCCGCAGCCGCTTCGCGAGCTCGGGGTATTTGCGGCGGAACACGCCGATGGTGTCCTCGACGCCCACATAGTGGTCGGCGCAGTCGAAGGCGTTGATGCCCGCCTCGACGAAGCGGCGCATGTCCTCGACGGCGTCTTCCTGGGCGTAGGGCGTGCCGTGGCGCGTGGCGAGCTGCCAGTTGCCCTTGGCCACGCGCGAGATGGTGTAGTCCGGCGCGAGCGTGATGGTTTCGATGGTCATGTGGATCTCCTGGTGGCGGCGCGGCTCAGAAGCCGGCCTTCTGGTTCAGGGCCTGCATCTCTTCGAGCGGGATCGTGCTCTCGGTGACGATGGCGCCATTGCTGAGCTTCCAGATCAGCATCGGCCCGCTGACGTCGCCGTTCTTGTCGAAGCGAAACGCGCCGGTGGCGCCGACGTAGCGGATCTTCTGGCCGGCCTTCAGCGCGTCCAGCCCCTTCTTGAGCCCTTCCACGCCCGGGCCGACCTCGATGCCGGCGGGGTCCTGCACGGCGCGCATGGCGTCGCGGATCGACGCGCCGTCGAGCTTGGGCGCGGCCTGCATCGCCAGCAGCGTGACGGCCGCGGCGTCGTACATCGTGTGCAGGCCGGGGCCGACCGCGGGACGGTTGTAGGCCGTCTGGAAGTCGTGGTTGAAGGCATCGGCGGTGGGGCCGGTCGCCTGGCCGTTGTCGATGCCGACGGCCTTGTCGAGGAAGCGCTCGCCCACGCCCTTGATGACGTCCATCGACCGCATGGTGTTGTGCAGCACGACGTTCCGGGTGCCGCCCAGCGCGAACCATTCGCGCAGCAGCACCGTGCCGTCCGCCGACAGGCCGACCAGCACCAGCGAATCGGGCTCGAGCGCCAGCGCCTTGGTCACGTCGGACCGGTAGGACGGCTGGTTCTCGGCATAGCCGAAGCTGCCCACGACCTTGCCGCCCATCTTCTCGATGGCCGTCTTGGTGTCGGGCGCCACGCCGTTGCCGAAGTCGTTGTTGATGTACATGATCACGGTCTTCTTGTAGCCGCGCTCGGTCACCGCCTTGGCATGCGCGAGCGCCGTGGTGCGCGCCGTGGGAATGGTGCGGAAGAAGTAGCCGCCGGTCTTGCCCTCTTCGGCCATGCGCGTGAGCGTGGGCGTCACGGCGCAGCAGGCCACCGTCGGGATCTTGTTGGGCACCGAGACCGAGTTCACGACCGCGAGCGCCGTGCCGCTGCCGACGAAGCCGACCAGCGCGTTGACCTTCTGCACGTCGACCAGGAAGCGCGCGGCGTCCAGGCCCACGGACGGCTGGCTGGTGTCGTCGCGCAGCACGAACTCGACCTGGCAGCCCTTCACGCCACCGGCCTTGTTGACCTGGTCGACCGCGAGCTTGCCGGCGTCGGCGATCACCTTGCCGATCGCTCCCTGGGCACCGGTGAGGGCCACCACGCCGCCGAGCTTGGGACACTCCTGCTGCGCGAAGGCCTGGCCCGCGGCCATCGCAAGGCCCAGCGCGGCCACGGCCGGCCACCTGCTTTTGTAAACGCTCATGTCATGACTCCTGGAGGGTTGGGAAGGAAGCAATGGAAGCAAAGGAATGGCGGTGCGAAGGGCATGGCGCGCCTCAGGCGGCGCGACGCGGCCCGAACAGGCCCTGCGGCCGGAACAACAGCGTGGAGACCAGCACCAGCCCGACGAGAATCGATTGCAGCGCGCCGCCCTGCGCCTGCCATTGGGGCGGCAGTGCCGAGACGATGGCGGCGCCGGAGAGCGTCCACAGGCCCCAGATCACGAAGCTGCCGGCGATGGCGCCCGCATTGCTGCCGCTGCCGCCGACGATCAGCATGGCCCAGATCTGGAACGTGAGGATCGGCATGAATTCGCCCGGGCTCGTGGTGCCCACGAAGCCCGCATAGAGCGCCCCCGACAGTCCCATGAGCATCGCGCCCATCACGAAGGCGGTGAGCCGGAAGCGCACCACGTTCTTGCCGAGCGCCGCGCACACCGCTTCGTCTTCGCGCAGGGCGCGCTGCACGCGGCCCCATGGCGACCGGAGCAACGCCTGCAGTGCCGTGTAGACGAGCGCCAGGATGCACAGGACGATCACGAGATACGCCCAGGCGAAGCCTTGCGGGCCCAGCGACTCGAACGGCCGCGGAATGCCCACCAGGCCGCGCGAGCCGCCGGTGAGCGGCTCGAGGTTGTTGACCAGCACCTGGATGGACGACGCGATGCCGAAGGTCGCGATGGCGAGGTAGTCGCTGCGCAGGCGCAGCGTCGCCATGCCCACGAGCAGCGCGACGACGCCGCTGATCACCAGCGCACCCGCGAGGCCGAGCGCGAACGGCGCGTTCAGGCGCACCAGCAGGTCCTGGCTCACCGGCATCGTGAGGATGGCCAAGCTGTAGCCGCCCACCGCCAGGAAGCCGACGACGCCGGCATTGAACTGGCCCGACACGCCCCATTGCAGGTTCAGGCCGAGCGTGGCGATCGACAGGATGGCGGCCACGGTGACGAAGAAGATCAGGTAGGACAGCATGTCAGTGATGCCCTTTGGGCGCGAACAGGCCGGCGGGGCGGAAGTACAGCACCAGCAGCAGCAGCACGAAGGGCACCAGCGGCTTGTAGGTGCTCGGGATCACCAGGGACACCAGGTTCTCCGTCAGGCTGATCAGCAGCGCGCCGAGCACGGCCCCGCTCACGCTGCCGACTCCCCCCAGGATGGCGGCGGTGAAGAGCGGCAGCAGCAGGTTGAGCCCCATCTCCGGGCGCAACTGCACGGTGACGCCGTAGAACACGCCCGCCAGCGCCGCGAGCATCGAGGACACGATCCACGTCATGCGCACCGCGGCGGCGATGTCGATGCCCGCGATGCCCGAGAGCACCGGGTTCTCCGCCACCGAACGCATCGCGATGCCGTAGCGCGTGCGCTGCAGGAAGACCCAGAGCCCCGCCAGCACCACCATCGTGACGCCGAACACGAGGATCTGGTCCGGCATCACCAGCACGCTGCCGGGCAGCCGCACCGCCATCTGGATCTCGGTGCTGTAGTTGTGCGGGTCGGGCCCGAACAGGAGCAGCACGAGGTTGCGCAGCACGAGCGCGAGGCCGAAGGACGCGAACACGAGCGTGAGCGGATCGGCCCCGCGGCGGCGCAGCCGGCGGTACACCAGGGCGTCGAGCAGCAGCGAAACGGCCACCGCCACGATCATGGCGAAGGCCAGCGCGAGCGGCAGGCCCCAGCCGAAGGAGAAAGGTCCGAGCGGCTCGGCCAGCGCGCCGCCCGCCACGCCGGGGCCGGCCACCATCGCGAGCAGGAACAGCGCCGCGTAAGCGCCCACGCCCAGCAGGTCGCCGTGCGAGAAGTTCGCGAAGCGCAGGATCGACAGGCTGAAGGTCACGCCGATGGCGCCCAGCGCCACGATCGCGCCCGACAGCAGGCCGTCGACGATGGCCTGGGCGATCATGCGGCGCCCTCCTCGACGGCGGATGCCGGTGCCGCCGCATGCTGCGCGTGGCGGCCCAGGTAGAGCTCGCCGACCACCGGGTCGTCCTGCAGCGCGCGGGCCGGGCCTTGGTGCGCGACGCGGCCGGTGACGAGGATCAGCCCGCGGTCGGCGATGCGCAGGCCGGCCTTGACGTTCTGTTCGACCATCAGCACCGCGATGCCGCTGTCGGCGATCCGCCGGACCTGCTTGAACACTTCGGACACCATGAGCGGCGACAGGCCGGCGCTGGGCTCGTCGAGCAGCAGCAGGCGCGGTGCCGTCATGAGCGCACGCGCCATGGCGAGCATCTGGCGCTGGCCGCCCGAGAGCGCATGCCCCGCATGCGTGCGGCGCGCGGCGAGATCGGGAAAGCGCGCGTAGGCCTCGTCGAGACGCTGCTTCAGTTCGGACTTGAGCAGGTAGCCGCCAACGCGCAGGTTCTCGTGCACGGTCAGCGAGGTGAACACGTTCGCGTTCTGCGGCACGAAGCCCACGCCGGCCGCCGCGAGACGATGGGCAGGTGTCGTCGTGATGTCCTGGCCGGCGAGCATGACGCGGCCGCCGAACTTCGGCACGACGCCCGCCAGCGACTTCACGAGGGTCGACTTGCCCGCACCGTTGGGCCCGAGGATCACCAGGATCTCGCCCGCATGCACGTCCAGCGACACGCCATGCACGATGGGCAGGTCGCGCGCATAGCCGGCGACGACGTTCTCGGCACGCAGCACCGCGTCCGTCATGGTTGATCTCCGAGGTAAGCCTCGAGCACGCGAGGATCGTTGCGCACCACGTCGGGCGACCCTTCCATCACGACCTTCCCTTGCGCCATCACGATGACCGGGTTGCACAGGCGCATGACCATGTCCATGTTGTGTTCGATCAGCAGGAAGGTGATGCCGCGCCGGTTCAGCAGAAGGATCCGCTCGACCAGGCTTTCGAGCAGCACCGGGTTCACGCCCGCGGCCGGCTCGTCGAGCAGGATCATCGAAGGCTTCGCCATCAGGATGCGTGCCAGTTCCAGCAACTTCTGCTGGCCGCCGGACAGCACGCGCGCCGGCTGGTCCGCGAGATGCGAGAGTCCGACGAAGTCGATGACCTCGCGGGCCTGCGCGAGGTTCGCCGCGTCCTGCGCGCGCACCTTGCCGCGCTGCAGCCAGGTGTTCCAGAAGCGCTCGCCGGCCTGGCCGGGCGGCACCAGCAGCATGTTCTCGACCACCGTGAGCGAACCCAACGGCCTCGGAATCTGGAAGGTGCGACCCAGGCCGCGATGGAACACCTGGTGCGCGGGCAGCCCACCGATGCCATGGCCACCCAGCGTGATGGTGCCGGCGTCGGGCGCATGGCTGCCGGCGATGGTGTTGAACAGGGTGGTCTTGCCCGCACCGTTCGGACCGATCAATCCGGTGATGGTGCCGCTGCGGACATGCAGGCTCACGCCATCGACCGCACGCAGCGCCCCGAAGGTCTTGACGACGTTTTCAAGCTGCAACACTGGCTTGCGACTCCTTGGCGCCGATGGGAAGCGGATTCTCCGGCCAGACCCGTCGGGGCCACTCCGGGATTCCACTGAAACATCCAGAAATTTACCGAATTCGGTATATTTTTATACTGACATTAGCAAGTGCCATGCCCGGCGCGGATCGCGGTCGCGGCGGTACGGGCGGGGGAATCCGCCCCGCCTGCGCACCGTTATGGTTGCTTCTTGCCGCGCTTCGCAGCCGGCGCGCGCACCGACGGTGCCGTTTGGGGCGTGGGCGCGGGCCATGGTCCAGCGGCCGTGCCGGCGACCAGGCGCGGCCGCCGGCGCAGGCGCCGTCCGGTCGCGCGCTCCCAGGCGCCCTCGAGCAGCCCGATGCGGTCGAGCGTGGCCTTGTCGATCAGGTCGGGGTCGCCGCTCTCGATGGCTTCCAGCGAGTTGACGAGCGTGCGCGTGGAGACGCTGATGTCCTCCAGCTCGGCCAGCGCATGCATGCGCACCGGCTCCATGCGGCGCAGCAGGATTTCCATCATCTGCACGATGACGCTGTTCTGCGTGGCACGCGCCACCGCGATGTTGAAGCGCGTGCTGGCGATGGTCATGAGCTCCATGCCCTGGTGCGTGATGCGCTTCTTGCGGTACGGTGCGCTGGCCTGCTCGCTCAATGTCACGGCCTCGTGCATGGCCTGGAAATCGGCGGGTGTCCCGTAGGCCGCAGCCATGCGCGAGACGTGCGGCTCGATCAGCCGGCGCGCTTCGAGCACGCCCGCGATGTCATCCATCGGCAGCTCGGGCAGCGGCAACCCCGCGAGCTCCGGCGGAATGGACTCGCTGATCACGAAGATGCCGCCGGAAGAACCCGGCAGCACGTTGAGGACGCCGCCCTGCACGAGCAGCTTGATGGCCTCGCGCAGGGTCGGGCGCGACACGCCGAGTTGGGTCGACAGGTTCTGTTCGGACGGCAGGCGCTCGCCCACTTTCACGTCGCCGGCCCGGATGGCCTCGGAGATGCGGTAGGCCACGATCTCCGCCGGCCGCACGAGCTGGACCGGCTGGAACACGAAACGGGTCGATTGGATACGCGCCACGGATGGATGACCTCTTGACGGGGGTTGGAGTGCAACGCAACGCGGGCCGGCGAGCCCGCGTCCGTTCGACGTTCAGCGCCTGAAGGCGATCACTTCCTGGCGCTGCTCGCCGAGGCCTTCGACGCCCAGCGTCATCACGTCGCCCTTCTTCAGGTAGAGCGGCGGCTTCATGCCGAGCCCGACGCCAGGCGGCGTGCCGGTGCAGATGACGTCGCCCGGCATCAGCGTGATGAACTGGCTCACGTAGCTCACGATCTTCGCCACGCTGAAGATCATGTTGCGCGTGGTGCCTGTCTGCACGCGCTTGCCGTTGAGGTCGAGCCACAGGCCGAGCCGCTGCGGGTTGGGCACCTCGTCGCGCGTGACGAGCCAGGGGCCGATCGGGCCGAAGGTGTCGCAGCCCTTGCCCTTGTCCCAGGTGCCGCCGCGTTCCATCTGGAACTCGCGCTCGCTCACGTCGTTGACGGTGCAGTAGCCCGCGACGAAGTCGAGCGCTTCCTTCTGCGACACGTGACGCGCGGTCTTGCCGATGACGAGGCCGAGCTCCACTTCCCAGTCGGTCTTGACCGACCCCTTGGGCAGCATCACGGGGTCGTTGGCGCCCTGGATGCAGCTCGTGGCCTTCATGAAGATGATGGGTTCCTTCGGAATCGGCGCGCCGGACTCGGCCGCATGGTCCGCGTAGTTGAGGCCGATGGCGATGAACTTGCCGATCTGCGCGATGGGTGTGTCCAGGCGCGGCTTACCGCGGACCAGCGGCAGCTTGTCGGTCTTCAGCTTGCTCAGCTTGGCGAGCGCGGCATCGCCGAGCTGCTCGGGGCCCAGGTCCTTCACGACCGCGCTGAGATCGCGCAGCTTGCCGTCGTTGTCGATGAGGCCGGGTTTTTCCTTGCCGGGGTTGCCGTAGCGGACGAGTTTCATTGCTTCCTTTCGATGCACATCTTGAATGTCGGAAGCCTCGCAGGCTACCCCAAACATGCGGCGCCGTCAGAATGGACCTTCCCTCGCTTCATGAAGAAATCGCCATGCCTCTTCTCCTTGCAGAGCCGCTGCGCCAGCAGTGCGCAGCCATCCTGACCGCCGCCGGCAGCGCGCCGACGGAAGCCGCGCAGGTCGCGGCCAACCTCGTGCTCGCCAACCTGAGCGGGCACGATTCGCACGGCGTCGGCATGCTGCCGCGCTACATCGACGCAGTCGCCGAAGGCGGCCTGCGGCCCAACACGTCGGTGCGCACCAACGTCGATCTCGGCAACCTGCTGGCCCTCGACGGCCAGGGCGGCTACGGCCAGATCGTCGGCGTGCAGGCCACCGAAATGGGCATCGCGCGCGCCAGGCAGCACGGCAGCTGCATCGTCACGCTGGCGCATGCGCACCACCTCGGCCGCATCGGTCATTTCGCCGAGATGGCAACGGCGCAAGGGCTGGTGTCGCTGCACTTCGTCAACGTGCTGTCGCGGCCGGTGGTCGCGGCCTGGGGCGGCGGCGATGGCCGCTTCGGCACCAACCCGTGCTGCATCGGCGTGCCGCTCGCAGGTGCCGAACCCTTCGTGCTGGATTTCGCGACCAGCCGCGTCGCGCAAGGAAAGATGCGCGTCGCGCACAACAAGGGCGAGCGCGTGCCGCCCGGCTATCTGATCGACGAGCAGGGTCGCCCAACGGACGATCCGGGCGTGGTGGTGGTGCCGCAGAACAAGGGCAACGAGCCCGGTGGCGGCCTGTTCGGTGCGCTCATGACCTTCGGCGAACACAAGGGCTATGGCCTGGCCGTGGCGTGCGAGCTGCTGGGTGGCGCCCTCACCGGCGGCGGCACCTGGCACAAGCCTGCCGACGCATCGCGCTCGGTGTTCAACGGGATGCTGACCGTGCTGATCGATCCCGCGAAACTGGGCACGCAGGCCAGCTTCGCGCAGGAGGCGCAGGACTTCATCGCCTGGCTGCGGCAGAGCCCTCCCGGTGCCGGTTTCGACGCGGTTCAGATCGCGGGCGAACCCGAGCGTGTGGCACGCCGTGCGCGCGAACGTGACGGAATCGATATAGATAGTTCAACGTGGAAGGAAATCGCCGAAGCCGGCCAGAGGGTGGGTGTGACAGTGGGGGCGAACGTCTCACAGGTTTGAGGGATGCGAGCCAAAACTCCGCTCAGAACAATGCGGCGCAAGTAGCCCGGTTTCGCTGATGGCGTCGAAGCGGGCTGCTCATGAGCCATCCCGCATTCAATCCTGACGGAGCCCTCGGTGAAATCATTCCGCATACGACCTTCCCTGTTGCCATGTTCGTGGGCCATTGCCCTGCTGCTGACCGCTTGCGGCGGTGGAGGCGGTGGCGGTGGCAGCGCCGATGGCACGTCGCAGCCATCGACCGTCAGCATCGCGACCAGCGGCGTGGCTGCCAAGGGCCTGCTGTCCGACGCCAAGGTCCAGGTGTACGGGATCAGCGGCGGCAAGGTCGACGAGAGCACCGTACTGGTCGAAGGAACGACCGACGCCGGTGGCGCGTACAAGCTGAACATCGCGCGCACGGGCCTGGTCATGGTCAAGCTCAGCGTGGTGGCCGGCAAGACGCTGATGTACGACGAGGCGACCGCATCGTCGGTCGAGCCACCGAGCACCTTCACGCTGCGCGCCGTACTCAACCTGAACGCCGGCGACACGCCGTCCATCAACCTCAACCCGTTCACCGATGCGGCTGCCGCGCAGGCGCTGGCCTCCAGCGACGGCCTGACCGCGGCCAGCGTGGCCAAGGCGAATGCCGACATCGGCACGGCGCTCGGCTTCAACCCGCTGAGTGCCGCCGCCACCTTCGACGCCACCGACAGGAGCAAGCCCGAAAGCCAGCTCGCGCTGGCGCTGGCGGCCATCTCCGAGATCGCGAAGGACACCGACAGCGCAACGCTGCTCGGCTGTACCGAGACCGCCACGGCGGCGCAGATCGCCTGCGTGGTCAAGAGCATCTCGGACAAGTCCCTGGCCAATGCAACGGTGGTGCTGCAGCTCCAGAACAAGATCGCGACCGTGCGCGACGTCAAGGACGTGCAGGTCAACGTCGACGTCCAGGCGGTGAGCAGCACGGACCCCGCCGCAACCGGAACACCGCTCGACAACGCCAAGGCCTTCTTCGCCACGCTGCGCAGCAATGCCAAGGCGCTGAACGCGACCGACATGTCGCTGCAGACCGAACTGAAGACGCTGGCAGACGGCGTGAGCCAGCGCTCCCTGCCGCTCGCGCAGAAGGGCCTGGAAGCGCTTCAGATCGGCCAGAAGGCGATCGAGTTCTGGCGCGACATCAAGGTCAACAACGCGGCCTTCACGAACAACCGCTCGTTCACGGCCAACGGCGGCGCACTGGGTGGCTGCAGCCTTTACCAGGACAAGAACTACACCGTGCTGGCGACCGACAAGGACAACACGCTGTACGTGGCGTGCGGCGGTGCGGAGACACGGGTGCGGGCCACCGACTCGAACGGCTACGTCGCCAACTGCACGACCGAGGGCAGCAACTGCTACACGGCATGGAGCATCCGGGTCAGGATGCAGCCCGGCGCCGATGCCGACACCTTCCTCATGAACACCCAGACGCGCAAGGCCGCCTGGGTGCTGACGGGTGGCGTGCCCCAGGAAGCGACGGCGCGGCGCATCAACTATGGCGCTGACTTTCCGGGCAACGCAGCCACGATCGTCTCGCACCGGGACAACGGCATCTACACGGCCTTCAGCCTCAACGGCGAGCTGTCGCCCTCGTTCGAGATCACCCAGGAATCGACGCCGATCTACGTATCGGGCCAATACCAGGGCAACACGCCGGCGGTGGTCGAGCTGCTGGGCGACAAGCACAACGTCGCGCTGGCAGCCAGCCTCACCGACGTGAGCGCAGGCCTTCACAAGCTGTCTGCCGAAGGCTCCGTGGAAGTGGTCAAGGCCGGTGTGGTGGACAGCCGCATCGAGCTGCAGCCCGGCTCCTATGTGACCATCGGCGAAGGTGCCGCCATCGTCCAGAGCGAAGCCCTGTTCATGCTGAAGGCCAGCACGCCGGACGGCGGAGTGACCGGCAGCCTGAAGGTGTCCGCCTTCGCCGCCGACGCCGATGTGCAGGACGTGCTTCCCACACGCATCGACTTCAGCGGCAGCGTCCAGCGCGCAGGCCGCGACTTCTTCAGCGGCAGCTTCACGTTGCGCGACAGGAACCGCCCGAACTTCCATAGCCTGCAGGCGCCCAGTGCCAGCAACTTCGCGCTGTACGAGCTCACGGCCGCCGGTACGCTGGACATCCCGACCCGTCCGGTGCTGACGGCATCGCTGAGCTACAGCGAGAAGACGGCAGCCGTGAAGACGGTGGCTGCATCGGGGCAATACAAGCAGGGCGCCATCACCATCAACGGGCAGTACAGCGAAAGCGGCGTCGCCCCTGGCGTTGCGGTGCTGGAGAGCACGACGGGCATCAGGGTCGTGCTGCCGAACATCGATGGCGTGACGACGGTGGACGTGACCAGCAACGGCACCAAGGTGGGCGTGCTGAACCTGTCGAACTCACGCGTCACGTATTCCGACGGCACCTTCGAGCAGTACTGACCTGCCACGCGACGCCGGCAACGGCTTCGTGAACCGACAGCGCCCGCCTCGTGCGGGCGTTTCCACTCCTCCCCCGCGCCCCATGATGCCGAATCACATCTCTTCTTTTTCCATTCCGGCGCTGCTTGTCGGGCTCTGCCTGACGAGCGCGGCCGCGGCGCAGGATGGCCGGTGGCAGCTCCACACGGCGCTCTCGGATGCCTTCGCATCCAATGGCATCCCCGTGGCCGCGATCGAACAGCCGGGCTGGGCCGATCACCGCGCGCCCGCATCGGGCAACAACCATGCGTGGCGCGCCATCCGCGCGGAGGCCGGCGCCACACATCCGTCCGGCTGGTCCTTCGGTGCGCTGGCGCGCAGCGAGGCCTTCCTGTCGGTCAGCGGCGACGCGGCACGGCTCTATGCCATCGATCAGGCCGGCGAATCGCCCGCGGCCGGGCAGACCTATGCGGTTCGTGCCGAACTGCAGGGGTGGCGCGGGCGCGGCGTCACCGTGGGCACGCCATGGTGGCCGGTGGCCGGCAACTGGCGCTGGTCGGCCCAGGCCGATGCCTTGCGGCTGGACCGCCTGCGCACAGGCGGCCTCGACGGCAGCATCGGCTACACCGCCAGCGGGGCCTATGACATCGCGGCCGAGGGCTATCGCAGCGATGCGCGGATCACCGGCCCGTTCCTGGGGCCGTCGGACCCGACGGGCTGGGGCGGCACGGTCTCGCTGGCATTCGAAGGCAAGCCCACCGACGATCTGCACGTGCGGCTCGAGGCCCGCGATCTGTTCTCGCGCCTGCATTGGGGCGCGCTGGCCACCGAGAGTGCCGTGGCCAACACCCGCGTGACCAGCCGCAATCCGGACGGCAGCCTGGACTACGGCCCGGCCATCTCCGGCCGTCAACGCCTCGAGACGATGGATGCCCGCATCGGCACGCAATGGATCGCCCGCCTGGCCTGGCAGAAGCCGTTGCTGCCCGGCATCGACGAAGGGGCATGGACCATCGAGGCGTCGCGCAAGGCCGGACTGAATCTGGTGTGGCTGGGCTGGCAGTCGCAACTGGATTTCGGCGACAGCGCACCGGCCGATCGCCGTTTCCGCTGGCGGCTCGTGGTGGAGCCTCACCTGGGTGCACTCGGTGGCGAAGTCCGGTACGCCGGCTGGTTCGTCCGACTGGTATCGGACAGCACGAACCACTATGCGCGCCTGCGCCAATGGCAAGTCGGCTGGACGCTGGCGCTGTGACGCGGCAGCGCCGGCCCGCGCGCGGCAGTTAAAGCATCAGGGCGATGCTCGCCTCGAGGTGCTCCGACGGCAACCGGCGAAAGCCCGAACGCGCATAGCGCTGCAGCCGTCCGGCAACGAAAGCCGCCAGCGCCGACGCACGCACCTGCGCGTCGACCGTCGGCGTGGCCGAGCCGCCGGCGGCGGCCGCGTCGCGCAAGGCCTGGCGCAGCATCGACTCGAGCTTGTCGAAGAACTGGTTCATGCGGCTCTGCAGCCGCTCGTTCTCGTAGACCAGCGCATCGCCCACCATCACACGCGTCATGCCCGGATTCTTCTCGGCGAACTGCACGAGCAGCGACACGATGCGTGCCGCCTTGTCGCGCGCCGGCGCATCGCGATCGAGGATCTGGTTGACCAGCGTGAAGACGCTCTGCTCGATGAACTCGATCAGGCCTTCGAACATCTGGGCCTTGCTCGCGAAGTGGCGATAGAGCGCCGCTTCGCTGACGTCGAGCCGCGCAGCCAGCGCTGCCGTCGTGACGCGCTCGCCACCGGGCTGCTCGAGCATGGCGGCCAGCGTCTGAAGGATCTGCACGCGCCGCTCGCCCGGCTTGGGGCGCTTGCGTGCGGGGGGCGGCGCGGCGATGACGGCGACGGGCTCCACCGTCGGCGCACTTGTGTCTTCTTCGGGCAAGGGCTGCATCTTGTTGTTGTTCTTTGAAAGACGCACGCGCTCAGCGGGCGCGGATCATGGTGCCGTAGGCCTGGTCGGTCAGGATCTCGAGCAGCATCGCATGCGGAACGCGGCCATCGATGATGTGCACCGCATTCACGCCGCTCTTGGCCGCGTCGAGCGCGCCCTCGATCTTCGGCAGCATGCCGCCGGAGATCGTGCCGTCGGCGAAGAGGTCGTCGATTTCACGGGCGCTCAGGTTGGTCAGCAGGTTGCCGGCCTTGTCGAGCACGCCGGGCGTGTTGGTCAGCAGCATCAGCTTCTCGGCCTTGAGCACGGTCGCCAGCTTGCCGGCGACCACGTCGGCGTTGATGTTGTAGCTTTCGTTTTCCTCGCCGAAGCCGATCGGGCTGACGACGGGAATGAAGGCGTCGTCCTGCAGCGCCTTGACCACGCTCGGATCGATCGAGACGATGTCGCCGACCTGGCCGACGTCGTGCAGGAGGCTCGGGTCATTGCGGTCGGCGAGCTTGAGCTTCTGCGCGCGGATCAGGCCGCCGTCGCGGCCGGTCAGGCCCACGGCCTTGCCGCCGGCCTGGTTGATCAGACCCACGATGTCCTGCTGCACTTCGCCGGCGAGCACCCATTCGACCACCTCCATGGTCTCGGCATCGGTCACGCGCATGCCCTGGATGAAGCTGCCCTTCTTGCCGAGCTTGTTGAGCGCGGCCTCGATCTGCGGACCGCCGCCATGGACCACCACGGGGTTCATGCCGACCAGCTTGAGCAGCACCACGTCTTCGGCGAAGTCGGCTTGCAGCGCGGGGTCGGTCATTGCATTGCCGCCGTACTTGATGACGATGGTCTTGCCGTGGAACTTGCGGATGTAGGGGAGCGCCTGGGCAAGGATCTCTGCCTTGTCGCGCGGGGGAATGTTCAGGACGGGGTCGGTCATGGTCATGGCGTGTCGATGCGCTGCGGTTCGGTGGATGGGAAATTGTGCCGCATGCGCGGGACAAAGCGGTCATGCCGAAACACGAGCCGCTCCACGCTGACCAGCAGCAGGGCCAGATCGATGCCGACACGGGCTGTCCAGGCGAAGGCGGCACCGACCAGGCCGAAGGCGTGCATCCCGTACCAGAGCAGCGGAAAGTAGAGCAATGCCTCGAACAAATGCAGTTGCGCAGTGACCCGCGGCAGGCCGACGGCCTGCACCGTGGCGAAGGGAATGAAAGCGACCCCGTTCAGCCACAGCCCCAGCGAGAGAATCACGAGGATCGGGGCCGAACGGCTTGCGAAGTCACTGCCAAGCCAGCGCGCCAAACCCCATTGCGCGCCCAGGGCAAGCGCGAGGCAGATCGGCACCAGCACCGCCGCAACGATCGACAGGCAGCGGAGATACAGCACGCGAGCAGACGCACGGTCCTGCATGAACAACGCCGCCAAACGCGGGAACAGCGCACTGGTCAGCGCGCCCGGCACGATCAGGATGCGGGCGACCAGCTCCGACGGCACCGTGTAGTACGCCACCACCGCTGCGCCCAGCACCGCGGAGATCAGGAAGCGATCTGCGGTGACCATCAAGGGGCTGACGATATTCGACACGGTCATCCATGCGCCAAACGACATCAGCCCGTGCACGGAGCGTCGGTCGAATCGGACCCGCGCCAAGTCGACCGCCATGCGACGACGCACGAGATACCAGTGCGCTGCGGCGAACAGCAGCCGTGCGGCCATCAGGGAGACCACCATCGGAACCAGCGAGGGGCCGAAGACGAGCACGCTCAGCGCCGGCAGCCCGAACGTGCCGAAGCCAAGCATCGAGCGCATCAGGTTGACGCTCCTGAAGTCCTCATGGGCTTCGAGCACGCCCCGCAAGGCGACCGTCCCCGTGGTGACCGGCACACCGATGGCAGCGATCAACAGTGCCAGAAATGCATCCTGGCGCAGCGGTGCGGAGACATGGAGGATGTCGACGGCCAACGGCCAGGCGACGATGGCCAGCGCCACGCCTCCGACGGCGCCCGCTGCAATCGCCAGCAGCAGGCCACTCTTGATCAACACAGGGAGCTCGTCGGCACCATCGAACGCAAGCCTGTGGGAGATCTGCTGCGTCAGCGCGCGGCCGAGACCGAAGTCGAAAAGGCTGAAATAGCCCATCAGCGCCCAGATCAGCGTCAGGACCCCGAAGGTCTCCGTCCCCGTGTGCCGGAGCAGGTAGGGAACCGACAGTGCGCCGACAGCCAGCGGCGCCATGGCACCACCGAGGTTCCACAGCACATTTCGGCGCAGCGACGACATGACAGATCAGACGCCGCGCCGCACGATCACGGACGCAACCAGCGTGGAACCTTGAAGCGCACGATCATCAGGTAGGCGGTGATATACGTCGCGACGAACAGCACGCAGAAAAGCATCAGCAGAAAAGTGTTGCGCCAGAAAAGCACCGCGGGCACCACGGACGTTGCCGAGAACATCCACAGGTACGGGGACGTGCGGTTGTTGCGCGACAGCAGTTGCCGGGCTTCGTCCTCGAAGAAAGCCACGCGCACGATCCGCCTGAAGATCAATTGATGGAAATGCAGTGCATCGGCCATGCCCGGCGACTGCCCGCGCGCCAGCTTGCGATAGATCGAGAACAAAGTCTCCCAGACCGGGTAGATCAGAAGCAGCATGGGGAACCAGGGCGACACGATCGGGTGCCGCTGCACGAGCATGACGCACGCGACGGCAATCACGATACCCCAGACATACGCACCACCGTCACCGGCAAAAATGCGGCCACTCGGATAGTTCCACAGCAGGAAGCCGAGCGTCGCGCCGAGCAGGCACATCACCATGGCGGCCAGTTGGCGGTCTCCCACCTGAAGCGCCACGTGCGCGATGGCCAGACAAATCAACGCCGCCACCGTGGCGGCCAGACCGTTGTAGCCGTCGATGATGTTGAATGCATGCGGCAATCCACCGATGGCGAGCACGGCCAGCAAGACGCCGGCGTAGGGCACGACCTGCAGCCAGCCGTCGATCAGCGGAATGCCGATGCGATAGACGCCCAGCTTCAAGAAAAAGCACAGCAGGAGCGCGGAGCCCAAGGTCAGCCCCAGGCGGTAGCGCACGGGAACACGCTGCGTGATGTCTTCCACGACCCCGCCCAGCACAGCCGGCAGGATGCACAGCAGCAACAGGCCGGAGGAGGCCACGCCCCAATCGACGTTGAAGGGGTCACCGAATGTGCCGGCAGACAGCCAGGCGGCGGCCATCCCCAGCAGGATGCCGGCGCCGCCGAGCCGGGGGACGTGCCCCTTGTGAAAGCGCTGCGGCATGTCGGCTGCATAGCGACGCGCATGGCGACGGGCGCGTCGCATGAACGTCAAGACGGCCAGGGCAGCAATGAAAAAACCGATGAAGAGCAGCGAGATCATGGGGTTGGAGGGGGACCTAGAATTCCCCTCGAAATTAGACCATGCCGATGTCCACTTCTGCCTCTCATACAGTCACCGTGTCGATTGTCAGCCACGGTCAGTTGGCGCTGGTGCTGCCACTGCTGGCCCAACTCGACCAGCACTGCGCGCACTGCATCGACAAGGTCATCCTGACCATCAATGTGGCGGAGCCGGACTTGCTGGTCGGCCGGAACTGGCGTTTTCCTGTCGAGCGCATCGACAACACGACACCGCTGGGGTTCGGCGCCAACCACAATCAGGCCTTCAAGCGCGGCGCCAGCACCTGGTTCCTGGTATTGAACCCGGATATCCGCCTCGACAGCGATGTGCTGACGCCGCTGACGATGCAGGCGACCGCGGACTGCGGGCTGCAGACTCCGCGCATCTTCGAGCCGGACCAGACACGCCCGGAACAGCATCGGGCCATCATCACGCCAGTGGAAATCCTCACTCGCCGGCGAAGCACCTACGTACAGCCGGGTGAACCGGCCTGGATCCCCGGCCTGTTCATGATGTTTCGCAGCCGTGCCTACGCGCAGATCCAGGGCTTCGATGCCGAGCGCTTCTTCATGTACGGCGAGGATTTCGACATCTGCGCTCGCCTCGCGCTTTCAGGCTGGCGAATTCAGGTCGATGAACACGCCATGGCCCTGCACGACGCCAGACGGGCCAGCCACAGGAGCCTGCAACACCTTTATTGGCACGTCAGCAGTCTGCTGAAGATCTGGACTTCACCGATCTTCTGGCGTTACCTGAGATTCCAGCGGAGAAAAGACCACACGCCTGCCTGAAGAGGCAGGAGCGATCCGGCTCAGGGCAGCCGAGGCGGCGTGATTCTCTTGTCCATCTGGCGCCAGATGGCCGCAATGCCGGCGCGTCGACCGCGCTGCAATTGACGTCGCTTCTTCCACATGGCCGGCAGGCCACGCACGGCGTCGCGCTTGGCGCGCAGGATCACCGGACCTCGGCCACTCATGCAGAACCAGACGATGCTCGACAAGGTCAGCAACAGATGCAACGGCAACAGGATCCAGAAAAGCAGGCCGGGCACGTTCTTCACGAATGTCCAGAGCAGATTCCGATGACCATGGTAGGTCGCGAAATCGCTATGCTGCCCTCCAGTCGTCGCCGATCCCACATGGTGCACCACCGCATCGGGAACATAGACGGTACGGTGGCCATTCAGCCGCAGCCTGAATCCGAGATCGACATCTTCCACGTAGCAGAAGTAATCCTCGTCGAATCCACCGCATTCGATCAAGACGTCGCGTCGGTACATTGCGGCGGCGGCGCAGGGTGCGAAGACCTCGCGTGAAACGAGATCCGGCGCCGCCATTTTCCTTCCGTATCCGCGCCTGTACACCTGCCCACTGATCAGGTAGCCGTCACCGATGCCGTCGAGCAATTCCGGATTTCCGTGCTGCATTTGCCGGCAGCCGAACGCAGCCACTTCAGGATTCGCTTCCGCCGCAGCCAGGAGACGCTCCAGCCAATCAGGCTCGGCAAAAGCATCCGGATTCAGGAGCACCACCCAGTCGGTATCGGCTTTCGATATGGCGACGTTGTTTCCCGCCGCAAATCCCAGGTTCGCATTCATTCTCATCAGAATGAGCTCTGGAAACCGGGATTCCAATGTGTCGATGGAGCCGTCGGTGCTCGCGTTGTCCACGACGAATACTCGATCGGCCTTGACCGTCTGCCGTGCAAGATGCGAAAGGCATCGGTCAAGAAGAATGCCGCCATTGAAATTGACGATGACGACGCTGACGGTCATGGCGATGAACTGGTGCGCCAGATCTCGGCAAGCTCATCGACATAGGTACCGATGGACTTGGGCTGCACCGTATTTGCACTCAGGCGCGCAAGCAGGTCTGGATCACTAATCACCTGCTTAAGCGCCCCTGCCAGCCCCTGTACGTCACCAGGCTCGAACAGCAGGCCCGTGACGTTGTCGCGCACGACTTCGGAGATGCCAGGATGATTGGAAGCCACGACGACGCAGCGCGACGCCTGGGCCGAATAGATCACGAGCGGCGTGTTTTCATACCAGAGCGATGGAACGACCAGCACATCCAGTCCGGCCATCACCTCCGCGATTTTCGTATTCGGAAAGACGCCGGAAAGTTCGATGCGCGCGTCACCGGCCGCAAGCGCCGACAGCTGCGCCGCATAGTCCGGAAACTCGTTGGCATTCCCGTAAATCCTGAGGACAGCATCGGCCTCGGGCAGCGACCTGAATGCCTCCAGCAACACATGGCTTCCCTTGTGAGGCGCCAGTGTGCCGATGAACCCGATCTGCACCGGACGTGACTTTTCCGAGCCTCTTATGGGGGCGTTCATCGCGGGCAATTCGATACCGAACGCGGAACACACGACCAACTCCGCGTGCACCCCATGTTCGACCAGCTTTTTCTGCATGAACTGGTTGGGTGCCACGATCCGCTGCAAATGGTTCAGTCGGCGGACATTCCGATGCAGGCGCTCGCCCAATGCATCCACTTCAACCTGCAGCGGATAAGGAGGCAATTGCCTCCTCCGAGTCAGCCTGACGAGAAGATCCGCAGCCGGCACAGGCAGGTTCCTCGCAATGCTTCGGACCACTTCGTTGCGCGAATTGCTCTGCGCGAAATGCTTGACGCAATTTCCCGAGTCGGCGCTGGGACCAGAACACAGCGAACCGTCCGGGTAGACCAACTGGGCTGTCGTGCAAATGGACCAGAAATCCGTCGGCGTCATGAAGCAGGGAACGCCATGCCGGACCGACTCTTCGATCAAGCCGGTACCCAACCTGTTCAGATGGAAAAAGTGAACGATATCGGGCTGAAATTCGTCGAGGATCTTCGCAAAGAATTCGGCGGCCAGCCGATTGTCGTATCCGACTTCGATCATCGAGCGCTGATCGCCCATCGGCGTATACGCGTGATGGAACCGATAGACGTGCATTCCTTCATATTCGTACTCATCGGCACGCAGCTCGTCGGCCAACGAAGCGCTGCCGGGATAGCCGGTCATGATCCTGACCGTCTGACCCCGAGCAATCAGCTCTCTCGCGACCGAGCGTGTCAGTACCTCGGTGCCTGCTGAATGATCAGGAAAGAATTGATGCGTAACCAGAAGAAATTTCATCCGGACTGAACAATCTTCTAGCGCCTGGCGTCATCGAACGCCTGCTTCATCCATTCAGCAGTCCGCACCATGCCTTCGGCCATCGTCACCTTGGGCGTCCATCCCAATTCCTTGCAAGCCAGCGCATTGGACAGCACGCTCACCGGAACATCGAAAGCCCTCGCCTTCGAATACCGAACATCGAGTTTGGCGCCCACGCATTGCTCGATCATGGCGATCAATTCATTGAGACTCACCCCGATGCCGGAACTGATGTTGAATACGCGTTGGTCTCCAGCGTAATTCAGCGCACGCACGAAAGCGTCGGCCACGTCGCTGACATGAATGTAGTCGCGCGTCACGCTCCCGTCGCCCCAGATATCCAGAGGCATTTTCCGCAATGCCCGATGCAGAAAAACACCAATCGCGCCCTGTGCGGTCTCGACCCGTTGCCGCTCGCCATAGGGATTGGAGACACGCAGGCTCAAGCTTCGGATTCCATGCAGGCGCTCGTAGATCTGCAGATACTTCTCGACCATCAACTTGGTCACGCCATAGGAGACCAGTGGCTCCGTAGGATGCGCTTCATCCACGGGCACGTAACGCGGAGTGCCGTAGACCGTTCCACCCGAAGAAATGAAGATCAGCTTCTTGACGCCGCGCGCGACCATCGCATCGAGCATTTGCAGGCTCGAGATCACATTGCTCTGAACATCGTAGATCGGGTTGTCGTTCGAGCTTTTCGGCAATGTCGTCGATATCAGGTGAATGACGGCTTCCATGCCATTGACCGCCTCGCTGACCTCATACGAGCTGCCGAAATCACCTTCGATCCAGGTCATTTTTTCGGAGGCACTGAACGCCCGATAGGGCTTGACCCTGGGACGCTCGAATATGCGCAGCTCGTGCCCTTCCATGAGCAGACGATCGACGATCGTCGAGCCGATGAAGCCACCTCCTCCAAGGACCAATATTTTCATTTCGTGGGGTTTTATTAGATTACTTCAGTTCAACGATGGATCTTGGCAAGCACGCGGCGCGCAACGGCCTTGATCACCCTGTTGCCCAGCAGCCATACGCCGATGCGGGTCTGGCTCAACGCGATGGCAAACCGCGCGACGGCCTGGGCCTCGGGTGAAGTCGCTGCTCCGCCATTGCTGGAATTCCACAGCCAATGCACGGCGTCCCCGAGTCGCTTGTTCTCGAGCGCCATGGCCGCCAATTCCCGACCGACACCGGGGCTGACAGGATTGCGGGGCGCGTCGAGCCGGAATGCATGCGCGCGGTCCATCAATTGTTCGAATCGATCGATCATCGTCGACCAGGAGAATTTCGACGCGGCAAGCGTTCTGCAGCGCGCAGCACGCGCCATCCGGACGTCCGGGTTCACCAGCATCGCATGCACGGCCTGTGCATAGGCATCCAGTTCGTGCGGCCCCTGGGCAATGAGATCCCCTGCAGACGGCTCGACGATCTCGCCCTGTCCACCCACATAGGCAACCACGGGAACCACGCCGGCCGCCATGGCTTCGAGCAAGGCGATCGAGATGCCCTCGTATTGCGAGGGCATCAGCAAGATATCCGACACGACGAGAAGATCCAGCCACTTCTGGTGCGGCAGCGATCCCAGCAGCCGCACATGGTTTTGCAAGGCCCGCTGCGCCACCAGTTCTTCAACCTGACCACGCAACTCTCCGTCGCCGATGATGAGTGCCTGAAACTCGGCGCCCTGCGACTTCAGGGCTGCGAGGATCTCGATGAGCAGAAGCGGCCGCTTCTGGTCACACAAACGACCGGCGAACACGATCACCGGCACATCGGGTTTCAGCCCCCACTCGGCAACGACAGAAGACTTCAGGTCCGGCACGTCCGCAGCTGATGTTGTCCGGATCCCTGTGTGCATGAGCTCGATGCGCCGTCCATCGGCGCCCCGGTCCTGCATCCATCGACCCAGATGCGACGTGGTCACGATGTTCACATCGAGCAATTCCTGATAGCCCACGCCGAAACGTGGATGCCCGCCGTTGAGCCAGTTCTCTTCCTCGACATGGCACATGTCCAGAAAAGCAACATTCGAACTGTTTGCGCGCATGTAAGGAAGCATTTGGTAGCCGATGGTGCTCCCTGTGATGAGCACTGTGTCGATGCTCCTGGAGTTGATCAGATACGCAAGAAAACGCGGGTAGTCCGACTCCGACAGGATATTCGGCAGTACGAAAATATCGGGGGTGAAGCGGGCGAATTGATGCTCCCATCGATGATCGGCGGGCAGCGTCGCGACGATCGTGATCTGATGGCCACGTGAAGCCAGTCCTTCGATCAGATCGAGGTTTACCCGATCCGCCCCCCCCGTGACCATCCAGGGAATCACCAGCATCAAGTGCCGCCCCTGCAGTTCGCCATTCAACCGATTGGCAATGGGTGCACCGTCCCGGACGGTTTCATACGGCGTCGGCGTGCGACGGACGGGCTCAGGGAAATGCTGCTCCAGTCCCGCGTATTTCGAACGCATCAGCGCTTCGAACTCCGCATTGGTTGTCCCGGCGCTCATGATCTGTTCAAAGCGGCTGTTGCTGCGCTTGCGGTACCACTGAAGGTACTCTTTCAACGTGTAGCCCCAATGGCCGGCCTTGGCCATTGCGAGCCAGAAATCCCAATCCTCGTGTCCGAAACGGATCGACGCGTCGAAGCCGCCGGCGTCGCTGTAGGCAGCTCGCCTGATGACGGAGATCGGCGGCCCTGAATTGTTCAGGACATGCTGCTTGCCGGTGCCAAAGCCCGTTGCATGCAAAAAGCATTGATTACCAAAGACCACGCTGAAGGAATTGCAGAATGCAAATTCAGGATTGGACTCGAGAAACCAGACGCATTTTTCCAGGTACGTGGGTTCGATCATGTCGTCGCTGTCGATCAGCGCGACATACCGTCCCCGCGAAAGTTCGAAGCCCGCATTCCGTGCAGCGCTGGGGCCTGCATTTTCCTGGTGCACCAGCTTGACCCGGTGATCGCGCGAAGCGATCTCCTTCAATTGGGCGATGGAATCGGGTTCGGTCGAACCATCGTCCACGACGATCCATTCCCAATTCTGCAGCGACTGCGCCTTCAACGATTGGAAGGTTTCGAGAAAGACCTCGTCCGTGTTGTAGTAGGGCGTGATGATGGAAACATCGGCTTGCGCCGGTGTCGCCGTCCGCTCAAGCACATACATTGCCGACGCAGGCCGTCGACCGGGTGGGTTATCGAAATCAGGCGCGAGATGATCAACCATGAAGTATTTTTATTTATATAGGATTTGTGCGCTCGTCGGACCGCAAAACTTGATTGGAGCGTCGATCCCTCAGGAGAAGCAATGGCTTTTCGATCAAGAAATACGTGCAGGTCGCCAGAGAATATGCAGCAACCAGAAAAACAGGGTAAACAAGCCAAGGGTTCGGGTAAATGAAATCAAACAACGTCAATTTACGAAGCACCTCCATGCTGACCGCAAATGCCACGATATGCCCAAGATACAAAGAATAGGAAGAAAGACTGGTATACCTGATGAAGCGATTCAACACATTCAGCCTGGTCGGCTGAATGGCCGCAAACCTCGGAACCAATCCCGCGAATGCAATGGCCGACAAAGTGAAATAAATGCCGACACTCACATTGTTCGGCGCGACCCCGAAATACTCCCATTTGATGTATGCCATGCACGCAACCGCCATTAAACCGAAGATCCACCATGCGCGAAGAAGTCTGGCATAAACGAAAGGATGCCATTTGGCCAGGTAGGCAACGGCCACGCCGCAGCCGATCGCGTCCAGGCGGAACATCACGATATGGCGAACATGCGGATCCAGATTGTCGAATACGCCGTTCTCGTCGAAGAGAGCGAGACGCAGCGCCAGCGGAACCACCAAAAATACGACGATCGTCCAGCGTGCGGCCTTGCGGGAGCGCCAACCCAAGCCGATCAAAAAGAACATCAACAACGGAAACAGGAGATAAAACCACTCCTCCACCGCAAGACTCCAGGTCAATCGATAGAAATCCGGCATGGGCCATGCCAGATTTTGGGAGAAAACCAGATATTCCGTCTGATGGGAAACGCTGGACATGCCACCACGGTAGATATAAAGCTCGACCAGGAAGAAGAAGAAATAGAGTGGCAACGTCCTCATCCACCGGCGATACCAGAATCGAACCAATCCGCGGTCACGCTCGGCAGCCCAGGCCTCGGATTCCTTGAGAAGAATCCGTCCAATCAGAAAGCCGCTGAGGCAAAAGAACAGGTCGACACCAAAAATCGCAAGAAAGCCGACTTCTGCGACATAGCGATTCGGATTCGAATGCTGGAACATGTGCCCCAGCACCACGGACAGGATGGCCGCAGCACGGCAGACATCCAGGCCGAACATCCGGTCTGGCGATTTCATTGGCGGTCCTTTCTGTCGGCGCTATTCATTTCTGGCAGTGGCCGCACGATCGAATACATAATTCCGCGACCAGAGAATCTTGCAGCATGCGCCATCGGGCGCTGAGAATTGTCCGACGGTAACCTCTGACACGCTCAGGTCCTTGAAGCTCTTGGTGTACGAACACACCGTTTTCCCTTCGGCCAGAATCTTCGCCTCTTTCTCGGAAGCGAGGCTGAAATCGAGATTCGCATATTTCGACGATTTTCCATAGGGCACGGGGAACACATGCAGGAAAAATCGATCCTTGTATTTCTCGATATTGCAATCGGGCACAACGATGGTGAGGCCAGCCTTGGCGAGCGTGATGCCCAAGCCAGTCGCCAATGGCTCGGCCCCCGGCCCACTCGACGGTTCAATGATTTCGCTGATCAAAGCAAAAGGCGGTGTCGCGTCCCTTTTCTTCGCGATGACCACCGCAGACACACCGATAACCACGGCACAAGCCGTTGCAATCATCATTCTTGAATCTATCGACATAGGAGATCAGTGACGGGAATGCTGTAGAAGATATTCGACATTGGCAACGAATTGATTTTCCGTGAAACGGGCTTCATAGACTTCCCGTCCCGCAGCGCCAATTCCTGCAAGGGCCTGCCGATTTGAAATGAGCCATGCCAGCTTTTCAGCGAGCTGAGAGGCACTTTCGCTGGCGAAGATCAATGCGTCCTGGCCGTCATGCAACAGCGTTGCATGCCCGATTGCCGACGAACAGACGCAGACCTTGGCAAACATCAGGCCTTGCGTAATGGCAATGGGCATGGGATCCGATCGCGACGCGGAAACGACCACATCCGTCTCCGCGTAAAGATCGTTCAAACGATCCAAAGGAACATTGGGAATGCACTCGACCTGAGGAAGCCTGGAGGCACGGGTGCGAATGGCTTCTTCGAAGCTTGCGAACCACTGCGTCGACGAACCGACGATGCGAAACAAAGCAGCCGACCGCTGAGCGTCGGACAGCAGTTCGATGGCATCCAGAAAAATGTCCTGGCCTTTGCGGGGCTCCAATGAGCCAGCGATCGTGACCACCAATCGCCCGTCGGGGCGCAAAACCGCTGGCCTCGATGCGTCTTCGCAGCCATACAACAACATCACCAATTTCTGGTGCTCGACAAACCGCCCCGCTGGCGCAAAACAGAGCGGACTGCCCAGCCAGATGGCCTCGCATCGCTCGAAAAGCGTCGCCAGATCCGGCGCATGCTGGGTCACGAGATAGTCGAAACCCGCGGTTTCTTCGTGGATCCACCACATCAACCGCTTTGCGACGGCACCGTGATGGCGAACGAAAGGGTACGAGGAGAGCGAGGTGGCAATCACCCGTTCGAAGCTCGCTACCGCAGTTTGGCTGCTCGCATGCGCTGGCTGATAGGCCAGGATGAGCGGATCGACGATCACCGGAAAGCCGTGCGCCTCGAATTCGGCACGAATGTCGCCGTCGACCGGAGACCAGATCACCGGCACATCCCCGGTGAGCTTGCGAATTGCCTGCGCCAGATAAAGAACCACGCGGGGGGCGCCTGTTCGAGACAACTCGTGGACCACCAGCAAGGTCTTGTGCGCGCGCGTCGAGAATTTCACGCCGTGCGAGTCGCTCAAAAATACTTCCTTGGCCAGGTCTTCATTCGCTTTCTTGCCGAAGGCATCCCGCGGCCGATCGTATTTCGCCGGACGACCGAGGTAATTTCGAAGCAATGCCCAGCCTGCCGACAATCTCGAACGTATTTTGGCGAGTCCGCCGAATTGCAACGATTGCTGCAATTCAAACAACGCCGCTTCCGCTGTCTGCAACCGTGTACGTGTTTCCAAGTCCAGCCCACGCCAGGCAGCGAGTTCCAGCGATTGCATTTTTTCTATTTCGACATAGCTGGAGATCCTGGCGAGCGTTTCCTCATACGCAGCATGCAATTCAAGCCGCCATTTCTCCGCCTGGGCCATCGAGACCCGTTGATCCGCAATCACGCGCAGCGCCGTCCCGGCAGCGTCTGCAGCGCCCGCTCCTCCCACCAGCGCTTTTGCGACGTCATCGAAATCGGAATCGCCCGTGGCTCTCGTCACAAAACCACCGATCAGCTCCGACAACAGGTCGAATCGTCCTCCGCCTCGCAACCAGGGGATCAGCAGATCCGACGCGACGCGCGCATGCTCCTGCGACGTTCTCGCATTCACACGACCGTTCTGCGTGATGTTCGCGCCATGATTGCGATACGCCACCAACTGCTCGGGAAGAACGGCAAAGCCGGCATTCGAAATCAAGGCCCTGAGCCAGAACTCCCAGTCCGGTGTCAAGAACAGATCGGCATTGAACAAACCGATCGCTCGATGCACATCCGAACGCACCACTGCGCCCGAATGGCAGATATGGTTGGTCCATACCCAATGGACGGGATCGTTCAAATCCAGATCGACATTGAACCAGTCGGCATACGGCGTAGCGCCGACCATCGGCGCACCAGATCGATCGATTTCGGAAACAAATACGCCACACACACCGACGCCGGGATTCGCGTCCAGAAATTCGCGTTGCCGCTCCAGCTTGGAAGGCAGGAAAACATCATCGGAATCCAGGCTCGCGATATAACGCCCGGACGCCTTGGAAAGTGCAAAATTGTAGGCCGCACAAGCACCCGAATTGACAGGCTGCCGATAAGACTGAATCCGCGGATCGTCGAACCCCTGAATGATCTCCCAGGATTCATCGGTGGATCGGTCGTCTACGATCAACAGCTCCCAATCCGGGCATGACTGATCCAGCACGGACTGTATCGCCGCGCCAATATAGGCGGCGTAATTGAACGAGGTCATGATGACCGAGAACGTGGGATTAATTCTTTACTCCCGGTTCATCGGTCTTGCCGGATTTCCAATGACGGTGATGCCGTCCGGCACATCCTTCGTGACGACTGCCCCCATACCGACAACCGCACCTGCACCGATTCGAATCGGCTTTTCGTGGGTGCCTTGCCTGATGACGGCATTCGTTCCGAGATAAGCGTGATCACCGACATGAACTCGTCCATTGCAACGAACACCCGGCGCGAATGTCACGTAGTCGCCTATTACGCAGTCGTGCGCGACATACGAAAAGATATTTGCATGGAAAAATTTCCCAATGTGCGCGTTCGCTGTGATGATGACATTGGGGCACAAGATCGCGCCCTCGCCGATATGGTTGTGCGAGAGATCCAATGAATTCGGGCTTCGAATGGTCAGCGGTATGGCATCTGCATTGAGCAGGCCGCGGACCGACTCGCGGACCTTGCTGTCTCCAATGGCAATATTGAAATATTTCTTTCCTGCCAGCGAATTGAACGCATCCACAGACACGACGGGGTGATCGTTGACGAGGTCACTTGCAGGCGCTCCCGTCTCTACAAAGAAGAGGTCGATCAGATGCTCTTCGACACCCAGCTGCAGCGAAGCGCTGTACCGCGCGTACGGCATGACTTCGCGGCCGAAACCGCCTGCGCCTACCAGACCGAAACTCACCCGGGACGTCAATCCACGCTCCTCACGAGATCGATGATGCGTTGCTGATCTTGCGCCTCGAGCGCTGGATAGATCGGCAGGCAGATCACCTCGTTGGCGATGCGCGTCGCCACCGGCAGATGGCCAGGATGCGATGACGGCATGTCCCTGTACATCGGGAAATTGCTGATCAAGGGGAAGAAATAGCGCCGCGCATGAATGCCGTGGTCTTTCAGCTTCTGGTACAGCCCGTCGCGGCTCAGCGGATAGCGCTCGTCGATCAGGACCGGGCAATAGGCATTGTTGGCCACCACGTTCTGCGCCGGCGGCGGAAAGCGCAAGCCCGCGACGCCGGCCAGCCCTTCGCGATAGCGCCGGGCAATCTCGGCGCGGCGCTCCAGCGCATGGTCGACGTACTGGAGCTGCAGCATGCCGAAGGCCGAATTGATCTCGGTCATCTTGCCGTTGATGCCGGGCGCGACCACGGTGACTTCATCGACAAAGCCGAAGTTCTTCAGCTGGTCGATGTGGAGCTTGGTCTGCGCATCGGGACACACGATGGCGCCGCCTTCGAAGGTGTTGAACACCTTGGTGGCGTGAAAGCTCAACACCGACAGATCGCCGTAGCGCAGCACGCTCTGGTCGGCATATTTCACGCCGAACGCATGCGCCGCGTCATAGATCACCTTGAGGCCGTGCCGATCGGCCACCGCCTGGATCGCGTCGACGTCGCACGGACGCCCGTACACATGGACAGGCATGATCGCGGTGGTCTCGGGCGTGATGGCCGCCTCGATCTTCCGGGGATCGATGTTCAAGGTCTCGGGATCGATGTCCACGAAGACCGGCTTGATCCCGTTCCACAGCAGCGAATGCGCGGTCGCGACAAAGGAATAGGGCGTCGTGATGACCTCGCCCTTGATGTTCAATGCCTGCAGTGCCGTGACCAGGGCGATGGTGCCGTTGGTGAACAGGGCCAGGTGCTCGACCCCGAGATACTCGCAGAGCGCTTTTTCAAGCTTCTGGTGGTAGGGACCGCCATTGGTGAGCGTCTTTTTGTCCCAGATCTCCTGAAGATAGGGAATGAATTCCTCCAGCGGAGGAAGACTCGGCTGAGTCACGTAAATGGTCTTGCCCGAAGACATCCGGAAGCCTTTCTTTTTCTGGTCGAAGACGCGCGCACCGTCAACGGCGCGCCGTGTCTCCGGCGTGGGTGCGGTAACTTCTCACGTCGTTCGGCCAATAGGCCGCGGCGTGGATCGGCAGGCTGTGGCCACGGCCGACCTTCATCGAGACGGCGACCGGAACCCAGTCGCAGATCTCGGCCTTGGCGATCGACAGATCGAGCGGCACGGACAGCACCGCGGAAATCACGTAGTCGCCTTCGCGCAAGGACACGCGGAACGCCCAGTCGATCACGACGGTCTCGTCTTTCGCGACGTCGGTGAAATGACAGTCCTCGATGCCGGTGTCCGAATAGATCACATCGAAGCCATTGCGATCCCGGATGTGGTAACCGACACCCAGAAGCGCCACGTTGGCGGCACTCCTGAACTTCATCCGAAGCACGACCTTCTGCCCGAAGTCGACCGCCTCCAGCTTCCTGCCGTCCTCGCCGAGCAGCTGGACATTCAGGAATTCGGCCTTGCCGTTCTGGGTCCGATGGAATCCCGAATTTTCCCGGAAACTCTTTTCCTCGAGAAGATCGGCGGCGTCGACCGGCGATTGAGATTGCGCAGCGCTGTCGGACACGTCCAGCCCGGGCGCGATGGTGGCCTGCGACTGGCGCTCGCGAATGCCGGCGCTGTAATAGGCCTCGACCACGTCGTCGGTCGATCCGGCCGCGGCTACCTTGCCACGATCGAGATACACCGCCTTGGTACACAGCGCCTTCACGGCGCTCGTGTCATGGCTCACGAACAGCACCGTCACGCCTTCCTGCATGAGACGCTTCATGTGCTCCATGCACTTGGCCTGGAAATAGATGTCGCCGACGGAAAGCGCCTCGTCGACGATCAGGATGTCCGCGTCGACATGGACCGCCACGGCGAAGGCGAGCCGCACGAACATGCCGGACGAATAGGTCTTGACCGGCTGGTCGAGAAAATCGCCGATGTCCGCGAAACGGACGATGTCCGAGAACCGTGCGTCGATCTCGGCCTGCTCGAGGCCGAGAATCCCGGCGTTCATGTAGATGTTCTCGCGACCGGTGAATTCGCCGTTGAAGCCCGCACCCAGTTCGAGCAGCGCGGCAACCCGGCCGTTCATCTGGACCGTGCCGCTGGAGGGCGTCAGCGTGCCGCACAGGATCTGCAGCAGCGTGGACTTGCCGGCGCCATTGCGGCCGATGATCCCGACGGTTTCGCCCCTGCGGATGTCGAAGGACACGTCGCTCAACGCGGCGAACGATTTGAAGTAGTCGTGCCGCTGCAGTCCGAACAGCCTGCGCAGGCGCGGCAGGATGAACTGCTTCAGGCGCTCGCGCGGCGATGCGTAGATCTCGAACGACTTCGTGACGTGGCGGATCCGAACCGCGAGCTCGTCCGGTGCCGCGCTCATGTCAGAGGACATCAGAGAACCCTTTTCTGGTTTTCTGAAACCATGCATATCCGAGCCAGGCCACGATCACCGCCGCGACGGCGTAGATCGCGAGACCGGTCCAGTCCGGCAGATGGCCCCATATCAATACGGCTCTCGCCTGCTCGATGATGAACGTCAGCGGGTTGGCCATGATCACGCCGCGGAAGGCCTCGGGCACCGCCGTCACGGGATAGAAGACCGGCGACACGAACATCATGACCGAGGTGATGATGCCGATGGTCTGGCCGATGTCCCGCAGGAACACGCCCAGCGACGCGAGCATCCATCCGATGCCCACCAGCAGGACGACCAGCGGCAGCAGCACCAGCGGCAGCAGCAGCGCCGTCCAATGCAGGAAGCCGTTGAACAGCAGGAATGCCACGAGCAGCACCGCAAAGCTGATGCAGGCATGGAACAGCGCGGCGCCCATGGCGACCACCGGCAGGATCTCGAGCGGAAAGACCACCTTCTTCACGAAGTTCACGTTCGACGTGATCAGCGTCGCCGACTTGTTCAGCACCTCGCTCGCCAGCGCCAGCACGATCAGCCCGACGAACAGCACCACCGCGAATTGCGTGCGGTTCTCTTCGACGCCGGACGGCCCCCATCGCGACTTGAAGACCTCGGAAAACACGAAGGTGTAGACCAGCAACATGAAGACCGGATTGAAGAACGACCAGATCAGGCCGATGGCCGAGCCCCGGTAGCGGCCCACGACCTCCCGCCGGGTCATCTGAAGGATGAGCTTGCGCTGGCGGAACACGCCGCCGGCCATGGCCGCGAGCGAGGTCGGCCGTGCGGCATGCGGGTCGACGATCGACGACGGCCTGTTCATGAAAAATGCTCGGACTGCAGGAAGCGCGTCGCGTTGCGGTCCTTCACGGACAGCGTGGGCGGGCCGTCGAGCGGCCAGGCGATGCCCACGGATTCGTCGTCCCAGGCGACGGTACGTTCATGCTGGGGCGCCCAATAGTCCGTCGTCATGTAGATGATTTCGGCGGCATCGGTCAATGCCAGGAAGCCATGCGCATAGCCCTTGGGAATCCAGAGCATCCGCCGGTTGTCCGCAGACAGCTCCTGGGTCACATGCCGGCCGAAGGTCGGCGAGTTCCGGCGCAGGTCCACGGCGACATCGAAGATCGCACCGCTGACGACGCGAACCAACTTTCCTTGCGCCTGCTGGATCTGGTAATGCAGGCCCCGCAGGACGTTCTTTGCCGACCGCGAATGGTTTTCCTGGACGAACGTCACTTCCTCGCCCAGCACCTTCTCCAGCTTCCCCTTGTTGAAGCTCTCGAAGAAGAATCCGCGGTCGTCCTTGAAGACGTCGGGCTCGAGCAGGACCACGCCTTCGCAGGCCAGAGGGGTCGCCTTCATCAGAACACCTTCTCGTTGAGAACCCGACGCAGGTACTTGCCGTAGCCGCCCTTGGCCAGCGCATCGGCCATTTTTTCGAGTTGCGCACCGTCGATCCAGCCTTGCCGGTAGGCGATCTCTTCGGGGCACGCGACCTTCAGGCCCTGCCGGTTTTCGAGCGTCGCGATGAACTGGCCCGCCTCGAGCAGCGATTCGTGCGTCCCGGTATCCAGCCAGGCATAGCCACGCCCCATGATCTCGACGTGGAGATTGCCGGCCACCATGTAGAGCTTGTTGAGGTCGGTGATTTCCAGCTCGCCGCGGGGCGACGGCTTCAGGGTCTTGGCCATCTCGACGGCCTTGGAATCGTAGAAATACAGGCCCGTGACCGCATAGCTCGACTTAGGCTTCAGCGGCTTTTCCTCAAGCGACAGGGCTTTTCCGTCGCCATCGAATTCGATGACGCCATAGCGTTCCGGGTCCTGCACGTGATAGGCGAATACCCTGGCCTCATCGACGTTCTGCGCGGCCTTGCGCAGCAGGTCCTGCAGGTCGTGGCCGTGGAATATGTTGTCGCCGAGCACCAGAACGGACGGCGCGTCGCCCAGAAACTTGTCCCCGATGATGAAGGCCTGCGCCAGGCCATCCGGGCTCGGCTGCACCGCGTACTGCAGGTTCATGCCCCACTGGCTGCCGTCACCGAGCAGTTGCTCGAAGCGTGGCGTGTCTTGCGGCGTGCTGATGATCAGCACGTCGCGAATGCCGCCGAGCATCAACGTGGTCAGCGGGTAATAGATCATGGGCTTGTCGTAGACCGGGAGCAGTTGCTTGCTGATCGCGAGCGTGGCCGGGTGCAGGCGCGTGCCGGAGCCGCCAGCCAGGATGATGCCTTTGCGTTGCGTCATTTGTGAGTCCGGAATATCTGTGAATCGAGGAATGAGGATCAGAGCGTCTCGCGCAGCATGCGCGCAACGCCCGTCTGCCAGTGCGGCAGGACCAGGCCGAAGGTGGATTGCAGCTTGGCGGTGTTCAGCCGCGAGTTGTGCGGCCGCTTGGCCGGCGTCGGGAACGCGCTGGTCGGCACCGCATCGACTGCGTCGGGCAAGGCCTTGAGTTCGACGCCCGCAGCCTGCGCCTGTTCGAGCACGAAGCGCGCGTAGCCGTGCCAGCTGGTTTCGCCGCCGGCGACCAGGTGGTAGAGCCCGAACTTGGCGGGGTCCTGAAGCGCCGCGCGGATGGCATGCGCAGTGACGTCGGCCAGCAACTCGGCACCGGTCGGCGCACCGAACTGGTCGTCGATGACGGTCAGACGATCGCGCTCCTTGGCCAGGCGCAGCATGGTCTTGGCGAAGTTGCCGCCACGTGCGGCATAGACCCAGCTGGTGCGGAAGATCAGGTGCCTGGCGCAGTGCTGCGCAACCAGTTGCTCACCTTCGAGCTTGGTCTGGCCATAGACGCTCAGCGGCCCGGTGGCATCGTCTTCCTGCCACGGCGTGCTGCCACTGCCGTTGAAGACGTAGTCGGTGGAGTAATGGACCATGAGCGCACCGATCTGCTGCGCCGCCTGAGCCACCACACCGGGCGAGGTCGCGTTTAGCTTGCGCGCAAATTCGACTTCGCTCTCGGCCTTGTCGACCGCGGTGTGGGCGGCCGAGTTGACGATGACGTCGGGGCGGATCTTCAGGACGGTCTCGGCGAGCTGCTCGGGGTGACTGAAGTCGGCATGGAAGTCGGTGCTGTCGAAGTCCAGCGCCACCAATTCGCCCAGCGGCGCGAGGCTTCGCTGCAGCTCCCAGCCGACCTGGCCACCCCTGCCCAGGAGCAGCAGCTTCATGCGCCTGCCTTGGCCGAGGAAGCCGGTGCGGACGCCGCGTCGTACTGCTTCTCTACCCATTCCCGGTACGCACCGCTCTGCACGTTCTTCACCCAGTCGGTGTTCTCCAGGTACCACGCGACCGTCTTGCGGATGCCGCTGTCGAAGGTCTCGGCCGGCTTCCAGCCGAGCTCGCGTTCGAGCTTGCGCGCGTCGATGGCATAGCGGCGGTCATGGCCGAGGCGGTCGGTCACGTAAGTGATCTGCTCGCTGTAGAGCTTGCCGTCGGCGCGCGGGCGCAGTTCGTCGAGCAGCGCACAGACCGTCTTCACGATCTCGATGTTCGGCTTCTCGTTCCAGCCGCCGACGTTGTAGGTCTCGCCCAGGCGACCGGCCTCGAGCACGCGGCGGATGGCGCTGCAGTGATCCTTGACGTACAGCCAGTCGCGCACCTGCATGCCGTCGCCATACACGGGCAGGTTCTTGCCGGCCAGCGCGTTCACGATCATCAGCGGGATGAGCTTCTCGGGGAAGTGATAAGGGCCGTAGTTGTTGGAACAGTTGGTGGTCAACACCGGCAACCCATAGGTGTGGTGCCAGGCGCGCACGAGGTGGTCACTGGCGGCCTTGCTGGCCGAGTACGGGCTGTTGGGCTCGTACTTGTTCTCTTCGCTGAAGGCCGGATCGGTGGCCGACAGGCTGCCGTAGACCTCGTCGGTGGAGACGTGCAGGAAGCGGAAGGCCGCCTTCTCGTCGGCCGGCAGGGCGTTCCAGTAGCCGAGCACCGACTGAAGCAGGTGGAAGGTGCCCACCACGTTGGTCTGGACGAAGTCGCCAGGCCCGTGGATGGAACGATCGACGTGCGACTCGGCGGCGAAGTTGAGCACGGCACGTGGGCGGTGCTCAGCGAGCAGCCGATCGATCAGCGCGCTGTCGCCGATATCGCCCTGGACGAAGATGTGCGCAGGATTCGACTTCAGTGAGGCGAGTGTTTCGAGGTTGCCCGCGTACGTGAGCTTGTCGAGGTTGACGACAGCCTCGTTGCTGCCCGCTAGCCAATCGAGGACGAAATTGGCGCCAATGAAGCCGGCTCCGCCGGTGACCAGGATCATGTGGGTTCTATCTGTTGGCTGTTACCGACGCTGCGGCAAAGCCCCTGATTATCCCACCGTGACTTATTGTTACGAGACGCATGTTTGTAGGAATTGGCAAGCAAACTGTGGTCTGGAGCCAGGCGAGGCATGACTCATGCTACCGAGCCATCGACGCGCCTAGAGCGCACTTTTGCAACAGACTGCCTTGTTACCCTACGATCTGTTCAAGCAGATCAAACAGCATCTGTTAACTAATTTACTAATTGCATCATCCGCACAAGGTATCAATGACCACTCTGATCCACCCGATCGTCCTCTGCGGCGGCAGCGGCACCCGACTCTGGCCCCTGTCGCGCAAGGCATTGCCCAAGCAGTTCGCACCCCTCATCGACGGCAAGAGCCTGCTGCAGCTCACGCTCGAGCGCCTGAGCGCCCTCAATTCGAATATCACCTGCATCGCCTCGGAAGATCACCGCTTCCTGGTCCAGGAAACCGTGGAGAACGCCCGCATCGGCGGTCGCCAGATCCTCGAGCCCGTCGCACGCAACACCGCCGCTGCCATGGCCGCCGCTGCGCTGCTGGCCGACCCGGACGACCTCCTGCTGTTCGCGCCCGCCGACCACCACATCCCCGACGCCGCCCTGTTCGCCAAGACCGTGCGCGGTGGCGTCGAGGCCGCCCTGGCTGGCCGCATCGTCACCTTCGGCGTGGTGCCGACCTTCCCCAGCACCGCCTACGGCTACATCGAAGCCGGTGCCGCCCTCGAAGACCAGACCAGCCAGAGCGTGGTGCGCTTTGTCGAAAAGCCGAATGCCGAAGTCGCCCAGTCGCTGCTGCTGAAGGGCGGCTACTTCTGGAACGCCGGGATCTTCCTGGTGCAGGCCCGTACGTTGATCGAGGCGCTGCGCGCGCATGCGCCCGACATCCTGGCGTCCTGCGAACGCGCAACGGCCGCCATGTCGATCGACGGCAGCTTCGTGCGCCTGCAGCGTGAAGCCTTCGAAGGCTGCCGCAGCGAGAGCATCGACTACGCGGTGCTGGAGAAGCACGGGGAGATCGCCGTCGTGAAGTTCGAAGGCGCCTGGAGCGACGTGGGCAGCTGGAACGCGGTGGCCAACCTGTATGAATCGGACGAGGACGGCAACCGCCTGAGCGGCAAGGCCAGCACGCTGAATTCGCGCAACACCTTCGTGCACGCGCCGCACCGCCCGGTGGTGGCGCTGGGCACGGACGACCTGATCATCATCGACACGCAGGACGCGGTGCTGGTGGCGAGCGCGGCCTGTGCCGAGCAGGTGAAGGACGTGGTGAAGATGCTGACGGAATCGGGCCATCCGGAAGCGACCGATCACCGTCGCGTGGGTCGCCCGTGGGGCGCCTACGACAGCATCGACCTGGGTGCGCGCTTCCAGGTGAAGCGCCTGACGGTGAAGCCGGGTGCCAAGCTGTCGCTGCAGATGCACCACCACCGTGCCGAGCACTGGATCGTGGTGCAGGGCACGGCGAAGGTCACGCGCGACGAAGAGACGCTGCTGGTGCGCGAGAACGAGTCGATCTACCTGCCGCTGGGCGCGGTGCATCGGCTGGAGAACCCGGGCAAGACGATGCTCGAGGTGATCGAGGTGCAGACCGGCGGCTATCTGGGCGAGGACGACATCGTGCGCTTCGATGACACCTATGGGCGCGTGACTTCGATCCTGGCGAAGGTCGCCAAGTAAACGGATCTGCGTGCCGGCCGATGCGCCGGCACGGCACGCGCTATCGTGTGGCATCGCACTTCAGGAGCATCCGCATGACGAGCAAGGACGACGACAAATCCACCGACCGCATCCGCGACTCCGCCCAGCAGATCTGGCTGGCGGGGCTCGGCGCCTTCGCCAAGGCGCAGCAGGAAGGCAGCAAGGTGTTCGAGGCGCTGGTGAAGGACGGCGTCGGCGTGCAGAAGAAGACGCAGGCCGCTGCCGAGGAAACCTTCACGCAGGCGCAAGCCCGCATGGCCGGGCTGGCCGGCGAGTTCGGCGCCAAGGCCTCCGGCGGCTGGGGCAAGCTGGAGAACATCTTCGAAGACCGCGTCGCGCGTGCGCTGGAGCATCTCGGCATTCCCAGCGCCGCGGAGGTCGCAGCGCTGAAGGCCCGCATCGAAGTGCTGGAAACGCAGCTGAAACAGGCAGCGCCGCCCCGCCCGGCCGCAGCCCGCACGCCGCGCGGCCCCAAGACTGCAGCCCGTCCGGCGGCCGAGTCCGCAAAGACACCGCGGACCCCGCGCCGCCGCACGCCCCGCAGCGACGGCTGACCGCCGGCCCGGATCGGCCGTACGACCGATCCGGAATTGCGCCCCGCGCGCGCCGCACTTGCGCTAGAGTGTCCCGAAGAGACAAACACGGGGCTCCTCATGGCCAAGAAAGCACCGCGCCGCACGGCGGAGCGCATCCTCGAGGCGGCGCTCGACCTGTTCAACCGTTTCGGCGAGCCGAACGTGTCGACCACGCTCGTGGCCGGCGAGCTCGGCATCAGCCCCGGCAACCTCTACTACCACTACCCGGCCAAGGACGAGCTGATCAACCGGCTCTATGCCGGCTATGAAGCCGACCTCGACGAACTGCTGCATGCCGCCGAAGGCGTCCACGACGTCGAGGATGCCTGGTTCTTCATGCACAGCCTGTTCGAGCTGATCTGGCGCTACCGCTTCCTGTACCGCGACCTCAACGACCTGCTCAGCAAGAACCGGCATCTCGAGACCCAGTTCCAGCTCGTGCTGAAGAACAAGGCGCGCGGCATTCGCACGCTGATCGCCGGACTGAGCCGGTCGGGCCACCTCGACATCGACATGCGCGAGATCGACGCGCTCTCGCAAAGCATGGTGGTCGTCCTGACCTACTGGCTCAGCTACGAGTACGTGAAAAACCCGCGCGAAGCGCTCGAACCTGCGCATGCACAGGCCGCGCTGCTGCGCGGCGCCCAGCACACGCTGCAGTTGCTGGCGCCCTATCTCGAACCCGACCAGCGTCGGCATTTGCTGACGCTGACCCATGCCTACGGCCGCGAAGATATGGCCGCTCCCACTCCCGCGTGACGCCATGCCGCACACCGAACCCGCGCCCCGAACACTGGCACCGCCCGTGTCCTCCGCAGCCGGACGGCCTGCGCTGCCGACGACGCCCTGGGTCGCGCTGCCTTATGCCGACGTCACCCGCCTCGACGCCATGAGCCTGCGGCCACTCTGGCCCCGGCTGCACGCGGGCCAGGCGCGGCCGACACCGGCCACCGACGCGCTGGTCGAAGGATGGGCGCTTTACCACAGCGGCGAATTCGAACAGGCGGCGGCCGTGGGGCTGCGCAACGGTGCCGAAGGCCACGCGCTCACCAATCAGGCGACGGCCATCTACGCCAACTACCTCGAACCCCGGGAAGCCGTCCGGCTCGCGCTGTTCCGGCAGGTCGCCGAACGCGCGACCCAGCAGGCCGAAGCGGAACCGGACGACTGCCAGGCGCTGTACTGGCAGGCCTATGCGCTCGGGCGCTACAGCCAGGCGATCAGCGTCGCGCGGGCGCTCGCGCAGGGACTGGGCAGCCGGGTGAAAGAGGCGCTCGAGCGCGTGATCGCGCTGCGGCCGCAGCATGCGGATGCGCACATCGCGCTGGCGGCGTTCCATGCGGAAGTGATCGACAAGGTGGGCCCGCTGGTCGGCCGCATGACCTACGGCGTGCGGGCCGAAAGCGCCGAGGCCCTGTTCGAGCGCGGACTCGAGCTCAATCCGAACTCGGCCAGCGCGCTGATGGAATACGCGCGCGGTCTGATGATGCTGCATGGCGAAGACTGCACGAACCGCGCCACGGCGCTGTACGAACAAGCCGCGGCCCTGACGCCGGGCGACGCACGTGAACGGCTGGACCAGGAGCTCGCGCGCCAGGGACTGACGGAATAGCGCACGACGGCGGGACGCGCCGAGGACGCGCTGACACTAAGATCGCCGGATCGTTTTTTCCATCCTGCATCTCCGCGCCATGTCCGACCTCAACGCCCTCTTCGAAGCCGCCCAGGCCAACTCCAAACTGCTTGCCACGCGCCCCGACAACCCGACGCTGCTCAAGATCTACGGGCTGTTCAAGCAGGCCACCGAAGGCGACAACACGGCCAAGCGCCCGAGCTTCAGCGACGTCGTTGGCCGCGCCAAGTGGGACGCCTGGACGGCCCAGAAAGGCGCGAGCGCCGACGAAGCCAAGCAGAAGTACATCGACCTGATCGAGGCCCTGCGGGCGGCCTGAACCCAGCCGTCCGAGCGGCCGACGCGGCAAGCCCGGCCGGTTCGAAACCTCTCAGGCGACCGTGCCGCCCGGCGTCTGGCTCGCGATCATTTCGTCGAGATTGCGCGTGACCTTCTCCTCAATCCGGTCGCTGAACACATCGAGCAGGAAGCCCAGCTTGATGTCGATCGTGAAGAGGCTTGCCGTGACCCGGACCGTGCCGTCGACACCCGGTCGCTTGAAGTAGGCCGTGTCGTCCTGTGCACCTTCCTCGTAACGGCAGCTCATGCCGTAGTCGCGCTCGGCCTCCGCGACCCATTGCAGCGCGATCTCGCGGGCACGCTCGATGCCCAGCGCATGGTTTCGTTCGATGTGGATGTCAGGCACCAGGTGTTCCGTTCGTGGAGGTGGAGGTTGCGCCCTCGCGGGCGGTGTGCGTGGGTGGGGCGACACCGCGCAGCACGCGGTAACGCTCGTCCTTCGGAAGCGCCGCGATCCGGCGCACCTCGGCATAGAAGCGCGGCCAGTCCTCGCCTTCCTTCTCGAAGACCGCCTGGAACGCGGGCACCAGATCGTCGTACGCTGCCTGCGCGCCGAAGCTCGCGTTGTTCGCTCGCGCGACGAAGTTGTCATAGGCGTTGCGGCGATTGGCCGGCCAGCCGGCCTTGAGGCTTTCGTAGCGCGCACGGAAGTCGGCCATCACCGCCGCCTTCATCGGCTCGACGGCCGCCCAGTCGGCGGCCCGCGCCTCACGGGAGTCGTAGACCGCCTGCAGGCGCCGGCGCGTGTCGAAGGTCAGGGCGCGGAACTGCTGGCGCCGCGCGTCGAAGTCGGCGTATTCGGTGCGCGCCGCTTCGCTGGCCCGCGTGGCCAGCCAACGTGCGCCGCCGATCCGCTCGACCGCGGTCGCGAAGGACTCGTTGAAGAGCGTGTCGCCAGAAACATAGAGAAGCTGGTGCGACAGCTCATGGAAGATCAATCGCGCCAGCTCGCCTTCCGGGTAACCGATGAAGGTGCTCAGCAGCGGATCGCCGCCGGCCCAGTTGAGCCAGCCGAGCGTGGAATACGCGGGCACCGGGTACACCGACGTTTCCATGCCGGCCTCGCGCTGCGCGGCGGCCTCGTTCGTGGCGGCCGACTCGTCGTAGTAACCGCGGTAGCCGACACAGCCTGCGACCGGGAAGCACCAGGTCTTGAGCGTGAGCGAATATTTCGGCGCCGCCACCACGTTCCAGAGCGCGGCGCTGCGATGCAGATCGGCGTAGGCGGTGTAGCTCGGGTTGTCGGGCAGGCCGAGATCGGTCACGGCGAAGCGGCGGATGCGCTGGGTGAGCTCGAGCTTGGCCCGCAGCGCTGCGGAGGTGGCCGGGTCCTGCAGCCATTCCGGCACCGGCCGGGCGGCGCGCATCACGCCGATGTGCCCGCTGGCCGATTGCCAGTAGTAGCCGAGATCGGCACAGCCCGTCAGCGCCAGCAGCAGGGCGAGCGACAAGACCTTCAGCACGCGCTGCCCGGGACGCCGGCGCACCGGCGCACCTCCGGCGTCGCGGTCGATGCGAACTCGAGCTTGCCTGGCGTGGCCCCGCGCGCCGCTCACAGAGGCTCCACCTGCACCAGGCAGTCGTAGAAAGTCGGGCCACGGCCGATGTCGGTCAGGCGCTGGCTGGTGAGCTCGTTGACGTTGGTGCCGTCGAAGCCGAGCTTGCGCCACCAGATGCCCATGCCGTGGACGACGCCGGGCCGTGCGCGGCGCGACACCTCGGCGCGGCATCGATGCACGCCGCGCGCATTGAACACGCGCACCATCGCACCGTTCTCGATGCCGCGCGACGCGGCATCGGCGGCGTTGATCTCCAGCAGCGGCTCGCCCTCGATCGCGCGCAGGCTGGTGACGTTGGCAAAGGTCGAATTCAGGAAGTTGCGCGCCGGCGGCGAGATCATCGCCAGCGGGAATTCGGTCGAACTGCCGGCCGGCTCGTGGTTGGGCAGATGGTCGGGCAGGCCGTCCAGGCCCTGTGCCGCGAGCCGCGCGCTGAAGAACTCGCACTTGCCCGACGGCGTCGGGAAGTTGCCCTGTGCGAACGGCGCTTCGGGCAATCGCACGCTGGTGAAGCCCTGCGTCTCCAGCTGGGCGAAATCGACCGCGTCCGCCGCGAAGGCGCTGCGGCACAGCGCCTCGTCGCTGTCGGCAAAGCAGGGCTCGTCGAAGCCCATGCGGCGCGCCAGCTCACGGAACACCCAGGCGTTGCTGCGCGCCTCGCCGCGCGGCGCAATGGCCGGACGGTTGAGCAGCACGTCCGTGTGGCCGTAACTGGTGTGGATGTCCCAGTGTTCGAGCTGCGTCGTCGCGGGCAGCAGGTAGTCCGCGTAATCGGCGGTGTCGGTCGGGAACTGCTCGAGCACCACGGTGAACAGGTCCTCGCGCGCGAAGCCGGCGGCGACCTTGGCCGACTCGGGCGCCACCGCCACCGGATTGCTGTTGTAGACCACCACCGCCTCGACCGGGTTCGCGGCGTCCAGCAGCGCGTCGCCGATCGTGCTCATGTTGATGGTGCGCGGGCGCCGGCCGGCCAGCAGGTCGGGCCGCTGCAAGGCCGCGCGGTCGACCGGGAACACGCCCGAACTGCTCAGCAGCACACCACCCGAACGATGCCGCCAGGCACCGACCAGCGCCGGCAGGCAGGCCACGGCGCGCGCCGCATTGCCACCGCCGCGCACCCGCTGCATGCCGTAGTTCAGCCGGATCGCAGCCGGCGTGGTCGTCCCGTAGTCGCGCGCCAGCGCAACGATCTGCGCTTCCGGCACGCCGCACACCGCGGCCGCGCGCGACGGCGGCCATTGCAGCGCGCGCTCGCGCAGCGCGTCCCAGCCCAGCGTGTGCTGCGCGATGTAGTCGTGGTCGAGCCAGTCGTGCACGATCAGCTCGTGCATCAGCGCCAGGGCCAGTGCGGCATCGGTGCCGGGCAGCAGCGCGATGTGCTCGTCGCACTTGTCGGCCGTCTCGGTCTTGCGCGGGTCGATGCACACCAGCCGCGCGCCAGCCCGCTTGGCGGCCTGCGCGTGGCGCCAGAAATGCAGGTTGCTGCCGATCGAGTTGCTGCCCCAGATCAGGATCAGCTTCGACTCGGCGAAGGCCTCGATGCGCATGCCGACCTTGCCGCCCAGCGTGTAGTTCATCGCCTCGCCGCCGGCGGTCGAGCAGATGGTGCGGTCCAGCAGCGACGCGCCGAGCTTGTGGAAGAAGCGCCGGTCCATCGACTCGCCCTGCACCAGCCCCATGGTCCCGGCATAGCTGTAAGGCAGCACCGCCTGCGCGTTGCGCTGCGCGATGGCGCCGAGACGCGCGGCGATGTCGTCGAGCGCCTCGTCCCACGACACCGGCGCGAACTGCCCCGCGCCCTTCGGCCCGACCCGCTTCATCGGCTGCACCAGCCGGTCGGCATGGTCGTTGCGCTCGATGTAGCGCGACACCTTGGTGCAGAGCACGCCACCCGTGTGCACGTGCGCCGGGTTGCCCTGCAGCTTGATCGCCACGCCGTCTTGCACGGTCGTGACGAGCGCGCAGGTGTCGGGGCAGTCGTGCGGACAGGCACCGAGCACGGTGCGGGTGGACGAAGCCGGTGCGGCAGCAACAGCAGTCTCGGAAGGTGCCAGGGTCTCAGCCATCGGTTCAGCCTGATCGTTGTGTTCGTGGGAAACGTGCAAACGTCGATTTTCGGGTCGGCGCGCCCGGGTCAGCGCAGCAGCTCGGTCACCGTGTGGATCAGCAGGCCGACCAGCCCGCCCACCAGGGTGCCGTTGATCCGGATGAACTGCAAGTCGCGGCCGATATTGCGTTCCAGTTCGCGCGTCATCTCGTCGGCGTTCCACTGCGCCACCCGCTCGACGATGTAGCGCCGGATGTCCTCGCGGTAGCGTTCGATCGCGAGCGGCGCGGCGGCCGTGATCTGCTCGTTGATCCAGCGCCGGATCCCGGCGTCCTGCGCCAGCCGCGCGCCGACCGAGCCCGCCATCTGCGCGATGCGCTGGCGGATCGTCGAATCGCCGCGGCCGAGGTCGTCGTGCAGCCAGGCCAGCAGTTCGCGCCAGAGGTCGTGAAGGTATTCGCCCAGCGCCGGATGCGCCTGCAGCTCGGCACGGATCTGCTCGCCGCGCGCATGGAATTCGGGGTCGTGCCGCAGCCGCAGCACGAAGTCGTCCATGAAGGCATCGAAGCGCTTGCGCAACGGATGCGTGGGTTCGGCCGCCAGTTCGTTGAGCGTGCGCGCCACCGCGGCGACGATCTTCCGGGTGCCCAGCCGCGCCGCCATCTGGTCGAGGCCGACGTATTTCAGCGTCTTGACCTCGCGCGCGATGGCTTCGGTGATGCGGGCCTGCACGTCCTCGTCGTCCATCAGCGCGGCCACCTGCGCCAGCACGTCGTCGAGCAGCGCCTGGTGCCGGCCGCCGGCCGTCAGCGCGTCGAGCGCCTGCCCCAGCAGCCGCGACAGGTCGACCTTGGCCAGCCCGGCGACCGCGGCGCGCCCCAGGAAGTCGCGCACCCGTGCATCGTCGAATGCGCCCAGGCCGTAGCGCACCACGGTGACCGCGTGCTCGCCCAGCTTGTCACCGGTGGCCGGCTGCGACAGCCAGTTCGCCAGGCGCCCGGCCGGGTCGAACTGCGCGAGCTTGGCCAGCACCTGCGGCGTGCTCAGGAAGTTGTCGACGATGAAACCGGCGAGCTTGGCGCCGATCCGGTCCTTGTTGGCCGGAATGATCGCGGTATGCGGGATCGGCAGGCCGAGCGGATGCCGGAACAGCGCGACCACCGCGAACCAGTCGGCGATCGCGCCGACCATGGCCGCCTCGGCGAAGGCCGCCACGTAACCCCAGGCCGGATGCCGCGCGGCCAGCACGCTCGCCACCGCATACAGCAGCGCCGCGGCGCACAGCAGGCCGAGGGCGATCCGCTTCATCGCGATCAGGCGATCTCCCGCGTCGCGGCCAGGTCGAGCAGGAAGCGCTCGCAGCGCGCGAGCTGTTCGATCGACACGTATTCGTCGGGCTGGTGCGCCTGCGTGATGCTGCCCGGGCCGCAGACCACGCTCGGGATGCCCGAGGCCTTGAACAGGCCGGCCTCGGTGCCGAACGCCACCAGCGTGGTGCCGCTTTCGCCCGACAGCCGCTGCGCGAGCCGCGTGATCGCGTCGTCGGCCGAGCCGAGGAAGCTGGGCACTTCGCAGATCGTCTCGAAGCTGAAGCCGGCGTCCGGCGCGACCTTCTTCATCGCATCCTCCTTGCCGCGCGCGTAGGCAATGACCTCGTCCTGCATCAGCGCGGCGTCCGCGGTCGGCAGGTTGCGGAATTCGTAGCGGAATTCGGCGTCGCGCGGCACCACGTTGTCGGCGATGCCGCCATGGAACTGGCCGACGCTGGCGGTGCTGAAAGGCACGTCGAAGCCGTCGTAGCGCGGCTCCTCGCGCTCGAAGCCCTCGGCCATGTCGCGCAGCTTGCCGACCACACGTGCCGCCATCTCGATGGCGTTGACCGACTGCGGCGTGAGCGAGGAATGCGCTTCCTTGCCGCGCACGCAGCACTTGTAGCGGTAGACGCCCTTGTGGGCGATGGCCGGCACCATCGACGTCGGCTCGCCGATCACGCAGGCCAGCGGCCGGATGCCGGCTTCGCGCATGTCGGCGATCAGCTCGCGCACGCCGAAGCAGCCGACTTCCTCGTCGTAGCTGAAGGCGAAATGGACCGCGAACGGCGAATCGCTCGCCAGGAAACGGTCGGCGTTGGCCAGCGCCAAGGCGATGAAGCTCTTCATGTCGGCCGAACCGCGGCCGTACAGGCGCTGCTCGCCGTCGCCCTCGCGCACCACGGCGGACAGCGGATCGACGCTCCAGGCCTGGCCGTCCCACGGCACGGTGTCGGTGTGGCCCGACAGGATCACGCCGGCCGGTTTGCCTTCGCCGAGCGTGGCGAACAGGTTGGCCTTGGTCCGGTCGGCGTTGTAGGTGAGCCGGCTCTGCACCCCGAGCGTGGCCAGATGGTCGCGCGCGAAATGGATCAGTTCCAGGTTGCTGTTGGCGCTGATGGTGTTCATGCGCACGAGCGCCTGCGCAAATGCCAGGCCGCGGTCGGAAAGTGTGTGGGGCATACGGGACATTCTCCGGGAGTCCGCGCGGCCACGCCGGCCGTCGGGCAATCCGAAAGCCTTCCGGCTGCACGAAATGTGCCCAAGGCCGAGTACCCGCCGGGGCCGCAGGCACGCTCTTTGCGGGCGGAAGGCGCAAAGCCTAGACTGTCTCCCATGAAACTCCTCGATTCGCTCGTCACCCAGGCGGCCGGAATCGCCGCGATCCGTCGCGACATCCACGCCCACCCCGAACTCTGCTTCCAGGAAGTCCGCACCGCCGACGTGGTGGCGGCCAAGCTGACCGAATGGGGCATCCCGATCCACCGCGGACTCGCCACCACCGGCGTGATCGGCATCCTCAAGAACGGCACGAGCAACCGCGCGATCGGCCTGCGCGCAGACATCGACGCGCTGCCCGTGACCGAACTCAACACCTTTGCCCACGCCAGCCAGCACAAGGGAAAGATGCACGCCTGCGGCCACGACGGCCACACCGCGATGCTGCTGGCCGCGGCGCAGCACATGGCCAAGCACCGCAACTTCGACGGCACGGTCTATCTGATCTTCCAGCCGGCCGAGGAAGGCGGCGGCGGCGCCCGCGAGATGGTCAAGGAAGGCCTGTTCGAGAAGTTCCCGATGGACGCCGTGTTCGGCATGCACAACTGGCCCGGCATGAAGGTCGGCCAGTTCGCCGTGAGCCCGGGCCCGGCGATGGCCTCGAGCAACGAATTCAAGATCACCATCCGCGGCAAGGGCGGCCACGCGGCGCTGCCGCACACCGGCATCGACCCGGTGCCGGTCGCCTGCGAGATGGTGCAGGCCTTCCAGACCATCCTCACGCGCAGCAAGAAGCCGACCGACACCGGCCTGATCTCGGTCACGATGATCCATGCCGGCGAGGCGAGCAACGTGATCCCCGACACCTGCGAGCTGCAGGGCACGGTGCGCACCTTCACGCTCGAGGTGCTCGACCTGATCGAGCGGCGCATGCGCAAGATCGCCGAGCACATCGGCGCCGCGCACGACACCGAGGTCGATTTCTACTTCCATCGCAACTACCCGCCGACCATCAATTCGGCGGCCGAAGCCAACTTCGCGCGCGGCGTGATGGCCGGCATCGTGGGCGAAGACAACGTGCTGGTGCAGGAAGCCGCGATGACCGCGGAAGACTTCTCCTTCATGCTGCTGGCCAAGCCCGGTGCCTATGCCTTCATCGGCAATGGCGACGGCGCGCACCGCGACATGCACCACGGCGGCGGGCCCTGCACGCTGCACAACGGCAGCTACGACTTCAACGACGACCTGATCCCGCTGGGCGCGACCTGCTGGGTCGAGATGGCCGAACAGTTCCTCAAGCCCCAAGGCACGGCCGCGTGATGGCAGGCGCCGACGCCACGATCGCCGCGTTCTCGCCGACCTACGCGCAGGCACGCCGCAAGTTCCTGCAGGCCTGCGTCGCGGCCGGCCTGCAGGTCGACACCTACCCGCATCCGCTGAAAGGCCGCGAGGGCGAAGACCTGGCGACCGACGTGGCCTACGACGGCCCGGCCGGCGCCACACGGCTGCTGCTGGTCAGCAGCGGCTGCCACGGCGTCGAAGGCCATTGCGGCAGCGGTGTGCAGGTCGCCGCGCTGCAGGACGCGGCCTGGCGCCAGGCCGCGCACGACGCCGGCGTCGGCGTGCTCTACGTGCATGCGCTGAATCCGCACGGCTTCTCGTTCGGCCGGCGCGTGACCAACGAGAACGTCGACCTGAATCGCAACTTCGTCGACTTTTCGCAGCCGCTGCCGGTCAACACGGCGTATGCCGGGCTGCACGCGCTGCTGCTGCCGCGCGAATGGCCGCCGACCGCGCAGAACCAGGCCGAGCTCACCGCCTGGATCGGCACGCACGGCGTGCCGGCCTATCAGGCGGCCGTGAGCGCGGGCCAGTACGAGTTTGCGGACGGTCTGTTCTATGGCGGTCAGGCACCGACCTGGAGCAACCGCACCTTCCGGCAGATCCTGCGCAAGCACGTCGGCCAGGCGCGCCGGCTCGGCTGGATCGACCTGCACACCGGCCTCGGCCCGTCGGGCGTGGGCGAACGCATCTATGCCTGCAAGGGCGAGGACACGGCCGCCTATGCACGCGCCAACGCCTGGTGGGGCTCGCCCGGGACGCCGGTCACCTCGATCTACGACGGCTCATCGACCTCGGCGCTGCTGAGCGGCCTCAACTGGAACGCGATCTACGACGAATGCCCGCAGGCCGAACACACGGCGATCGCGCTGGAGTACGGCACGCTGCCGATCCTGGAGGTGACCGGCGCGCTGCGCGCCGACCACTGGCTGCACAAATACCCGGAAGCCGCGGCGCCGGAGCTCGCCGACGCCATCCGGGCGCGCATGCTGGAAGCTTTCTACACCGACACCGACGCGTGGAAGAAGCAGGTCATTGCGCAGGCGCGCGAGACGATGCAGCAGGCGGTGGCGGGCCTGAACGCCTGACGATTCAGTTGGCGGCGCGCCGCTGCGCGATCACCAGCAGGCCGTCCATGATCAGCCCGTCGACCAGCTCGAAAGGGCTGACCATCGATGGCGCCATCTTCCAGCCCGCACCGCCGGTCATGTAGCAGGCGGGCTCGGCGCCGCAATGTGTCGTCACGTGCTGGCGCATGCGCTCCACCGCACCGGCGATGGCATAGGTACCGCCACTGGTCAACGCATCGCTGGTGTTGGTCGGAAAAGGGGTCACCTCACCGGTCGGCACGTGCAGGCCGGCCGTGCCGGACTCCAGCGCACGCAGCATGATCCCGTGGCCCGGCAGGATCAGGCCGCCGAGGAACTTGCCAGAGGTGTCGATCGCCTCGACCGTCACGGCCGTGCCGATCATCACGACCACCATCGGCCGCACCGGTCCCTGCGACAGCATGCGGTGGCGTGCACCGATCATTGCGACCCAGCGGTCGGCGCCCAGGCGCGTCGGATGGTCGTAGCCATTGACCAAACCGGCCTCGGCCGCGCTCGACATCACCCAGCGAGGCGTGCAGTCGAAGCGCTCCTCGATCTGTTCCTCTGCGCGGCGCCGCAGGGCATCGCCGGCCACCACGCAGCCGAGCATCGACGATGGCGCGGGAAACGCCAGCTCGGCCCAAGGTCCGTCTGCGAGGCGGTCGATGTGATCGAGGAACTCGGCGCCCTGTGCATGCAGCACCGCACCCGGCCGTGCCGCGTCGTAGAGCGCCCATTTGAGCCGGGTATTGCCGATGTCGATGGCGAGGAATGTCATCGTGCGATTATTGCGGTTCGAAAGGATTCCGCGGCGGCGCGCTAGTTCTGCTTCCAGGGGAGCCCGCGGAAGCGCCAGCCACCCACACGGCCGCGATGGCCTTCGGCGTCCGGGTTGCCTTCGAAGCCTTCGAGGATGTTGTAGGCCTCCAGGCCCAGTTCGGTGGCGCGCCGTGCGGCCGCGATCGAACGCACGCCGCTGCGGCACAGCATCACGGCCTTCTTGCCGGCCGGCACGGCGTCGCGCAGGCCGTCGTCGAAGCCCGCGTTCGGCACCATGCCGGGCCATTGCTTCCAGGCCAGCGGCAGCGCGCCGGGCACAAAGCCGACCCATTCGCGCTCGGCGTCGCTGCGCACGTCGACCAGCACGGCGGTGCCGTCGGCAACCCATTGCGCGGCCTGCTCGGGCGTGACGTCGCCCGCGTAGCCGTCAGCCGGCGTGAAACCCTTGTCCTGATTCGATCCCGTGTCCATGGCGACCCTTTCCTGCGTTTGATTGATTCGACCGGTGCGCATTCTTGCAGCCCGCGGCAAGCCATCCGCCGGGCAGGGGCGGCGCCCGCTCGCTACAGTCGGCGCCAAGGAGCTTCCATGAGCACATACGACTTCGATCTCTTCGTCATCGGCGGCGGCAGCGGCGGCGTGCGCGCGGCCCGCATGGCGGCACAGCGCGGCGCCCGCGTCGCGCTGGCCGAAGTCGCCGAACTCGGCGGCACCTGCGTCAACGTCGGCTGCATCCCGAAAAAGCTCTACAGCTATGCGGCCGGCTATGCCGATGCGTTCGAGGAAGCCGCCGGCTACGGCTGGACGGTCGGCGAACCGCGTTTCGACTGGGACGTGCTCAAGCAACGGCGCGCACACGAGATCCGCCGGCTCAACGGCGTCTACCGCGGGTTGCTGGAGACCGCGGGCGTCACGCTGATCGCAGGCTGGGCGCAGCTGACCGGCCCGCATGGCGTGCAGGTCGGCGAGCGGCACCACAGCGCCCGCACGGTGCTGATCGCGACCGGCGGCATGCCTTTCGTGCCGGATCTGCCCGGCCGCGAGCATGGCCTGGTATCGGACGCGATGTTCGACCTCGCCCCGTTCCCGAAGCGTCTGGTGGTGGTCGGTGGCGGCTACATCGCGTGCGAGTTCGCATCGATCTTCAACGGCCTGGGCACCCAGGTCACGCTGCTGCAGCGCAACGCGCACCTGCTCAATGGCTTCGACCACGACCTGCGCGAATTCCTGGCACGCGAGATGGGCAAGGCCGGCGTCGACATCCAGCTGAACGCCGATCTGTCGATGCTGCGGCGCAACGACCAAGGCGGCGCAAGTGGCAGCGTGACGGCCGTGCTCTCCCGCGGCCAGCAGATCGAGGCCGACGCCGTGCTGTTCGCGACCGGGCGCTCGCCCAACACGCAAGGGCTCGGGCTGGAAACGGCCGGCGTGGCACTCGACGCGCGCGGCGCCGTCGTGGTCGACGGCAACTACCGCAGCTCGGTCAAGTCGGTCTATGCGATCGGCGACGTGTCGACCCGGCTGCAGCTCACGCCGGTGGCGCTGGCCGAGGCGATGACGGTGGTCGACGCGCTGTTCGGCGACGGCCGGCGCAGCGTCGACTACGAGTACGTGCCGACGGCCGTCTTCACCCATCCGAACGTCGGCACCTGCGGCTACACCGAGACCGCGGCACGCGCGAAGTTCGGGCAGGTCACGATCTTCAGCAGCGAATTCAAGGCGTTGCGCCACACGCTGTCGGGCAGCAGCGAGCGCATCTTCATGAAGCTGGTGGTCGATACCGCGAGCGACCGCGTGGTCGGCCTGCACATGGTCGGGCCGGACGCAGGAGAGATCGTGCAGGGCTTCGCGGTCGCGATGCGCGCGGGTGCCACCAAGGCGATGTTCGACACGACCATCGGCATCCACCCGACCGTGGCCGAGGAGTTCGTGACGATGCGCGAGCCGATGACGGCATAGCGTCGGCGAGGCGCCGGCATGGCGCTGGCGGGTCGCGGATCGTCAAGGCCGCATTGCACAATGTGCACATGCCCTACATGCCGCCTTTCATCGCTCCCGCCCGCTTCACCGATGCCGCCGCCGCCCTCGCCCAGGTCCAGCAGATCTACCAGGGCGCGCTGACGCATCTGCGCAGCTCGATGCTGCGCTTCGTCGCCGGCGAATCGCTGCCGGGCCGGGTGCGCGCGTGCTACCCCTTCGTGCGCATCCACACGCACACGGTGTCGCGCCAGGTGCCCGACACCACGTCCAGCTTGAGCTACGGCTTCGTGGCCGGCCCGGGCCGCTACGAGACCACGCTGACACGCCCCGACCTGTTCCATCGCTACTACCTGGAGCAGTTTCGCCTGCTGCTGGAGAACCACGGCGTGGAGCTCGAGGTCGGCACCTCGACGCAGCCGATCCCGATCCATTTCTCCTTCGCCGAGAACGACCACATCGAAGGCACGATGAGCGTCGAGCGCCGCGCACTGATGCGCGACGTGTTCGACCTGCCCGATCTCGCCAGCATGGACGACGGCATCGCCAACGGCACCTACCGCGCGAAGCCGGGCGAACCGGAGCCGCTGGCGCTCTTCACCGCGGCGCGCGTCGACTACTCGCTGCACCGGCTGCGCCACTACACGGGCACCGCGCCGGAGTGGTTCCAGAACTTCGTGCTGTTCACCAACTACCAGTACTACATCGACGAGTTCATGGCGCTCGGCCACAAGGAGATGGCCGACCCCGACAGCCCGTACGTCGCCTTCATCGAGCCCGGCAACGTGACGAGCTACCGCGTCGGCTACGACGGGCCCGAGGGCGGTATCGCGCCGCCACGGCTGCCGCAGATGCCGGCCTACCACCTGGTGCGCGCGGACCGCACGGGCATCACGATGGTCAACATCGGCGTCGGCCCGTCGAACGCCAAGACCATCACCGACCACATCGCCGTGCTGCGTCCGCATGCCTGGATGATGCTGGGCCACTGCGCCGGCCTGCGCAACAGCCAGCAGTTGGGCGACTACGTGCTGGCGCATGCCTATGTGCGCGAGGACCATGTGCTCGATGAAGAACTGCCCCTGTGGGTGCCGATCCCGGCGCTGGCCGAGATCCAGCTCGCGCTGGAGAAGGCGGTGGCCGCGGTCACGCAGGTCGGCGGCCCGGACCTGAAGAAGATCATGCGCACCGGCACGGTCGCGAGCACCGACAACCGCAACTGGGAACTGCTGCCCGAGAACGAACCGCAGCGCCGCTTCAGCCAGAGCCGCGCCGTCGCGCTCGACATGGAAAGCGCGACCATCGCGGCCAACGGCTTCCGCTTCCGTGTGCCCTACGGCACCCTGCTGTGCGTGAGCGACAAGCCGCTGCACGGCGAGATCAAGCTGCCCGGCATGGCCAACCACTTCTACCGCGAGCGGGTGGAACAGCACCTGCGCATCGGCATGAAGGCGATCGAGATCCTGCGCAGCGAAGGCTCGAGCCAGTTGCACAGCCGCAAGCTGCGCAGCTTCGCGGAAGTGGCGTTCCAGTAAGGCGGAGGCGGACGATGGCAACGTTGGGCGACTTGAGCCGGCTGGTCTATTCGACCGAACAGGGCCGCATCTGCCCGGACTGCGGCCAGCCGGTCGCGGGCTGCACCTGCAAGCAGGCCAAACCGGCGCCGAAGACCGACGGCATCGTGCGCGTGGCGTACGAGACCAAGGGCCGCAAGGGCAAGGGCGTGACGGTGATCCGTGGCGTGGCGCTCGACGCCGACGCGCTCGCGCAGCTCGGCAAGCAGCTCAAGTCGGGCTGCGGCTCCGGAGGCACGACCAAGGACGGCGTGATCGAGATTCAGGGCGACCACCGGGACTTCGTGATCGCGGCCCTGCAGAAACAGGGCATGGTCGTCAAGCGCAGTGGCGGCTGAATGAGGCTGACCTCGAAAGAGTGCAATGAAACCTGAAGACCTGGAGCGGCTGGTCACGCTCGAGATGCCCTTCGGCAAGTACAAGGGCACGGTGATCGCCGACCTGCCCGGCAACTACCTGACCTGGTTCGCGCGCGAAGGCTTTCCCAAGGGCGAGATCGGCCGGCTGCTGCAGCTGATGCACGAGATCGACCACAACGGGTTGAAACCCTTGCTCAAGCCGCTACGCCGATAGCGCGAAGTTCGGCACCGGTGATCCGCGAGAGGGAGAACACGGGGCCGGGCGAACGTATCTGCGATGCGCCGCTGGCAGCTGATCCGAACAGCCGCAAGAGGACACGAAGAACGGGACACGAAGAACGCGCCCTCGCCGGCGCTTCCGCAACGGCTTTCAGGCCTTGGGGTTGGCCGCGGCCCGAAGCTTGTCCTTCTTGCTCGGACGCCGCCCCTTGATGCCGCCGTTGCCGGGAGCATCCGGCGAGCGGCTGTCTGCCGCCGCGTCGACGATGCCTGCAGTCGCCGCAGCCAGCGTGGACACCTCGACCGGCTCGAAGCCTGCAACCCGTTCGCGCGGGACGCTCAGGCCCTGGCGCTTTTCGATCAGCCGGAAGTGCGCTTCCATGTCGGCCGGTATGAAGCTCAGCGCCAGCCCGCTCTGCCCGGCGCGGCCGGTACGCCCGATGCGATGCAGATAGTCGACCGCCGAGCGCGGCAGGTCATAGTTGACGACCACGGGCAACTGGGCCACGTCAATCCCGCGTGCGGCCAGATCGGTGGCGACCACGACGCGCACGCGCGACGTCTTCAGGTCGGTCAGCACCTGGTTGCGCTTGCCCTGGCTCAGCAGGCCATGAAAGGGTTCGGCCTCGATGCCGGCCTTGCGCAACTTGTCCGCCACGATCTCCGATGCGTGCTTGGTCGCAACGAACACCAGCACGCGGGTCCAGCCGCTGTCCTTCAACAGCCGAACCAGCAACTGGGTGCGCCTGCGGGCATCGACTTCGATCGCACGTTGCGCGATGGCGGGCACGGTCTCGGGCGCCGCGGCAACCTCGACACGCACCGGATCGCGCAGCACGCGCTCCGCCAGCGCGTCGGCCGCCGCAGGAAACGTCGCCGAGAACAGCAGGTTCTGCCTCTTCGCCGGCACCAGCGCCAGGATGCGCCCGACTTCCTCCGCAAAGCCCAGGTCGAGCAATCGATCCGCCTCGTCGAGCACCAACATCGTCAGCGTCGAGAGCCGCAGCGCGTTGTGGTCGACCAGATCGAGCAGGCGCCCCGGCGTCGCGACGACCACATCGACACCACCGCGCAGCGCCATCAACTGCGGATTGATCGAAACGCCGCCGAAAGCGACGGCGATCTTCAGACGCACCGGCAGGTGCTGCGCGAAGCCACGCACCGTCTCGCCAACCTGAGCCGCCAACTCGCGCGTCGGCACCAACACCAGCGCGCGCAGGCGGCGTGGTGCCGCATCGTCGGCCATCAGATGCTGCAACAGCGGCAATGCATAGGCGGCTGTCTTGCCGGAACCCGTCTGTGCCATTCCTCGCAGGTCTCGCCCCTGAAGAATCGGGGGAATCGCCTCGGCCTGGATCGCGGTGGGCATCGAATAGCCCTGGCTGATCGCGGCACGTGCCAAAGCGGGAGCGAGACCCAAAGAAGAAAAAGGCATAGAAAAAGAACGGATATGGGGAGACGAATGAGGTGTGCAGGATAGCCAGCATCGCGCGCATACCGGTCTTTTCAGACGGAGCGATGGCAAATTCTTCCAGAATAAAAATATTCAATAGCACAAACGAGGGTCATTGAAATTCGATGTTTTTTTGCCACTATTTCGTATACGAAAAGCATTTCACCCAAAACGCCAGGAGTGGACGACAATCCGCGACCGTGCAGCGTTTTACGTAATGCACGGATCCGGTGATCGGTCAGTTTCGCGCCACAGCGCTGTTCAGTTAGTTGTGATTCTGGGACTCCATCGCTTTGTGTTATTGGTTTGATTTAGGAGTCCCTCCATGGGCAAGAAACTCTACGTAGGCAATTTGGCTTACTCCGTTCGCGACAACGATCTGGAACAAGCGTTTGGCGAATTCGGTGCTGTGACCAGCGCCAAGGTCATGATGGAACGCGAAACCGGCCGTTCGAAGGGCTTCGGCTTCGTCGAAATGGGTTCGGATGCTGAAGCACTCGCAGCCATCGAAGGCTTGAACGGCCAATCGCTCGCAGGTCGCGCACTGACCGTCAACGAAGCCCGTCCGATGGAACCCCGTCCGGCTGGCGGCGGCTTCGGCGGTGGCGGCCGTAGCGGCGGCGGCGGTGGTGGCGGCTACGGTGGTGGCGGCGGCGGCGGTTACGGCGGCGGTGGCGGCCGTAGCGGTGGCGGCGGCGGTGGTGGTTACGGCGGCGGCGGCGGTGGCCGCGGCGGCTACTAAGCCCTCTCTGCATCAGTGAAAAAAGGCTCCTTCGGGAGCCTTTTTGCTTTGTGTGATGCCCTCTGGCGTCGCCGCTGCGGCCAGGGCTTTCTACGCATTTGTCCCTAGAAGCAGGTCAGCCAGCCGTCAGGCTAGCCCAACGACGCTCACCGCTCCAAATCGGAGGGTCGAGACAAATGGGAATCAAGAATCAGGCGGACTTCTTTTCAGGAGTCATGTTCACTGCCGTGGGCGCCGTCTTCGCGGTAGGTGCCACCGCCTACAACATCGGTGACGGCGCACGGATGGGTCCGGGCTACTTCCCACTGATGCTCGGTGTCCTGCTGGCGATCCTGGGCCTGATCATCATCTTCCAGGCGCTCGTGGTGGAGTCCGTGGACGGCGGCAAGATCGGCAAGTGGGCCTGGAAGCCGCTGTTCTTCGTGATCGCTGCCAATCTTGCTTTCGGCGTCCTTCTTGGCGGACTGCCCAGCATCGGATTGCCCGCCATGGGAATGATCCTGGCGATCTACGCGCTGACCCTCATTTCGAGCCTGGCGGGCAACCAGTTCCAGCTTCGCGATGTGCTCGTGCTTGCCACCATCCTGGCGGCGGGTAGCTATGTGGCTTTCATCTGGGCGCTCAAGCTGCAGATCCAGGTCTGGCCCACCTTCATCGCAGGTTGAGGAGACCGACCACATGGAACTGTTCCACAACCTGGCCATCGGCTTCGGTGTCGCGTTCACCTTCACCAACCTTCTCTACTGCCTGATCGGCTGCATCCTGGGCACGCTGATCGGCGTGCTGCCGGGCATCGGACCGGTCGCGACCATCGCGATGCTGCTGCCCGCGACCTACGCGCTGCCGCCGGTGTCCGCACTCATCATGCTGGCCGGCATTTACTACGGCGCGCAGTACGGCGGCTCGACCACGGCGATTCTCGTGAACCTGCCGGGCGAATCTTCGTCCGTCGTGACCTGCATCGACGGCTACCAGATGGCGCGACAGGGGCGCGCGGGACCCGCGCTCGCCGCAGCCGGGCTGGGTTCGTTCTTCGCGGGCTGCGTCGGCACGCTGATCCTGGCCGCCTTCGCGCCGCCGCTGACCGAACTGGCCTTCAAGTTCGGCCCGGCCGAGTACTTCTCGCTGATGATCCTGGGCCTGATCGGCGCCGTGGTGCTGGCCTCGGGCTCGCTGCTCAAGGCCGTCGCGATGATCGTGCTGGGCCTGCTGATGGGGATCGTCGGCACCGACGTGAACTCGGGCGTCGCACGCTTCAGCTTCGACATTCCGGAACTCACCGACGGCATTGGCTTCGTCGTGATTGCGATGGGCGTTTTCGGCTATGGCGAAATCATCGGCAACCTCTCGCAGCCCGATGACGAGCGCGAAGTCTTCACGGCCAACGTGAAGGGCCTCTGGCCCACCGGCGAGGATTTCCGACGCATGACGCCCGCCGTGCTGCGCGGCACGGCGCTCGGCTCTGCACTCGGCATCCTGCCCGGCGGCGGTGCGCTGCTCGCCGCTTTTGCGGCCTACGCGCTGGAAAAGAAGATCCAGATGAAGCCGGGCGAAATTCCGTTCGGTCGCGGCAACATCCGGGGCGTTGCGTCACCGGAATCGGCCAACAACGCCGGTGCGCAGACGTCCTTCATTCCGCTGCTGACGCTGGGCATCCCGCCCAATGCCGTGATGGCGCTGATGGTCGGAGCGATGACCATCCACAACATCCAGCCCGGCCCGCAGGTCATGACCAGCAACCCGGAACTGTTCTGGGGCCTGATCGCCTCGATGTGGATCGGCAACGCGATGCTGATCATCCTGAACCTGCCGCTGATCGGCATGTGGATCAAGCTGCTGACGGTGCCCTACCGGTTCCTGTTTCCGGCGATCGTGCTGTTCTGCGCCATCGGCGTGTATTCGACCAACAACAACACCTTCGACGTGTGGATGGTCGGGCTGTTCGGCTTCATCGGCTACCTGTTCCTCAAGCTCAAGACCGAGCCCGCGCCGCTGCTGCTGGGCTTCATCCTGGGTCCGATGATGGAAGAGAACCTGCGCCGCGCGCTGCTGCTGTCGCGCGGCACCTGGAGCGTGTTCGTCACGCGGCCGTTGTCGGCCGGCCTGCTGGCCGCGGCGGTGCTGCTGCTCGTGATCGTGCTGCTGCCCGCGGTCAAGTCCAAGCGCGAGGAAGCCTTCGTAGAGGAATAGGCTCTCCCCCAGGCTTCGCGCACTGCGTGTCGCTTCGCCAGCCCCCTTCCGGGGGCAACACCAGCAGCCCGGCAAAGCCGGTTCTGCGGTGTTTCTGGTATGCCGAACTCAGGCCTTGCGGGGCTTGACGCGCGAGGCGGCTTCCTTGGCGTTCAGGCGGGCGGTGTCGATGTCGGTGGCGCGTGCCAGGGCGACGCCCATGCGGCGCTTGACGAAGCTTTCCGGCTTGCCGAACAGGCGGATGTCGGTGCCGGGGATCTGCAGGGCTTCGGCGACGCCGTCGAACACGATGCCGTGTGCATCGACACCGCCGTAGATCACGGCACTCGCGCCCGGGCTGCGCAGGGTGGTGTCCACCGGCAGGCCGAGGATGGCGCGGGCGTGCAGCTCGAACTCGTTCTGCCACTGCGTCGCCATCGTCACCATGCCGGTGTCGTGCGGACGCGGGCTGACCTCGCTGAACCAGACCTCGTCGCCCTTCACGAACAGCTCGACGCCGAACAGGCCCTGGCCACCCAGGTCCGAAGTCACCTTCTCGGCGATCTGCTGCGCCTTCTGCAATGCGGCCGACGCCATCGGATGCGGCTGCCAGCTCTCGACGTAATCGCCGCTGACCTGCACATGGCCGATCGGGTCGCAGAACTGCGTCTGCACGGTGCCCGACGCGTCCAGCGCGCGCACGGTCAGCAGCGTGATCTCGTAGTCGAAGTCGATGAAGCCTTCGACGATCACACGGCCGTGGCTCACGCGGCCTCCGGCCATCGCGTAGTCCCAGGCGGTCTTCACGTCGGCGGGACCATCGATCTTGCTCTGGCCCTTGCCCGAACTGCTCATCACCGGCTTGACGATGCACGGGTAGCCGATGCCGCCATCGATCGCCGCCTGCAGTTCGTCGAGCGAATCGCAGAACTTGTACGGGCTGGTCGGCACGCCCAGCGTTTCGGCGGCGAGCCGGCGGATGCCTTCGCGGTCCATCGTGAGCCGGGCGGCGCGCGCGGTCGGGATCACGCGAACCACGCCCGCGGCCTCGAGTTCCTGCAGCATCGGCGTCGCGATGGCCTCGATCTCGGGCACCACGAGCTGCGGCTTCTCGGCTTCGATCAAGGCCTTCAGCTGTGCCGGGTCGCTCATGGTGATGGTGCGTGCGTGGTGTGCGACCTGCTGGCCGGGCGCGTCGGCATAGCGGTCGACCGCAATGGTCTCGACACCGAGGCGCTGGAGCGCGATCAGCACCTCCTTGCCGAGCTCGCCGGAGCCCAGCAGCATGACGCGGGTCGCAGAAGGAGAAAGTGGGGTGCCGAAGGTTGGCATGAGAGCGTGCTCCGAGGGGAAAACGGCGCACTTTAATGCAATGGCGATGTCGCCGCGGCGAACGACTGCGTAAAAACGCTGCGCCACAATCAATGCCATGCGAGGGCGTGCCCTCCTCCTCTTTTCTTTTTCATATTCATTTTCCAAGGAGTTTTCTCATGGCGATTCAAACGGTCGGGATCATCGGCGCGGGCACGATGGGCAACGGCATCGCGCAGGCATGCGCCGTGTCGGGCATCAAGGTGGTGATGGTCGACATCTCGCAGGCCGCGGTCGACAAGGGCTTGTCCACGGTGTCGAGCAGCCTGGACCGGCTGATCAAGAAGGAAAAGCTCACGGAAGACCAGAAGAGCGCCGCGCTCGCGCTGATCCAGGGATCGACCCGCTACGACGATCTGAAGAGCGCGCAGCTGGTGATCGAGGCCGCGACCGAGAACCACGAGCTCAAGCTGAAGATCCTCAAGCAGGTCGACGCGCTGCTGCCGCCGGACGTGATCGTCGCGTCGAACACCTCGTCGATTTCGATCACCCAACTGGCCGCCGCCACGTCGCGCGCCGACCGCTTCATCGGCATGCACTTCTTCAACCCGGTGCCGATGATGGCGCTGGTGGAGATCATCCGCGGCTACCTGACCAGCGACGCGACCCACGACGCCGTGAAGGAACTCGCCGTCGCGCTGGGCAAGTCGCCGATCACGGTGAAGAACGCGCCCGGCTTCGTGGTCAACCGCATCCTGGTGCCGATGATCAACGAGGCCTTCTTCGTGCTGGCCGAAGGCCTCGCCACGGCCGAGGACATCGACGCCGGCATGAAGCTCGGCTGCAACCAGCCGATCGGCCCGCTGGCACTGGCCGACATGATCGGCCTGGACGTCTGCCTGGCGGTGATGGAGGTCTACCTCGAGCAGTTCGGCGACTCCAAGTACCGTCCGTGCCCGCTGCTGAAGGAGATGGTTGCTGCGGGGCAGCTGGGCCGCAAGACCAAGCGCGGCGTGTACATCTACTGACCCCCAGGCTTCGGCGCACTTCGTGTCGCCTTTCGCCAACCCCCTACCGGGGGCAACACCAGCGGCCCGGCAAAGCCGGTTCCGCGGTGAGTACTTGGCTCGCCCCCAGGCTTGCTCGCTTCGCGTAGCCGCCAACCCCCTACCGGGGGCAACACCAGCGGCCCGGCAAAGCCGGTTCCGCGGTGTTTCACGATAAGTCAAAGACAGAAAGACAGAAAGACAGGAGACAAGACGCCATGACCGCCATTTCCACCACGCCACCGCCAGAAGGCTGCATCGACACCCAGGTGCTCGACCACGTGCTGCTGATCGGCATCAACCGGCCGGCCAAGCGCAACGGCTGGACCCCACCGATGTTCAGGCAGCTCGCCGAGGCCTACACCCGGCTCGACGACGACCCGGCGCTGCGGGTCGGCGTGCTGCATGCGTTCGGCGACCACTTCACGGCGGGCCTCGACCTGCCCGCGGTCACCGAGTACATGAAGCGCGGCGAGAAGGCGGTCCCGCAAGGGCTGGTCGAGCCGCACGACTTCGGGCTCGAAGGCTACCGCCGCCGGACCAAGCCGATGGTGGTGGCGGTCAAGGGCATCTGCTTCACGGTCGGTATCGAGCTGATGCTGGGCGCCGACATCGTGGTGGCGGCCGACGACTGCCGCTTCTCGCAGATGGAGGTCCAGCGCGGCATCATGGCCACCGGCGGCGCAACGCTGCGCATGGCCGAACGCGCCGGGCTGGGCAACGCGATGCTGCACCTGCTGACGGCCGACGAGTTCGGCAGCGCCGAAGCCTATCGCCTGAACTTCGTGCAGAAGGTCGTGCCTGCAGGGCAAGAGCTTGATGCGGCGCTCGCCATTGCGCAGCGCATCGCCGCGCAGGCGCCGCTCGCGGTCGTGGCCACGCGGCTCAACGTGCTGAAGGCCATCGAGCACGGCCCGCTCGCCGCGGTGTCGGAATTCATCGAGACGCAGAAGCGCCTGTCGAACAGCGAGGACGCGGCCGAAGGCGTGCGCTCCTTCATCGAACGGCGCCCTGCCCGCTTCACCGGCCGCTGAGCCCCATGCCCTGACGCAGCGCCGCCGAACCGGCGGCCGCATGCCACCAGCAACGGGCCGACATGATCGGCTGCCGCCTTCACCCCACTCGCATCAGGGCTGTGCTTACAAATTGAATTGCACGCAATTCAATTGTTCGACATAATTCAGCCCATGCGCACCGAACCCACCATCGACGAGATGCTCCTGCTGGACAACCAGCTGTGCTTCGCCGTGTATTCGGCATCGCTGGCCATGACGCGGCTCTACAAGCCACTGCTCGAAAAACTCCAGCTGACCTACCCGCAATACCTCGTGATGCTCTCGCTGTGGGAGCAGGACGGCCCCATGGTGTCCGCGCTCGGCGAGCGGTTGTCGCTCGACTCCGGCACGCTCACGCCACTGCTCAAGCGCCTGGAGGCCAACGGCTTCGTGACCCGCGTGCGCGACGTGGCCGACGAGCGCCGCGTGCACATCATGCTGACATCCGCCGGCCGCAAGCTCAAGACGCGGGCGGGCGGCGTGCCGGGCTGCCTGCTGGCCGCCACGCAATGCTCGGTGCCCGAACTCGTCGCGCTCACGCAGCAGATCCAGGCGCTGCGTGACCGCATCAAGGCCGCCTGAACACCCTCTTTTTCACCCGCCTCGATACCGGGGCATTTCTCCACCACCGAAAGGAACCACCATGACCACGAAACTCGACAAGGTGCTCTACACCGCCGAAGCCCACACCATCGGCGGCCGCGACGGCGCAGGCAAGTCCAGCGACGGCGCAATCGACGTCAAGCTCAGCTCGCCCGGTTCCGGCAAGCCCGGCACCAACCCCGAGCAGCTGTTCGCCGTGGGCTATGCCGCCTGCTTCATCGGCGCGATGAAGGCCGTCGGCCCGAAGATCGGCGTGAAGGTTCCGGACGACGTCGCGATCGACTCGAAGGTTTCCCTCGGCCCGACCAACGGCGGCGCCGCCTACGGCATCTCCGTGGCACTGGCCATCACGCTGCCGGGCCTGGACGCCGAACAGAAGCAGAAGCTGGTCGACACCGCTCACCAGGTCTGCCCGTACTCGAACGCCACCCGCGGCAACATCGACGTCGAAATCACCATCGCCTGATCGGGCGATGCAGAGGCCCGGGCCGTCAGGTCACGAGCCCTCGAGGCGACTCGGCTCGATGCCGCGTCGCCTTTTTTCATGTCGCACGGGCGACCGCCGCCGAGGGTGGCTGCGGTGGCGGGTTTCACGGGCCTCCGCTAAGGTTTGCGGCATGGGCGCGGCGCCGGGCCGCCCCCAGCCAGCGCGCACCACAGTGCAAGGTATTTCAATGAGCACCACCGCCCTCCTCGTTCGCCGCGATCACCTCGCCGAGACCCGCCTGCGCGAAACCACCGACACGCCGCTGCAGCCCGGCGACGTGCGCGTGCGCATCGACGCGTTCGCGCTCACGTCCAACAACATCACCTATGCCGCATTCGGCGAAGCGATGAGCTACTGGCAGTTCTTCCCGAGCGGGGAGGACGGCTGGGGCCAGATCCCGGTCTGGGGTTTTGCCAGCGTGGTGCAGTCGCTGCATCCGGGCGTGGCGGTGGGCGAAAGGCTCTATGGCTACTGGCCGATGGCCTCGGCCACCGTGCTGCGGCCCGGCCGTGTGTCGCCTGAGCGCTTCACCGACGCGGCACCGCATCGCGCCGAACTGCCGGCGGTCTACAACCAGTATTTCCGCTGCACGGCCGACCCGCTCTACACGCCGGACACCGAAGACGTGCAGGCGCTGCTGCGCCCGCTCTTCATCACCTCGTGGCTGATCGACGACTTCCTCGCGGACAACGATTTCTTCGGCGTGCGCTCGGACGCCACGCCCGGCGTCGTGCTGCTTTCGAGCGCGTCGAGCAAGACGGCCTACGGCACGGCCTTCCAGCTGCACCAGCGCGCCGGCATCGAAGTCGTCGGGCTGACCTCAGACGCGAACAAGGCCTTCTGCGAAAGCCTGGGCTGCTACCACCGCGTGATCGGCTACGACGCGCTCGATTCGATCGCCGCCGATGCGCCCTGCGTCTACGTCGACTTCGCCGGCAACGGCGAGCTGCGCCGCCGGATCCACACCCGCTTCACCGGCCTGCGCTACAGCAGTTCGATCGGCGGCACGCACGTCGAGCAGTTGGCGCCGAGCGGCGCCGGCAAGAGCCTGCCCGGCCCGCGCGCCACGCTGTTCTTCGCGCCGGCGCAGATCAAGAAGCGCAGCGCCGAATGGGGCGCCGACGAATTCGGCCGGCGCATGGCCGCGGCCTGGCATGCGTTCACCGCGCACGCGACCGGCGCGCAACCGCCATGGCTCGGCGTGCAGCATCACGATGGCCCCGCGGCCGTGCAGTCGGCCTATGCCGAGGTGCTGGCCGGCCGGGGCGATCCGCGCGTCGGCCACATCCTGTCGCTGTCGCGCTCGCGCTGACGGCATCGCCCTCGATCGGCCGCGCCATCGCGGCCGGATGGCGACGCCAGGTAGCGACAATGGGCCGATGACCCTTCCCGACGCGCCCGCGAACACCCATCCCTACGAGAACCTCACACCCGACGTGGTGCTCGATGCGCTCGCGACGCTGGGCCTCCACGGCGACGGCCGGCTCACGGGCCTCAACTCCTACGAAAACCGCGTCTACCAGGTGTACCTGGAAGACCGCAGCGCGGTGGTCGTCAAGTTCTACCGGCCCGGACGCTGGAGCGAAGCCGCGATCCTCGAAGAACACGCCTTCGCGCTCGAACTCGCGGCGGCCGAAGTGCCTGCCGTGCCGCCGCTGTCGTTGAACGGCGCCACGCTGCACCACCACGGCGGTTTCGCGTTCAGCGTGAGCCCGTACCGCGGCGGCCGCGGCCCCGAGCTGGACGACTTCGAAGTGCTCGAATGGGTCGGCCGCTTTCTTGCGCGCATCCACACCATCGGCCGCGCGCGGCCTTTCGAGGCGCGGCCGGCGCTCGACCTGCAGACCTTCGGCATCGCCTCGCGCGACTGGCTCCTGGCCAACGACAAGATCCCGCTCGACGTGCAACGCGCCTGGGAAGACGCCTGCAAGGAAGCGCTCGACCGCATCGCGGCGACCGCCCTGTCGCCCACCGCGGCCGACAGCGGCCTGCGCAAGCTGCGGCTGCATGGCGACGTGCACCCGGGCAACATCCTCTGGACGCCGACCGACCGGCCCGGCGGCGGGCCGCACTTCGTCGACCTGGACGACGCGCGCACCGGCTTCGCGGTGCAGGACCTGTGGATGCTGCTGTCCGGCGAACGCGCACAGCGCACCTCCCAACTGAGCGGCCTGCTCGACGGCTACGAGCAGTTCCGCGAATTCGACCGCCGTGAACTCGCGCTGATCGAGCCGCTGCGCACGCTGCGGCTGATCCATTACAGCGCCTGGCTGGCACGCCGCTGGGAAGACCCGATCTTCCCGATCAACTTCCCGTGGTTCGGCTCCAGCGACTACTGGAAGGGCCAGGTGCTGATGCTGCAGGAGCAGTGCGAGGCGATGGACGAAGAGCCGCTCTACGCCTGACGCGCCTGATGCGCCTGGCGCACCGGCGGCGCGCAATGCACGCTCAGGCGCGCTGCCGGTAGCTGCGCTGCAGCAGCGCCCCGATGCCGAGCACGAAGACCAGCGTCACCATCAGCAGCATGAAGGCCAGCGCCGCGCCGAAGGGCCAGTTGTTCAGGCCGACGAACTGCTGGTAGATCTCGGGCGTCATCATCTTGAAGCGCGGCCCGCCGATGAGCACCGGCGTGGCGTAGGCGTTCATGCACAGGATGAAGACCAGCGACATGCCGGCGATCACGCCCGGCATCGCCTGCGGCAGCACGACACGGCGGAACACCGTGAACGGCCGCGCACCCAGGTTGGCCGCGGCCTCCTCCACGTTGCGCGGAATGCCTTCGATCACGCTGGCCAGCGTCATGACCATCAGCGGCAGCACGATCGTGACCATCACGCCGATGACGGCCCACCGGTTGAACATCAGCTGCATCGGCTGCTGCGCCAGGCCGAGCCATTGCGCGGCCGAATTGACGACGCCGCTGTTGCCCAGCAGCGCCAGCCAGCCGGCCGAGCGCACCACGTTGCCCACCATCAGCGGCAGGATGGTCGCGAGCGTCAGCCACATCTTCCAGCGACGTGTCATGCGCGCCAGCGTGTAGCCCGCCGGCAGGCCGGCGAACAACGCCAGCACCGTAGTGGCCGCAGCCACCTCCAGGGTCAGGACCAGCACGTCGCGGAAGTACGGATCGGCGAACACCTGGACATAGTTCTGCAGCGTCAGCGCCTCCACCATGAGCTCCGTGGGCGTGTAGATGTTGAGCGAATAGCGCAGCAGCATCGCCATCGGGGCCACCATCATCGCGAGCACGATCGCGATGGCCGGCAGGGTCAACAGGCGCATCGCTCAGGCCTTGAAGTCGCGCGACCAGTACTGCTGCAGCTTGGGCATCGCCTGCGCGAGGTAGCCGAAATCGGGCACCTTGAAGTTGGCCTGCTCCTGCGGCGTGAAGGAGATCTGCGCGGCCAGCTCGGGCGGCAGGCTGGCGTTGGTCACCGTCGGTACGTAGCCCATGCGCTCGGCGAACGCGGTCTGCGCACGCGGGTCGAGCATGGCGTTGAGGTAGGCGAAGGCGTTGTCCTTCTGCTGGCTGTTCTTCGGCACCACGGCCGTGAAGGTGGTGGGCATGATGCCTTCGCGCGGCACCGCGGCGGCCACGCTGACGCCGGCGCGGCGCCACTGGTAGACGCGTGCGCGCCAGGCCAGCGTGATCCAGATGTCCTCGGACTTGAGCGCCTGCGCGACCGCTTCGTTGGTCGCGAAGATCTTCGGCGACAGCGCCTTCAGCTCGCCCAGCTTCGCCATGCCCGGATCGAGATCGGCCAGCGTGCCGCCGGCCGCGAGCGCCGCGGCGGCGATGTTGTACGGGAACAGGATGTCGGCAAAGCCGACACGCCCCTTGTACTTCGGGTCCCAGAGATCGTTGAGCGACTGCGGCGGCGTCTTGATCTTCTCGGGGTTGTAGGCGATGACCATGCCCGAGTAGATGTGCGGCACGGCCTGCGGCTGGCGCAGCGCGGCGATCGCGTTCTTCGCGTTGGGCACGTTGTCGTCGGTCAACGTCTCGAAGAGGCCCATCTGCGCGAGGCCGCTGGACTCGAAGTCGACCAGCGACACCACGTCCAGGCTGCCGCGCCGGCTGCTGCGCTCGGCGATCAGCTTGGCCTTGCGCGGGCCGCCGTCATCCGCACTCTGCACCGCCTCGATGCCCATTGGCTTGAGCAGTGGCTGCTCGACGTTCTTGCCGAGCAGATCGCCGTAGTCGCCGCCCCAGGTGGCGATGACGACGCGGCCGCCGGTGGCGGCCATGACGGGACACGCGGCCAGCGGCAGCGACGCGGCGGCAAGGAGCATGGAACGGCGGGAAAGCGAAGGGTTCATGGTGGTCTGACGGGAAGGGTTGGAAGGAAGGGAAAGGAACGGCTCTCGGCCTGATGCAGCGATGCGATGCCGCCGCGGCGCTTCAGGCGGCCGCCGCGTCGGCGGGCAGCGCCAGCGCGTGCTCGGGCGGCCAGTGCAGCGACACCGCCTCGCCCGGCTGCAGCCCGCGCGTGCCCGCGCCCTGCGCCAGCGTGCTGGGCTGCGACACCGCGAACGCGCCGACATCGGTCTCGAAGTGCCACTCGGTCGTACCGCCCAGGTAGGTGCCCAGGCGCACGCGTGCCGGCAGGCCGGGCTCGCCCGCGGCACCGATCCGCACGCGGTCGGGCCGCACCATCAGCGCCAGTTCGCGGCCGGCCGGCGGCATGTCGGCCGTGGCGCAAGGCAGCGCATGCACACCCGCACGGAACACCCCCGGCGACTCGATGCGCCCCGGAACCAGGTTGCAGCGCCCGATGAAGTTCGCGACGAACTGGTCCACCGGCTGCTCGTAGACCTGCTGCGGCGTGCCGATCTGGCGCACCCGCCCGCGGTCCATCACGGCCAGCCGGTCGGCCGTGGTCAGCGCCTCTTCCTGGTCGTGCGTGACCAGCAGCGTGGTCAGGCCGAGGCGTTGCTGCAGCGCCCGGATCTCCAGCCGCACTTCCATGCGAAGGCGCGCATCGAGATTCGACATCGGCTCGTCCAGCAGGAACACGGTGGGCTGGACGACCAGCGCGCGCGCCAGGGCGACGCGCTGCTGCTGGCCGCCGGACAGCGCCGCGGGCCGGCGGTCGGCCAGGTGCTCCAGCTGCACCAGCCGCAGCGCCTCCTTCACGCGCGTGGCCTGCTCGCCGCGCGGCACCTTGCGCATCTGCAGGCCGAAGGCGACGTTCTCGGCCACGCTCATGTGCATGAAGAGCGCGTAGCCCTGGAACACCATGCCGGTGTCGCGCGCATGTGCCGGGGTGTGCGTCACGTCCCGTTCGCCGAACAGGATGCGGCCGGCGCTCGGCGGCACGAAGCCCGCCACCATGCGCAGCGTGGTGCTCTTGCCGCAGCCCGAGGGGCCGAGCAGCGCGAGCAGTTCGCCCTGGGCGACGTCGAGGTTGAGGTTCTGCACTGCGACCGTGCGGTCGTACACGCACTGCAGGTTGTCGAGACGAAGGTAGCTCAAGAGGTCACCCGGGACAGACTGACGAAACGATCCGCCACCAGCAGCAGCAGGCCGATGAGCACGGTCTGCACCGTGCCGACCGCCGCCAGCGTCGGGTCCATGTTGAAGTTGAGGTAGCTCAGCATTTCCACCGGCAGCGTCGTGTAGCCCGGACCCGTGAGCATCATGGTCATCTCCAGGTTCTCGAAGCTCGCGATGAAGCTGAAGACGGCCGCCGCCACGATGCCGGCGCGCATCGAGGGCAGCGTGACGCGCAGGAACACCGTGGCCGGCCGCGCACCCAGGTTGGCCGCCGCCTCTTCCGGCGCACGGCCCAGGCCCTGCAGGCTGGCGGACACCAGCCGCACGGTCCATGGAATGGCCAGCAGCGCGTGCGCCGCGATCAGCCCGGGCAGCGTGGCGACGATCTGCAGGTCCGCCGCGTTGTCGATCAGCACGAAGAACACGTAGATGCCGGTGCCGAGCACCACGCCGGGAAATGCCAGCGGCGACAGCAGCAGCGCAGCGAGCGCACGCCGCCCGCGAAAGCTGCCGCGCTCGATCGCATAGGCCGCCACCGTGCCGGTGCCGACACCCACCAGCGCCGACACCGCGGCCAGCTGCAGCGACAGCGCGAAGCTGCTCGCGAACTGCGGCTTGTGCCAGGCATTCGCGTACCAGCGCAGCGAGTAGCCCTCGGGCGGAAACGTCATCATCGGCTGCGAGAAGAAACTCAGCCAGGCGACGGTGACGAGCGGCAGCAGCATCGCCGCATAGACCAGCACGACGGTCGTGCGCCGCGCGAGCGTGGTGCCCTTCATGCGCAGGCCTCCGCGAGCACGGCGCGCAGCGGCCGGCCCATCGACTGGCCTTCGCGCGCCGTCGAGGTCAGCACGAAGGGCAGCGGCGGTTGCACCGAACGCAGCGCGTCGAGCGCCATGTCGCGCACGATCACGACCAGGAAGCGGTCCGGCGTGCGGGCAGCCAACGGCACGAGCGGCGCGAAGAGCGTTCCGACGCTCTGCACCAGCAGCGGTCGCGACAGCCCTGCCACGCCCACCAGCCCCTTCACGCGCAGCAGGCGCTCGCCGCACAGGCCGGCGAGGTTGTCGAGCCATTCGGCGAGCGCGCCGTGATCGACGGGCGCGTCGAAGCGGCACAGGCCGGTACGGATGCGGGCATGGGCCAGCAGGTCTTCGGCGGATTCGCCACCAGCCTCCTCCTGCGGAATGCGGCCGATGCCCTGCATGTGCTCGACGCCGGCGAGCGATGCCAGCGGCGCCAGCGCGGCCAGCGCACGCGCAGCCGGCGCGGCATCGCTCACCAGCTCGGCCAGCGGATTGATGCGCGCCACGCGTGCGCGGGCCGCCGCCACGGCCGCCGGGCCGGCGACGTCCTGGCGCGTCAGCACGATCCGCTGCGCGCCCGCGATCTGCGCAGCCGCTTCGGGCAGCGCCAGCGTGTCGGGGCCGCGTTCGCAATCGAAGGTGCTGACGACGCACACGCGCAGGTGTTCGGCAAGCGGCCCGAGGCTGCGCAGCACCGGGCCGGGCCGCGACAGGCCGCTCGTCTCCAGCACGATGCGCGCGAGCGGCGGCAAGCCGCGTTCGGCACGGTCCTCGATCAGCATGGCGATGGTGCCGGGCAGGTCGCTGCCGATCGCGCAGCAGACGCAGCCGTTGCTCAGCAAGGCCATCGGCACCTTGGCGGCCGTGCTGGACAACACCGCGCCGTCGAGGTCGATCTCGCCGACCTCGTTGACGATCACGGCCGTGTCGGCCGCCTGCGGCTGCTGCAGATAGGCCGCCAGCAGGGTCGTCTTGCCGCTGCCGAGGAAGCCCGTGAGCACGATGAGCTCGACCGGCGTGGGGCGCGCAGCGCCGGGCGTGCTCATGCCGTGGCCGCTCCGATTTCGGCTTCGGCGTGGCTCGCCGCCACCATGCTGCGCACGTCGGCCAGCAGCTCGGCCGGGTCGTAGCAGATGCCACCCGCGATGGTGTGGCGCAGCGCGCGCTGCCATTCGACCGACTGCGTGTCGTCGTTCAGGCGCATCGCGCCGGTGCCGTAGAGCAGCTTGAAGTCCTCTAGCGGATTCTGGTCGTGCACCAGCAGGTCGGCGCGCTTGCCGACCTCGACGCTGCCGCAGTCGTCCTCGATGCCCAGGAGGTGCGCGCCTTCGAGCGTGGCGGCGCGCAGCACCTCGAGCGGGTGGAAGCCGGCTTCCTGCAGCATCTCCAGTTCGCGCACGAAGCCGAAGCCGAAGACCTGGAAGATGAAGCCCGAGTCGCTGCCCGCGCAGACACGGCCGCCGCGGTTCTTGTACTCGTTGATGAAGCGCATCCAGAGCCGGTAGTTCTCCTTCCACTCGATCTCGTTCTTCGTCGACCAGCGGTACCAGTACGAGCCGTGGCCGCCGCGATAGGGCTGGAAGTAGTCCCAGTAGCTCTTCCAGGTGTATTCGTCGTGCCAGTCGGCGCGGCGCGTGCGCATCAGGTCGCGGTTGGCGTCGTAGATGCCGAAGGTCGGCACGAAGGTGAAGCCGAGTTCCAGGAAGCGGTCCATCGTGTCGCGCCACTTCGCGCTGCCCGGCTGCGCGGCCTGGCCGAAGGTCTGGCCGGCGACCGAGAAGCGGAAGTACTCGTCGCTGTAGTTGTAGTCGGCCGGATAGTCCTGCACCACGCGCTGCTCGAACAGCGCCTCGGGCAGGCCGTAGTAATGCTCGGCGCTGGTCAGGCCCCAGCCGGCGGTGGTCAGCGCGTTCATGCGGGTGACGGCGGTCTGCGCATGGTGGCAGCCGCTGCGCAGGCCGAGCGCGGCGCACTCGGCAAGTGCGGCTTCCATGATGGCCGGCGGCGCGCCGAAGAACTTCACGCCGTCGGCGCCGCGCGCCTTCAGCCGGCCGAGCCACGCACGGGCCTGCTCGGGCGAATGGATGGTCTTGAGGATGTCGTTGACCGCCGGAAAGTAGGCGTGCGCCACGATCCGCGGCGCGGCGATGGTGCCGGCCGCCGCGCGCTCGCGCTGGTCGAGCGTCCAGCCCAGGCCGTTGAAGCAGCCCATCTCGCGCACCGTCGTCACGCCGTGGGCCAGCCACAGCTTGTAGACGTAGTCGGCCGGTGGAACGCTGCCCGACACGAAAGGCGAGCCGATGTGCGCATGCGAATCGACGAAACCCGGCGTCACGAACTTGCCGTGGCAATCGATCTCGTGTTCTCCGGCAGCGGGCCGCGCGGCCGGGTCGATCGCCTTGCGCGGCGCGCCGACGGTGCGCATCTCGACGATCCGGTCGCGCTCGATCACGATGTCGACCGGACCGATCGGCGGCGCGCCGGTGCCGTCGATGACGGTGGCACCGCGCAGCACCAGCCGGCCGAACGGTCCGGTGCCGCGGTCGCGGCCGGTGGCGCGCGGCTTCTCCTTGCCGCCGCGCATCGCACGGCCGACCGAAATCTCGTCGCCCGCCTCGACGGCTGGCGCTTCTCCGGAAATCGCTGTCACTCAGAACTCCTCGAAACATCCGGAATGCCGGATCACGAGGCGATTGTTTCGAGCAGGGGCGGGTGCCGTCTCGTTCAATCCTGCTGGGTGGACAGCATGTTCTTGCTGTGCCGCTGCCGCGGCACTGGCCTCAATGGCGCGCTCAGGCGCGCCGTTGCTGCGCCTGCCGGTAGCCCAGCGGCGTCACGCCCTCGGCCTTGCGGAACAGCCGGGCGAAATGGCTGGAGTCGGAAAAGCCGCAGTCCATCGCGATCTGCAGGATGTTCTTGTCGGAGAACGCCAGATCGGCCTTGGCCAGGCGCAGCCGGGACGCGGTCAGATGCGCATGCGGCGTCACGCCGTAGCGCTGCTTGAACTGGCGCGCGAAATGGAACTCGCTCATGCCCGCGATCCGGGCGAGCCGCGCCACCCCGAGCGTCTCGTTCGGATGCCGTTCGACATGCGTGAAGGCGGCCTGCAGGCCCTCGTGTTCGGCCACGGCCCGCTGCGCGCGGCCCGTCACCTGTTCGTAGTTGCGCAGCAGATGCGCCACCAGCGACTGGGCGATGCCGTCCGCATACATGCGCCCGGCCGAGCCGGCGTCGCTGAGCGCCCCGACGAACTGGGTGCCCAGCAACCGTCCGATGTCGTCGGGCCGATAGAGCGGCCCGACGCCTTCCTGGAAGCCGTTGAATTCGATGCCGAAGCGGCGCGCCGCGGTCTTCAATCCGCTGAGGGGCAGATGGATGTGCAGGAGGTCGAAGGGGCTCGACGTGCTGAACCCGGCGCGCTTGTCGGCATTCGTCTGGATCAGCCTGACGCTGCCGCCGCGGATCGGACCGGTCCACACCTCCTGGTCATCGATGTGCGAGCAGGCCTGCATCGGCTGCAACACCATCGTGAGCAGCAGCAGGTCGGGCGGGCTCACCATCGAGAACTCGAAGGGGCTGGCCGTCGTGCGGGTCCACCGCAGGATGGACGCGCCGGTGGCAGGCAGGTCGACCAGCGCCCCGGCGCAGCGCATGCCCCACGCATGTTCCAGATGATCGAGGGCGCGCGGCAGGGGCATGGAAGTCAGGGGTCGGAGGATGTCGCTGGCGGTGGCGAGTCCGGCAAACGGTGTGCCGCCGATCCTCGCGTCGAATGCAGGCCAAGCATATTCCAGACCATCCGCGCCCCGGATGGCCGGGCGGGCGGCGCGGCCCGGTTGCCGGCCGCACCACCCTCCCGGCCGTCAGACCAGCAGCGCGTTCACCCGTCGCACGTACGCCGCGGGATCTTCCGGCAGGCCGCCTTCAGCCAGCAGCGCCTGGTCGAACAGGATGTTCGCGAGGTCGTCGAAGTGGGCCGAATCGGCCAGCTTCTTCACCAGCGCATGGTCGGCATTCACCTCCAGCACCGGCTTCAGGTCGGGCGCCGGCTGGCCGGCCTGCTTGAGCATGCGGGCGAGCTGCGTGCTCATGCCGCCGTCCTGCACCACGAGGCAGGCGGGCGAATCGACCAGACGCGTGGTCACGCGCACGTCGCCGGCCTTGTCCTTCAGCGCTTCCTTCAGGCGGTCGAGCACCGGCTTGAAGGCTTCGGCGCTTTCTTCCGCCGCCTTCTTCTCGGCCTCGTCCTGCAGCTTGCCGAGATCGACCGCGCCCTTGGCCACGCTCTGCAGCGGCGTGCCGTCGAATTCGGTCAGGTAGTTCAGTGCCCATTCGTCGACGCGGTCGGTCATCAGCAGCACCTCGATGCCCTTCTTCTTGAAGACCTCGAGCTGCGGGCTGTTGCGCGCACCGGCCAGCGTGTCGGCGGTGATGTAGTAGATGGCGTCCTGGCCGTCCTTCATGCGCGCCTTGTAGTCGGCGAAGCCGACGCTCACCGTGTCGGTGGTGCTGGAGGCGAAGCGCAGCAGCTTGGCGATGCGGTCGCGGTTGGCGGTGTCCTCGCCCAGGCCTTCCTTGAGCACGGCGCCGAACTCGGCATAGAACTTCGCGTATTTGCCCGCGTCCTCATCGCCGGCGAACTCGGCCGCCGCCTCGGCTGCGGGAAGGGTCGCGTCCTTCTTGTCGACCACGTCGGTGACCTCGGTCGGCTCGGGCGCGGGCACCGATTCGCCGGAGCCGACGTCGATCTTGCCGGCGGCCGCCTCGGCAGCGCTCTTCTGCTTCTTGGCGAGGTCTTCCAGCATCGACAGCACGCGCTTGGTGCTGCCTTCGCGGATCGCCTTCACGTCGCGGCTTTCCTGCAGCAGCTCGCGGCTGACGTTCAGCGGCAGGTCGGCCGAGTCGATCACGCCCTTCACGAAACGCAGGTAGCTGGGCATCAGCGCCTCGGCATCGTCCATGATGAAGACGCGCTTGACGTAGAGCTTCACGCCCGCGCTCTTGTCGCGGTTCCACAGGTCCATCGGCGCCTTCGACGGGATGTACAGCAGCTGCGTGTACTCGGTGCTGCCTTCCACGCGGTTGTGGCTCCAGGTCAGCGGCGGGTCGAAGTCGTGGCCGATGTTCTGATAGAAGGCCTCGTACTCTTCCTTGGTGACGTCCTTCTTGCTGCGCGCCCACAGCGCGCTGGCCTTGTTGACGGCTTCCCATTCGCCGGTCTTGACCATGTCGCCGGGCTGGTCGTTCTCGCCTTCCTTCCACTCTTCCTTCTCCATCAGGATGGGCAGCGAGATGTGGTCGGAGTACTTGGCGATGACCGACTTGAGCTTCCAGGCGTTGAGGTATTCCTCGGCCTCGTCGCGCAGGTGCAGCGTGACGCTGGTGCCGCGCACCGGGCGCTCGATGTCGTCGACCTCGAAGTCGCCGGTGCCGGTGCTGGCCCAGCGCACGCCCTGGTCCGCCGGCAGGCCGGCACGGCGCGATTCGACCGTGATGCGGTCGGCCACGATGAAGCCCGAATAGAAGCCCACGCCGAACTGGCCGATCAGCTGCGCGTCGGCCTTCTGGTCGCCGCTGAGCTTGCTCATGAAGTCCTTGGTGCCGCTCTTGGCGATCGTGCCCAGGTTGTCGATGGCTTCCTGCTTCGACAGGCCGATGCCGTTGTCGGCGATGGTGATCGTCTTGGCGTCCTTGTCGAAGGACACGCGCACCGCGAGTTCGGGCGCGTCTTCATACAGCGCGGCGTTGTTGATCGCCTCGAAGCGCAGCTTGTCGCAGGCGTCGGAGGCATTGGAGATCAGCTCGCGGAGAAAGATCTCCTTGTTCGAGTACAGCGCGTGCGTGACGAGGTGCAGCAGCTGCGCGACCTCGGCCTGGAAGGGGAGCTTGGTGGAAGTGGTGTTGGCCATGTCTCGGGGGGGAAAACAAAAATCGGATGGTCAAAATTCTACGAATATCCGCCGCGCATCCTCTGGGAGCGGCCACGGCGACAGCAGCCACATGAGGTCGGCCGCCAGGAAAACAAGCCGGCGCCGCAGCGGCTCGCCGCGGCGCCGGGTCCCCGCCTCGCCCCCCTACCGCATGGCCGCCGCCGGAGGCAGAATTCGCGTCTCGGCGGCCCTCGCCCGCAACCACCCGCCATCGGCCCGCCTCCGTCATCTCCTCCACCGCACCGCCCGTGCCCGCCGTCATGCCGCACTCCGCACCCGCCATGCCCGCCGCGATGCGCCACTGGTCGACGCAGGCCGTGCCGCCGGCGCAACGGCTGGACTACTGGGTGGGCGCCATCTGTGAAGGCTTCCTGGAGATGACGGTGACCAGCGCGATCAGCGCCGATTTCCATTCCAGCCTCGACTCGGTGGACTGGGGTCCGGTGGGCATCCACCGTGTGCTCGGCGGTGCGCAGGACGTCTACCGCACCCGCACGGCCATCGCGCGCGCCAGCCAGCACAGCTATTTCCTGCTGTACAAGTCCGACAGCGTATGGACTGCGGCGCAGGAACAGACCCGGGCGCGCCTGCTGCCGGGCGACCTGCTGCTCGTCGACTCGCGGCGGCGCTACGAATTCCACTTCACGGAGAGCGCGAACACGGTCTCGCTGGAACTGCGGCCGGACTGGGTCGCAACCTGGCTGCCACACGTCGACGGACTGCTCGGCCAGCGCATCGACGGGCAGACCGGATGGGGTTGCGCACTGGGCGCGGTGGCGCGCCAGCTCACACCCGAACTGGCGCTCGCGCCGCCACTGCCTGCCACGCTGCTGAGCGACCAGCTCGGCGCCCTGCTCGCCCTCGCATCGGGCAACGGCGCGTCCGCAGCCGGCGCGCCGAACGACGCGCTGCGCGCGCGCATCGTCGATGCCCTGCGCCAGCGCCATGCAGAACCCGGACTCACGGCCGCCGTGGTCGCCGCGGGGCTGGGCATCTCCGCGCGAACGCTGCACCGCAACCTGGCCGCCGGCGGCCAGACCTTCGCGCAACAGCTGATGGAATGCCGCATGGCGGTGGCGCGGCGGCTGCTGGCCGACGCACGCTTCGACCGGCTCACCGTGGCGGAGATCGGCCGGCGCGTCGGCCTGCTGGACGCCTCGCACTTCGTGCGCGCTTGCCGCAGCCGGCTGGGCGCAACACCCGCCCAGATCCGCCGCGGACGCTGAGCCGACGGCGGGCACTGAGCCGGCGGCGACCGCTGGCAGCATCCGGCCACCGGTGTGGCGCGATCCGGCCATCCGGCAGCCGCCGCGAAACCTAGAGTCCGGTCTTCACCACTGGAGACTGCGATGTCCGAAACCTATGTTCTCGTCCACGGCGCCTGGCACACCGGTGCCGAAATGGAGCCCACTGCCGCGCAGTTGCGGGCGGCAGGCCATGTCGTCCACTGCCCCACGCTGGCCGGCAACCGGCCCGGCGACGACCGCAGCACCATCGGCCTCGAAGAGGCGATCGCATCGCTGGTCGCGTTCGTCGAGCAGCATGACCTGCAGCACATCCGGCTGGTCGGCCACAGCTATGGCGGCATGGTGATCTCGGGCGCGGCCGAGCGGCTGTCGCCGCGTGTGCGACGGCTGGTCTACGTCAACGCCTTCGTGCCGCTCGACGGGGAATGCCTGAACGACCTGGTGCCGGCGCACTATGTGCAGATGTTCGACGCCGTCGCGGCCTCGAATGGCAACGCGGTCATGCTGCCCTTCCCGGTCTGGCGCGAAGCCTTCATCAACGATGCCGACCTGGCGCTGGCAACCGAGAGCTTCGGCACGCTCAATCCGCACCCCTACCGGACCTTCACCGATCCGGCGCGTCTGCCGCACCCGCTGGCCGAGTTGACCGTGGGCAAGTCATACGTCAACTGCCGCCAGGACACGGCGCTGCCGCACAGCCTGGGCTGGCACCCGCGGCTGTCGGAGCGCCTCGGGTTGTTCCGGCTGGTCGAGTGCGACGGCAGCCACGAAACGTGGTTCACCAATCCACCGGTGCTGGCGGCGGCGATCCTGGCGGCCGGGCGCGACTGAACGCACGACGGCCGGCCCGAGGCCGCTGCCGTCGACCGCCCAACCGGCTCAGGAACCGGCCGGACGCGGCATGGCGATGGCGGTCGACTGGCCGATCGCTTCGGTGCCGGTCGGGTGCGACGCCGCGAAGGCGCCCTTGTACACCTCGTCGCTGGAGATGTTCGACGCCGGCATGACCATGCTGGTGGACTGGCCGGTCGCTTCGGTGCCGGTCGGATGGGCGGCGGCCACGGCCGAGGCCTGCACTTCGTCCGAGGACATCGTGGAATTCAGCAGCGCCTGGCTGGTCGACTGGCCGATGGCTTCGGAACCGCCACCATTCCAGGCCTGTGCCGAGGCGGCCGCGCTGCCCACCGTTGCGGCGAAGGCCAGTGCGCCGATGGCGAGAATGCGATTGGAAACTTGCATGTTGATCTCCTCGAGGATGGATGCCGGTCTCGATCCGCAGACGGCATGCCTGCGGATGACCTGGACGCCACTCTAGGCATGCAGAGTGAGCGCAAAGTGAGCGAAAAATGAGCCGGGAATTAGCCCTGCGAGCGCCCTCGCGGGGCCGGCGATCAGCCCAGGTACACGCGTGCGACCAGGCCCGGGCCGCCCTCTTCCGCATCGCGATTGCGCAGCACGATGCGCAGGCCGTAGCGAACCGCCACCGCCTGCGCAATGGCCAACCCCAGCCCGCTGCCGCCGACACCGGAGCCGGGCACGCGGAAGAAGCGGTCGAACACGCGGTCCATCCATTCGGGCGGAATGCCGGGGCCCTGGTCGATCACGTCGACCACCGCCTGCCCTTCGGCCTCATGCACGCGCACGTCCACCGTGCTGCCCGGCCGGCTGTAGCGCAGCGCGTTGTCGATCAGGTTGTCGAACACGCATCGGAGTTCGCCCGAAGGCGCGTCGACCCGCGGCGCGATGCGGCCGTCGAAGCCGATGTCCACGCCGCGCTGGTCCGCCAGGACGATCAATTGGCCGACGCTCTCGCGCAGCAGCGCCACCACATCGGCCGGCTCGCCGCGCGTCGGCGGGAGCGCCTCCTGGCGCGACAGCGACAGCAGCTGCTCCACCAGGTGGCTGGTGCGCCGCACGCCCGCCTCCAGTTGGGCGAAGCGCGCCGCGGCCTCGCCGGCCGGCAGATGGGGGCGCAGGTTCTCGATCTGCAGGGCGATCGCGGCGATCGGGCTGCGCAACTCGTGCGCCGCATCCTGCACGAAGCGGCGCTGCGTGGCGAAGGCGGCCCGCAGCCGCGCCAGCAGGCCGTTGAACGCGTTCACCAGCGGCGCGATCTCGTCGGGCACGCGCGCGACCGACAGATCGCGCAGGTGGTGTTCATCCTGCTCCCCCAGCTCCCGCGCCACGTCGCCCAACGAACGCAAGGCGGCCGACACGATGAGGCCGAGCAGCAACAGCGCGATCGGCAGCAGCAGCGCGATCGGCAGCCCTTCGAGCAGCGCGCGCCGCACCACGCGCTGCTGCCGGAAGCGGTCGCTCTGCACCACCTGCACCCGCGGCCGGCCGACGCGCGCGTCGGGTGGCGCGGCGGTGTACACGCGCCAACCGCCCTCCTGGTCCACGCCGTCGCTCACATCGTGGAAGCCGGGTCTGGCCTGCAGCGGCACCTGCAGCGCCGGCCATGAACTCGCGAGCAGCGTGGTGCCGTCGGCGCTCCATATCTGCAGCACGAAGGCGCCGCGGTCCAGGTCGGCCGCGGCGGCCAGCGGCTGCAGCTGCGCCGGCTTGTGATTGGCCGCGTAGGAATCGGCGACGAGACGCATCTGGTCGTCCATGAAGTGATCGACCAGCCGCCCGTAGGCGACATAGGCCAGCCAGCCGGTCAGCCCCGCGGCGACCAGGTGCAGCGTGAGCAGCCAGAGCAGCAGCCGGCCGCGCAGCGATCGGGGCCGCAGCAGTGGCGACCTCATCGGGACGGAACGCGCCAGCCGAGCCCGCGCACGTTGCGGATCGCGTCGGGTCCGAGCTTGCGCCGCATGCCGTGGATGAGCACGTCGACGGCATTGCTCGTGACCTCGTCGCCCCAGCCGTAGATGCGGTTCTCCAGCTGCTCGCGCGACAGGATCGCGCCCGGACGCTCCAGCAGCGCATGCAGCAGCGCGAATTCGCGCTGCGTCAGGGCCTCGCGCTCGCCGTCGATCAGCACCTCGCGGGTGGTCAGGTCGAGTTGCATCGTGGCGTTGCCGATCACCGAGTGCGCCGCGCCGTCGCGCCGGCGCACGATGGCCCGCATCCGCGCCAGCAGCTCGCGGAACTCGAAGGGTTTGAGCAGGTAGTCGTCGGCGCCCAGGTCGAGCACCAGCACACGGTCGTCCAGGCTGCCACGCGCGGTCAGCACCAGCACCGGCGTGGCGTCGCCGCGTTCGCGGGCACGGCGCAGCACCTCGGCGCCGTCCTGCTTGGGCAGGCCCAGGTCGAGCAGCGCGCAGGTGTAGCCGCCGTCGGCCAGCGCGCTCTGGGCGAGCGCGCCGTCGCGCACCCAGTCGACCGACCAGCCCGCGCCCTCGAGCGCCTGCGACAGGCTGCGGCCGATCATTTCGTCGTCTTCCACCAGCAAGGCGCGCACGGCATCCCCCAACAGCCCGAAATCACGGAATTGCGCAGCCTAGCAACAATTTGTTAGGTGCGGATGAGGCCATTCCTAGAATAAATCGCCGCACCGCATCGTGGGGGGCAAGTCACATCAACATCAGGGAGTTCACAAGAATGGAACACAGCACTTTGCAAAAGTGGGCGGCCGAGTTCATCGGCACGTTCTGGCTCGTTTTCGGCGGCTGCGGCAGCGCCGTCCTCGCTGCCGGATTCCCCGGCCTGGGCATCGGCTTCGCCGGCGTGTCGCTGGCCTTCGGCCTGACCGTGCTCACGGGCGCCTACGCGTTCGGCGGCATCTCGGGTGGCCACTTCAATCCGGCCGTCTCGGTCGGTCTCGCGATCGCCGGGCGCTTCAAGCCTGCGCAACTGCCGGGCTACGTGGTGGCACAGGTGCTGGGCGGGATCGCGGCCGGCGCCACGCTGTACCTGATCGCGTCCGGCAAGCCCGGCTTCGACGCAGGCGGCTTCGCGACCAACGGCTACGGCGCGCATTCGCCCGGGCAATACAGCCTGCTGGCCGCACTGGTCTGCGAGATGGTGACCAGCGCCGTCTTCCTCATCGTGATCCTCGGCACCACCTCGGTCCGCAATCCGGCAGGCTTCGGCGGGCTGGCCATCGGGCTGTGCCTGACGCTGATACACCTGGTGTCGATCCCGGTGACGAACACCTCGGTCAATCCGGCACGCAGCACCGGCGTGGCGCTGTTCGGCCCGGCGTATGCCAGCGCGCAGCTCTGGTTGTTCTGGGTTGCGCCCATCGTCGGTGCCGCGATCGGTGCGCTGATCTACCGGCTGCTGCTGTCCGCGCCCGGCGAGTACAAGCCGCATCCGACGCTGGCACGCGACGCGGCGGCCTGAGGGGCCCGACGGGGCCTGACGCCCGGGCGTCCGAAGCCTGGACGCCCTAGAAGCGCTCGTCCGGCCCCAGGTAACGCCACTGGCCCGCGGGCAGGTTGCCCAGCACGACGCGGCCGATGCGGATGCGCTTGAGGCCGACGACCTTGAGCCCGACCTGCTCGCACATGCGGCGGATCTGGCGCTTCTTGCCTTCGGTCAGCACGAAGCGCAACTGCTCGGGGTTCTGCCAGTCGACCCGGGCCGGCTTCAGGCGCTGGCCGTCGAGGCTCAGGCCGTGGCGCAGGCGCGCCAGCTGGGCCGGCGGAAACGCCCGCTGCACATCGGTGGTCACCTCGGCGCCCGGTGCGCTGCCCGGCGGCGCCCAGATCACGCGCACCAGGTATTCCTTCTCGATGCCCGAGTCCTCGCCGATCAACTGGCGTGCCACGCGGCCGTCCTGCGTGAAGACCAGCAGGCCGACCGAATCGATGTCGAGCCGCCCGGCCGGCGCGAGGCCGCGCGTCTGCGGCGGCGAGAAGCGGTTGCTGCTCGGGTCCTCGCGCCAGTGCGTGCGCGGGTTGATCAGCATCACGGCCGGCTCGTGGCCGTCTTCGGCCTGGCCGCTCACGTAGCCCATCGGCTTGTGAAGAATGATCGTGACCTGCGTCGCCTGGTGGCCCTGTGCCTTCTTGTCGACCTCGACGCGATCGGCCGGCGTGACCTTGACGCCCATCGGCGCGACCTGCCCGTTGACCTTGACCCAGCCCTGCTCGATCCAGAGATCGGCCTCGCGCCGCGAGCAGATGCCGAGTTCGGCCATGCGCTTGTTGAGGCGCACGGCGCCGGAAGGAGGTGATGTGGGCTCGGTCATTCGAAGGATGGTTGGACGCGCGCAGGGCCGAAAGCGCCGTGCGCGCGGGTCGCCAATTATCCGTGTGCGCGATCCCAGGTGCGATCGGTGCCTGCGCCGGCGCGTCGGCCTGCGGCGATCAGCCGGCCTTCGGGTCGAAGCCCAGCGTCTTCATGGCCGGGCCGACCGCCTGCGGCGCGTAGCCGTCCCAGGGTGCGTTGCCTTCGTCGAGCCGGTGGTGGATGTCGGCCACCGTCCAGTGCGCCCCGCTGCGGATCGACTCGACCTCCTCCCAGCGGATCGGCACCGACACGCCCATGCCGGGCCGCGCCCGCGCCGACCAGGCGCAAGCGGTGGTCGCGCCGAAACCGTTGCGCAGGTAGTCGATGAAGATCTTGCCAACGCGGTTCTTCGGCCCGCTCTTGGCCACGAAGATCTGCGGCAGCGTCCGGGCGAGATGCTGCACGACGGCCTGCGAGAAGGCCTTGACCGTGTCCCAGCCATGCTGCTTCCGGATCGCCACGACCACGTGCAGCCCCTTGCCGCCGCTGGTCTTGACGAAGGCCTCGAGCCCGAGCTGCCGCAGGAACACCCGCATCAAGCCCGCGGCCTGCTGCATCGTCTTCCATGCCACGCCTTCGCCGGGGTCGAGGTCGAAGGTCATGCGGTCGGGCTTGTCGATGCGGGTCTTCAGCGCGTTCCAGGTGTGCAGCTCCACCACGTTCATCTGAGCGGCCGACAGCAGCGCCTGCGCGCTCGGCAGCTCCATCAACGGTGCGTGGTCGGGGTCCAGCGCCGGGTCGAGCGACTTCACGCCGGGGATCTTGCCCTCCAGGTGCTTCTGGAAGAACAGCTCGCCACCGATGCCCGAGGGCGCCCGCACCAGCGACACCGGCCGCGCCTTCAGGTGCGGCAGGATCAGCGGCGCCACCAGGCCGTAGTAGCGCACCAGGTCGAGCTTGGTGAAGCCGGTCGAGGCGTCGATGACGCGTTCGGGATGGGTCACATGCAAGGAGGACATCGGGGTTTCCGGCAGCTGGTCGCCGCCCTTGGGTTTTGCCGCCGGCGTGCGCACGGCCTTGGCGGCCCGCGTGGTCTGGCGGGTCTTTGCGGGATTGCCGACGGCGTCCGCGCCGGCATCCGCATGCATCGGCTGTTCGCGCACGATGGCGCGTGCGGGCTTGTCGCTGCGCAGGCCGTGGAACACCGAATGGCGGATGCGGCCGGTGCCGGTCCATTCGCCGAAGGAAACTTCGGCCAGCAACACGGGACGCACCCAGTGCGCCTTGCGGTCGATGTCGGTCTTCGCGGCCAGCGGGCTCTTCGCCGCGGCCACCGCGTCGAGCCGCCTGCGGACCTCGGCCAGCGACTGGCGGTCGAAGCCGGTGCCGACGTTGCCCGCGTACTGCAGCTTGCCGTCGGCGTCGTGCACGCCGAGCAGCAGCGACCCGATGCCGCTGCGCGAGCCCTGCGGGTCGGTCCAGCCGGCGACCACGAACTCCTGCCGCTGCGCGCACTTGAGCTTGATCCAGCTGTCGGCCCGCCGCGTCACGTAGGGTGCCGACCGCTTCTTGCCGATCACGCCCTCCAGCCCCATGCGACAGGCAGAGGCGATCAGGTCCTCGGGCTTCGCATCGAAACTCTCGCTGAAGCGCAGCGGCTCGGGCGCGCCCTTCTCGAACAGCAGGGCCAGCAGTGCACGCCGCGTGTCCAGCGGCTCCTCGCGCAGGTCGCGACCGTCGAGGTACGGCAGGTCGAACAGGTGGTAGACGATGTCGCCGGTGCGGCTGCTGTCGAATGCGTTCTGCAGCGCCTGGAAATCGGGCACGCCGCGCGCGCCATTGACCACGATCTCGCCATCGAGCCAGCCGGACTTCAGCGGCAGCCGCGAGATCGCCTTCGCCAGATGCGGCAGCTTGTGCGTCCAGTCGTGGCCGTTGCGGGTGAAGAGCTGCACCGACTTGCCCTCGACGCGTGCGAGCAGCCGGTAGCCGTCGAACTTGATCTCGAAGAGCCAGTCCGCGGGATCGCCCGGCACGCCGTCGGCCAGCGTGGCGAGCTGCGGCTTGAGCGTGGCGGGAAGCCCGGCCGCGCGGCCCGGGGTCGGCGCCTGGGCGGCATCGCGCAGAGGCACCACGCTGTCCGGCATCTCGTCGACCACGCTGAACGCGCTCGCGGCGCGCACGAAGTCGTCTTTCTCCTTGATCAGCAACCAGGGCGGCTGCTTCTCGTTGCGGCCCTTCATGCGGATCAGCGCCCACTTGCCCCGCATCTTCTGGCCATGCATCTCGAACTTGAGCATGCCGTCGCGCCAGCCCGCGCTCGCGTCGCCGATCGGTGTCCAGGTCCCCTCGTCCCAGATGATGACCTTGCCCGCGCCGTACTGGCCCGCGGGGATCTGCCCTTCGAAGCGGTTGTAGGCGATCGGGTGGTCCTCGACCTGCACCGCCATGCGCTTGTCCTTCGGGTCGTAGCTCGGCCCCTTGGGCACGGCCCAGCTCTTCATCGCACCGTCGATCTCGAGCCGGAAGTCGTAGTGCAGCCGGCTCGCCCAGTGCTTCTGGATCACGAAGACCGGTGCGCCGTCGGCACCCGGTTCGCCGCCCTCGGCCGGTTCGGAGGTGATCGCGAAGTTGCGCTTCTCGCGGTAGCGCTTGAGGAGGTCGTCCATGGTCAGGCCACCTTGCGCGTCGGACCTTTCGCAGCCGCTTTCGCGGCAGTCTTGGCCGACGTCTTGCGCGCCGCCGACTTCCTGGCAGCGGGCGCGGCGCGCGCCGTCCTGTCCGCACCCTTGCCGCCACCCTTCAGGCTGCGCGCGAGCAGCTCGGTCAGGTCGATCACCTGCGCGCCACCGGACGGCGCTTCTTCCTCGGGCTGGATCACGGTCTCGGTCTTGCCGGCCTTGACCTTCTTGTCGACCAATGCCATCACCGCCTGCTTGAACTCGTCCTGGAACTCGGCCGGATCGAAATGGCCCGACATGTCGTCGACCAGCTGCGCGGCCATCTTGAGTTCGGCCGCACTCAGGCCCGCCGCCTTGACGCCTGCGGCCGGCAGGTCGAGCCCGTCCATCGGCTTCACCTCGTCGCCCCAGCGCATCAGGTTGAGCACCAGCGCCGGCCCCGAAGCCACCAGCGCGGCCAGATGCTGCTTGGTCTGGATCACGACCTTCGCCAGGCCGATCTTGCCGGTGCGCGCCAGCGTCTCGCGCAGCAGCGCATAGACCTTCTGGCCCTTGTTGATCGGCGCCAGGTAATAGGGCCGCTCCAGGAACAGGAACGGGATCTCGGCAGCATCGACGAAGCTCAGGATCTCGATGGTCTGCGTGGTGCGCGGATAGGCGGCCTCGATCTCTTCGGGCGAGATGATCACGTAGTGGCCGTCTTCATATTCGACGCCCTTGACGATGTTCTCGCGGTCGATTTCCTTGCCGGTTTTCTTGTTGATGCGCTTGTAGCCGACCGGGTCCATCGAGCGCTTGTCGAGCCAGTCGAAATCGATGCCCTGCTCGGTGCTGGCCGTGTGCAGGCCGACCGGGATGTGGACCAGGCCGAAGGTGATGGCGCCCTTCCAGAGGACGCGGCTGCCGCTTGCCATGAACTGAACCTCGCTGGAGCCAATGGGGCCGACCAGTCTTGCGCGCGCGCGGTTCGGCGCTGTAGGTTGTGCGGCAGTCCTGCGGTCGGCAGCCGCCGTTCAGTTTCTCGGCCGGCGGTGCCTGAACCAGAGGATCAGCGCCGCCAGCGCCAGGCCGGCCCAGTAGTCGACCGGCGCGCCGAACAGCCAGTGCTTGTGCCAGGTGGCCAGCGCCGGATCGAAGCGTGCCCAGCCCCATGCCGGATTGATCAGGAACCAGAGGAAGTCCTCGGCAACCCAGAACACGATCAGGCCGACCAGCGCCAGCCCGGCGTCGCGCCAGGTCCAGCGGCCCTGGAACGCGAGCGGCGCGAAGAAGGCCAGCGCCATGAAGGTGAAGACCCAGGCGTGGTAGCCGGTCATCGCGCGGCCGCCCCAGAACAGGTCGAGCAGCCAGTGGTGCTCGATGCGCCAGGTCGGCAGGCTGGTGGCCCAGCCGGCGCCGCCCTCGATCTGGATCTCGGCGTTCGCGAAGAACAGCGCCATCACCAGCACCCACACCAGGTAAACCGCGGTGCGCCGCGGGCTGCGCTCGGAGGGCGTGCTCAAACCACAGGCTCCAACGTCTCCGCGTGGCCGAAGACACGCGCCAGCACCCGTTGCGCCGCGTCGGGCCGGCCCAGCGCACGGCTGATCTGCGCCATGCGCAGCAGCTTGTCGGGCGCGGCCATCAGCGCGGCCAGCTTGTAGTCGAGCCCGATCGCGTCATAGGCCAGGCAGGCTGCGCCGGCCTCCAGCAGGAAGCCGGCGTTGTGCTCCTCCTGGCCGGGGATCGGCGCGACCAGCAGCATCGGCCGTCCGAGGGCCAGGCATTCGGAGATCGTCAGCCCGCCGGGCTTGGTCACGACCAGGTCCGCGGCGGCCATCCACACATGCATTTCGTCGGTGAAGCCGACCGGCAGCAGCCGGTCCGGATGGCGCAACGCGAGCGCGTGCAACGCGGCCAGTGCCTGGGCGTTGCGGCCCGCCACGGCGACCACCTGGAAGTCGCAGCCGGGCCCGTCGAGTGCCAGCGCGCGCGCCACCATCGCCGGCAGGTCGCCGATGCCGGCGCCGCCCGACGCCATCAGCACCACGCGGCGTGCCGGATCGAGGCCCAGCCGCAGCAGATCGCTCTCGCGCCGCGCGTCCTGCGCGACAGGCTGCGAGAAGCCGGGCATCACCGGGATGCCGGTGACGTGCAGCCGTTCCGGCGCGAGGCCGCGGGCACGCATGCGGAACGCGACCTCTTCGGTGGCCGCCAGGTAGCCCGCCATGCCGGGCACCAGCCACATGTTGTGCAGGTCGTAGTCGGTCACCTGCAGCCAGACCGGGCAGTCGAGGCGGCCTCGGCTGCCCTCGCGCATCAGCAGCTCGGCCGGCAGGAAATGCGTGCAGACGATGGCCGCGGGCCGCAGGCGCCGCACCTCGCGCAGCAGCGCGCCGGCACTGGCCCGCTCGATGCCGCGGCGCAAGCGCTGCGACACGGCAGTGTGCGGCGTGCTGTCGGTCTTCTGGTGGATGTACGACCAGAGTCCGGGTGCGCAACGCACGAGTTGAAGGTACGCGTCGGTATAGGCCCAGCGAAAGCCGGGTGCCATGTGCGCCATCGCATCGACGTGCACGGCGCCGCCGGCAAGGCCATGTGCATCGGCGGCGGCGCAGAGCGCCTGCGCGGCGCGCACGTGGCCGTTGCCGGCGCTGACGCTGAGGACGAGAAGTGAGGTCATGCGGACGGCGGACGTCGAAGAAGGCATCGGCGGCGGGCTGCCGCAGGTCGCCGGAAATTATGTGGAGCTTTGATGACAGTTCCGCGCGCCGTCCGACATGCGCGGCGTGCCGTTCGCCGCATGCTGGCACAGGCTGGCCGTCCGGCCACCCACCGCATTCCAGGAGTTTTCATGCGCCCTTCGTTTCTCGCCGCTCGGCCGGCCTCTTCCGGTCCTTCTTTCACTCCCTCCAGCCCCTCTTCCCGCTCGGCTTCACGGCCTTCAAGGGCCTTCGTTGCCCGCACACTGCGCACGCTGGCGGCCGGCACGGCGTTCGGCCTCGCCGGCGCGGCGGCCATGGCGGCCGGCATGACGGTCGAGTCCACCGCGTTCAAGGACGGCGCCTCGATCCCGGCGGAGCACGCCGGCGACTCGGGCACCTGCGGTGGCCGTGCTGCTGTCCGATCCGGACGGCGCCAGCGGCCTCGGCGTGTCGCACTGGGTCGCCTACAACATCGCGGCGGAGCGCGGCCAGCTGAGCACCGGCGAGGCCGGCAAGAGCATCCCGGGCGTCACGGTCGGGGTGAACGTCGCGGGGCTCGCGGCCTACCGCGGCATGTGCCCGCCCGTCGGCGACCAGCCGCACCACTACACCTTGACGGTGGTCGCGACCGATGTCGCGCCCGGCACCTTGCCCGACGGACTCACCCGCGACGCACTGCTCGCGGCGCTCAAGGGGCATGCACTCGGCGGGCAGAGCGTGATCGGGCTGTACGCGCGTTGAAGGCGCGCTGATCGGCTGGTCGATCGCCCGCGCCGCGCAAGCAAGTGCCGCGGGCTCAGGCCACCACCAGCCGGTAGCCGACGGCCGTCTCGGTCAGCAGATGCCGCGGCTGGGCCGGATCGGCCTCCAGCTTCTGCCGCAGATGGCCCATGTAGATGCGCAGGTAGTGGCTCTGGTCGGCATGCGACGGCCCCCAGACCTCGCGCAGCAACTGGCGGTGCGTGAGCACGCGTCCCGCATTCGCCACCAGCACGCCGAGCAGCCGGTACTCGGTCGGCGTCAGATGCACTTCCTGGCCGGCGCGCCGCACCAGCCGCGCGCTGCGGTCGACCTCGATCTCGCCGAAGCGGAACAGCGGCTCGCCCTTGTCCGGGCCGTCGCGCGACGCGGACTCGCCGGCCGCCGCGCGCGGGCGGCGCAGGTTGGCGCGCACCCGCGCCAGCAGTTCGCCGGTGCCGAAGGGCTTGGTGAGGTAGTCGTCGGCGCCGGCATCGAGCGCGGCGATCTTGTCGGCCTCGTCGGTGCGCGCCGACAGCACGATGATCGGCACCGTCGACCAGCTGCGCACGTCGCGGATCAGTGCCACGCCGTCGCCGTCGGGCAGACCCAGGTCGAGCACCAGCAGGTCGGGCTGGCGCGTGCCGGCCGCCGCCAGGCCGTCGCGCAGCGTGCCGGCTTCGTGCACCTGCCAGCCTTCGGCCTCCAGCGCACCGCGCACGAAGCGGCGGATCTGCGGTTCGTCCTCGATCACGATGGCGGTGGGTTGGGACATGGCTAGTGAAGGTCGGGAAGAAGCGGAAGTGCGGCGGGTGCCTCGGCGGCGTCCGGCGGCTCGCGTCGCGGCAGCGTGACCGTGAATTCTGCGCCGCCCCCCGGTGCATTGGCCGCCGCGATCTGCCCGCCATGCGCAGCCACGATCGCCTTGCAGATCGCCAGGCCGAGCCCGACGCCCGGCGTGGCCGACTCGGCCTGGCCGCGCGTGAATTTGTCGAACAGGATCTGTTCCTGGCCCCGCAACGCCGCCGGCAAACCGACGCCATGGTCACGCACGCTCAGCAGCAAGGCGGCCGGCGTGACCGTCGCGCCGAGCACGATCGGCGGCGCGCCGTACTTGGCGGCGTTCTCCAGCAGGTTGACCAGCACGCGCTCGATCAGCACCGCGTCGAACTCGACCAGCGGCAGCGCCGGCGCCAGCGCGGTCTGCACGGTGCGCTCGCCCAACGCCGGCCGCGCCGCGCGAATCGCCGAACCGACCACCTCTTCCACCGACTGCCAGTCGCGCCGCAGATGGACCGCGCCGCCCGCGATGCCGCTTTCGAGGCGCGCCATGTCGAGCAGGTTGTTGACCAGCGCGTTCAGCGCGCGGGCCTGCGCGACGATCGCCTGTGCGGTCTCGCGGCGCGCGTCGGCATCGGCACGCTCCAGCGACTCGGCCAGGCCGATCAGCGCGGTCAGCGGCGTGCGCACGTCGTGCGAGATCGCGGCCAGCAAGGTGTTGCGCAGGCGCTCCGACTCCATCTCGACCACCGCCTGCTGCGCAACCTCGACGTAGTGCACGCGCTCCAGCGCGATCGCGATCTGGCGCGCCAGGGTCTCGAGCTGCCGCGCCTGTTCGGGGATCAGCAGCCAGCGCGGTTGCGCCGGTTGCAGTGCCAGCACGCCACGCACCCGCATCGGCGCCTGCAGCGGCACGTAATGCCAGGGCTGTGCGGCCAGCGTGGCGGTCGCGAGCCCGGCCGGCTGGCCCTGGCGGAAGGCCCAGTCGGCCACGCTGGCGTCGAAGCCGGGCGGCGCATCGGCCGGCATCCGCAGCCGGTCCGCCGCATCGACGGCCAGCACCAGCGCCTGGCCGCCGAAGTGGCCCTGCACCGCGGCCGCGCCGAGCGCCACGACCTGGGCGCTCTCCAGCGCGGCGGACAGCTCACGCGTCAGCTCGAACAGCGACTGCGCCCGGCGCTCGCGGCTGGTCGACACGCCGACCGCGAAGCGCAGCCCGGCCGTGAGCTGGCCGACCAGCAGGCCGACGCCCAGCATCACGATGAAGGTGACGAGGTACTGCACGTCGCCCACCGCGAAGGAGAGCCGCGGCGAGACGAAGAAGAAGTCGAAGGCCGCGACGTTGAGCAAGGCGGCCAGCGCGGCCGGCCCACGGCCGAAGCGCATCGCGACGCCGACCACGCCGAGCAGGAACAGCATCACGATGTTGACCTGCTCCAGCACGCCCGACAGCGGCGTCGCAATCAACGTGACGGCCACGCCGGCGACCGCGGCCCAGACATAGCCCGGCCAGCGCGCATGCGGGCGTTCGCTGTCGCCGGGTTCGCCGGGTTCGGCACCGGCCGGTGCAACGGCGCGCACGACGCCAGCCAGCCGGCGGGCGCTGTCGGCACGCGCCGTCTCGACGATGTCGAGCGCGGGCTCGATGCGCGCGATGTCGCGCACCAGCGAGCGCGCCGGCCACCAGCGCCGCCAGCCTTCGGCCGGCACCGCGCGGCCCACCGCCAGCATCGCGCAGTTCAGCCGCCGCGCCTGCGCGGCCAGCGCGCGCGCCACGTCGTCGCCGGTCAGCACGGCGGTGGCGGCACCGAGCTCTTCGGCGAGCTTCAGCACGGCCAGGATGCGGTCGCGCTCGGCCGCGGGCAGCTGTTGCAGGCGCGGCGTCTCGACATACGCGGCATGCCATTGCACGTTGAGCTGGCCGGCCAGCCGCGCCGCGCTGCGCACGGTCTGCGCCGCGCCTTCGCCCGGCCCGACGCACGCGAGGATCGCGCCCGAGGTGTTCCAGGCCTGCAGGCCGGCGCCTCCCGCACGTCCCGCCTGGCCGGCATCGGGCGTGGTGCCGGACTGTTCGACGCGCCAGCCGCGCACGTCGTCTTCCACGTGCTCGGCGGTGCGGCGCAACGCGATCTCGCGCAGCGCGATGAGGTTGCCCTTGCGGAAGAAGTTCTGTGCCGCGCGCTCGGCCTGCTGGGGCAGGTACACCTTGCCGGCCGCCAGCCGCGCGGTCAGCTCGTCGGGCGTGACGTCGACCAGCACCACCTCGTCGGCCTCGTCGAGCACGGTGTCGGGCACGGTCTCGTGCACGCGCACACCGGTGATCGCGCCGACGGTGCCGTTGAGGCTTTCCAGATGCTGCACGTTGAGCGCCGACCAGACCTCGATGCCCGCCGCCAGCAGCTCCTGCACGTCCTGCCAACGCTTGGCGTGGCGCGAGCCCGGCGCGTTGGAATGCGCGAGCTCGTCGACCAGCAGCACGGCGGGCTGACGGGCCAGTGCAGCGTCGAGGTCGAACTCGGCCAGCGTGCGGCCACGGTAGGCGATCTCGCGCGGCGGCAGGCTGGCCAGGCCCTGCAGCAGCGCCGCGGTCTCGCTGCGGCCGTGCGTCTCGACCACGCCGATCAGCACGTCGCGGCCGGCGGCCCGCTCGCGCTGCGCGGCGCTGAGCATCGCCCAGGTCTTGCCGACGCCGGCACTGGCGCCGAAGTAGATGCGCAACCGACCGCGGCGCGCGCGGGCTTCGTCGCTGCGCATCTGAGCCAGCAGTGCGTCGGGGTCGGGGCGATGCGGGTCGGACATGCGGCCGGCAGGTTAGCGCATCGGATGCGCGATCGGGTGCGGGTGGTGGTGCAGCAGGTGGTCGCGCCAGCTCACCAGGCGCCCGATCTCGCCCGCGGGCACGGCCTCGATCAAGGCGTGCAGCAACGGCGCATAGCTGGCCAGCGGCAGCCGGATCGTGAGCCGCACGCGCAGCACGTCGCGCTCCTGCGAGTGGCGCTCGTGCAGCAGCGGCTCGCAACGCAGCACGCCGGCATCGGCACAGCGCGCCGCGGCACGCCGTACGCGATGCGCGTCGGTGCAGGCCACGGTGACGTCGAGCACATGGAAGGGCACGGCATGGCGCGCGCGGGCCACGCCGGGATGTTCACGGTAGGCGGCATAGGCCATGGCGTGCCTCAGCGTTGTGCGTCGAGCGCGAGGTTCAGGGCCAGCACATTGACCCGCGGCTCGCCGAGCAGGCCCCAGAGCGGCGCTTCGGTGTGGCGCTCGACCAGGGTCGCGACCTGCGCGTCCGTCAGGCCGCGCGCGCGGGCCACGCGAGCCGCCTGGTAGCGCGCCGCGGCCGGGCTGATGTCGGGGTCGAGTCCGCTGGCGGACGCGGTCACGAGGTCGACCGGCACCGGCTGCGTGTTGCCGGGGTCGGCGGCGCGCAGTGCCTCGACGCGCGCCTTCACCGCATCGACCAGCGCCGGGTTCAGCGGCCCCAGGTTCGAACCGCCCGAGGCCGACGCGTTGTAGGCCATCGGCGCCGTGGCGGACGGACGTCCCCAGAAATGCTTCGGGTCGGCGAAGTTCTGGCCGATCAGCCGCGAGCCGACGGGCTTGCCGTCGCGTTCGACCAGGCTGCCGGCCGCCTGCGCGGGGAACACCGCCCTGGCGGCGCCGGTGACGGCCAGCGGGTAGATCAGGCCGGTGAGTGCGCTCAGCAGCACGAAGAGCACGAGCGCGGGACGAAGAATGGTTTTCATGTGTAGTCCTTGAAGGCCTCAGACGAGATGCACGGCGACCAGCAGCCAGTCGATCAGCTTGATGCCGATGAACGGAACGACCAGGCCGCCGAGGCCGTAGATGGCGAGGTTGCGGCGCAGCAGCGCGGCCGCGCCGACCGGCCGGTAGCGAACGCCCTTGAGCGCCAGCGGGATCAGGAACACGATGACCAGCGCGTTGAAGATCACCGCCGACAGGATGGCCGACGACGGACTCGCGAGCCGCATCACGTTGAGCGCGCCGAGCTGCGGGTAGGTGCTCACGAAGATCGCGGGAATGATCGCGAAGTACTTCGCCACGTCGTTGGCGATCGAGAAGGTGGTGAGCGAGCCGCGCGTCATCAGCAGCGCCTTGCCGGTCTCCACCACCTCGAGCAGCTTGGTCGGGTTGGAGTCGAGGTCGACCATGTTGCCGGCCTCCTTCGCGGCCTGCGTGCCGCTGCCCATCGCCACGGCGACGTCGGCCTGCGCCAGCGCGGGCGCGTCGTTGGTGCCGTCGCCGGTCATGGCGACGAGCCGGCCTTCGGCCTGGTACTGGCGGATCAGCGCGAGCTTGTCCTCGGGCGTGGCCTCGGCGAGGAAATCGTCGACGCCCGCTTCCGCAGCGATGGCCGCGGCGGTGAGCTTGTTGTCGCCCGTGATCATCACGGTCTTGATGCCCATCGCGCGCAACTCGGCGAAGCGATCCTTGATGCCCGTCTTGACGATGTCCTTCAGCTCGACGATGCCCAGCACGCGGCTGCCTTCCGAGACGGCCAGCGGCGTGCTGCCGCGGCGCGACACCTCTTCGGCGGCGCGCAGCACCTCCGGCGCCATCTGCCCACCGAGCGCCTCGACGTGCTTGCGCACCGCGCCCACCGCGCCCTTGCGCAGCAGAACGGCGTCGGCGTCGAGGCTGTTCGGTGCGGGCGGGAGGTCGGCACCGCTCATGCGCGTCTGCGCGGTGAAGGCCACGAAGCGCGCATCGGCCACGCCGGCGTCGGACACGCCCTGCCGGCGCGCCAGCTCGACGATGCTGCGGCCCTCGGGCGTCTCGTCGGCCAGCGACGCGAGCACCGCGGCGCGCGCGAGCCGCTCGGCACCGATGCCAGGGCCGGGCAGGAAGGCGGACGCCTGGCGGTTGCCGTGCGTGATGGTGCCGGTCTTGTCGAGCAGCAGCACGTCGACGTCGCCGGCGGCCTCGACGGCGCGGCCCGAGGTCGCGATCACGTTGGCCTGCATCATGCGGCTCATGCCGGCCACGCCGACGGCCGACAGCAGGCCGCCGATGGTGGTCGGAATCAGGCACACCAGCAGCGCGACCAGCGCGGTCAACGACACCACGGTGCCGGTGCCCATCGCGCCGACGCTGAACACCGAGAAGGGCAGCAGCGTGACGGTGACCATCAGGAACACCAGCGTCAGCGCGACCAGCAGGATGGTGAGCGCCACTTCGTTGGGCGTCTTCTGGCGCTTGGCCGCTTCGACCATGCCGATCATGCGGTCGAGGAAGGACTCGCCGGGGTTCACGCTGATGCGCACCACCAGCCAGTCCGACAGCACGCGCGTACCGCCGGTGACGGCCGAGAAGTCGCCGCCCGACTCGCGCACCACGGGTGCCGATTCGCCGGTGATGGCGCTCTCGTCGACCGAGGCCACGCCTTCGATGACTTCGCCGTCGAGCGGGATGACGTCGCCGGTTTCGACCAGGACGACGTCGCCCTTGCGCAGGTTGGGCGCCTGCTCAGGCAGGAACGCCGATCCGTGGAAGGGCTCCTTGAGCTTCTTGGCCCAGGTGTCCTTGCGCAGCCCGCGCAGCGACGCCGCCTGCGCCTTGCTGCGGCCTTCGGCGAGCGCTTCGGCGAAGTTGGCGAACAGCACGGTGAACCAGAGCCAGACAGACACCGCGAGCACGAAGGCCGGCGGCATGCCGCTGTCGCCGGGGTAGCTCAGCGCATGCACCCACAACAGCGTCGTGAGGATGCTGCCGATGTAGACGATGAACATCACCGGGTTGCGCCATTGCACGCGCGGGCTCAGCTTGGCGAAGGCGCCCCACAGGGCGGGCTTGACGAGCGCCATGTCGAACAGGGAAAGAGAAGGTTTCGTTTGCATGTCAGTTGCTCGACTGCGTAGGGAGTTGTCTGGCGGTTTCGTTCTGGGCGCGTGCCATGGGGCGTCTTCCGTTCGGGGTGCGTGCCGTGGGGCGTCCCCTGTTCGGGGCGCGTGCCGTGGGGCATCCCCTGTTCGGGGCGCGTGCCGAGGCCACGGGGTATCTCCCTCCGCGAATGTCCCCCGCCGACTTCGTCGGCTCCTCCTTGATTTCGCTGCGGGAGACACCCCATGCCCTCGGCACCGGGAACGCCGCGCGATATCCGCGGATGAACGACCGCTGTGACGGCTCGCGTCGGTGGTGTGCTCCCCGCAGCGAAATCAAGGAGGAGGCCGCAGGCCGGGGGACATTCGCGGAGGGGAGTACGCCGTCGGCGCGAGCCCGCCCCGGATGCCATTGGCAAACGAAGTGGGATGTCATGATTTCCACAACATCAGATGCTCAACCACAGGCCCGAGCGCCAATGCAGGCACGTAGTTCAGCAGACCGACGAGCAACACCGTGCCGACCAGCAACACCACGAACAGCGGCCCGTGCGTGGGCATGGTCCCGGCGGTGACCGGCAACCGCTTCTTGGCGGCCAGCGCACCGGCGATGGCCAGCACCGGCACGATCATTCCGAAGCGGCCGAGCCACATCGCGATGCCGAGCAGGCCGTTGTAGAACGGCGTGTTGGCCGAGAGCCCCGCGAAGGCGCTGCCGTTGTTGTTGCCGGCCGACGTCAGCGCATACAGCACCTCCGAGAAGCCATGCGCGCCAGGGTTGGCGATGCCCGCCTTGCCCAGGCCCATGCTTACGGCGACGGCCGTGCCCAGCAGCACCACGATCGGCGTGACGAGGATCGCGATCGAGGTCAGCTTCATCTCGTGCACCTCGATCTTCTTGCCGAGGTACTCGGGTGTGCGGCCGATCATCAGGCCCGCGATGAATACCGCCAGCACCGCGAAGATCAGCATGCCGTAGAGCCCGCTGCCGACGCCGCCGAACACCACCTCGCCGAGCTGCATCAGCACGATCGGCACCAGGCCGCCGAGCGGCGTGAAGGAGTCGTGCATCGCATTCACCGCGCCGCAGGATGCCGCCGTGGTGACGGCCGCGAACAGCGCCGACGCCGTGATGCCGAAGCGCGTCTCCTTGCCTTCCATGTTGCCGCCGGCCTGCAGCACCGACGCGGTCTGGTCGACGCCCAGCGGCTGCAGCAGCGGATTGCCCGCCTGCTCGGCCGGGATGACCACGATCACCGCCGCGACGAACAGCACCGTCATCGCCGCCAGCACGGCCCAGCCCTGGCGCAGGTCGCCGACCACGCGTCCGAACGCGAAGCACAGCGCAACCGGAATCAGCAGGATCGCCAGCATCTGCACGAGGTTGGCAAGCGCCGTCGGGTTCTCGTAGGGATGCGCCGAGTTGGCGTTGAAGAAGCCGCCACCGTTGGTGCCGAGCATCTTGATCGCTTCCTGCGACGCGACCGGGCCCATCGCCAGCGTCTGGGTCGGCGTGCTGGCGTCCTCCATCGCCGGCGCGCCGGCCGCATCCTTCAGCGGCTGGCCGGCGGCGTCGAGCTTCGGCACCTGATAGGCCGTGGCCTCGACCGTGGTGACCGTCTTGTAGTCGTCGAAGTTCTGGATCACGCCCTGGCCGACGAAGAAGATCGCCAGCACGAAGGACAGCGGCACCAGCAGCCAGACGGTGATGCGCGTGACATCGGTCCAGAAGCTGCCGACGAAGCCCTGCCCGTCGGTGCGGCGCGCCGCGAAACCGCGGGCCAGCGCAAAGGCCACCGCGATGCCGGTTGCGGCCGAGAAGAAGTTCTGCACCGTGAGGCCGAGCATCTGCGTGAGATAGCTCATGGTCGCCTCGCCCGCATAGCCTTGCCAGTTGGTGTTGGAGACGAAGCTCACTGCAGTATTGAAGGCCGAGTCGGGCGACACCGCGGCCATGCCGGCCGGATTCAGCGGCAGCACGGCCTGCAGGCGCTGCAGCCCGTAGAGCGCCAGCGCGCCGATGGCGTTGAAGGCCAGCAGCGCGAGCGCGTAGGTGCGCCAATGCATCGACGCGCCAGGGGCGACGCCGGCAAGGCGGTACAGAGGCGCCTCGACACGCGACATCCAGCGCGGCAGGCGGCCGTCGCACAGCGCCGCAATGAAGCGACCGAGCGGCCATCCCAGAATCACGAGCAAGACCAGCAACAGTGCCAGCAGGCTCCAGGCGGAGGTGGTCATGCCTAGAACTCCTCGGCGCAGATCAGCGCGAAGACGAGATAAGCGAACAGGATGACGGCGATCAGCCCGCCGAATCCGTAGAGGACTTCGAGGCCGATCACGTGCGCGCTCCTGTTTTCTCGGCTGGCTGCCGCTTCGGTCCGGCCAGCCGGTTCAGGCCGACCACCATCTCGGCGACCAGCACCCACAACGCGGCAACCGCCGCCATCCACACGATGTCCATTCGTCACTCCTCGGTTCGAGACACGACAGTGAGTCTCGGCAGAGGGGCATAAAAACGGGGAAGAGACCGTGGGAGCGGCCGTAAAGAAAGCATAAAGACCGGGCGCCATCCCGGTCGCCGATCAACGGCAGCGCATGAAAAAAGCCGGCCCGTGCTTTCGCAGGGGCCGGCTCTTGGCGACGGGAAGCGCGCCGAGCGCGCCTTCGCCGGTTGGCTCGATCAGAGAGCGGCGAAGTTGCCGCGTGCTGCGGCGCGGGCTTGAGCGCGCACGGTTGCGCGGTCCACCGAACTGGCCAGCATCGGGGCCACGCCGGACGAAGCGCCTTCGGCATACGGATCGGCGGTGTGGGCGGCAGCGACGGCCTCGTTGCGGATCACCGCGCGGTCCACGGAAGAGGCCAGCACCGGTTGCACGCCTTGGCCGTAGGTGTCGGAATAGGGGTTGACGCTGTGAGCGGCGACCACGGCTTGCTGCGCGACGGCGGCGCGGCTGTTCTGGCCGGCGATGGTGAGCACGCCTTGGTACGTTTCGGCTTGGGCGCCAGCGGCAGCGAGGAGCGTGAGGGCGGCGGCGGCGATGATCTTCGAGGTGTTCATGATGTCTATTCTTTCAATACGGTTTGGATGAGTCGAACCGGTCTTGGGTGGGTCGCCGTCCTTGAGGGGCGGCCACCTCGCTCGGTGCCCTGTTCATCCAGAGCAACTGGGTGGCTGCTCTGTGGGATGAAGTTTGCGCCCATTCGTAGGTAAAAACCCGTAGAGAAAGGAACCGTGGTGTTCACAAGATCGAAACAATCGATCGGTGTCATCCGACACGGTACGACTCGATGGCCGCCGGAAAAGGACGATGCCGCCCCCGCCGGCTCTGCCTCTTTGCCGTCAATAGCGAGGCAGGTACTGGGGTCTCGAGGACTCCAGTTTGCGGTCCTCCACGTCACGATCCTGCTGGAGCTTGATGTCGGCGGCCAGGCCCTCCAGGCCCAGCGCCTTCAGGCGCTCCGGCTTGATCAGCTTGACGGCCTCTTCCAGCGACATCGGTTGATCCAGCGTCGCGGGGTCGAGGGACGTCAAAGGGACGCCGTTCTTCTCGGCCATCTGCTTGATCATCGGGATCGCGCCCTGGGGAATGACGCCCAGCGCGATCAACGCCCGAAGACGGTCGCCCAGGCCTTCATCCGCGTCGTCGTCCATGACGTCGTGGATCACATCCCTGACTTCCTGGCTCAACCCATATTCCTGCATCAAGCTGTCGCACACGTCGTTCTTGACGTTGTGCTCCTTGCTGTTGACGCCCCGCTCGATCCCCTTGATCGCCTTGCCGAGCAGATTGATGAAGGGAGTGACTAGGGGAGCAGCCAAACCCGCGACAGCCATCACCATGATGTTCTCCTGAGCCGGCAGCGCAAAAAAGGCGGGGATCGCCTTGATGGGCCGGGCAGCGAGTCAATGTGCCATCCACCCCGTGCCCGCCAGGACAGGCGCACGAAACGCTCGCCCGAACGGCGAAGCGGCGTATGGAACGAATGCGACCCCAGGATACGGGCGAAAAAAAAGGAAGCCGATGGGCTTCCTTTTTCAAAACTGGAGCGGGAAAAGAGTCTCGAACTCTCGACCTCAACCTTGGCAAGGTTGCGCTCTACCAACTGAGCTATTCCCGCGTTATGAGCCTCATAGTTTAGCCCGGAATTCGACCGGTTTCGCCACTCGGCTCAAAAAAATTTCAAACCGGCTCAATCCTGCAGGCAGAGGTACTTGAGTTCCAGGTAGTCCTCGATCCCGTGGCGCGAGCCTTCGCGGCCGAGGCCGGACTGCTTCACGCCGCCGAAGGGTGCGACCTCGTTCGAGATCAGCCCGGTGTTCACGCCGACCATGCCGGTCTCCAGCTGTTCGCTCACGCGCCAGATGCGGCGACGGTCTTCGGTGAACAGGTAGGCGGCCAGGCCGAACTCGGTGGCGTTGGCCATCGCGATCGCTTCTGCCTCGGTTTCGAAACGGAACAGCGGCGCCAGCGGACCGAAGGTCTCCTCGCGCGCCACGCGCATCGCCTGGGTCACGCCGGTGAGCACCGTGGGCTGGAAGAAGGTGCCGCCCAGCGCGTGGGCCTGGCCACCGGTGCGTACCTGCGCGCCCTGCGCCAAGGCGTCGTCGATGTGCTGGCGAACCTTGGCGACCGCACGATCGTCGATCAGCGGGCCCTGCGTCACGCCCGGTTCCAGGCCATTGCCGACGGGCATGGCCTCGACCGCCTTCACCAGCCGCTCGACCAGCGCATCGTGGATGCCCGACTGCACGTAGATGCGGTTGGCGCACACGCAGGTCTGGCCGGCATTGCGGTACTTCGACGCGATGATGCCCTGCACCGCCGTCTCGAGGTCGGCGTCGTCGAACACGATCAGCGGCGCATTGCCGCCCAGTTCGAGCGACAGCTTCTTGATGGTCGGCGCGCACTGCTGCATGAGGATGCGGCCGACGCCGGTCGAGCCGGTGAAGCTCAGCTTGCGCACCACGTCGCTCTCGCACAGCGCGCCACCGATGGCTGGCGCGTCGCCGGTCACGATCTGCAGCACGCCTGGCGGCAGGCCGGCCTCGATGGCGAGCACGCCGAGCGCGAAGGCGCTCAGCGGCGTGAGCTCGGCCGGCTTCACGACGATGGTGCAGCCCGCGGCCAGCGCCGGGCCGACCTTGCGCGTGATCATCGCGGCCGGAAAGTTCCACGGCGTGATGGCGGCGCAAACGCCGATCGGCTGCTTCAGCACCACGATGCGCTGGCCGGCGCGCTGCGACTGCAGCACCTCGCCGTCGACGCGCTTGGCTTCTTCGGCGAACCATTCCAGAAACGACGCGGCATAGGCGATCTCGCCCTTGGCTTCGGCCAGCGGCTTGCCTTGCTCCAGCGTCATCAGGCGGCCCAGGTCGTCCTGGTGCGCGAGCATCAGGTCGGCCCAGCGGCGCAGCACCTGCGCACGCTCGCGGGCGGTGCGCGCACGCCAGGCCGGCAGCGCGGCCTGCGCGCCGGCAATGGCGCGCTCGGTCTCGGTGCGCCCCATGCGCGGCACCTGGGCCACGCGTTCGCCAGTGGCGGGGTCGGTGACGTCGATGACGGCCGCATCGTCGGCCGCGACCCATTGGCCGTCGATGAGGCAGGCCTGCTTGAGCAGGTCGGCGCGCGTCAGGCCGAGGCCTTCGGCGTGGGGAATGCGTGCGTTCATGCTGCGAGGGCTCCGTCGATGATGTCCAGCGCGCGGTCGAACAGCGCTTCGGGAATCGTCAGCGGGTACAGGAAGCGGATCACGTTGCCATAGTTGCCGCAGCTCAGCAGCAGCAGACCCTTTTCCAGCGCCTTGGCCTGCACGCGGCGGACCTTGTCGGCGTCGGGCGCGCCGGTGGCGGCGTCGTGGAACTCGACCGCGACCATCGAACCCTGCGCACGCACTTCGGCGATCGACTTGTTCGATTCCTGCGCGGCGAGCAGGCGCTTGGCGAGCTTGTCGCCGAGCTTGGCGGAACGCTCGCACAGCTTCTCGTCTTCGATGATGTCCATCACCGCATGCGCCGACGCGACGGCCAGCGGATTGCCCGCGTAGGTGCCGCCCAGGCCGCCGGGTGCGGGCGCGTCCATGATCTCGGCGCGGCCGGCCACCGCCGACAGCGGCATGCCGCCGGCCAGGCTCTTGGCCATCGTGATCAGGTCGGGTTCGACGCCGTGGTGCAGCATCGAGAACAGCTTGCCGGTGCGCGCGAAACCGCTCTGCACTTCGTCGGCGATCAGCACGATGCCGTGCTGGTCGCACAGGGCGCGCAGGCCCTTCATCAGCTCGGTCGGCGCGACGTTGAAGCCGCCTTCGCCCTGCACCGGCTCGATGATGATGGCTGCCACGCGCTGCGGCTCGATGTCCGACTTGAAGAGCTGTGCGATCGCGTGCAGCGAATCGGCCGCGCTCACGCCGTGCAGCGCGCTCGGGAACGGCACGTGGAACACCTCGGCCGGGAACGGACCGAAGCCGATCTTGTACGGCGCGACCTTGCCGGTCAGCGCCAGGCCCATCATCGTGCGGCCATGGAAGCCGCCGCCGAAGGCGATCACGCCCGAGCGCTTCGTATGCGCGCGGGCGATCTTGACGGCGTTCTCGACGGCTTCGGCGCCGGTCGTGAAGAAAGCGGTCTTGGTCGGGCCACTGATCGGCACGACCTTGTTGATGCGCTCGGCCAGCGACACCACGCTCTCGTACGGAACGATCTGGTAGGCCGTGTGCGTGAACTGCTCGAGCTGGGCGCCGATGGCCTTCACGATGCGTGGATGGCGGTGGCCGGTGTTCAGCACGGCGATGCCGGCGGCGAAGTCGATGTACTCGCGGCCTTCGACGTCCCAGAGGCTCGCGTTCTCGGCGCGCTGGGCATAGAAGTCGCACATCACGCCCACGCCGCGCGGGGTCGCGGCCAGGCGGCGGGATTGGAGTTCGCTGTTGGAGGTCATGGAGATCCTGACGAGGTAGGGAAGACGGTGGAAGGGAAATCTGGTTGAATCGGATTGGATGGCGGATTGGCTCCACAGAAAAGATCCGCTTTGCTCCAACCGATGGAGCCAATTGAAAAACCATGAAATCCATCTGCGCCGACCTGGTTCTGCAACGCCTCGCGCCGACCGCGGGCACCGCGCTGAACCGCCAGCTCTACGACTGCCTGCGCAGCGCCATCCTCGACGGCAGCCTGCCGCCGTCGAGCCCGCTGCCCGCCTCGCGCGACCTGGCACGCGAGATCGACATGTCGCGCAACACGGTGCTGCACGCCTACGCGCAGCTGCAGGCCGAGGGCTATGTGCATTCGCGCGTGGGCAGCGGCACCTTCGTCGCCGAGACCACGCCCGACAGCCTGCTGAGCGCCGGCCGCACCGTGGCCGCGGCCGACGGCGCGGACGCGACCGTGCGGCTGTCGCGGCGCGCCCAGGCGCTGCTGGCCAATGCCTCGGCGGCGCCGCTGCAGTGGGGCGCCTTCATGCCCGGGGTGCCCGACGTGACGCAGTTCCCGCACCGGCAGTTCAGCCGCATCCTCGCGCGGCTGTGGCGCGACCCGGCACCCGAACTGCTGACCTACGCCCACGGCGGCGGCCACCCGGCCCTGCGCGCCGCCATCGCCGAGCACCTGCGCGTGGCGCGCTCGGTGCGCTGCGACGCCGACCAGATCCTCGTGACCGAAGGCGTGCACCAGGCGGTCGATCTGAGCCTGCGCATGCTGGTCGACCCGCGCGACACGGTCTGGGTGGAAGAGCCCGGCTACTGGGGTTTCCACAAGGTGCTGCAGATGGGCTCGGCCGTGGTGAAGCCGATGCACGTGGAGGACGAGAGCGGTGACTGGCCGCGCGGTACCCCGCCCCGGCTGATCTTCGTCACGCCCTCGCACCAGTACCCGCTGGGCTCGGTGATGAGCCTGGCGCGCCGGCGCGAGCTGCTCGACATCGCGCGTGCCGCGGGCGGCTGGATCGTCGAGGACGACTACGACAGCGAATTCCGCTTCGCCGGCCGCCCCATCCCGGCCATGCAGGGGCTGGAAGCCGATGCGCCGGTGATCTACATCGGCACCTTCAGCAAGACGCTGTTTCCCGGCCTGCGGGTCGGCTACATGGTCTTGCCGCGCGCGCTGGCCACGCCCTTCCGCACCGCGCACGCCGACCTGTACCGAGAAGGCCATGCGATCACCCAGGCGGCACTGGCCGAACTGCTGGACCAGGGCCGCTACGCCGCCCACATCCGGCGGATGCGGGTGCTGTATGCGCGACGGCGCGCGCTGCTGATGTCGCTGATCTCGCAGCACCTCGGCCCCGAATACCTGGACCCGCAGTCCAGCAATGCGGGCCTGCACCTGGTGCTGCGCCTGCCGGACGGCAGCGACGACGTCGCGATCGCGCAGGCGGCGCAGGCACGCGGCGTGCTCACGCGGCCGCTGTCGCGCTACTACCTGCGCGGCGGCGCGCGGCGCGGGCTGCTGCTGGGCTACGCCTGCGTGCAGGAGGAAAACATCGCGCCGGCCTTCCATGTGCTGGCGGACTGCCTGCGGCGTTGAGGGCGTGGCGTGGCCGGATTAGGCGCATGCGCGATAGAGCCCGGCCCGATTCCAACAACTTCGCGTGGAGGCCGGTGAAAAAATGGTTTTCATCTTTTTCCGTTTGCTCCCACACCATGCAAGAAACCACCGAAGTCAAGATCAGCGAAGACGCCATCGTGGCCGCTGCCCATGCGTTGCGCAGCGAAACCGTCGCCATGCTGCAGACGCTGGTGTCGCACCCGTCGCTGCTCGGCCACGAGCAGAGCGCCCAGGCTTTCATGGCCGAGACCTTCGAGTCGCTCGGCCTGCGTGTGGACGAATTCCAGATCGACGAGGCCAAGCTGCGCGCCCATCCGGCCTATTCGCCCTCGATCGTCTCCTATGAAGGCCGCACCAACGTGGTCGGCATCCACCGGCCCAACGGCCCGTTCAAGGGCAACTCGCTGATCTTCAACGGCCACATCGACGTGGTGCCGACCGGCGCCGAGGTGCTGTGGACGAACCCGCCCTTCTCGCCCGTGGTCGAGGGCGACCGCCTGTACGGCCGCGGCGCGGCCGACATGAAGTCCGGCATCGTGGCGTACACGATGGCCTACAAGGCGCTCAAGTCGCTCGGCCTGGAGCCCGCATCGCCCGTGTACTTCCAGTCGGTGATCGAGGAGGAATGCACCGGCAACGGCGCGCTCGCCTGCCTGATCGAGGGCTACCGCGCCGACGCCGCCGTCATCACCGAACCGGTCGACGGCGTCATGACCTGCCAGATGGGCGTGCTGTGGCTCACGATCGAAGTGCTGGGCAAGCCGGTGCATGCCTCGGTGGCGCAGACCGGCGTGGGCGCGATCGACTTCTCGATGTACCTGTTCGGCGAGCTCAAGAAGCTCGAGGACAAGTGGAACGCGCCGAGCGCGCGCTACCGCTCGTATGCGCACCACACGCACCCGGTGAACTTCAACCTGGGCAAGGTGGAGGGCGGCGAATGGGCGTCGTCGGTGCCGTCGAAATGCCGCTCGGAGATCCGCATCGGCTTCTATCCGGACATGAAGGTCGCCAAGGCCAAGGCGGAAGTCGAGGCGGCGCTGGCGGCGGCCTACGAAGCGCATCCGGCGCGCGCGGCGCTGAGCTACAAGATCATCTACCAGGGCTTCCAGGCGGACGGCTGCGAGGTCGACATGAACGAGCCGGTGCTGACCGAGCTCTCGAAGTGCCACCAGGACATCGTCGGCGAAGTGCTCAAGCCCTCGGCCTTCACCGGCACGACCGACGCGAAGTTCTTCAACCTGTATGGCGAGACGCCCGCCATCTGCTACGGCCCGGCGGGCGGTGCCAACATCCATGGCATCGACGAATGGGTGTCGATCGACAGCATGATGCAGGTCACTGCCGTGCTCGCCGTCTTCATGGCGCGCTGGTGCGGCGTGAACGAGGTCGCGCCAGCCAACTGAAATGAAAGGGCGAAGTCGCCCTTTCTTCAGTCCAGGTCGCTTCGGCTCAGGTAGTGCTTGGGCGTCTTGCCCATCACGCGCCGGAACATCGCGGTGAACGCGCTGGGGCTTTCGTAGCCCAGGTCCATCGCGACGGTCGTGACGGCATGGCCCATCGACAGCCGGCGCATCGCCTCCATCAGGCGGACCTGCTGGCGCCACAGCGTGAAGGTGATGCCGGTCTCGTCGCGGAACAGCCGGGTCAGCGTGCGCCGGCCCAGCGAGCCGAAGCGCGCCCAGTCTTCCAGGTCGCCCTCGCGGCCCGGGTCGGCCAGCAAGGCCTTGCAGATGCGCAGCAGGCGCGGGTCGTTGGGCATCGGCACGTGCAGCGGCACCTTGGGCGCCGCACAGATCTCGTCGAGGATCAGCCGCATCACGCGGCCGTCGCGGCCGGCCTCGTCGTACAGCAGCGGAATGTCGATGGCCTCGATGATCAGCTGGCGCATCAGCGGCGACACCTCGATCACGCAGCATTCGTCGGGCAGGCCGGGCGACGCATCGGGCTGGATGTAGAGCGAGCGGTTCGACACCGCCTGGCCGCGCGCATGCATCTCGTGCTCGATGCCGCCCGGCACCCAGACCGCGCGGTTGGGCGGCACCAGCCACGCACCTTCCTGCGTGTGGAGCGTGAACATGCCCTTGACGGCATAGGCGAGCTGGGCGCGCGGGTGCGAGTGGCGCGGGACGATCATCGAAGGCTCGGGATCGTGCTCCACGATGATCATCGAAACCGGCCGCGGGATGTCCTGATAGTCGGTTGCGAGTTGGCTGCGGACGGGGTTCAAGCTGTTCATCATCACGGTTCCTTTGCACGCAAGAAATGCGCCAAACCAGAGCGGCGGACTGTGGCGTGCACAAGTCGAAAGGTCAAGCAAAACCCAGAATGGCCCACGCGAAACAGAACTCGGCTCGAACCCCGCAAACCTCGCCCGAACCGCTCCTTACACTGAATTTGCCACTCGACGCATACAGCACAACCGTGCGGCAGTCCAATTCCCTTTCCGAGGATCACCATGAAGAAACGTGAGTTCCACAAGTTCCTGCTCGCAACCGGCGCCATGGGCCTGGCCGAGTTCCCGCTGGGCTTTTCGCAGGCATTCGCTCAGGGCACAGGCGGTGTCAAGGGCGGCACGCTCAATTCCATCGTCCAGCCTGAACCCCCCATCCTGAACCTGGCGGTGAGCCAGCTCACGCCGACGCAGATGGTGTCGGGCAAGATCTTCCTGAGCCTGTTGACCTATGACGTCAACCTCAAGCCGCTGCCCAGCCTGGCCAAGAGCTGGACGATCTCGCCGGACGGCAAGACCTACACCTTCAACCTCGAACCCAACGTCAAGTGGCACGACGGCAAGCCGCTCACGTCCGAAGACGTGGTCTACACGGTGAAGGAATTCCTGCCGGTCACGCACCCGCGCGCCAAGGCACTGTTCGGCCGCTGCGAATCGATCACCGCGCCCGACGCGCACACCGTGGTCTTCAAGCTGGCCGAGCCCTTCGGCCCGTTCATCGGCGCGTTCGACATCTCGAACCTGCCCGTGATGCCCAAGCACGTGTACGCCGGTACCGACGTCGTCAAGAACCCGGCCAACCTGAACCCCATCGGTTCCGGCCCGTTCAAGCTCAAGGAATGGGTGCGCGGCTCGCACATCCACCTGGTGCGCAACGAGGACTACTTCAAGCCCGGCCTGCCCTACCTCGACGCGATCATCTACCGCGTGGTGCCCGATGGCGCGTCGCGCGCCCTGGCACTGGAAAACGGCACCGTGCAGCTCACGCAGTGGACCGACCTGGAACTGTTCGACGCGCAGCGCCTGAGCAAGAAGTCGAACCTGGCCGTCACGACCAAGGGCTACGAGTACTTCGCGCCCATCATGTGGCTGGAGATCAACAACCGCAACGCACCGCTGAACGACAAGCGCTTCCGCAAGGCGGTGATGCACGCGATCGACCGCAACTTCATCAAGGACAAGATCCTGTACGGCTTCGGCAAGGTCGCCACCGGCCCGGTCAACTCCAAGACCAAGTACTACGAGCCGAACGTCACCAAGTACGACTTCTCGATCGACAAGGCCAAGGCGCTGCTCGACGAGATGGGCCTGAAGCCCGACGCCAAGGGCGTGCGCACCACCGTGCGCCTGCCCGTGTCGCCCTACGGCGAAATGGTGCAGCGCACCTGCGAATACATCCGCCAGTCGCTCGCCAAGGTCGGCATCGCGGTGGTGCTGGAGTCGACCGACCCCGGCAGCTACACCCAGCGCATCAGCAACTGGGACTTCGACATGAACCTCTCGTGGCTGTACCAGTTCGGGGACCCGGCACTGGGCGTGACGCGCAACTACGTGTCGAGCAACATCCGCAAGATCCTGTTCACCAACACCGAAGGCTACGTGAACCCGCAGGTCGACAAGCTGGCCGACGAGGCCGCCGTGGCTGTCGGCGACGAGAAGCGCCAGGCGCTGTACAGCGAGATGCAGAAGATCATCGTCGACGAGGTGCCGATCGCCTGGCTGGTCGAGATGGAATTCCCGACCATCTACGACAAGCGCATCCAGAACCTGGTGACGACCGCCATCGGCATCCACGAGAGCTTCGATACCGTGTACTTCAAGGGCTGATGAGGACGAGGCGCGGCGCGCGTGCGTGTGCACGCCGCCGCGCTTCGCCTTCCGCGTGATCTATGAATCTTCAATGGCTCAAGGGCCTGGGCGCACTCGGCGTGCGACTGGGCAAGATGGTGGTGGTCGTCCTGCTGATCGCCATCTTCAATTTCATGCTGGTGCGCGCGGCGCCCGGCGACCCCGCACTCGTGATGGCAGGCCAGTCCGGCGCCACCGACGAGGCGTTCCTCAAGCGCGTGCGCGC
>NZ_JBWKNQ010000006.1:0-357799 GCF_059415645.1 Variovorax sp. GW821-FHT10B04
GCCGCCGCCGCGCTGCTCGAACGCGTGGGGCTCGGTGCGTCGGCGATCAACCGCTTCCCGCACGAGTTCTCGGGCGGTCAGCGCCAGCGCATCTCGATTGCACGGGCGCTGGCACTGAAGCCGCGCCTGCTGATCGCCGACGAAGCCGTGTCGGCGCTCGACGTGTCGATCCAGTCCCAGGTGCTGGCGCTGCTGGCGGAGCTCAAGGCCGAGCTCGGCCTGACCATGATGTTCATCACCCACGACCTGCGCGTGGCCGCGGAGATCTCCAACTCGGTGGTCGTGATGCAGAAGGGCCAGATCGTCGAGCGCGGCGCGCCCGGCGCGCTCTTCAGCAACCCGCAGCATGCCTACACGCGCACGCTCCTGGGCGCGATGCCGGGGCTGGACTTCTTCGAGCACAAGGTGACGGCATGACATGGAACGCAGCCGAGACTTCGGCACGCCAAGAACTGGCCACTCTCTATCGCCTGATCGCGCATTTCGGGATGACCGACCTGATCGACACGCACATCAGTGCCCGCATACCCGATACGCCCGATCACTTCTTGATCAACCGCTACGGCGTGCTGTTCCACGAGATGCGTCCGGAAGACCTCGTGAAGATCGACCCCGCCGGGCGCGCGATCGACGACGTCCGCGGCGCCCATGTCAACGTTGCCGGCTTCATCATCCATTCGGCAGCGCACATGGCGCGCCACGATCTGGCCTGCGTGATACACACCCACACGGCCGACGGGATTGCCGTCTCGTGCCAGTCACAGGGCCTGTTGCCGATCAGCCAGCATGCCCTCAAGTTCCACGGACGCCTCGCGTACCACGATTACGAGGGCATCGCGCTGGATCTGGACGAGCGGTCGCGGCTGGTACACGACCTCGGGACGCACCACGCCATGATCCTGCGCAATCACGGCCTGCTGGCCGCAGGCCGGACGATCGCCGAGGCATTCGCCAACATCTACTTTCTGGAACGCGCATGCCAGATCCAGATCAAGGCGCAGAGCGGCGGACAGGCGCTCTGCGTGCCGTCGACCGCAGTTCAGCAACGCACCGCGGCGCAGTTCGATCCCGACACCAGCGCCTGGCACAGCACGCTGCTTTGGGCGTCCGCCCGGCGGCTGGTCGACGCCTCCTGGACCGAGCCTTGAGCCAAGGCGCTCGCGGGCGCCATGCCGGGTCAGCGGCCGTCGAATTCGGCGACGTCGTAGCGATAGACGCCCTCGGTGCCGCAGACCTCTGACGCGAAGGCGAACTGCGTCGGATCGGACAGCCGCGACGGGTAGAGCCGTCCTTCGAGGTGATCGCATTCGTGCTGCAGCAGCGCCGCGTGGTAGCCCGAGCAGGGGCGTGTGACCTGCTCGCCTTCGGGGGTCTGGAAGTGGATGCGGATATGCTTGAAACGCGGAACCTTGGCGTAGAGACCGGGCAACGAGAGGCAGCGCTCCCACAGATAGGTCTCGTCGGTGCCGACCGGCTCCACGACCGGATTGACCATCGCCGTCCACGGCACCGGCGCGGTCTGCGCGCCGGCGGGAATGCGCGAAGCCGGCAGGCAGTAGAGCACCATCCGCAGCGGTGCACCCACTTGCGGCGCGGCAATGCCGATGCCGGACACCGCATCGAGCGTGTCGCGCATGTCGTCGAAGAGCGCCCGGATCTCGGGTGCGGTCGGGTCGGCCACTTCGTCGCTCACGACGAGCAGGCCGGCATTGCCCATCTTCAAAATTTCTCGAACAGCCATGGTGGGGATGTGTTTCAGTTGAAGGGAATCAGCATCGTCGACGTCAATCCGGCCGGATGCTCATCCGGTCGTACAGGGTCTTCAGTTCGCTCGAGCCGACGAAGTGGCCTCTGTCGAGAATCGGCAGGCCGGCGATCCACATAGACTGGTCGAGCACCAGTCCGTCCGGATGGTTCTCGCCGCCGCCGGGCTCCCACCAGGGCAACCCCATTCCGATCGCATTGCTGCCGGGAAGGCGTATGTCTTCGATGAACTGATTTCCCGTGAATCTCGCGGCGGGATGAAAGCCGTAGGTGAAGTGGACGAAAGTACCCAGCCCGTCCTTTCCGCTTGCGCGGCGCAACGCACGATCGAAGCTCTGCTGGTCCTCGACGCCGGCCCCGGTGAAGCCGGTGATGGTTCCCTCGGAAGAGATCGTGATCGGCTTGCGCAGCTTGCGGTAGTGCTCATCGAAGAGCGCCTGGATCACGATGCGGCCGCGCACGCTGCCCTTGACCGGATACAGGCTCTGGGCGCCGGGGACCGTGTCCATGCCGGGCTTGTCGAACACCCGTGCACGCTTGAGCTTGACCTTGTCGAGCACGAAGCTCACGTCGGTGCCCGCATCGCACTGGAACCGGACGGTCTCGCCCGCCGCAGCCGAGACGAACTCCATGAAGGCGATGTTGAAATCGAGCAGCGCCTGATAGTCCGCGCCGCCGTACAGGCGCTCGAAACTCGCCGCGCTGGCCATCGCCAGCAACCCATAGCGGCAGCGCTGCGCAGCCATTGCCGCACTGTGGATTCCCGAACCAGCGTGATAGGGAAAGCAGAAGTCCAGCCAGACGTCCGATGCCGCGGCTGCAGCGCCCAGCGAGTCGCTGACGTAAGGGTCGGAAAGTCCGCCTTGAAAGGGCAACGAAGGCGCGATGGCGACCAGGGGCTTCGCCCCGGCGCGTGCCACGCTGCTGGCGACAGCGTCGATCAGACTGCGCTCCGTCGCGGCATCCGCGGTGATGAGTACGCTCTCACCAGGCGAGACGGCGAACTGGTCGCGCACGAGGCAGTCGGCGGCACGCGCGAGGCGCGGGGAAGTCAGTGTGTGCATGGGTGAAGCTGTTAGAGGAATGGAACCGCTTGCACGGGCGATCTCACAGATCGAGCACGAGCGAGGCAGTCCTGGCGCGCGACACACACACCGCCATGCAGTCGCCGCGCGCCTTGACCTGATCGTTGAGGAAGTCGTCGCGATGGTCGGGCGTGCCTTCGACGATGTCGACGACGCACATCCCGCATTGGCCCTCGCGGCAGGAATAGGGAACATCGACGTCGTGGTCGAGAAGTGCCTGCAGCAGCGTGCTGTCGGCAGGCACCTGCACCACCTGCCCCGAGCGGGACAGGTGGAGCGTGACGGGCCGGTCGCCGTCCGAAGCCGGCGGGGCACCGCCGAAGCTCTCCCAGCGGACGGCGTCGGGCGGCCATCCGCCCGCGCAGATCGCCCGCACCAGGTCGATGAACCGGCGCGGCCCGCACACATGGACCGCTGCGCCCTGCGAGCCATCGGCCAGGCGTTCGCGGAGCCGGGCATCGACCGTCGGTACGTCGCAGCCGAAGTGGAACGTGACACGGTCGCTGAACGCACAAGCGCCGAGCTCGCCCGCAAAGGCAGCGGCGTCGGCACTCTGCGCGAAGTAGTGGAGTTCGAACGAATGTGCACGCGCCGCCGCTTCTCTCGCCATGGCGATCAACGGCGTGATGCCGATGCCGGCGGCGACGAGGATCAGGTGGCGGCTTTCCCAGGAGACTTCGAAGTCGTTGCGGGGCGCATCCGCCTGGATGACGTCGCCGACGCGCAGCGCATGGACCGCGGCGGAGCCACCGGTCGACGCCGCATCGCGCTTGACCGCGATCAGGAAGGTCTCGCGGTCATCGGGACCATTGCACAGCGAATAGGCACGCACCAGGTTGCGGCCCAGGTGCAGCATGAGGTGCGCACCCGCGCGAAATTCGGGGAGCGCGCCCTGCTCCGGACGCAGGCGCACGGAGACGACGTCGCGCGCCTCGTTCTGGATCGCGGTGACGACGTAGCGCGCGCTCATGGGCACGATGCGCGCCGGGCCCGCGCCGGGCGATCCGCCGGATGCCGCGCGCGGCGCCAGGGTGCGGTCGGCATCCATTGCATCTCTTGCCATGCTCGACGGCCTCAGGCTCCGAACATCCGATCGACATAGCGACCGAGGAAGTGGTGGATCGGCTTCTCCATGACGGACAGTCGGCCGGGTTCGTAGTTGGGCAGCGCCATGGCCAGCTGCATCGACTCGATCATCGACCGGTCTTCCTCGTAGATCGCCGCCTGGTAGGTGCGATAGGTGGCGACCTTGTGCTCGAAGTCCGCATGGGCGTGGAACTCCTCGGGGAACATCATGTAGATCGAGACTTCGCAGCGATCCGGGCCGACCGGCCACGCCGTGATGATCTTGACCATGTCGATCCGACCGAAGAGCGTCATGTTGGGCGGATAGAAGGCCGTGCAGGCGAAGGTGTTGTCCTCGTCTTCGAGCCACGGCGCCTTGCCGAAGAGGCTCTTGCCGTCCGGAGTCGAAGGCGACGATTTGTAGTGCATCGTCAGGCCGCCGTTCGGCTTGAGCACCAGGTTCTCCGGTGTCCATGAGAAGCGCGCGCCAAAGGTCTTCACGTGCAGCACGCCGACGTGGTAGTAGTCCATGAGGTTTTCATGGAAAAACTTCCAGTTGCAGTTGAGCGTCATGCGCGTGACGTCGGCAAGCCGGCAATTCTCCGTGTGCAGGATGGCGAAGTCGCGCTCCAGATCAGCGGTCGCCTCGGTGAAGGTCGCGGGCTCTTCGGCAAAGCTGATGAAGATGTTGCCGCGCCAGACTTCCAGATGGATGCGGGGCAGCCGGCAACCCGAGGGATCGAAGCCGTCGGTCTCCTTCATGTAGGCGGCACCGACCAGTTGCCCGTCGAGGTCATAGGTCCAGCCGTGGTACGGACACTTGAAGGAACGCGCGTTGCCCTTGCCCTCGGCCACCTCGACGCCGCGGTGGCGGCACATGTTGTGGAACGCGTGAAGCTCTCCTTGCTTGTTTCTCGCAATGATCAGCGGGCGTCCCAGGATGCGCCGGGCTTCGTAGTCACCGGGATTCGGAAACTGCTCGACACGGCCCATGAAGAGCCAGTCCTTGAAGAAGTACTCCTCGAGCTCTTTCGCGTAGATGTCCGGCGACGTGTAGATGTTGCCGGGCAGATGGCGCGACTGGCTCAGCTCGGTGGCACTGATGGCGGGCTTGACGCGGGGATGAAACTGGACGGGCTGGATGTTGTCGCTCACAGGCTGCTCCTTCGGATCGTGGGATGGCACTCGGGTCGGCGGCAAGCTCGGACCGGTCTGCTTCGTCAAACTCTATACGAGTGTATTATTGAATGATGCAGCAATTCGAAGGTGGGAGCAAGCGTTTTCAGAGACGGTGCATTCCGGCACGTCGGCAAGGGCGCAGCCGCAAGAGCAATGGCGCCAGGGACCAGCGCATCAAGACTCTATACTTTCGAATAATTTGCGGATGCACGCCGGCTCACATCGATTGCCAGTCATGCGTGCATGCATCGTGCTGATGCCTTCCGCCATCACCGCCCAGGTGACCGCGCGCGGGCAGCAGCGACCCAGCGCTACCGCCCAACCCGATCGGAACGACACGATTCATGGACCCAGCCATCCAGCCGCAGCGGCGCCCATTTCTGAAAAAGGCCGCGGACGTCCGACGCCAGGAACTGATCGACGCCACATTCCGATGCCTCTGCCGGATCGGCGTCTCGGACACGAGCGTCCGGACGATCGCGGCCGAGGCCGGACTGTCGCTCGGGATGGTCAGGCATCACTTCAATTCGAAGGACGAGCTTCTCGCGGCGACCTACCGTTACCTGTCGGATCGGCTGCAGCAGCAATCGCAGGATGCACTCGAGGCCGCCGGCGACACGCCCATGGCGCAGTTGCTGGCCTTCATCTACGCGGGGCTCCAACCGCCTTTGCTCGACCGCGACTATGTCCGGATCCGGTTCCTGTTCTGGGAACTGACGCACACGAATGCGACCGTTCGCACGGTGCATGAGGAAATCTACGAACGCTTCGGCGCGCATCTGACGCTGCTGGTACGTGCCGCGGCATCTGCCGATGTGGCGGACGTCGAATGCGCGCTCATCGCCAGAACCATCACGGCTTTCCTGAAGGGCGTGTGGGCGGAGTGGACGTTGTCGAGCGACGACTTCGACCCGCGCACGCTGGTCGACCAGGTCATGCCGTTCTTCCAGTATTCGCTCACCGGAAGTCGCAGCAGCCTCAAGCCGCGCGCCAAGCGTCCGGCTTCGGCAGCCTGACGCGATGGCGGCGTGCATCGGGTGCCGGGTCGGGTCACCCGTTCAACCGCGCGCCAACGCGCGCTCGTGCCAGGCCTGAAATTCCGGTGGGCGCGGGTGCAGGTCCAGCCGGCGCCCGGCCTTCACGATCTGGCTTGGAATGGCGTGGCCGATCAATCCGGGAAGACGTCGTGCGGACTGCAGTACCACGGACAGGTCGCAACCTGTGCCATAGCCCATCAGTTCCAGCGCATGCACGATCTCCTCGCTGCAGATGTTGCCGCTGGCACCGGGCGCATAAGGGCAGCCTCCGAGGCCGCCCAGCGACGCATCGAAACGGTCGGCCCCGGCGTCGATCGACGCCAGGACATTGGCGAGCCCCATGCCACGCGTGTTGTGGAAATGCAGGGTCAGTTCAGAGCCTGGAAAGCGCCCGCGAAAGCCACGTGTCAACGCTTCGGCCTGCGTCGGAAAGGCCATGCCGGTGGTGTCGCACAGCGTGATGCCGCGCGCGCCGAGCGCGACGAACCGTGCGGCCAACGCGAGCACCACCTCGGGCGGCACCTCGCCCTCCATCGGACAGCCGAACGCACAGGAGAGCGACACGTTGACAGCCACGCGAGCCGCCCGTGCCAGGGACACGACTTCGGACAACGCCGCGACGGACTGCTCGCGCGTCATGCGCAGGTTGGCGATGTTGTGGGTCTCGCTGCACGACATCACGAGGTTCAGCTCATCGGCACGGGCGTCGATCGCGCGCTCCGCACCGCGCAGATTCGGCACCAGGCAGGTGTAGACGATGCCTGGCACACGACGGATCTCGCGCAACACGATCTCCGCATCCCGCAATGCAGGAATCGCCCGGGGCGAGACGAAGGAAGTCACCTCGATCTTCGAGAACCCCGCGTCGGACAGTAGATTCACCAACGCGATTTTCTCGGCGGTGGGCACGAAGGCTTCTTCCATCTGAAGGCCGTCGCGCAAGCCCACTTCCTGCATATGGATCCGGCGCCCGCCGCCTTGCCAGACCGAATGCGCGCCTGCCATCGATATGTTCATGCGACCACGCCTTTCTCGCGCAGCAGCTCGATCTGCGCGTCGGTGAGTCCGGCCTCGCGCAGCACGGCCTGCGTGTCGTCTCCCAGCCCCGGCGCGGCAGTCCGGACGCTGCCGGGCGTGGCGGAGAGCTTGGGCACGATGCCGGGCACGTCCACCGTGTGGCCGTCGCGTGTCTGCTGCGACAGGATCATGTCGCGCGCGCGGTAGTGCGGGTCTTCATGGATGTCCCGGGCGGTGTAGACCTTGCCGGCCGGCACCCTGGCCGCGCCCAGCACGGAGAGCACGTCGGCGATCGGCCGGGCCCGCGTCCATGCACCGATGGCGGCATCGATCTCCTCGACACGCAGCACGCGCCCGGCATTGCTCTGCAGATCGGGCGCGCTGCCCAGGTCGGGCCGTCCGATGGCGTCCATGAGCCTGCGAAATATGCTGTCGCCATTGCCCGCCACCAGCACGTAGCCGTCGGCGCACGGGTAGGCGTTGCTGGGCGCGATGCCCGGCAGCGCGCTGCCGGCCGCGTCGCGTACCGCACCGAAGGCGCTGAATTCGGGGATGAGGCTCTCCATCACATTGAATACGGCCTCGTGCAATGCCACGTCGATCATCTGGCCCTCGCCGCCATTCACCTTGCGGTGATAGAGCGCCGTCAGCACGCCGATCGCGCCGTGGAGCGCGGCCAGCGTGTCCCCGATGGAGACGCCCACGCGCACCGGCACCCGGCCGGGTTCCCCGGTCAGGTGGCGCAGGCCACCCATGGCCTCGCCTATCGCGCCGAAACCGGGCAGGTCGCGGTAGGGGCCGGTTTGTCCATAGCCGGAGATGCGCAGCATCACGAGACCCGGGTTGCGCCTGTGCAATTCGTCCCAGCCGAGCCCCCAGCCTTCCAGCGTGCCGGGACGGAAGTTCTCGATGAGGACGTCGGCCTCGGATATCAACCTGCGCGCGATCTCCTGGCCCTCGGCGCTGCGCAAGTCCAGCGCGATGCTGCGCTTGTTGCGGGACTGCACCTGCCACCAGACAGACGTGCCGTCCTGCATCAGCCGCCAGTTGCGCAGCGGATCGCCCGTGCCCGGCGATTCGATCTTGATCACGTCGGCGCCGAATTCGCCCAGCGTCTTGCTGCAGAACGGGCCTGCGATCAGCTGTCCCATCTCGATGATGCGGACATCGGCGAGTGCACCCCTTGGCGGTGGCGAAGAAAAGGTGGAAGGCATGGCGTGTCCTGGGTTCGCAATGCCGCCCGGGGTTGGATGGCATCGGCTGGCAACCGATGATCGTCGTGCATCGGCCGGCTGCAAAGCACCCATTCGCGAACGCACCATCGCATTGCGCGATGATGCCGCTACCGCACGCGGCTTCTGATCTTCCGACGTCATCCCCGCCCATGAAACTCGACCCGATCTCCCTGCGCCTGTTCGTTGCGGTGATGGAGACCGGCACCATCGCGGCAGCCGCCGCACGAGAACACATCGCTGCGGCCGCCGCCAGCCGACGGCTCGGTGAACTCGAATCGGCCTTGTCCGCGGTGCTGTTCGCACGCAGCAACAAGGGCGCCGAACCCACTGCCGCGGCCTATGCGCTGCTGGGACTTGCGCGCGGCGTGCTCAACGGCCTGGACGACATTGCCACGCAGATGCAGGGTTACGCAGACGGCGTCCGCGGCCAGGTGCGAGTGGCGGCCAACATCTCGGCCATCACGCAGTTCCTGCCTGCTGAATTGCGCGATTTCATGGACAGCTATCCGTTGGTGCGCGTTCATCTGCGCGAGCAGATCAGCACCGCCGTGGCACGCGAGGTTGCAGAGAACGTCGCCGATGTCGGCATCCTGAACGCGGGGCACTACGGCGACCATCGCATCGCATTGCTCCCCTACAGACAGGACGAGCTGGTGGTCATCGTGCCCAAGGGGCATGTGCTGGCGCGCCGCCGGAGCACGACGCTGCGCGACGCATTGGCGCACGACTTCGTGGGCATGCATCCGGGCAGCGCCATCAACGACCGGGTCACGCAAGCGACCGCCAAGATGGGACTGACGCTGACGACCCGCATGCAGGTGACCGGCTACGACGCCCTTTGCCTGATGGTGGCGAATGGGATGGGCTTCGGTGTGCTGCCGTGCGGCAGCGCGAGCCTGTATCTCCGGGCGCTGCCCCTCACGACCGTGCAACTCGATGAACCCTGGGCGCGGCGCGATCTCATGCTGTGCGTGCGACAAGGCGGAGAACTGCCGCCCGCGACGCGCCTGCTGGTCGAGCACCTGAAGCAGCGCCGACACTTGCAGCCATGACGGCGGTGGCGATACGGCGCGTCAGCCGTGCGCCGGCTGACCCAGCAGCACGCTCGCGGCCGTCGCCTCGCGGCACACGGCGCGCGCGATCGGGCCGCCGACCTGCGGATCGAAGCCGCCGGTCGCGCCCAGCGCCGTGAGCACGCCACAGACGCGCCCGGTGTAGTCGTGCAGCGGCGCCGCGACGGCGCTGATGCCTCGCAGATTCGTGTCCTTCACCGCGGCGCAGCCGGCCGCACGCACATCGCGCCGCAAGGTGTCGATCGGCTGGCGCGCATCGAGCTGCGCGCGCAGTTCGGCCGGGGCCTTGGCCAGTTCCCGCTCGGCCATCACGCGCACCTGCGTTTCGTCGACGAAGCCGAGAAAGGCGCGCCCGGTCGCCGACCACAGCATCGACAAGACCGAACCGACGCGCACGTTCACGGTGACGGGCAAACCAGGCTCCTCGAAACGCACGATGGTCGGCCCCTTGTTGCCCATCACCGCGAGGAAGCAGGTGACCTCGAGCTGCTCGCGCAACCGCACCAGCGAGGGTTCCGCCACGCGGATCGGGTCGGCCTGCCGCATCGCGGCCAGACCGATCTGGATCGCCTCGGGCCCCAGGTGGTAGTGCTGCGAGCCGGCGTCCTGCGATACCAGTTCCTCTTCCTGCAGGCTGACCAGGTAGCGATGCACCTTGGCCGGGCTTTCGCCGACATGGGCGGCCAGCGCCGTGAGGCTGGCGCGCCCGCCCAGCCGGGCCAGCCCCTTGAGCACGGCCATGCCGGTCTCGGCAGCCTGGACGCGCTGGCGCCGTTCGCGAACGCGGGCGGCGGGTGGGATATCGGCAGCGTTCACGGAGGGAGCCTGTGGGTGGTCGGATGCATGAGGTCGATCGTACGGACTGGCAGCGGCGGAAGTTCCGGAAGGCCGATTCTTCGTTCAGGGTTAACCCCGTTCTCGATATTACGCAATGCGGATGAAACTTACGCAATACGTGATTAAGAGTTTTCCCTGACCACCTTGAACGAGGAGACACGATGAAGCGATTCTTTGCAGGCTGCCTGCTGGCACTGCCCTTCCTGGCCACCACGAGCGCCATGGCCGCCGACGCCCCCGGCACCTTCACCAAGCCGGTTCGCTGGCTGGTTCCCTATGCCGCCGGCGGCGGTTCCGACTTCCTGGCACGCACCATCGGGCTGACGCTGTCGACGCAGATCGGCCAGGCCGTGCTGGTCGACAACAAGCCGGGCGGCAACACGGCGATCGCCGCTGCCGAGACGGCACGTTCCGCACCGGACGGCTACACGATCCTGTCGGCCGACAACGGCACGCTGGTCTACAACCCGGCGCTGTACAAGACGCTCTCGTACAACCCGACGAAGGACCTGGCGCCCGTCACGCTGATGGGCCGCTTCCCGATGATCCTGGTGGTCGGCCCCGGCATGCCGGTGAAGGACGCCAAGGACTTCATCGCGCAGGTCAAGGCCAAGCCGGGCGGCATCAATTACGCATCGGCCGGCGCGGGCAGCCCGCACCACCTGGCCATGGAACTGCTGCGCGTCGAGGCCGGCCTGACCATGACGCATGCGCCCTACCGCGGCGCCGCACCGGCACTCGCCGACGTGGCCGGCGGGCAGGTGCCGGCCATGATGGTCGACCTGGCCGCAGGTGCAGGCTTCATCAAGGGCGGCAAGGTGCGTCCGCTGGCCGTGGCCAATGCCAAGCGCCTGGCACAACTGCCCGACGTGCCGACCTTCGCCGAACTCGGCCTGAAGAACGTGGAAGCCGCCGCGCTCGTCGGCCTGGTCGTGCCGGCGGCGACGCCCGTCGACACCATCAACGCACTGAACAAGCAGGTCGTGGCAGCCATCAACGACCCGGCCGTGCACAAGAAGCTGATCGACTTCGGCGTCGAGCCCGTCGGCAACACGCCCGCGCAATTCACCGAACTGCTGCAGAACGAAACGGTGCGCTGGCAAAAGCTGATCCGTGACCTGAACATCACGCTGGACTGACCCGCCGCGCCGCCGGGTGGGCCAAGGCGGCACCCGGCGGCGTTCGCTTTTTTTCTCCGCCGCTGCCTGAGCTCCACGATGAACACAATCGCCACCGAACGCCCGGCCACCCGCGGCTGCCCCGTCGCCCACGGCCCCCTGTCGTCCCATGTCGCACCCGGCGGCTGCCCCGTGAGCCAGCGTGCGGCCGATTTCGATCCGTTCGGCGACGGCTACCAGCAGGACCCGCCCGAGTACGTGCGCTGGGCGCGCGAGCAGGAGCCGGTGTTCTACAGCCCGCAGCTGGGCTACTGGGTGGTGACGCGCTTCGAGGACATCAAGGCCATCTTCCGCGACAACATCACCTTCAGCCCATCGATCGCGCTGGAGAAGATCACGCCGACCGGCCCCGAGGCCAACGCCGTGCTGGCGTCCTACGGCTTCGCGCTGAACCGGACGCTGGTCAACGAGGACGAGCCCGCCCACATGCCGCGCCGCCGCGCGCTGATGGACCCGTTCACGCCGGAGGAGCTCAAGCACCACGAGCCGATGGTTCGCCAGCTCGCACGCGATTACGTCGATCGCTTCATCGACGACGGCCGCGCCGACCTGGTCGACCAGATGCTCTGGGAAGTGCCGCTGACCGTCGCCCTGCATTTCCTCGGCGTGCCCGAGGAAGACATGGACACGCTGCGGCAGTATTCGATCGCCCACACCGTCAACACCTGGGGCCGGCCGAAGGCCGAGGAGCAGGTGGCGGTGGCACATGCGGTGGGCAACTTCTGGACCTTCGCCGGCAAGGTGCTCGACAAGATGCGCCAGAACCCGGAGGCGCCGGGCTGGATGCAGTACGGCCTGCGCAAGCAGAAGGAGTTGCCCGAGGTCGTCACCGATTCGTACCTGCACTCGATGATGATGGCCGGCATCGTGGCCGCGCACGAGACCACGGCCAATGCGACGGCCAACGCCATGAAGCTGCTGTTGCAGCATCCGGCGGTCTGGCGCGAGATCTGCGAAGACCCGAGCCTGATCCCCAATGCGGTCGAGGAATGCCTGCGCCACAACGGCTCGGTGGCCGCGTGGCGCCGACTGGCCACGAAGGACGTGCAGGTGGGCGGCGTGGACATCGCCGCGGGCGCCAAGCTGCTGATCGTCACCTCATCGGCCAACCACGACGAACTTCATTTCTCCGATGCCGACCTGTTCGACATCCGCCGCGACAACGCGAGCGACCACCTGACCTTCGGCTACGGATCGCACCAGTGCATGGGCAAGAACCTGGCACGCATGGAGATGCAGATCTTCCTGGAGGAATTCACGCGCCGGCTGCCGCACATGAAGCTGGCCGAGCAGACCTTCAGCTACGTGCCGAACACCTCCTTCCGCGGCCCCGAACATCTGTGGGTCGAATGGGACGCCACGCAGAACCCCGAGCGCCACGACGCCACGCGCCTGCAGCCGCAGACGCCGGTGCGCATCGGCGAACCGTCCAGGCATGCGATCACGCGCACTGTCCTCGTCGAGCAGGCGATGCCGGTGGCCGAAGGCATCGTGCGCCTGCGCCTGGTGTCGCCCGATGGCCGCGCGATGCCGCGCTGGGCGCCGGGCTCGCACATCGACGTCGAATGCGGCGACACCGGGCTGTCGCGCCAGTACTCGCTGTGCGGCGATCCGGCCGACGCGCATGCGCTGGAGATCGCCGTGCTGCGCGAGCCCGACAGCCGCGGCGGCTCGGCCTGGATGCATGCGCATGCCAAGGTTGGCGACCGGCTGAAGATTCGCGGGCCGCGCAACCATTTCAGGCTCGACGAAAGCGCACGGCGCCTGGTCTTCGTGGCCGGCGGCATCGGCATCACGCCGGTCAGCGCCATGGCGCGTCGGGCACGTGAGCTGGGCATCGACTACGTGCTGCACTACAGCGGCGGCAGTCGCCGCACGATGGCGCTGCTCGACGAACTGGCGGCGCTGCACGGCGAACGACTGCAGCTGCACGTGCGCGACGAAGGCGGCCGCAACGACCTGCCGGCGCTGCTGCGCGCGCCGGCCGAGGGCACGCAGATCTATGCCTGCGGACCGAAGCGGATGCTCGACGCGCTCGAAGCGGCGTGCGCGCACTGGCCCGAGGATGCGTTGCGCGTGGAGCATTTCGAATCGACCATCGGCACGCTGGACCCGTCACGCGAGCATGGCTTCGAAGTCGAGCTCAAGGACTCCGGCATCACCGTGCAGGTGCGGCCCGACCAGACGCTGCTGGCGGCGCTGCGCGGTGCCAACATCGACGTGCAGAGCGACTGCGAGGAAGGCCTGTGCGGTTCGTGCGAAGTGCGCGTGCTGGCCGGCGAGGTCGATCACCGCGATCTGGTGCTCACCCGCAGCGAACGCGATGCCGGACAACGGATGATGAGCTGCTGCTCCCGTGCCTGCGGGCAGCGGATCGTGCTGGAACTGTGAGGCGGCGTTGCGGACTGAATCGACCGTCTCCGGCGTCGGACGCGTCCATGACCTCGCCCGAGACAACCGACCGCGCTCTGGCTTAGCATGTCGCCTTTCGGCCTGCATGGCCGAAACGTCGAGCGATGGCTGCCCCGCCAGCGACGGCCTGCCCCACCGCTCACCTTCATCCGCTCTCCGACGAAAGACGCTTCATGACCACTTCCTATCCCTCCACGCAGTTGCTCATCGCCAATGAATGGGTGGACGCCCAGAGCGGCAAGACGATCGACGTGCGCAACCCCGCCACCGGCCAAGTGATCGGCACCGTCGCCCACGCAGGCATCACCGATCTCGACCGTGCGCTGGCTGCAGCGCAAAAGGGCTTCGAAGCCTGGCGCGACGTGCCGGCCAACGAACGCGCGGCCATCATGCGGCGCGCCGCTGCACTCATCCGCGAACGCGCTGCCGAGATCGCGCCCCTGCTCACCCAGGAACAGGGCAAGCCACTGGCCGAAGCGCGCGGCGAAACGCTGGCTTCGGCCGACATCATCGAGTGGTTCGCCGACGAAGGCCGCCGCGTCTACGGCCGCATCGTGCCGTCGCGCAACCTTGCAGCGCAGCAGCTGGTGATGAAGGAACCGGTCGGCCCGGTCGCCGCCTTCACGCCCTGGAACTTCCCGATCAACCAGGTGGTGCGCAAGCTCGGCGCCGCGCTGGCCGCCGGCTGCTCGTTCCTGGTGAAGGCCCCGGAAGAAACGCCCGCGTCGCCTGCGGCGCTGATCAAGGCCTTCGTCGATGCCGGCGTGCCGGCCGGCACGGTCGGCCTGGTGTTCGGTGACCCGGCCGAGATCTCGAACTACCTGATCCCGCATCCGATCATCCGCAAGATCACCTTCACCGGCTCGACGCCCGTGGGCAAGCAGCTCGCATCGCTGGCCGGCCTGCACATGAAGCGCGCCACGATGGAACTCGGCGGCCACGCACCGGTGATCGTGGCCGAGGACGCCGACGTGGCGCTGGCCGTCAAGGCTGCGGGCGCAGCCAAGTTCCGCAACGCCGGCCAGGTCTGCATCTCGCCGACCCGCTTCCTGGTGCACAACAGCCTGAAGGCCGAGTTCGCGTCGCTGCTGGTCAAGCACGCACAGGGTCTGAAGCTCGGCGACGGCCTGGCCGAAGGCACGACGATCGGCCCGCTGGCCAATGACCGCCGCCTGAGCGCGATGGCGAAGATCGTGCAGGACGCCCACGCCACCGGGGCCACGGTCGCCACCGGCGGCGAACGCGTCGGCAGCAGCGGCAACTTCTTCGCACCGACGGTGCTGACCGACGTGTCGCTCGAATCCGACGTGTTCAACAACGAGCCCTTCGGCCCGATCGCCGCGATCCGCGGCTTCGACAAGCTGGAAGAAGCCATCGCCGAATCGAACCGCCTGCCCTTCGGCCTGGCCGGCTATGCGTTCACCTCGTCGATCAAGAACGCGCACCTGCTGTCGCGCCGCGTCGAAGTCGGCATGCTGTGGATCAACCAGCCCGCCACGCCGTCGCCGGAAATGCCTTTCGGCGGCGTGAAGGACTCGGGCTACGGTTCGGAAGGCGGCCCCGAAGCCGTCGAGGCTTACCTCAACACCAAGGCCGTGTCGATCATGTCCTGAGTGCCGGCCGTCAAGGGCGTGCGGACTGGATCGGGATGTAGATCTCGCCGCCGCCGCTCTTGAATTCGGCCGACTTGCCCGCCATGCCGTCTCGCATGGCGGCGTCTTCGTCCAGACCACGCTGTGCCGCGTAGTCGCGCACCTCCTGCGTGATCTTCATCGAGCAGAACTTCGGGCCGCACATCGAGCAGAAGTGCGCCGTCTTGCTCGCATCCTTGGGCAGCGTTTCGTCGTGGAAGTCGCGGGCCGTGTCCGGGTCCAGACCCAGGTTGAACTGGTCCTGCCAGCGGAACTCGAAGCGCGCCTTGCTCAACGCGTCGTCGCGCGACCTCGCCCCCGGATGGCCCTTGGCGACGTCGGCCGCGTGCGCCGCGATCTTGTACGCAATGATTCCCTGCTTCACATCGTCCCGGTCGGGCAGGCCGAGGTGTTCCTTGGGCGTGACGTAGCACAGCATCGCGGTGCCGGCCCAGCCGATCATGGCCGCGCCGATCGCGCTGGCGATGTGGTCGTAGCCCGGCGCGATGTCGATGGTCAGCGGCCCGAGCGTGTAGAACGGCGCTTCGTGGCAGTGCTTGAGCTGCTCGTCCATGTTGGCCTGGATCATGTGCATCGGCACATGGCCGGGCCCTTCGATCATGGTCTGCACGTCATGCTTCCACGCGACCTGCGTGAGTTCGCCAAGGGTGCGAAGCTCGGCGAACTGGGCTTCGTCGTTCGCGTCGGCGCCGCTGCCGGGCCGCAGGCCATCGCCGAGCGAGAAGCTCACGTCATAGGCCTTCATGATGTCGCAGATGTCTTCGAAGTGCGTGTAGAGAAAGCTCTCCTGGTGGTGCGCGATGCACCACTTGGCCATGATCGATCCGCCGCGCGACACGATGCCCGTCATGCGGTCGGCCGTGAGATGGATGAAGGGCAGGCGCAGCCCCGCGTGGATGGTGAAGTAGTCGACGCCCTGCTCCGCCTGCTCGATCAGCGTGTCGCGGTAGATCGCCCAGGTCAGATCCTCGGCCACGCCACCCACTTTCTCCAGCGCCTGGTAGATCGGCACCGTGCCGATGGGCACCGGGCTGTTGCGCACGATCCAGTCGCGCGTGGTGTGGATGTTCTTGCCGGTGCTCAGGTCCATCACGTTGTCCGCGCCCCAGCGGATCGCCCACACCAGCTTCTCCACTTCTTCCTCGATGCTCGAGGTGACGGCCGAATTGCCGATGTTCGCGTTGATCTTCACCTTGAAGTTGCGCCCGATCGCCATCGGCTCGACCTCGGGATGGTTGATGTTGGCCGGAATGATCGCGCGGCCCCGCGCCACTTCGTCACGGACGAACTCGGGCGTGATGATCTTCGGGATCGACGCGCCCATCGGGTTGCCCATGACGCGCTTCGCGCGCTCGGCATTCGCCAGGTACTCGGCCATCCATTCGCGCTTGCCGTTCTCGCGCAGCGCCACGTACTCCATCTCGGGCGTCACGATGCCGCGACGGGCGTAGTGCATCTGCGTGACGTTGCCGCCCCCCTTGGCGCGGCGCGGCATGCGTTGCAGCGCGGCCGCATCGGCGCGCAACTGGGCGATGCGCGCGTTCTCTTCGCCCTTCACGCCGTCGTCAAGTGCAGCAGGCTGACGGCCGGCATAGATCTCTGTGTCGCCACGTTCCGCGACCCATGCGCCACGCACGTCGGGCAGGCCACGGCGCACATCGATGTCGACTGCCGCATCGGTGTAAGGCCCGGAGGTGTCGTAGAGCGATACGGTCTCGCCATTGGTCAACGCGACGTCGCGCACGGGCACGCGCAGGTCGGGCCGGCTGCCGGCAATGGTGGACTTGACCGAGGAAGGAAATGGCTCGCGCGTCAGCGTGAGCAGCGAGGCGAACTTGTCGATGGCGTTCATGGGGCACTCCTGGTTGGCATGGATGTGCTCCGCAATCGCTCGACGGACCCACGGCCCGGAACGGACCTGTGGATCAGGGGAACTGCAGCTCTTCTTCCGCCGGTACTAACCGGTTCAAGTTCGCGGGTTCGGCGATAGGATTCGCCATCTCAGCACGTCATGCACGTGCGCCCCGGAGCGTCGCGGATTCTAGGGCGGCGATGTCGGCGGCGTCCAGTCGAACGATCCTTGTTGCGTACGCAATTCGCTTTGAACGGCGCCTCTCCAAAGCATGCTATACTCCGCCTCTTGCCCATCGAGTTGTTGGGCAATGCCTGCGCAGGCAAGCCGGATCTCATAACGGCACGTCGACCAAGAGTTACCACGACGAGAAAAATACAAGGTAGCTCCTGCAAGTGAACATGCCGTAACGTGGACCGCGTAAGTGTCCACGGCCACATTCCAGAAAAAAGCCGCCCTCGAGGCGGCTTTTTCGTTTCCGAGCGATCGATGGGTGCGCACGTGCTGCGCCGGTTGTTCTCGCCCGTCGCATGGTGCGGTCGCCGTCACGATCCCCTCAGCGGCTGCTTTACATCGTCACCGACACGTGATCCGCGTCCGAGGCTTGGCAAACAGGTCATGAACCCGGCCTTCCCATGCGACATCTCGAAAGGCACTAACGCAGCCTTCGGGACGGCCGTCCCGGGCCGTGCCTGGGCGGCGATGGGGCTCCCGCGTTACCCAACGCTACCAACCGCAGGCCGTTAGCATATTTATCGCGCTTTCAAGACGATCGAACCACGACATCCGATGAAGGCCTGCAGCACAGGCCGTCCGCCTCGACAGCCGATGCAATCGGTGCCGATATCAACGCGCCTTGCCCGCCAGCGCCAGCTTGCGTTCGAGCTCCGCGATCCTCGCTTCCCTGGAAAGCAGCTCGGCTTCCAGCGCAATGATCCGCTGGGTCTGGCTTTCGACGCTTCCCGCCAGGCGACGCCCCGTAATTTCCTGCGCCGTGCCGTACAACGCCGTGACGCCTCCACGTTCGTCGCGTTGCGAAGCACCACGCGCTTCCAGCCAGCCACGGCGCCCGCTGCTGTGGACGTATTCGAGTTCCAGCGTATAGGGCTCGCCGTTCTTCACCGCCTGGTCCACCGTCCGGACCAGGCGCTGCCAGCTTTCGGGCGTGTAGCAGACTGCATGCTCCTGAAAGCTCGGCGGTCCCGCTGCCGGGTCACGACCGAAAAGTGCATGGAGCTGCAACGACCAGGTCATCGTTCCGCTGGTTGCATCCAGGGTCCAGCTGCCGATCTGCCCCAGCGCCTGTGCCTGCCGGAGATTGGCACTGCTCTTCTGCAGTGCGGCCAGGGCCTTCTCCTTGTCGTCGACCTGTTGCTGCAGCTGTACCTGCATGTCGTACAGCCGGGTCACGTCGGTCACCTGCACGACGAAGCCGATGACCTTGCCGTTCACGATGTGCGGAAGGAAGTTGACCAGGCCCGGCCGATGGATGCGCTCCGAGTCTGTCGGCACTCGATCGAACTCCTGCGGTTCTCCCCGCAGCACGCCACGAATGTAGGGCTCGCTCCTCGCGAAGATTTCGGGGCCGAGAAGATCGATCAATGCACTGTCGAACAACTGCGAAGGCTTGACGCCGAACCAGTCCTCGTGCGCGCGGTTCGCGAAACGGCAGCGCAGGTCGCGGTCCCAATAGGACAGCATGGACGGCAGGCTTCGAAGAATGGCCCAGACGGGATCGTTGAAGTCGATCGGTGGTTCTTGGTTCATCGCGCTGTGCTCCTGATCGTCGTTGCCTGAAGCGACACGCACCGGCGACGGCGCATGTCCATGCATGAAGTTTAGGGGCGCCGGTACGGCCTCGAAGACGCGTGCATGGCTTGGCCGCGCGGCAACGCGGTGCGCGCTGCACCAGTTCGGCCGTATCGCCCTGCAATCAGCAGGCCCTTCACGCGCCAACACGGCGCATCCACGCCTCGGGACTTTCCCTGAACGCTGGCCCGAAGCTTGCATCTGCCAAAAATATAGTTGAATATTTCAACTATTGAATATTTCTACAAAACACCATGAAGCCGCTCAAGCTCAAGACCGACTACATCAACGTCCTGCTCGACATGGCAAGCGAGCGCACGCGCGACCGCGGCTCGCGCGTGTACGAGATCGAGATCGGCCTGTCGATCCGCGACATCCGCCTGCTGCGCGCGATCGGCACCACGCCCGGCATCACGATGGGCCAGCTGGTGCAGGTCTGCGCGATCGAGAAGACGCTCGTCTCCAAGCTGATCAGCGCGCTGGTGCAGCGCGAGCTGGTGACGCGGCAGATCGGCAACGAGGACGCGCGCCAGATCCACTTGTTCCTGACCGATGGCGGCGTCGACATCGTCCAGCGCGCCGAGCCGATCGGCAAGGAGATGGAAGCGCGCTTCCTCGACTGCCTGACCGTCTCCGAGGTCGACACGCTGCGCCGCATCCTCCACAAGCTCATCGACGCCGAGGCCGGCTCGCGCGACATCTTCGAGTTCCTGCTGGCCGAGTTGCGCGCCAGCAAGACCGCTTCCAAGGCCTCCACCCCGTCGTCCCGCCCGTCCCGTTCCCCTTCCCCCGCTCCCCGAAAGAAGTAAGACACCATGGCTATTCCAATTTCGCTTCGCCGTGCGCTCGCGCTGTCCGTGTCGGCGCTGGCCCTGACGCTTTCCGCCGGCGCATCGGCCGAAACCGTGCTGCGCACCGTGCCCTCGTCCGACCTGAAGATCCTCGATCCGATCTGGACCACGGCCAACATCACGCGCAATCACGGCTTCATGATCTACGACACCCTGTTCGGCATGGACGAGAAGGGTGTGATCAAGCCGCAGATGGTCGACAAGTACAGCGCCAGCGCGGACAACAAGGTCTGGACCTTCACGCTGCGCCCCGGCCTGAAATTCCATGACGGTGCGCCGGTCACATCGCAGGACGTGATCGCCTCGCTCGCGCGTTGGGCCAAGCGCGACACCCTGGGCCAGAAGATGTACGAGGCCATGGACAGCATCGTGGCCGAGGGCCCGAACGGCTTCCGCATGAGCTTCAAGGTGCCTTTCGGCGTGGTGCTCGACGCGCTCGGCAAGCCGAGCCCGCTGGTCCCCTTCATCATGCCCAGGCGCGTGGCCGACACGCCCGCCGACAAGCAGATCGACGAGATGATCGGCTCCGGCCCCTTCACGCTGTCGAAGGAAGACTTCCGGCCCGGCGACCGCGTCATCTACCGCAAGAACACGGCTTACGTGCCGCGCAAGGAAGCTGCGTCGGGCCTTGCCGGCGGCAAGGTGGTGCACGTCGACAGCGTCGAATGGGTGATGCTGCGCGACCCGCAGACGCAGGCCAATGCGCTGCTCAACGGCGAGGTCGACATGCTCGAGACGGTACCCGTGTCGGCCTTCGTCGGCATGCGCACCGACCCGAAGATCGAGCTGGTGGACGTGATGCCCGCCGGCCCGTTCACCGTGATCTACAACCACAAGGTGCCGCCCTTCAACAACCCGAAGGCGCTGAAGGCCGCGATGCTCGCGATCAACCAGGAAGCGATGCTGCGGGCACAGGCGACCTACCGCGACTTCTACAAGCCCTGCGCATCGATCTATCTCTGCGGTTCGGTCTACGCCAGCGACAAGACCGGCTTCTACACCGGCAAGCCGCAGTTCGAGGAAGCGCGCAAGCTGCTGAAGGAATCGGGCTACGACGGCAAGCCGGTCGTGATCATGCTGCCCGGCGATTCGCCGGCGCTCAACAAGCTGCCGGCCGTGTACGGCCAGTTGCTCAAGCAGGTCGGCTTCAACGTCGACGTGCAGACCACCGACTGGGCGACGCTGGTGACGCGCCGCACCCGCAAGGACCCGCCGGAGAACGGCGGCTGGAACGCCTTCATCACCTTCTGGGGCGGCATCGACGCGAGCAGCCCGCTCACCTACAGCCCGCTGACCGGCAACGGCGACCAGGGCTACTTCGGCTGGCCGACCGACCCCGAGCTGGAGGCGCTGAAGTCGCGCTTCATCGCGACGGCCGACCTCGCCCAGCGCAAGGAAATCGCCACCCAGATCCAGACGCGTGCGCTCGAAGGCGGCGTGATCGCGCCGCTCGGCGAAGGCAAGGCACCCACCGCCGTCCGCCGCGGCACGATCACCGGCCTGCTGCCTTCACCCGCGGTGCTGTACTGGAACGTACAGAAGAAGTAACGCCTCGGAACCCACCGACATGTTCAACTTCCTGACGCGGCGCGGGCTCGCCACCGTACCGGTCCTGCTGATCGTGGCCGTCATCGTGTTCCTGCTGTTGCGCATGACGCCCGGCGACCCGGCCGCCGCCATCGCAGGTGACGGCGCGACCGCGCTGGACATCGAACGCATCCGCACGCAGCTCGGGCTGAACGACTCGATCGTCAGCCAGTTCGCCAGCTGGCTCGGCCATGTGCTGCGCGGCGATCTCGGCTACTCGTTCTTCTACAAGATGCGCGTGACCGACCTGATCGGCCAGCGGCTCGAACCCACGCTTTCGGTGGCCGCGGTGACGGTGGTGCTCACCGTGCTGATCGCGGTGCCGCTCGGCGTGCTGGCTGCGTCGCAACGCGGCGGCCGGCTCGACCGCTTCATCATGGGTGCCTCGGTGCTCGGCTTCTCGGTGCCGGTGTTCGTGGCCGGCTACCTGATGATCTGGCTGTTCTCGATGCAACTCGGCTGGCTGCCGTCGCAGGGCTACAGCCGCATCGCGAACGGCATCGGGCCGTGGCTGCGCAACCTGGTGCTGCCGTGCATCACGCTGGCCGTGATGTATGCGGCATTGATCGCCCGCGTCACCCGTGCCGCGGTCTCCGAAGCACTGACCGAAGACTACGTGCGCACGGCGCGCGCCAAGGGCATCTCGGAATGGCGCATGCTGCTGCGCCATGCGCTGGCCAACGCAGCCGTGCCGATCGCCACCATCATCGGACTCAGCGTGGCGGGACTGATCGGCGGCGTGGTCGTGACCGAGACCATCTACGCGATACCCGGCCTGGGCCAGCTCACGGTCGATGCCGTGCTGTCGCGCGACTACCCGCTGATCCAGGGCATCACGCTGTTCTTCTCGCTGGTCTACGTGGTCGTCAACCTGCTGGTCGACCTGAGCTACCTGCTGCTCGACCCGCGCATCCGCTACTGATGCACCGCGCCCCTTCATCGAAACCGCCGAGCCCCTCGAGACCTTCTCCATGACTTCGATCCCTCTTCCCGCAGGCAACCCTCCGACGCCGGCAAGGCGCAAGCCTTCGTTGCCGCGCCGCGTGCTCTCCAACGGCTCCGTGCGCATCGGCGCGGCGATGCTGTGCCTCATGGTGCTGGTCGCCGTGGCGGCGCCGTGGCTCTACACCATCGATCCCAATGCGATGGACCCGGCCAATTCGCACCTGTCGCCCGGCGCACACGCCGAATTCGTCACGCTGGCCGGCGACAGCTTCGAGCGCTTCTTCCCGATGGGCACCGACAGCATGGGCCGCGACATCTGGAGCCGAACCGCCTACGGCGCGCGCATCTCGCTGTCGGTCGGCGTCAGCGTGGCGCTCGGCTCGACCGCGCTCGGCCTGCTGGTCGGCATGGTGGCCGGCTACTTCCGGCGGCTCGACGGCATCGTCATGCGCGTCATGGACGGCGTGATGGCCATCCCCGGCATCCTCTTCGCCATCGTCCTGGTGGCCGTGTGGCGACCGAGCCTGTGGACCGTGATGCTCGCCATCGTCGTGCCCGAGACGCCACGCGTCGCGCGGCTGGTGCGCTCGGTCGTGCTGTCGGTGCGCGAGGAGCCCTATGTCGAGGCCGCCGTGGCGCTCGACACGCCGACCTGGAAGCTGATGCTGCGGCACATCCTGCCGAACACGGTGGCGCCGCTGATCGTGCAGGGCACCTTCGTCTGCGCCGCCGCGATGCTGGTGGAGGCGGTCATGTCCTTCCTCGGCATCGGCCTGCCGTCCGACGTGCCGACCTGGGGCAACATCATGTCCGAAGGCCGTGCCTATTTCACGACGCATCCGTCGACCGTGCTGCTGCCAGGCGCCTTCCTCGCGCTCACCGTGCTGGCGGTGAACATGCTGGGCGACGGCCTGCGCGACGCGCTCGATCCCAAGTTCAAACCGCGGGGTGCCTGAGATGACGACAGCTGCATCCAACGCGGCGCCCTGCCTGCGCGTGCGCGACCTGTGCATCGACCTGCCGCCGGGCGCCGACCGGCCGCACGCCGTGCATGACATCTCCTTCGACGTGATGCCTGGCCAGGTGGTCTGCCTGCTGGGCGAATCGGGCTCCGGCAAATCGGTGATCGCGCAGGCGGTGATGGGGCTGCTGCCGGCATCGCTGGTGCCGTCTCGCGGGCGCATCGAGGTCCAGGGCGAGAACGTGCTCGACGCCGATGCCGCCCGGCTGCGCGCCTTGCGCGGCGCGCGCATGGCGATGGTCTTCCAGGAGCCGATGACCGCGCTGAACCCGGTGATGCGCTGCGGCGCGCAGGTCGACGAGATCCTTGCCGAGCACACGCAGCTCGGTGCTGCCGAGCGGCGGCGCAAGGTGCTCGAGATCTTCGCGCGCGTCCGCCTGCCGGAGCCGGAACGCATCCACGACGCGTATCCGCACCAGCTCTCGGGCGGGCAGCGCCAGCGCATCGTGATTGCCATTGCGCTGATCCTGCGTCCGGCGCTGCTGATCTGCGACGAGCCGACCACCGCGCTCGACGTGACCACGCAGGCCGAGATCCTCGCGCTGATCCGCGAGATGCAGCAGGAGAACGGCACGGCGGTGCTGTTCATCACGCACGACTTCGGCGTGGTGGCGGACATCGCCGACCAGGTGGTGGTGCTGCAGCTCGGCCGCCAGGTCGAGAGCGGCTTGAAGGACGAGGTGCTGCGCCGCCCGCGCGAGCCCTACACGCGCATGTTGCTCGACGCCGTGCCGCGCCTCGAGCCCGCCACGCGGCCGCCGGTGCCGGACGAAGCGCCGCTGCTCGACGCCCATGGCGTGACCAAGATCTACCGATCGGGCGCCTGGCCGGGCAAGCGCCGCGAAGTGCATGCCGCCGCCGACGTATCGCTGCAATTGCGTGCCGGCGAGACGGTCGGCATCGTCGGCGAATCGGGCTCGGGCAAGTCGACCGTCGCGCGCTGCATCGCGGGCCTGATCGAACCCACCAGCGGCGACGTGCGCATGCCGCGCATCGAATCGCAGCACTCGAAGCGCGCGCGCCTGTCGGCCTTTCGCCGCATGGTGCAGGTCGTGTTCCAGGACCCGAACCGTTCGCTCAACCCGCGCCGCACGGTCGGCCAGTCGATCGTGGAAGGGCCGGTCAATTTCGGCGTACCGCCGGCGCAGGCCTGGAAGCGCGCGGAGGAACTGATGGACCTCGTGCGCCTGAAGCCCGACGTGCTGCACCGCTACCCGAGCGAATTTTCGGGCGGCCAGCGGCAACGCCTGTGCATCGCCCGCGCGCTGGCTTGCGAGCCGCAGGTGCTGATCGCGGACGAGGCCGTTTCGGCGCTCGACGTGTCGGTGCAGGACCAGATCCTCAAGCTGCTCACCGAGATCCAGCAGCGGCTTTCCATCGGCATCCTCTTCATCACGCACGACCTGCGGGTCGCCAGCCAGATCTGCGACCGGCTGATCGTGATGCACAAGGGCCGCATCGTCGAACAGGGCACGGCCCGCGACGTGCTGCTCGCGCCGCAGGAGGCCTACACGCGCTCGCTGCTGGCCGCGGCACCCGGCCAGGGCTACGCCTTCGGGCGCGGCTGAGCCATCGGCGGCCGCACGCCGTCGTCCGACCCTTCGAATCGATCCAACGCAACGCAAGACAAACCATGACCACACCCTTGTACGAACTCAGCGCCGTCCAGCTCCTGGCACGCTACCGCGACCGCGACCTCTCTCCCGTCGACGTGACGAACGCGGTGCTTGCACGCATCGAACACTGGGAGCCGAGCATCCGGGCGACCTACGGGCTGGACGCCGACGCCGCGCTGGCTGCAGCGCGCGCGTCGGAAGCCCGATGGGCCAGCGGCGCACCGCAGGGCGAACTCGACGGCGTGCCCGTCACGCTCAAGGAAAACATCGCGACCCGCGGCACGCCGGTGCCGCTGGGCAGTGCATCGACCGTGCTCGCACCGGCGGCAGCCGACGCACCCGCGGCGGCCCGCCTGCGCGAGGCCGGCGCCGTGATCGTGACCAAGACCACGATGCCCGACTTCGGCTTCCTGGGCGCGGCGCCGTCGAGCTTTCACCCGCTCACGCGCAACCCGTGGGACGTGAGCCGCAACACCGGCGGCTCCAGCTCGGGCGCGGGCGCAGCCGCTGCGGCGGGCTATGGGCCGCTGCACCTGGGCACCGACATCGGCGGCTCGGTACGCATTCCGGCGAGCTTCTGCGGCGTCTTCGGGCTGAAGCCCAGCCATGGCCGCATCCCGGTCGACCCACCGGCGGCTGCACGCGTGATCGGGCCGATGACCCGCACCGTCGCCGACGCCGCGCTGCTGATGCAGGTGGTGACGCACCCGGACGCACGCGACTACATGAGCCTGCCGGCCCAGGACATCGCGTGGCGGCAACTCGGCCGCGACCTGCGCGGTGTGCGCATCGGCCTGTGGATGGAGCCCGCGGGCGGCTGGGCGATCGACGCCGAAGTGCACGACGCCGTGCTGGCCGCGGCGCGCACCTTCGATCAGGCCGGCGCCATCGTCGAGCCGCTGACGGACTGGACGACGCTCGACATGCGGATGGGCATGGCGCACTTCTTCACGATGCGCTGCCGCGTGGACCTCGCCGCGATGCCGCCGGAACGTGCCAGGCTGGCCGCCGACTACATCCACGGTGCGGCGCAATTCGCCGCCCAGCTCACGCCCGAGGACACCTTCCGCGCGTTCTCGCGCATGCAGGCGATGCGCGCCGCGACGGTCGCCGCCACGCAGGCCTTCGACTACGTGCTGTCACCGGTATCGCCCGTCCTGCCGTTCGCGGCCGAGGCCACCAACAGCGGCTCCGAGAACCTGCTGAAGGACTCGCACTTCACGTCGGTGTTCAACCAGTCCGAGCAGCCGGCCGCGTCGATCAACTGCGGCTACTCGGCCGGCGGCCTGCCGATCGGCCTGCAGATCGCCGGACGCCGCTTCGACGACCTGGGCGTGCTGCAGATGGCCGCCTTCTACGAATCGGCGCGCGGGGCGCAGGCGCCGTGGCCGGAACCCGGCCAGGCCAGCCGCTGAGTCGTTCGATGGTGCTCGGGGAAGCCGGCCGGGCTTGAACACAAGCGGGATACACGGCACCATGGCGCCCGGCACGGTCGCAGCATCCGCATGCCGATTCCGCGACTGGCCCCGCCCACAAGGTTTCCCCCACAGACCACAGGAACGCACCATGTTCGGATTGACTCCCCTCGGCCTGGTCCATACGGCCATCAGCCTCGTCGCACTTGTCGCCGGCATCGCCGCGATGATCCGCTTCAGCGAGATCCCGGCGCGACACGCGCTCGGCCGCACCTACATCTGGGCCACGGTGCTGACCTGCCTGACGAGCTTCGGCATCTTCCGGCATGGCGGTTTCGGGGCGCCGCATGCGCTCGGCATCATCACGCTCCTGGTGCTCGCGGTTGCGGTCCTCGCCGGTACCCGGCCGGTGTTCGGGCGCGCGTCGCGCTACATCGAGACCATCGCCTATTCGGTCACGCTGTTCTTCCACATGATTCCGGGACTGAACGAGACCTTCACGCGCCTGCCGGTCGGCGCACCGCTGTTCACCGGCCCGGACGATCCGGCGCTGCAGAAGGTGATCGGCGTGTTCTTCGTGCTGCTGCTGATCGGCTGCGCACTGCAGGTGCGCCGCCTGTACGCAGGCCGGTCGCCCTGGCAGCCGCCGGTCCGGCCCGTGCTCTGACCTGACTGACCTGACCTTGCCTCGGCCGAGATGATCGGCCGCCCGGGTTTCTGCGCTGCATCAAGAGACGGTGCCGAACGCACCGCATGAAGCCCGACGGCAATGCAGGCGCAATCGACCGGGCGCACACTCTGGTTGTGTTCGGCAATGCCGAGCGCTCCGGCGCGCGGCATGCCGACCCTCGTTCATCAACTGCACCTTTGGAAAGCGAACTGCCATGACAACCAACACCGAGAGCCAGTCTGCCCAGCTGCAAGCCCGCCGCAAGGCGCCGCTGGCCACGCCGAGCGACCTCCCCGCCGAGGCGACGCGTGACATCACCGCCGCGCTCAACGGCGTGCTCGCCGATGTCTTCGCGCTGTACCTGAAGACCAAGAACTTCCACTGGCACATGAGCGGCGCGCATTTCCGCGACTACCACCTGCTGCTGGACGAACAGGGCGACCAGCTGTACGCCATGACCGACCCGATCGCCGAGCGCATCCGCAAGGTGGGCGGCACCACGCTGCGCTCGATCGGCCACATCGCACGCACGCAGCGCATCAGCGACAACGATGCCGACTACGTCGAGCCGCTGGACATGCTGGCCGAGCTGCGCGAAGACAACAAGACGCTGGCTGCCCGCATGCGCGAAGCCCACAACGTGACCGACGAGCACCGCGACATCGCGTCCTCCAGCCTGCTTGAAAACTGGATCGACGAGACCGAACGCCGCACCTGGTTCCTGTTCGAGTCGAGCCGCAACGCCGGCTGATCGCCCAGCGCCCGCCATGAGCAAGCAATGCACGCATACCGCCGGCATCCGGCACGTCGTTCCGAGTGCGCTGGGGTGCGAGGACTGCCTGAAGTCCGGCAGCGTCTGGGTCCATCTGCGCGTGTGCCGCACCTGCGGACACGTCGGCTGCTGCGACGAGTCTCCCAACCGCCATGCGCGGGCGCACTTCCACGCGACCGATCATCCGATCATCGAAGGCTACGACCCGCCCGAAGGCTGGGGCTGGTGCTTCATCGACAAGGTCGGGCTCGACCTGGGCGGCGACACCACGCCGCAGAACGGCCCGATTCCGCGCTACGTCTGAACGCGAGACCGGCATGACCATCCGCACGCCCATGGCCGCCCTGCTCCTGGTTGCCGCCGCGGCCGTCATGCCGATGGCGCAGGCGCAGGCGCCGCAGGACGGCACCCGCACGACGGACTACGCAGGCCCGCTGTTCGACACGCACCTGCACTACAACCAGGAAGCCTGGGACGGCAACACAGGGCCCTACCCGCCGGCCGAGGCGCTGGCGCGCATGCAGCGCAACGACGTCCGCGCGATCATCGCGAACTCCCGGCCCAACGCCGGCACGCAAACCCTGGCCGCCGCCCGCGAGACGCGCGAAGCCGGCGTCACGGTGGTGCCCTTCGTGCGCCTGTACCGCAACCGCGACGACTACACCAACTGGTTTCGCGACGAAAGCATCCATGAGATGGTGCAGGCCGAACTGGCGCGTGGCACGCCCAGCGGGCCGTACCGCGGGCTCGGCGAGTTCCACCTGTACGACAGCGCCAACGCCAACGGCCCGGTGGCGAAGAAACTGATGGCGCTGGCGGAACGGCAGCAGCTTGCGGTGCTGGCTCACGTCGACGACGTGGCGGTCGACCTGCTGATGGCCAACACGCCATCCAAAGGCCGGTCGGTGCGGCTGATCTGGGCCCACACGGGCATCGGCGGCCCACCGATCGAGCGGGTCGAGTCGCTGCTGGCGCGCTATCCGCAACTGATGGGCGAACTCTCGTACCGGCCGGGGCTGACCTGCGACGGTGGCCGGCTGTGCCCCGAATGGCGCGCACTGATCCTCAAGTACCCAGACCGCTTCCTGGTCGGCTCCGACACCTGGGTCAACCAGCGCTGGAGCGCCTACGACCAGACCATGCGCGGCTACCGCGTGTGGCTCGGCGACCTGCCGCCGGACGTGGCGCAGCGTGTCGCCTGGGGCAACGCGGCCGCGCTGTTCGACGTTCGCTGAACGCAACCCGACCGAACGCGGGCGCACCGCCCGGGCGCGGTCGATTCCGCGCCGCCGTATCTGGATTACCACAGCCTGGCCGCCCGGCATGGTGACGGCAGCACGGATTGGCCGCGAAAATATCGGCATGGATCAAGTGCTCGCCCAACTCTCCGAAACCGTCGCCAACGCCGCCACTCTGGAAGACCTGACGCGCCCGATGCTCGAAATGCTGGAGGCCGTCACCGGCTGCGAATCCACCTACCTCACCTCGGTCGATCTCGACGGTGGCATCCAGCACGTGGTCATCGCGCGCAATGGCAGGAGCGACGGACTTCTCATCCCCGAGGGCCTCAAGGTGCCTTGGGCCGATACCCTCTGCAAGCGCGCACTCGACGAAGGCCGGCCCTACACGAGCAACGTCGCCGAGTGCTGGGGAGACTCCGACGCGGCACGCGAGCTCGGGATCCGCACCTATGTCAGCGCGCCGGTGCGCACGGACGACGGCAATCTCTACGGCACGCTGTGCGCCGCCAGCATGGCCGAGGTGCCGCTGCGGCTCGACGCGCAGCACGTGCTGGAGCTGTTCTCGCGCCTGATCGGCCAGCATGTCGAACGAGAGCGCCTGGTGTCCCAGCTGCGCGTCGCCAATGCCCAGCTCGCAACGAGCATGCGGACCGACGCCTTGACGGAGCTCCCGAACCGGCGCTCGCTCATGGAGGAGCTGCAGGCCATGATCGCGCGAGGCGCACGCGCCGGGGAATCCGTGCTGGTGGCGTTCATCGATCTCGACGGCTTCAAGGCGATCAACGACGTCCATGGCCACGAATGCGGCGACGGCTTCCTGCGCGCGATGGCCCAGCGGCTCAGCACCACGCTGCGCAAGGGCGACCTGCTCGCCCGGCTGGGCGGCGACGAGTTCGTCGTGATCGGCCCCGGCCCGGCGCTGGGCGAGGTCACCGCCGCGGTGACCGACGCCCTGGCCCAGCGGCTCGGCGACGCCACGATCGGCGACGTCGCGGTGGGTTCGCTGGTCCTGCGCTACACCGGCGCCAGCGTGGGCGCGGTCGCCATCGACCCGCAGATCTGCGGCGCGGACCACGCGCTGCGCAAGGCCGACGCAGCGATGTACGAGGTGAAGCGCCAGCGGGCAGCGACCCGGCGCTGAAGCGCCGGCCCCCAGGGCAATCGGCGCCCTATTGCGGCACCACGCCCGCCGCCTTCACCAGGTCGGCATGAAGCTTGATCTCTTCCGAGATGACCTGGCCCAGCGGCTTGGCGTCGTCGAGTGCCGGCTCCATGCCGATCTCCAGCAGCTTGGCCTTGGCATCACCCTGCAGCAGCGTCTTCACGGACTTGTTGAGCCGGTCCAGGATCGGTTGCGGCGTCCTGGCCGGGGCCAGCAGGCCGATCCATGCGGACAGCACCACGTTGTTGACGCCGCCCTCGCGCAGCGTCGGGATGTCGGGCGCCGACACGGCACGCCTGTCGCTCAGCACGCCGACCGCATACAGCTTGCCCGCCTTGATGTGCGGCAGCGCCTCCGGCAGCGGCGCGAACACCATGTCGACCACGCCACCCATCAGGTCAGTGATGGCCGGTGCGCCGCCCTTGTAGGGAATGTGCAGAAGCTGGACGCCGGTGCGGCTCTCGAACAGCAGGCCCGCGAGATGCTGCGGGCTGCCGTCGCCCGAGGACGCGAAGGTCAGCTTGCCGGGATTCGCCTTGGCCGCCGCCAGCACGTCGGCCACGGTGGCGAAGCGCGCCTTGTCGCGCACGACCAGCACCATGGCCTGGTTGACCAGCTTGGTCACCGGCGCGAAGTCGGTCTCGGGGTTGTACGGCAGCGTCTTGAAGATGCTCTTGTTGGTGGTCAGGAAGGACGCGGGCGACACCATGATGGTGTAGCCGTCTGGCGCCGCCTTCGCCACGGCCGGCACGCCGATCTGGCCGGACGCGCCGGCCCGGTTGTCGACCACGAAGGGCTGGCCCAGGTCGCTCGCCAGCTGCTGGCTGATCAGCCGCGCCACCATGTCCACGCTGCCGCCGGCCGGCAGCGCGACGATGACTTTCACGGGACGGTTCGGATAGCCGTCCTGCGCCGAAGACGGCAGGGCCAGCATCATCAGGCCGGCGGCGGCGCCGAGCGCCAGGGCGAGGGATCGGGTGAACGACATGCGGATCGATCGCTTTCGTGAGGAGGACATGGGCGCAGCGCCTTGGCGCGCGGCGGTGGACGACGGGCGTCTTGCAGGTTCTGTGCCGGCCTGCAGGCCGCGGCATGCGGCGCCACCGCAGTTCAGCGCTTCCGCCAGGTACGTCCGTCGACGGACGTGTAGGTTCCACCGGTGGCGCAACAGCCTCCGGCGCCGAAGGCCTGGCGGCCCAGTTCGACCGTCACCGTTCCCGCCTTGACCGAGAGCGACTGGCGCATGCACGTGGTCCAGAGCGGATAGAAATCCGGCTCCAGCACGCTCGTCCACTTCACGCCGCCGCCTTCACGAGATTCGACGCGAAAGACCTCGCAGTCGTGAACGAGCAGGAAGGTGCTTTCGCCTGCCAGCTGTCCCTGGAACATCAGCTCCTGCGGTGTCTCGCGCGTCGCGATCGCCTCCTTGCTGAGCAAGGGGTCGGACGGCTTCTCCGAAAAAAGGAGATCGCAGCCCGACAAACTGCCGATTGCCAGCAGCGCGGACAGGATTCGATAATGCGTCGGTCTCATGCGTACCGAGCATGCCACCTTCGGCAGCACCGGTCGCCGTGCTCAACGACAGGAGAAAGAATGCTCCCCAAGAACACGATCTGCCTTTGGTACGAAAGCGCTGCCCTGGACGCCGCGCAGTTCTATGCCAAGACCTTTCCGGACAGCGCCGTCGGCGCCGTGCACCGCGCGCCCGGCGACTTTCCCTCGGGCAAGCAAGGCGACGTGCTGACGGTCGAGTTCACCGTCATCGGCATCCCGTGCCTCGGCCTGAACGGCGGCCCGGCGTTCAAGCAGAGCGAGGCCTTCTCGTTCCAGATCGCCACCGACGACCAGGCCGAGACGGATCGCCTGTGGAACGCGATCGTCGGCAACGGCGGCCAGGAAAGCGCGTGCGGCTGGTGCAAGGACAAGTGGGGCCTGTCGTGGCAGATCACGCCACGGGCACTCACGGACGCGATCGTCGACCCCGATCCGGCGGCCGCCAGGCGCGCCTTCGAAGCCATGATGCAGATGACGAAGATCGATATCGCCACCATCGAAGCGGCCCGACGCGGCTGATTCCGCCGATCGTTCGCACCCGCACCCGCGCGGGCGCCGGCGCCCGCGAATTCACTGCAGCCGCATGCCCCGCCCGGCCTGGCGGGCGGCCAGCAGTTCCGCCACCGTGAACGCCAACCGGCTGCGCCCCGTCACGCCCAGCTTCGCGGCCGCGTTCTTCAGGTAGTACCGCACGGTCGTCACCTCCACCGCCAGCGCACGCGCGATCTCCTTGTCGGCGGCGCCGCGGAACACCAGCAGCGCGACGTCGGCCTCGCGCTTCGTCAGGCCGGCCGCCGCCAGCGCCTGGCCGTCGCCCGGCACCGCTGCGGCGCCTGCAGCGGGCTCGGGCTTCGGCTGCAGCCGGACGAAGGCCGCGGTCAGCGCGGGTTCGATCAGGCGCAGCAGTTCGACGTCGTTCTTCTCGAAATCGGGGCGCGCCCGCGAGCGGAACACCAGCAGGTCGCCGACGCACTGGCCGCCGGCCATCGCATACAGGTTCATCCCCCAGTGCATGCCGTGCGGCAGCAGGAAGTCGTTGAAGAACTCGGTGCGGTGCAGGTGCCCCATGTCCATCGCCTGCGTGAACGACGCACAGCCGCGCGGCTTGAGTGCGGGCGTGACCGGGTCGCAGAACTGGTAGTACTGGTCGTAGGCCCGGGCATGGACCGGGTCGATGTTGTGGGCGACGCGGATCGTGTAGGTCGACGTCGAGGGGTCCAGGTCGCGCGACACCGCGGACTCCGCACCGAGCAGGCGCGTGATGGGCGCGCCCAGGTCCTGCCGCAATTCGTCCAGGTCCTGGGCGTTGACGAGCAGCCGAAAGCTCTCGGCCAGCGCGGTGGTCTGTGCGTCGGACAAGTACATGGGGGCTCCAGGACGGTGCAGGCAGGGAATGGTCGCCGCGCAACCGGCCCCTTTCCCGTGCCGTGTCGATGCGGTGCCAGCGCCGCATGCAGGAAGAGTGCCCGCTCGCAGCCGTCGCCGTCCCCTCGGTTTTGAGGGGAGCTTTTCGGACGCCCGATCCCTAAGCTGAAGCCTCGCCGACGGGGGAACCGAGCTTCCCGCAGTCGCTGACCAACGAACGTGAAACCAGTGCCGGGAATCGACATGGAACTGCATGAATACGGGGTGCGCCAGCTCAGGGACGCATTGAGAAACAAGGACTTCAGCTGCGCGGAGCACTCGCAGGCGCTGGCCGCGCGCACGGCCGCGCTGTCGCGGCTGAACGGCTATGTCGACTTCGACGCCGCGCCCTTCCTGGCGCAGGCACGCGACGCCGACGCCGCACTCGCCCGCGGCGACACCGCACCGCTGCTGGGCGTGCCGCTGGGCCTGAAGGACAACATCAACACCGCGCACCTGCCGACCAGCGCCGGCACCGGCGCGCTGCGCGGCAAGACGCCCAACGCCGACGCGCGCATCGTGCAGCGGCTGCGCGGCGCCGGCGCGGTAATTTCGGGCAAGGCCAACATGCACGAACTCGCCTTCGGCATCTCCAGCCACAACGGCGTGACGGGCGCCGTGCGCAACCCGTGGGCGACCGACCGCATCCCCGGCGGCAGCAGCGGCGGCTCGGCCGCGATCGTCGCGGCCGGGCTGGTGCCGGGTGCGATCGGCACCGACACCGGCGCGTCGGTCCGGCTGCCGGCCGCGCTCTGCGGCATCGCGGGCCTGCGCCCGACCGTGGGCCGCATCGACGGCACCGGCATCGCGCCGATCGCCTCGACCCGCGACACCGCCGGCCCGATGGCGTGGAACGTCGGCGACCTCGCGCTGCTGGACGCGGTGCTGGCCGGCGAGCCGTCGCCGCTCGCACCGCCGGCATCGGTCGACCTGCACGGCCTGCGGCTCGGCCTGCCGCGCGCACGCTTCTGGGGTCCGATGGACGCCGCAGTCGCCGCGATGATGGATGAGACGCTCGGCACGCTCCAGCGCGCCGGCGTGGTGCTGGTCGAGGTCGACCTGCCGGGCCTGGACGCGCTGAACGACGCGGTCGGCTTCCCGGTCGCGCTGTATGAATTCATGGTGGAGATGCCGGCCTACCTGCGCGCGTCCGGCCACACGGTCGACATGGCGGCGCTGATCGCGGGCATCGGCAGCCCGGACGTGGCGGCCATCTTGCAGCCGCTGCTGACCGGCGGCGCGATCGGCGAAGACGCCTACCGCGCCGCGATGGCGGCACGCGAGCGGCTGCAGGCGCTGTACCGCGACGCCTTCGCGCGCCACGACGTGCAGGCGCTGGTGTTCCCGACCTCGCCGCTGACCGCGCGCCAGGTCGGCCCGGAGAGCATGACGGAATTCAACGGCGAGGTGCTACCGGCCTTCCCGACCTTCATCCGCAACACCGACCCCGGCAGCAATGCCGGCATTCCGGGCCTGAGCCTGCCGGCCGGCCTCGGCGCCGACGGCCTGCCGGTCGGCCTCGCGCTGGACGGCCCGGCCGGTGCCGACCGCCATCTGCTGGCCATCGGCGCCGCGCTCGAAGCCGTGCTGCCGCCAGTCACCCGGCCCACCGGCCTGTGATCGCCCGATCCGACCGACCACCCGCCCGATTCCTTCATCCACGTCCCTGGAGTTCCACATGAACCGTCGCCATTTCGTCTCCTTCGCCAGCACGCTGGCGGGCGCCTGCGCCGCGCTCGGCACGCAGGCCGCCTTCGCCGCCACGCCGCTCAAGGTCGCGGTGCTCATTCCGCAGAGCGGCCCGGCCAGCCTGTTCGGCCCCTCGGCCAAGGCCTGCGCCGAGCTGGCGGTCGAGCAGCTCAACGCGCGCGGCGGCATCCTGGGGCGCAAGGTCGAGATCCTGTTCGGCGATTCCGGCCTGCCGCCGGCGGAGGCCGCGCAGACCGCGCTGAAACTCTGGAAAGGCTCGAAGGCCGAGGCCGTGATCGGCATGCACGACAGCGCGGTGCGCGGCGCGCTGACCGCGCTCTTCAAGGGCCAGGTGCCCTACTTCTACACGCCGGTGTACGAAGGCGGCGAATGCGCCGCCGCCACCTTCATGAACGGCGAGACGCCCTCGCAGCAGCTCGAACCCGTGATCCCCTGGCTGACCGCCGAACGCAAGATCAAGAAGTGGTACCTGATCGGCAACGACTACATCTGGGGCCGCAACACCAACGGCGCGGCCAAGGGCTACATCACCAAGGCCGGTGCGCAGGTGGTCGGCGACGAGTACGTGGCCTTCAGCGTCGACAACTTCGACTCGAGCCTGGCGCGCATCCGCGACTCGGGCGCCGACGCGGTGCTGGTGTCGCTGGTCGGCGGCTCGTCCGTCACCTTCAACAAGGCCTTCGCCGGCTTCGGCCTGGCCGACAAGGCGGTGCGCCTGGGCAGCCTGATCGAGGAGAACACGCTGGCCGGCATCGGCGTGGAGAACGCGAAGAACCTGTACGCCAGCATGGGCTACTTCGCGAGCCTGGCGACACCCGACGCGGTGGCTTTCGCGCAGGCCTATGCCAAGCGCTTCGGCCCGAAGGCGCCGATGCTCAACGGCCTGGCCGAGTCGGTGTACGAAGGCTTCCTGATGCTCGACGCCATCGCCACCAAGGCCGGCGACCTGGCCGCCGCCAAGCTCGAACGCGCCAGCGAAGGCGCCAGCTACAAGGGCCCGCGCGGCACGGTGACGATGCACGCGCGCCACGTCGACCAGGACATCTTCGTGGCCGACGTCACGCCGCAGGGCTTCCGCCCGGTCAAGACCTTCGCGCACGTGCCCTCGGGCCAGAGCTGCAAGGCCTGAGGCCCGCGCAGCGACATCCAAGTCCACGTCCACGGCGATGAACGACACCCTTCTCCTGCACATCCTCAACATCGTCTACCAGCTCTCGACGCTGGCGATGATCACGCTCGGCCTGGCCGTCGTGTTCGGCCTGCTCGGCGTGCTGAACATGGCGCATGGCGAGTTCGTCATGCTCGGCGCGTATTCGGTGGTCTTCGTGCAGGACCAGGGGCTGCCGCTCGTCACCGCGGTGCCGGTGGCGGTCGCGGTGTGCGGCGCCATCGGCTGGGCGGTGGAGCGCTGGCTGATCCGCCCGCTCTACGCGCGCCCCTTCGACACGCTGCTGGCGACCTGGGCGCTCGCGATGCTGCTGCGCAAGATCGTCGAGGGCCTGTTCGGCAAGGGCTACCGCAACGTCGAGACCGAGATCGCCTCGTCGGTCTCGTTCCTGGGCGTGGGCTATCCGGCGTATCGGCTGGTGCTGATCGCGCTGGTGGTGGTCGTGATGGCCGCGCTCGCGCTCTGGTACCGCCGCAGTTCGGCCGGCCTGCGCGTGCGCGCCATGACGGCCAACCCGGTGCTCGCGCAGGCGCTGGGCATCGACACCCGCAAGCTCGCCTCGCGCGCCTTCGTGATCGGCGTGACGCTGGCCGGCCTGGCCGGCGTGATGCTCGCACCGCTGGTGCGCATCGAGCCCGGCATCGGTGTCGACTACCTGCTCGACTCCTTCTTCGTGCTGGTGGTCGGCGGGCTCGGCACGCTGTCCGGGCTGGGCGGCGGCGTCGCGCTGATCGGCGGCACCAAGGCCGTCGTGTCGAGCATCGCCGACCAGACCAGCGGCTATGCCGTCGTGCTGATCCTTTCCACTCTCTTCCTCTGGTTGCGCCCCCATGGACTCTTCGGCCGCCGTTGACCTCACGCCCGTACCCGCACCGTCCGCACGCGCCGGACGCGCGCAGGCCTGGCGCCCCTGGGCCGGCCCGGCCGCACTGGCCGTCGGGCTGCTCGCGATCGGCCTGCTGGCCGACGATTTCCTGGCCTACCAGATCGCGCTGTTCCTGCTCTACGGCGTGGCAACCCAGGGCGTCACGCTGTGCTGGGGCCAGGCCGGCTTCCTGCCGCTGGGCAACGCGCTCTTCTTCGGGCTCGGCGCCTACCTGTGCGGCGGCGTGCTGAAGGCCGCCGAGCATCAGGCGCTGTGGCTCGCGCTGCTGCCGCTCGCGGTCCTGCTGCCGGCCGCGCTGGCCTGGCTGCTGGCGCACATGGTGTTCGTGCGCAATGCGCAGAGCGGCCCCTTCTTCTCGCTGATCACGCTGGCCGTGACGATGCTCGGCTTTCTGGCCGCGCAGCAATGGAGCGACGTCACCGGTGGCTTCAACGGACTGGCGGGCATTCCCGACCTGCCGGGCACCGAGCGCTTCGGCACGCTGTACTGGGCGATCGCCGCGCTGGCGCTGCTCAGCACCGCGCTGCTCACCGTGCTGCTGCGCCGGCCGGTCGGCGTGCTCTGGCGCGCCATCGCGCAGAACGAGGACCGGCTGCAGTTCTTCGGCTTCGCCACGCACCGCTGGAAGGCCGGCGCCTTCGCGCTGTCGGCCGGGCTGACCGCGCTGGCCGGTGCCTTCTTCGCGGCGCACCAGGGCATCGTCACGCCGCTCGCGATGGGCTACGTGCTGTCGACCGAGTTCGTGATCTGGGCCGCGGTCGGCGGCAAGGCCAGCCCGCTCGGCGCCCTGCTGGGCGCGGTCGTCGTGGGCTATGCGTCGTCCGAACTGCGCGACCACTTCAGCGCGTGGGAAGTGATCGTCGCGATCGCCTTCATGCTGGTCGTGCGCTTCCTGCCGCAGGGCTTCGCGGGCCTCTTCGCGAAGCGCGCCGGCCACGCCGCACCGGCCGTGGCGCGCAGCCCAGCGCCGGCCATCGCGGCGCGCGGCACGCCGTCGCTGGTGTTCGACCAGGTCGCGACCGGCCACTCGGGCGTGGTGATCCTCGACGGCCTTCGACTGGCCGTCGAAGGGCCGGGCATCCGCTGCGTGATCGGCCCGAACGGGGCCGGCAAGACATCCAGCTTCAACGTGATGACCGGACGCCTGCCGGTGCGCGGCGGGCAGATCCGCGTGGGCGGCGTCGACATCTCGGGTTGGCCGGCCTGGCGCGTGGCGCGGCTGGCGGTCGGGCGCAAGTTCCAGATCCCGTCGGTGTTCCCCGCGCTGAGCGTGGCGCAGAACCTCGCGATCGCGCTCTGGGCAGGCCGGCTGAAACCGCTGCAGGCGCTGGCCTCGGCGCCGCTGGGCTGGCAGAGCCCGCTGCTCGGGGAGATGCTCGCGCTGTTTCCGATGCTCGGCCAGCAACTCGACGTGCCGGCCGGCGCCCTCGCGCAGGGCGACCGGCAGGCGCTGGAGTTCGTCATGACGGTGCTGCCCGAGCCCGCGCTGCTGCTGCTCGACGAGCCCTGCGCGGGCCTGTCGCCCGCGGAAACGCGGCGGATGATCGACGCCATCATGGCCAGCGCCCGCATGCTCGACGCGGCGGCACTTGTCATCGAGCACGACATGGCGGCGGTGTCGGTCATCGCCGGCCACGTCTTCGTGCTGAGCCAGGGCAAGCTGCTTTCGGAAGGCACGCTGGCGCAGATCCAGGCCGACCCGAAGGTGCGCGCCGTCTATGCCGGAGGCCGGAAATGAACACGACCGTGCCGTCGACCGCGGCCCACGACGCCTTGACCTTCGACGACCTGAGCGCCGGCTACGGCGACACGACCGTGCTGCGCAACGTGAGCGGTTCCGTCCGCGCGGGCGAGGTGCTGTGCGTGCTCGGCCGCAACGGTGTCGGCAAGACGACGCTGATGCGCGCGCTCGCCGGCTTCCTGCCGCTGATGGGCGGCCGCGTCGCCTTCGGCCCGCTCGACCTGGCGCGGCGCCCGCCCCATGCGCGCCTGGCGGCCGGCATCGCCTACGGGCCGCAGGAGGACATCGTCTTCACCGAACTCAGCGTGGGCGACAACCTGCGCCTGCATCTGCCCGACGGCGACCTGTCCCGCTATGCGGACTACTTCGACGCCTTTCCCCGCCTGAAGGAGCGCACCGCGCAACGCGCCGGCTCGTTGAGCGGCGGCGAGCGCAAGCTGCTGGCCTTCACCCGCACGCTCGCGCTGGAGGCGCCGGTCAGCCTGCTGGACGAGCCGACCGAAGGCGTGCAGCCGGAGAACATCGACCGCATGTCGCGGCTCGTGCGGATGCGCGCGCAGGCCGGTGCGTGCTTCGTCATCGTCGAGCAGAACCTGTCCTTCGTGCTGCAGACCGCCGACCAGGTGCTGCTGCTCGATCACGGCGCGGTGGTGGCCGGCGGCCCGATCGCGCAGTTTCCGCGCGAGGCGCTGGAGGACCATCTGGCGGTGTGACTCAGGCCCCTTGCACAGCCGGCGCGGGCCGCAGCGCATCCGCCCTCAGCGTCTGCGAGGGAAGCTCCGCGAACAGGCGCCTGTATTCGGACGCGAAGTGGCTCAGGTGCGAGAAGCCCGCCTGCGTCGCGATGTCGCCGATGCCGACCTGGTGCGGCAGCGTCCGGTGCAGCGTGCGGCGCACGAGGTTCAGCCGCATGCATCGCAGGTAGTCGGTCGGCGTCGTTCGCGCGACCTTCTGGAAGCTGTCCTGCAGCGAACGCCGGCTCGTGCGCAAGCGGACGCAGAGTTCCTCGATCGTGGGTGGCGAATCCGGCCGGGCCATGGTCAGGCGGTGGCACTCGCTCACGAGCACGTGCGCCGACAGGCCCTTGACGCGACGGCCTTCCCGGTTCGCGTCACGCAGCACACCGAGCAGCAGGGACTGCACGAGGTCTTCCATGGCGAAGTCGGAGCGTGACGGCAGCGCGTAGTCGGTGCCGCCGGTTCCGCAGACGAACATCGCGCCCAGACTGGCCTTGAGCCGGGCCAATGCGGCCGGCGCGGCGTCGAACACGGTGCGGCGCAACAAGGCCTGCAGCGGCACGGCGTCGGGCTGCTGGCTCAGGAGCTGGCCGAACTGGCGCTCGTCGACGGTCACGGCCAGCAGTTCCATCTGCGCCGGCCGATGCAACACGAATTCCTCACCGCCGCGAATCACGAAGACGCTGCTGTCCGTGACCTCGCGGCCCTGCATCCGCGCCGGTCCGGTGGTGCGCGCGAGGAAGGCGAAGCAGAGCTTCCCCACCGGTGGGCAGCCTTGCTGGACGACACGCTGGTTCATGGTCTTCCAGAACAGATGGGTGCCCCCGACCGTGATCTCGGTCATCGCGCTGCGCATCGCACCGCGGGATATCTGCTGGTAGCGCTGGTTCCATTCCGGCGCGGAAGCACCGTAGGTATGGAAGTCGTCGAAGTGGTCCAACTTGAACTGCATGGTGTCGATGGCGGAACGGAGCGAGGTCGGGCGAAGTGTGGCGAAGCGGGGGCGAGATGGCGCGTCGGTCGCCGAGGTTTGCACGCGGGTCCTGCGGCGTCAACATCCGGACCTTGCCGCGGGCCTGCGTTTCTGCCGATTTGGGCTACCGCATGCGGGCGGAGGTGCCCGACACTGCGCCGCCATTCTGAAAGGTTTCCCATGTGGACACGCCGTGTCTCGATCTCCCTGTCGTTGGCGCTCGCGGTCGGCCTTGCCGGCTGCGCGTCGACGGCTTCTCCACCCAAGACTGAAGGAAGCACCGCCATGAACCTCGACCAGACCCGACAAGCCCTGGTGGGCGAATGGGTGAGCATCGCACCCGAGATCCGTCCGAGCGCCAGCAAGAACCCCGACGGCACGCTCAAGCCCTTCTATCTGAAGCGCGACTTCAACTACGCCGCGGGCGACCGGTTCGAACTGAGCATCGTCAACTTCGCCGACCCCCACGGTGCCGTGCCGCTGACCCGCATCGTCATCAAGGGCCACATGGTCTGGCGCGGCGACCATCCGATTGCGGCCGGCGCCCAGAAGGTGGACTTCATCGCCGACGAAGGCTATGAGGTGACCCCGCTCATCCAGGGCTTCGCGGACCTGCTGAACAAGGTCGCCGGCAACGGCTTCCAGAAGTGGGAAGTGAACGGCACGCAGAGCGTCTTCGGCAAGACCTTCATTCCCTTCGGCCTGGCGGAAGGGAAGAACTTCATGGAATTCGACCTGGTCTACCTGAACCACGACATGCTGTTCTGGGGCGCCCGCAACATCGACGGGCGCGGCTTCGACACGGAGCAGAACCGCCCCACCAACCTGCAGATCCCGCTGGTCCGCAAATAGGCGAGGCCGGCCGCCCGGTCACTTGTTGCGCTGGGCCGCCACCATCTCCGGCGTCACCTTGCCCGCCTTGTTGCCGAACTGCGCGATGACGTAGTTGGCGAGCAAGGCGACTTCGGTGTCGGTGTAGGCCTTGCCGAACGCCGGCATGTACACGTCGTTGCCACGGACCCGCATGTTCACGCCCTGCAGGATCATCTGCGTCACGTTCGCGCCGTCGGGGTCGTTCACGCTGCGTGAACCGAGCAGCGCGGCGTACGGCGTCTGCTGGCCCTGGCCGTTCCATTGGTGGCAACTGGCGCAGGCCGCCGCAAACAGCTTCAGGCCCTGCGCGTGGCCTTCGGCCGTGTTGCTGGCCGGCGCCGCCGCACTCGCAGCCACCGCCCACGGCGCCTTGGCATCGATGGCGACCGGCGAATCTCCCTGCCGCGGCGGCACGCTGCGCAGGTAGCTGACCAGCGCGGCGATGTCCTGCGGCGCCAGGTACTGCAGGCTGTGGTCGACCGCCTCACCCATGGGTCCGCCGGCCGAGCCGCGCCCGTCCGCATGGCCGGTGGCGAGGTAGCTCGCGAGTTCGGCGTCGCTCCAGGCACCCACGCCGGATTTCGGGTCCGACGTGATGTTCCAGGCGCGCCAGCCCTGCAGCGTCGCGCCGGCCAGGTCGTTGCCCTTGTCCATCGCGAAGCCCACGTTGCGTGGCGTGTGGCATTCGGCGCAATGGCCCAGCGCCGTGGCCAGGTAGGCACCCTGGTTCCACTGCGCCGGCTTCGCCGGGTCGGCGACGAAGCGTTCGCTCTTGAAGAACGCGGCGTTCCAGAACCACATGGCCCAGCGCTGGTTGAACGGGAAGCCGAGGTCCGCCTCCTTGTTCGGCTGGCTCACCTTCGGCAGGCTGAAGATGTAGGCCTTGATCGCCAGCACGTCGCTTCGGCTGAGCTGCGTGTACGAGGTGTACGGGAACGCCGGGTACAGCCGTTGGCCGTCGCTGCGCACGCCGTTGTGCACCGCGCGCACGAACTCGTCGTCGGTCCACCGGCCGATGCCGGTGTCGGGATCGGCGGTGATGTTGGACGAGTAGATGGTGCCGAACGGCAGCACGAAAGGCACGCCGCCCGCGAACGGCTGGCCCTTGCCGGCCACCGTGTGGCAGGCGATACAGTCCGCCGCCTTCGTCAGGTATTCGCCACGCACCAGCACCGACGCGTCGACGGGTGCGCCGGCCAGCACCGGCGCCTGGCCTTCGGATGCATCGGTGCGGTTCAGGAACAAGCCGAGTGCGGCGCCGATGACCAGCAGCGCAACGATCACGATCGACAGCCGCTTCATGCTGCGCTCCCTTCTTCGCTGCGCGCCGGGCCCATGGCCACCTTCTTGAGCGCCTCCTTGCCTTGCACCAGCAAGGCACGGTTCACCGGCAGCTCGCGCAGGCGCACGCCGGTTGCCGCGAAGATCGCGTTGGCCAGCGCCGGCGCCGCGATCGCGGTACCGACCTCGCCGAGCCCGCCCGGGTCCTCCGCGCTCTTGACCACATGCACCTCGACCGTCGGCGTCTCGTTGATCCGCAGGCTCCGGTAGTCATGGAAGTTGCTCTGCTGGATCGCGCCGTTCTCGATCGTGATCTCGTTGAAGAGCGCCGCGCTCAGCCCGAACAGCAGGCCGCCCTGCGCCTGGGCCTCGACCGAGCTCAGGTTGACCGCGATGCCGCAATCGAGCGCCACCACCGCGCGCCGCAGCCGGACCTCGCCTTGCGGCGTGACCTCGACCTCGACCATCGCGCAGACGCGGCTGCCGAACGGATCGCCCACCGCCACGCCGCGCCCGACGCGTGCGGCCAGCGTGCCCTTGCCCCATCCCATCTTGTCGGCCGCCAGGTCGAGCAGGGCCAGGGTGCGCGGGTTCTTCTGCAGCATCGTGCGGCGGTAGGCCACCGGATCCTGCCTGGCGCGCGATGCCAGTTCGTCGATGAAGCTCTCGATGACGAAGAGGTTGTGCGTCGGCCCGACCCCGCGCCACCAGCCGACGTCCAGGCCGGGCGGCATGTCGTGGCGCACCCACTCGACCTTCAGGTTCGGGAAGTCGTAGGCCGGCTCGGCCACGCATTCGATCAGGTCGCCGTCCATGCCGTTCTTGCCCATGAACGCTGGTGCCCAGCGGCCCAGCACGGTGCCGCCGCTGATGCGGTCGCCGAACCAGAGCAGCTTGCCGGCGGCATCGACCACCGCGGAGATGTTGTCGTGGTACATCGGCCGCACGATGTCGTGGCCGATGTCTTCCTCGCGGGTCCAGACGACCTTGAGCGGATACGGCACCTGCCTGGCGAAGGCCACGGCCTGTTCGACCGAATCGGTCTCGAGCCGCCGGCCGAAGCCACCGCCCAAATACTGGTTGTGCAGCACGACCTTGGCTTCCGGCAGGCCGGTGATCTTCGCCGCGACGCTCACGCAGCGCGCGGGCACCTGCGTGCCGACCCAGATCTCGCACTGGCCGGCCGTGACGTGCACCGTCGTGTTCAGCGGCTCCATGGTGGCGTGCGCCAGCATGGGCAACTGGTAGGTCGCTTCGACCAGCGTGCCGTCGGGCCGCTTGCCGACCTCGCGGCCGACGATGGACTTGCCCTTGGCCAGGCTGTCGGCCAGCGCGTCGCGCAGCTTGCGGGTGCTGAGGCCGGCGTTCGCGCCGGGTGCCCACTTGATCTTCAGCGCATCGAGCCCCTGCTTGGCCGCCCAGAAGTGCTCGCCGACGACGGCGACCGCGTTCGCGATGCGGATGACGTCGATCACACCCGGAATGGCGCGTGCGGCCTTGTCGTCGACCGATGCCAGCGTGCCGCCGAGCGTCGGACACGCCTTGACCGTCGCGACCTTCATGCCGGGCAGGCGGACGTCGATGCCGAACTGCGTGGCGCCATTGACCTTGTCCGGCGAATCGACCCGGCGCAGGGGCTTGCCGATGACGGTGAAGTCCTTCGGGCTCTTCAACGTGAGCTTGCCCGGCATCGGGAGTCTGGCCGCGTCCGCCGCCAGCGGGCCGAAGCCGAGTTGCCGGCCCGAAGGCGCATGGCTCACCACGCCGCGGGCGACCGTGCACGTCGCCGGATCGACCTTCCAGCGCGCGGCGGCCGCGGCCACCAGCAGCGTGCGCGCGACCGCGCCGGCATCGCGCAGCACGCCCCAGGTGCTGCGCGTGCTGGTCGAGCCGCCGGTGATCTGGCCGCCCAGGAGCGGCATGCCGTAGAGCGCTTCGTTGGGCGGCGAATGCTCGACCCGGACCTGGTCGAGCTCGACCCCCAGTTCCTCGGCGACCAGCATGGCCGAGCCGGTGTAGATGCCCTGCCCCATTTCGACCATGGGCATGACCAGCCGCACGCTGCCGTCCGCATCGACGCGGATGAAGGCGTTGGGCGCGAAGGGCGGGTTGCCGTCGGCCAGCGCAGCGGCCGGGTCGCCGGGCTGCTGGCGTGAATTGATGGCGGCAATGGCCTTGCCTGCGCCGCCGAGCCATGTGAAGGCGATGGCGAGGCCGCCGGCCTGGAGCAGGCGCCGGCGATCGAATGGTGGCACCGGGTTCATGAGGCGCTCCCGGCCGGTGCGGACACGATCGACTGCAGCACCTCGGGCTTGCCCGTGGCCGCCTGCTTGATGGCGGCACGGATCCGCACATAGGTCGCACAGCGGCAGATGTTGCCGGACATGGCCAGGTCGATGTCCGCATCGCTCGGGTTGGGAACGCGCTTCAGGAGCGCCGCCGCCGACATGACCTGCCCGGACTGGCAGTAGCCGCACTGCACCACGTCGACGTCGAGCCATGCCTTCTGCACCTGCTTGCCGCTGGCGGTCTCTGCGACGCCTTCGATGGTGGTGACCGGCTTGGCGCCGATGCTGCCGACCGGCAGCACGCACGAGCGGACCGCCTGGCCGTCGACGTGCACGGTGCAGGCACCGCACTGTGCGATGCCGCAGCCGAACTTGGTGCCCGTCAGCCCGACGACGTCGCGCAGGACCCAGAGCAGGGGCATGTCCCTGGGTACGTCGACGGCATAGGGCTTGCCGTTGATTTGGAGATCGATCATGGGGTTCCTTTTGTTATCTTTTCGCTCGCCCATGTTTCCGGGCAGCGCCGTCACACCGGAAGATTCCACCACGATTCGCTTCTTCGCGTCGAGACTGTGCAGCGCGCGCACACCGAACCGACGGCCTGGTCACAATCCTGCGGGTACTGAAAGTGAGAAGCCGATGACCCGTCTTTCGAGAATGCTCGCCATGCTGCTGCCCTTCGGGGCCATGCTGCTTGCCGCCTGTTCGACCTTGCCGCCGCCGGTCGACCGCACGCCGGTGGCCGCGATCGCCGCCAGCCCGCAGGAGCTTCTGGGCCGCGTTGCGGCGCAGAGCGTGCCGGCGGGCAAGGGCTCGGGCTTTCGGCCGCTCCCGCTGAGCGCCTGGTCGATGGACGCGCGGCTCACGCTGGTGCGCAACGCGCAGAAGAGCCTGGACCTGCAGTACTACCTGCTGCAGAACGACGTGACCGGCCACACGCTGGTCCGCGCGGTGCGCGATGCGGCCCTGCGTGGCGTGCGCGTTCGGCTGCTGGTCGACGACCTCTACACGGCCGACAGCGACGCGATGCTGCTGGCCCTGGCGGCCTATCCGAACGTGGAGATCCGGCTGTTCAACCCGTTCCCCTCGGGCCGGTCCTTCTTCCTCACGCGCTGGGCCTTCGCGCTGGGCGACTTCTCCCGCATCAACCACCGCATGCACAACAAGATGCTGATCGCCGACGGCGCCTTCGCGGTGGCCGGCGGACGCAACATCGCCGACGAGTATTTCTTCGGCAGCAAGGGCGGCAATTTCGTCGACTTCGACCTGCTGATCGCCGGCGCCGCCATACCGCGCCTGGCCGGCATCTTCGACGTCTACTGGAACAGTCCCCGCATCTATCCGCTGCACGCGGTGGCCATGAGCCGAAAGACCACCGACACGCTGCGCGAGGACTTCGAGCGGCTCACGGCCGACGCCGTCTCGGCCTATCCGAGTCCGCCTGCCGACAAGCCCGACCTGCTGGGCTATCTGCCGCTGAGCGCCGACATGGCGAGCCCGCCGCTGCGGCTGCTGTACGGACACATCGACGCCTTCGCCGACGACCCCGAGAAGGTCAATGGGCGTGCGCAGGACGGCAACGATCCCACCACCGTCACCGCGCGCGTGGGCAGGGCCATCTCGCAAGCCAAGGCCGAGGTGGTGCTCGGCTCGCCTTATTTCATTCCCGGCAAGCCGGGCATGGACGGCATGCGCAACGCGCTGCAGAACGACGTGCGCGTGGAGGTCATCACCAATTCGCTGGCATCGAACGACGAGCCCTTTGCCAGCGCCGCCTATGGCCGCTATCGGGTCGACATGCTGAAGATGGGTGTCGAGCTGTACGAGATCGACTCCAGCCAACTGCACAACGATTCGCTGATCAGTGCCGCGCTGCACGCGTCGATCGGGCGCTCGCATTCCAAGCTCATCGTGTTCGATCGCGAGACCACCTTCGTCGGCTCGATGAACATGGACCTGCGTTCCTCGCGCGTGAACACGGAGCTCGGCATGCTGGTGCATTCACCCGAACTGGCGGAAGACGTGCTGCGCCTCGCCGGCCGGCTGCGCGAAGCCGGCAGCTACCGCCTGCGCCTGAAGCAGCCGGGGGACCACCTGCAATGGGTCGGCGTCGAGAACGGCGTGGAGACCGTGCATGACAGCGAGCCGAACGTCGACTTCGGCACGAAACTGCAGCTGTGGCTGGTGTTTCCTTTCGTCAGCGAGAGCCTGCTGTAGCGGTGGGTTGCGCCGCAGGCCCCACGATCGCTTCACGCAAGGGCGGCGCCCACCCGGTCGGCGAGCACCATGAGGCGCTTCTTGTCCACCAGGTTCAGGTTCGAAGGCGGTTGCTGGCTCGGATCGGCCGGGAAGAACAACGGGGTCCGCACGTGCAGTTCGAAATCCTCGTCGGTCTGGAACACATGGCCTCCGTTCACGGCCCTGAGATAGCAGGCCGCGAGCGGTCCCGCGACCTGTATGACCTCATGGCAGCTCGCGAAGAAGCTGTTGGGCAACAGCGGGATGGCGTCCCGGACCGCCGCCTGCACGCGCGAGAAGCTTGCACCGTCTGCATCCAGCGTCGTCCGTCGCAGCGCATCGGCCAGCGCCTTCTTCTGAGGTGTCACGCCGCGTTCGCCAGATACCGGCCCCGGTGACTCAAACGCAGGTGCCGCGCCGGACGCTTCCATCAACGCTTTCGACAGCTTGGCGTGCAATTCAGCATGGAGCACCTTGTCGTTGCGCTGCAAGTGCTGACGCAACTGCCACACCGTCTTCTGGAATTTCGGATCGTTGCTCAGTTCCCCGATCTGCCCGAGGAGCGCCAGGTTGGTACCGGTTGCAGGGACATGGCCCTTGTCGAGCGCGAACTTCTTCGACAGGTCCGACAGCTTCTGGATGGGCGTGCCTGTCGGCAGTGTCGTGTCGGGCGTCGCAACGGAGGCCGCACTCCCGGACGGATTCAGTTGCGGGAGCGGCAGGCCGCCGAGGTGCTGGGTCTTCGTGAATCCTGCGGGAGCGATCATGGCAAGTCCTTGGTGAAACGCCGAAGCGGCGCGGCCGCACTATCCCGTGCGCCGCCAGCCAGCGCCGTCAGCAGCGCGAAGCGACGCCCACCGGCGCGAGCCTTCGGCAGCGGCCTGGGTCCGGCACTGACCCGCGCGGTCAGCCCATGCCTACAGGCGCGCGCCGCGCCCGCGCCACCATGCATGGATGCCCGAGCAAAGTCCCCTGCGCCTTCTTTCCCTGTTCGTCGACGAGCTGGAAAGCGGTGCCTTTCACTGGTTTCTCTGCGAGCGCGATCCGGTCAGCCTGAAGTGGGAAGAGATCGAGAGCGGTGGCTATCCTTTCGAGATGTGGATCGACGCCTGGGATGATGGCTGCCTCGCACTGCATGCACAGGTGGGCGACATGCGCATCGGCCCGCGCCGGCAGGCGTAGGCATCGATAGATACGAACAGACAAGGGCACACCCATGCGCGGCGGCATCGACCTCAGTTCCTGGCAAGGCGCCGTTTCGACGCTGTTCGGGCTCGTCATCGTGTCGCTCGTGGCGGTCGGCATCCGCCTGCTGGTGATGCACAGCGTGCAGCAGCGGCGCGAGCGGCAGAACCGGCAGGTCAACGAGCGGTTGAAGATCCTGATCGCGGCCTACAAGACGCTGGGCGGCTCGTTCACCGGCGACCTGGCGGTCGACCCGAGCCACATGCGGCAGCTGCGCATGCAGGCCGATGCCGCCGACGCAGCGCTGGAGCGGGCCGAGGCGGCGATCGAGGCCCAGGGCCAGCCCGCTGCGGCGCCGCGCCCCGCCACGGAAAGCTCGGACCGGCGTCGCCGCATCCGCGACGCGGTGGAAGCCGCGCTGTCCGACGTCATCCTGCTCGGGACGCAGGAGCAGGTGCAGTTGGCGGTTCGCGCGGCCAACGACATGGTGGCGGGCCGCGTCATCGAGACGGCGGACCTGGTGACGTCGCTGCGCACCTTCATCCGCGACGTGCTCGATCTCGAAAGCCTGCCGCCGGCGCTCGTGATCCCCAAGCAGGGGCCGGTGCGCGTGAGCGGCACGGCCAGCAGCCGCAACCGTGCGGGGCAGAACGCAGGCGGCGGAGGCTCCGGTGGTGGTGGTGGTGGCGGCGGACGTGGCGGGGCGGACCAGGGCGGAGGCGGCAGCGTTGGGGGCGGCCATGCAGATGCCGCGTTCTCGCACCGCGACAGCGCACTCGACCCCGACGCGACGCATCACGCATAGAGATCGCGCAGACAGACCACGACGGAAAGGGACGTAAAGGGACGGAAACGAACGGAAAGGCGACCGGCACCGGCCGCCGGACGATGGACGCCAGCCGAATTCAGCGCCCGGCCACCTCGGTCCTGCCCCGCTGGCGCCGCTTGACCACGTACAGCGCCGCATCCGCGCTGGCCATCCAGGCCCGGGAGGACGCCATCGCCGGCTCATAGCAGGCGATGCCGGTGCTGATGCTGATGGCCGGATCGCCGCCGATCAGCGCCATGCGCAGCCGCAGGTCGACCTGCAACTGCTCCGCGAAAGCGATCGCCTGCGCAGCGCCCGCGTCCTGCAGCAGCACGACGAACTCGTCGCCGCCGTAGCGCGCCGCCAGGTAGCCACGGCGAGCCCGCATGCGCAGCACTTCGCCCATCTCGCGGATGACGAGGTCACCGGCCGCATGGCCGCCGGCATCGTTGATCTGCTTGAAGTGGTCGACGTCGCACAGCAGGAGCACGGCGTCGGGCGTCTCCGGCGCGGCGCGCATCAGGCGGAAGATCGCGTCGAAGGTGTCCTCGAAGCTGCGGCGGTTGTGGACACCCGAAAGCGCGTCCTCCAGGCTCATGCGGCGCAGCGCCTCGCGGCTGCGGTGCAGGTTGCGCGCGAGCAGCAGCATGGTCCAGCCGAAAGCCGGAAAGTAGAGCGCCAGCACCGGCAGGCAGGCGACCTGCACGCGCAGGCTGGAGTCGGGCGTGAAATGCCAGGGCAGGAACAGGGATGTCGCCACCATGCCCAGCACGCCGGCGCCGACGCCCTGGCACCACAGGCGCCAGCCGCCGACCGACAGGTTGTTCATGCTGATGATGGTCAGCGCGATCGCGCTCGGCACCAGGTTGCCGCCGATGACATAGACGCCGTAGGTGGCCAGCGCCGCGTCCACCAGCAGGTTGCGCTTCTCGGCCTGGTCGGGCGTGCGCGAGCGCATGGAGCGCTGGTACGCGATGTGGGGCCAGATCAGCGCGCCGAAGATCACCATCGCCCATGTCCAGGGCGGGCCGCCCCGCTCGAACAGCGCCATCGCCATTCCGAGACCGCCCAGCCCGAGGCCCGCAGCGCGCGGCAGATAGATCTGCTGGGGCAGACCGGCGCCGGCACGCGGCGGTCGGGGGTCGAAGATCGGCATGGCCGATCATCGCAGCAGAAGCGCTCGGATTACCAGTTCAAGAGGCTGCCTTGGCGTCGCGCAGGTTGTCCCGCAGCCATTCCGGCACGCGTTCGTCGAAGCCCAGCGCCACGCGCCGCACTTCGGGTGTGTCGGTCGGTGCGTGGCCGACGCCCAGCGCGCTCGCGCGCGGCGCGTCGACCGCCACCACGGTGCCCGCGACGCGGCCGAGACCGGTGATCTCGCAGGCCACCTCGCTGCCCGCATCCACCGACCGCGAATGGCAGGGCGTGCCCATCAGGATCACGTCGCCGGCCACCAGCGTGATGTGGCGCGCGATGTCGGCGATCACGTAGTGCGGTCCCCAGATGGTCTCGTCGCCGATGTGCGCCTCCTGCACGATGCGGCCGTTGACGAAGGTTCGCAGCGTCTGCGCGAACAGGTCGACGCCGCGCACGATGCCGGGGCCGATCGGCAGCAGCGTGTCGGCGCCCTTCACGCGCAGCATCGAACCCTGGTCGGTGTCGCGGAAGTCCTGCAGGCCCATGTCGAGCGCCGGGCAGAAGCCCTCGATGAAGTCCCAGGCCTCGTCGGGCGTGACGTTGCGGCAGGTCTTGCCGATGACGACCGCGTACTCGCCCTCGTAGTTCAGGTACTTGCAATCGGCCGGCTTCAGGATCTGGCCGCCGTGGCCGTTGAGCGACGTCGGCGGCTTGGTGAAGTAGGTCGGCGTTTCGCTGGGCTTGGGGCGCTGCCGCGTCTCCTGGCTGCGCGAGCTGTACGAGATGTGGACCGCGATGATCTTGCTCGGCGCGACCGGCGGCAGGTAGTTCTGTTGCGCCGGATCTAGCAGCCGGCCGTCGTCGAGCCGCAGCCGGCCCTGCGACGGGCCGTCCTCGACCATCGTGCCCCAGAAGGCGCTGCCGCCGAGCAGCACGCGGCGGCGTTCGACCCGCGGGCCGCTCAACACGGCGGGCAGGGTATGGAAGGGAAATTCGAAGTTCATGTCGGTGTTGGCGTGGCGTCGAACCACACGTGGATGTTGCCGGTGCCGCGCGCGTTCTCGTAGTCCGACAGCGGCTCGCCGACCGCGCGGCAGGCCACGCCGCCCATGGCGCCGAGCATCTGGAGGTAGTGCGCGCCGAAGGCTTCCCACGGCCTGCGGCGGTAGTCGTCGTTCCAGCGCGCGAGGATCTCGTCGTGCCGGCCCTGGCGCATCCAGTCGATCGCGGCCTTGTCGCTCACCACGTTCTCGGGGCTCGACACGTTGCTCTCATGAAAGATGCGCGGATTGCGCGGGCGCCAGTCGATGCCGTTGAAGCGGTGGCTGAGCGCGCCCGACGCCAGCAGCACCACGTTCAGGTCGCTGCGCCGGATCGCCTCGCCGATGTCCTCGCCGGAGCGCAGGAAGTGCGGCCATTCGCAGTTCTGGCAGGAGCTGACCGTCAGCACCCGCGTGCCGCGCAGGTCGAACTGCAGTTGCTTGACGACGTTGATCGTCGCGTAGTGCTTGCCCAGCCCCGGATGGCGGATCGCACGCACGTAGCCCTGGCGCTCGCGCGAGACCGCCTCGATCTGCACCGCAAGGTCCGGGCAGCCGCGGTAGTCGTAAGGCACGCCGTGCAGGTACCACGGCATCTCGTCGGAGATGTAGCTGCCCTGGTAATGGTCGCCGCCATCGACCAGGTGGTAGCCGGTCGTGAACCAGTGCGAATCGAAGATCACGACCACGTCGGGCGCAAGCGCCTCGATGCGGCGGCGCAGCCGGCCGTAGCCGGCGATCAGGTCGGAATCGGCGCCTGCGCCCTGCAGCACGCGGAACTCCTCGCACTGCATCAGGCCGGGGTGGTGCGAGACGATCGCGGCACCAAGGATGTGTCCCATGGGTGGTTCCCTCGTTCTGGAATCTTTGAACCGGTTGTGGCTTCAGCGATGGCTGAAGCTGGCCCTGAAGGGCTTCTTGGGCAGCACGATGTCCTTCACGTCGCAGAAGAACTCGAAGCTCCAGTCGCCGCCTTCGCGGCCGACGCCGGAGCGCTTGATGCCGCCGAAGGGCGCGGCCAGGTCGCGGATGCCGAAGCTGTTGACCCAGATGAAGCCGGTGCGCACGCGCTCGGCCACCTGCGCCGCATGCGCCGTCTCGCCGTAGCACACGCCGCCGAGCCCGTAGTCGGTGCCGTTGGCCAGCGCGACCGCTTCGTCGTCGCTGTCGAAGGTCTGCAAGGTCAGGACCGGGCCGAAGACCTCGTTCTGCACGATCTCGCTGTCCTGCGCGACGTCGGTCAGCAGGGTCGGCTGGTAGTACTGCGCACCGAACGCATGGCGCGCGCCGCCCCACAGCACGCGGGCGCCGGCCGCGACCGCGCGCTCGACGAAGCCCGCCACGCGCTCCAGCTGGCGCGGATGGATGATCGGGCCGACCTCGGTCGCCGCGTCGCGCGGATCGCCGACCGTGAGCCGCTCGACCTGCGCGCGCATCGCAGCCACGAACGCATCGGCCACCCGCCGGTGCACCAGGATGCGCGTGCCCGCCAGGCAGACCTGGCCGGCGTTGCGGTACATCAACGCGCCGGTCGCGGCCGCCTGGTCGAGGTCGGCATCCTCCAGCACGATGAACGGGCTCTTGCCGCCCAGCTCCAGGCTGCAGGGCACGAGGTTGGCGCCCGCGGCCTGCGCGATGCGCCGCGCGGTCGGCACCGAGCCGGTGAAGGACACGCGCGCGATGCGCGGGTCGCCGACCAGCTGGGCGCCCGTGGTGGCGCCCGCGCCCTGCACCACGTTGAACACACCCGGCGGCAGGCCGGCCGCATGGGCGGCATCGGCCAGCAGCGAGCAGGTCAGCGGTGCCCATTCCGGCGGCTTCAGGATGCAGGTGTTGCCCGCGGCCAGTGCGGGGCCGAGCTTCCAGGTCGACAGCATCAGCGGCGCGTTCCAGGGCGTGACGATCGCGACCACGCCGGCCGGGTCGTGGCGCACGCGGTGGAGCGCCTGCTCGGTATCGATCTCGCGGTTCTGCAGGTCGAGCGCGTGCTGCGCGAACCAGGTGATGTTGAGCATCGCGCGCGGCGCCACGCCGTGGCGCATGCGCGAGAGCAGCACGCCGGCATCGTTGCTCTCCAGCAGGCAGAAGGCGTCGGCGCGCTGGCCGATCTCCTCGGCGAAGCGGTCGAGAAAGGGCTTGCGTTCGGCCGCCGTCAGCACGCTCCACGCCGGGAAGGCCTGCTGCGCCGCCGCGATGGCGGCGTCCACGTGCGCAGGCAGGCCTTCGGCGATCCGGCCCAGCAGGCGCTGGTCGATCGGGCTGTGCAGTTCGAACGTTTCGTCCGAGGCGATCCGCCGGCCGCCGATGTAGTGGTCGGGCGACACGGCGATGCCGGCGATGTCGAGGAGGCTCGAGGTGACGGAGGACATGGGTAGGCTTTCTGGCTGCCGCATCACACGAAGCGTGCGGAGATGGAACCGAGCGGGCCGTAGTCCGCGTGGAAGACGTCGCCGCGGCCGCAGGCCACCGGCCGGGTGAAGGAACCCGCGAGCACGATCTCGCCGGCCTCCAGCGACTGGCCGTGCGCACCGAGCCGGTTCGCGAGCCAGGCGATGCCGTTGGCCGGATGGTTGAGCACCGCGGCGCCCAGCCCGGACTCCTCGATCACGCCGTTCTTGAACAGCAGGGCGCCGGCCCAGCGCCAGTCCACCGCATCCGGCCGCATCGGCCGTCCGCCCAGCACGATGGCACCGTTGGCCGCGTTGTCGGCGATGGTGTCCAGCACCCGGCGCGGTGCGCTGGTGTGGCGATCGAACTGCTCGATGCGGGCATCGATCAGCTCCAGCGCGGGGACGACGTAGTCGGTGGCGTTGAGCACGTCGAAGATCGTGACGCCCGGCCCGCGCAGCGGGCGCGCCAGGATGAAGGCGAACTCGACCTCCAGCCGCGGCACGATGAAGCGATCGACCGGTATCTCCGCGCCGTCGCGCAGCAGCATGTCGTCGAGCAGCGTGCCGTGGTCGGGCTCGGTGATCTGCGAAGCGATCTGCATCGCGCGCGAGGTGAGCCCGATCTTGTGGCCGATCACGCGGCGGCCTTCGGCCAGGCACAGCGCCATCCAGGCGCGCTGGATCGCATAGCTGTCGTCGATGTCCATGTCCGGATGCAGGCGGGAGAAATGCGCGAGCTGCAGGCGCGAGCGCTGCGCGTCGTGCAGCTGGCGCGCCAGCTCGGCATGGGTGTCGGGAAGGAGATTCACGGTCGCTGGGGCGGGCCCGGAGTGGATGGCGGTCGCAGTATCCGAGCACCCTTCCTTCACGACAATCGACAAATATTGACCGATTAGTAAGCAGCGCCGGACAATCGCCGCGCGCCGCCGCGCCCCACCTCATGCACGCACGCCAACCATGCCCCTGACCCGTTTCACGCTCCGCCAGTTCGAGGCCTTCGCGGCCGTCGCCGAGTTGCGCAGCTTCTCCGCGGCCAGTGCGCAGATGGGGCTGTCGTCGTCCGCGGTGAGCCAGTTGATCGCCGAACTGGAAACGACGCTGGGCTTTCGCCTGTTCGACCGCAACACGCGGCGGGTCGACCTGTCGAGCGCGGGGCGCGACTTTCTCGGATCGGCACGCAGCGTGCTGCGCCATGCGCAGATGGCCGAGTCCGCCGCGTCGGATGTGCGCAACCGGGCCTCGGGCGTGGTGCGGGTCGGCGCGCCGCTGGTGCTGGCCAGCGCGGTGTTGCCGGGCGCGATCCGCGCGTTCTGCGCCGACCGGCCGAACGTGGTCGTGCGCATCCGCGACACCGCCGTGGACGACCTGGTCGACCGCATCGCGGGCGGCGACCTGGACCTGGCCGTTGGCCCCGACCGCAGCGGCATCGGCCAGGTCGAAGCCATGCCGGCCTTCGACAGTCCGTGGGTGCTGTGGTGCTCGCCGGGCCATCCGCTGGCCGCGCGCAAGTCGCTCGTCTGGACCGACCTGCGCAACGTCCGCCTGGTCGCCGCCGGACGCGATCACGAACGCAGCGTCGCGCAGATGCACCTCAACGCGCCCGAGGGCACGCGCATCCAGGCGGTCGACGTGGTCGACAACATCTCGACCGCACTCGGCATCGCCGCCCAGGGCCTCGCGGCGACGCTGGCACCGGCCTACGTGGGCGTGGTCGCGCTGCCGCTCGGGCTGGTGATGCGGCGCGTCCGGGCACCGGAGGCGATCCGCCAGGTCTGCGTGTACCGGTCGACGGTACGTGCATCGCCGCCGGCGGCGGAAGCCTTCCACGAGTTCCTGCTCGGCTGGTTGAAGGACTGGCATCGGGCGTCGAAGGCACGTCCGGCAGCGAGGTGACGGGCGCTCGCTGATATGTGCATAATGCACACATATTCAACCTGACCGAAGCGTGCCCTGCGTGCGCCGGTCATCGCATCGGCGGAGCGGAACATGAAAGCAGCGATCGTTGTCGAGGCGGGCCGGGCTCCGGTCTACGGTGACTTCAAGGACCCGACGGCATCGGCCGGCCAGCGCCTCGTCCGGGTGACGGCCTCGTCGATCAGCCATGTGACGAAGAGCCGTGCATCGGGCACGCACTACAGCGCCGGCGGCGCGCTGCCCTTCATCCCCGGCATCGACGGCACGGGCGTCGACGAGAACGGACGGCGCGTCTATTTCATCCTGCCGGAGCCGCCGTACGGTGCGATGGCCGAGCATTGCGTCGTGGACGCGGACCATTGCATCGCGCTGCCGGACGGCCTCGGCGACGACACCGCCGCGGCGATGGCGATCCCGGGCATGTCGTCATGGGCGGCGCTGCGCGAGCGCGCGCAGTTGCGCGCCGGCGAGACCGTGCTGGTCAACGGCGCGACCGGCAGCTCGGGCCGGCTTGCGATCCAGATCGCCAGGCACCTCGGCGCCGGCAAGGTGATCGCGACCGGCCGGCATGCCGCGTCGTTCGACGACCTGCGGCGCCTCGGCGCCGACGTCACGATTGCGCTCACGCAGGACCGCGACGCGCTGGAGGCGGCGTTCAAGGCCGAGTTCCGCCAGGGCATCGACGTGGTGCTCGACTACCTGTGGGGGCCAAGCGCAGAAGCGCTGGTGGTGGCCGCCGCCAAGGCCGGGCCCGAGGGCGTGCCGATCCGCCATGTGCAGATCGGCGCGGCCGGCGGCCAAAGCATCGACCTGCCGAGTGCGGCACTGCGGTCGTCCGCCCTGCAGCTCATGGGCAGCGGGATCGGCAGCATCCCGTTCCCACGGCTGCTGCGGGCCATCGAGGGCGTGCTGGCGGCGGCACCCGATGCGGGCTTCGAGATCGCGACCGGGACGATGCCGCTCGCGGACATCGCAACGGCGTGGGCTGCCGGCACGACGGGGCACGCGGGCGCGAGGATCGTGCTGCGGCCGTGAGCCGTGGCCCACGGCGCATGCGCCATCACGCATCCGGCCGCTCTTCGAAGAAGAAGCAGTCCGGCAGGAAGGCCGGCGCCACGTAATCGATGTCTTCGGCCGAGACACCGCACGAGAAGAAGCCATCGCGCCAGTGCCGCGCGACATCGACGATCCGGTCGATTTCGGCGCGCGCTGCCTCTGCCGACAAACCGAAGCGGCCCGCCTGCGACAGCAGGTTGTAGATGCTGGCGGTGCGGCCGTAGTTGCCGACTGTCAACGCGAGGTCGCGCCGCTCCAGGCTGACGACGGGTGCCGGCACCAGGTCGTAGGCCGGCGACAGGCGCCACCCCTTCTGCCGACGCAGCAATGCATGGTTGCGCGGATGGTCATCGTTGTTGGTCACTGCCGCATTGAAGACCATTCGCCTGAACAACTCGGCGCAATCGGCCTCGGGCTTGTCGGACCACCGGCGAAGGTTGTCGGCCATCAGCGGGTAGGACCAGCGTTCCCGATCCAGATGGCTGTCACCACATTCCAGCACCGTGAGTCCGCTGACGAGCCCGATGCGCAGGTAGCCTCCGTCCGTGTATTCGCGGTCGAAGCGCTGCAGCATCAACACGTCGTTCTCGCCGACCGCCTGCAATCGCGCCTGTGTGACGTTCAGTCCGCAACGGCGCGCGAGATCGAGCGTTGCGAACTCCACCCGCTGCATGTTGAAGCGGTCATCCCTGGCCGGGAACTTGCCAAGCCAGAGATTCTGCGCATCTTCGATGGTGGCCTTCGGCCGCGCACCGCCCATGCTGGTGCCGGGATCGAGTTGTGCGAGCAGATGCGCACCGACGGCGCGCCCCTCCTCGATCGCCTGCGTCGCCGAAATCAGTTCGGCCAACTGATGCGTGCGGTTGTACTGGCGCCTTGGCGCGGGCGGCTCGGCTGTCAACCCGAAGCTCAGGCAGCCCGCGCCATCCTGCGGCCCATGCAACAGGTAATCGACCTCCTGGAGATCGGCCGCGCTGCGCTCCAGCTTGTGTTCGATGACGCGTCGACCCCAGGCGTCGGGACTGGCATCTCGCACCGCACCCGGAATTCCCTTGAGCAGGGTGAACTCGAAGACTTGCCTGGCAAGCGGCAGTTGAAACGGATCGAGTGCGATGGCCTCCGCCCGCTGCAGGTAGCGGTCGCCGTAACGGAACCGCCCGACCTGTGTGCCGTTGGGCAAGGTCTGCACCCTGAGCAGCGCTGCCGGCACGGTCTCCAGGCTGCCGGGCAGTTGGAGGTAGACGTAAGCCTGGCGCTCAGAAGTCATAGTCGTCGTCCGCCTTGCGCGGCTTGCCTGCGCGTACCGGGCGGCGCGAGGCTTCGAGTGCCTTGCCATGGAGATCGGCATCGGGGTCGGCGACCGCGTCCAGCGACTTCTCGATGCCCAGCGCCCACAGCACGGTGATGCAAACCCCCAGCGCGGTACCCGGCTTGCCAAGCTCGAGCGACGTCAGCGTGTTGCGGGTGATGCCGGCCTTGGCGGCGAGCTCCGCAGCCGACCAACCGCGACGCAGTCGCGCAGTTCGAATGCGCTGGCCGATCTGCGCAACCTGCTCCGCAAGCTGCGGCGGCATTGTGAATTTGCTCATTAAATTGGGCATTGAGTTCTTCAATGCCCAACATATTAAGCTTTCAGGAGAAACCTGCGCGCCTCACTGCGCCGTGACGTGCACCCCTGGCCGTTGCCCGGCGTTCCACTTGCCGCCCAGCGCGCGCTCGATCTGCGCGGCCAGCTGCAGCAGCAGGCCGTCGTTGGCCTGGCGTGCCTGCGCCTGGATGCCCAGCGGCAGGCCGGTCTCCTGCTGCGCCATCGGCAGCGAGATGCCCGGCATGCCGCACAGGTTGGCCAGCGGCGTGTACGCGAAGTTCTGCCACAGGTTGGCAAACCAGTCGTAGACCGACGGATTGGTGCTGGTCGTCAGGTACTCGGTGGTGCCGACCCTGGGCGTCGGCAGCGCGGTGATCGGCGTGAGGATGATGTCCCACTCCTCGAAGAACTGACCGAAGGCGCGCGACGTGGTGTTGAACACCGCCTGCATCTTCGAGCGTTCGGTGTACGAGGTGTTCAGGCCGGCTTCCCAGATCTTGATGTTGATCGGTTCGAGCAGATCGGCCGGCGGCCGCTCGTAGCCCAGCCGGGCGATCTGGCCCGCGATGACCTGCGCGAAATTGCTGATGTAGCAGGTGGTCTGCGCGGCAAAGGCGCCCTGGAAGTCGACCTTCGGCAGCGCCCATTCCACGTGATGGCCCAGGCCTTCGAGGAAGCGGCCGACGCGCTCGAGTTCGGCGACGAAGTGCGGCGTGGCGCGGAAGTCGCCCCACTCGTGCGACAGCGCGATACGCAGCTTGCCCGGGTCGCGCCGGACCAGTTCGCTGTAGGGCTCGGCCGGCGACCAGAAGGGCATGAACTCGCCCGGCGCGCCGCCGCGGACATGGTCGACGAAGGCGGCCGTGTCGCGCACGGTGCGGCTGTGGCAGCCCTGGATCGACACCAGGCCCGACAGGTCCGACAGGCCGGGCGCCAGCGAGAACACGCCACGCGACACCTTCAGGCCGATGTTGCCGTTCACGCCGGCCGGAATGCGGATCGAGCCGCCGCCGTCGGTCGCGTGCGACATCGGCAGCACGCCGGCCGCGACCGCTGCCGCGGTGCCGGCGGACGAGCCGCAGGTGGTGTAGTCGAGATCCCACGGGTTGCGCGTGACGAAGAGGCTGTTCTCCACGGAACTGCAGACACCGAACTCGGGCGTGGTGCTGCGGCCGATGATGTTCAGGCCGGCCCGGCGCAGCTGGCCGGTGAGAAAGCTGTCCTCGGCCGGGCGATGGCCCTGCATCAGCAGCGAGCCGAATTCCTGCAGCCGGCCCTTCAGCGTCGGGCCCAGGTCCTTCATCAGATAGGGCACGCCGGCGAAGACGCCGTCGGGGTTCATGCCGTCCTTCAGCGGGTCGGCCACCACGTCATCGAAGACCTGGACCACGGCGCTCAGCGACGCATCGGTCTTCGCGATGGCGGCCGCGGCCTGCGTCGCCAGTTCGGCTGGCGTCACCTCGCCCTTGCGCACCCGATCCGCCAACGCCACCGCGTCGTGATCGGCCCATTCGTCCCAGCTCATTGCCAGCGTCATGTCGGTTGTCCGTTCTCTTCCGTGAATGCGGCGCCCCATGGCGCCGCGGTTGTCGATCCGGGGCCGGCCAGGCCGCACCCCGATCCACGGAGGTTAGCCTCTACCGACGGAGATCGTCACGGCCGGCCCGTTTCGCCGAGCGCGCCAGTACAGCAATGCGCCGACCGGCCGCGCCGTCGACCGATCACCAGACCTTCCACCAGGGGTCGTCCTTGGAGCGGAATCCGCGGGTGACGTACTCGCTCTTGGGGTAGTTGGCCGACAGCACGCGCTTGGTGTCGTCGCGCAGGTCGTTCAGGCCCAGCGCGTCGTACGACTGCACCATGATGTACAGCGCCTCTTCCAGGGCCGGCACGCCGCGGTAGTCGTTGAGCGCGAGCTGTGCCCGGTTGATCGCCGCGAGGTAGGCGCCGCGCTGGTAGTAGTAGCGCGCCACGTGCACCTCGTACTGCGCCAGCGAGTTCACCACGTAGGTCATGCGCTGGCGCGCGTCGGGCGTGTAGCGCGACTCGGGGAAGCGCGTGACCAGTTCCTTGAACGACTCGAAGGATTCCTTGGCCGCCTTCTGGTCGCGCTCGGACAGGTCCTGGCGGGTCATGAAGGAGAACATGCCCAGGTCGTCGTTGAAGTTGATCACGCCCTTCAGGTAGAGCGCGTAATCGATGGCGGGGCTGGCGGGGTGCAGCTTGAGGAAGCGGTCGAGGGTGGCGATGGCGGCAGCCTTCTCGCCGCCCTTGTACTGGGCGTAGGCCTTGTCGAGCTGGGCCTGCTGGGCCAGGGGCGTGCCTGCGGCGCGGCCTTCGAGCTTCTCGTACAGCGGCACGGCCTTGTCGAAGGCGCCGGAGTCGGCCTCGTCCTTGGCTTCGCTGTAGATCTTGTTGGGACTCCAGTTCGCGGTCTCGTCGACCTTCGTCGTCGAGCAACCGGCCACCAGCCATGCGGCTGCGCACAGCGCCAGCAACGCGGGCCGGGCCAATGGATGGCGGAGTGCCGGGTCGGCGACCGGGGCGGATGTGCGGACGTAGGGCATGCGGTTCGTAGATGGAGAAATGGGTGCGCGCTGCGCGCCGTGGGTGGTCGTCATTCGCTGCGGTAGCCGAAGATACCGCCGTTGCGCGTCACGACCACGACGGTCCGCCCGGCCAGCACGGGCGGAGCGGCAATGCCCGACCCGTCGGGCGTGACGCGGCCGAGCAGCGTGCCGTCCTCGCTCGACACGAAGTGCAGCGTGCCCGAGTCCTCGCCGATCGCTAGCATCGGTCCGACGGCCAGCGGCGCGGTGAGTTCGCGGTAGCGCAGGCGCTGCGACGTCCAGGCGGGTTCGCCGTCGCTGCGGCGCCAGGCCACGACATCGCCGTTCGCTTCGGTGCCATAGACGCGTTGTGCGTCGCCGCCGAGCCCTTGCGCCCCCATCGATGGCCGCGACCAACGCAGCGTCGCCTGCGCGGTGTCGACGCAGCCAACGGTTGCCTGGTAGGCGCGCGCGCAGACCACGTCGCCCACGCGGCTCGCGGGGCCGGTCAGGTCGACCAGCCGCTCGACGTCGTTGGTGCCACGCGGCGCCGCGAGAGAGGCTTCCCAGCGGCTGCTTCCGTTGGCCGGATTCAAGCCGATGAGCCGGCCGCCGGCACCGGCGACGAGCGTGTCGCCGACGGCCAGCAGCACGCCGGGCCGCTTGAGCACGAGGTTGTCCGCCGTGCGCGGCTGCGACCAGAGCCGGCGGCCGCTCGCGCCGTCCCACGCGCTGAGCGTGCGGTCGGCCGTCTGCACGAAGACCCGTTGCCCCGACACCCACGGCGCCGTGTAGCCCTGCGCCGCCAGACGCTGGCGCCAGAGCGGATGCCCGTCCTTCAGCACCACGAGTTCGTTGTCCTGCGTGATCACCGCGGCCAGGCTGCCGTCGCTGCCGACGCCCGCCAGCAGCGGTGCGCCGACCGACACGCGCCAGCGCTCGGTGCCCGATGCGGCATCGATGGCCGCCACGGTGCCGTCCGACGCGGCCACCGTCACGGTGCCGTCGTTGACCGCGATGCGCAGCGGAAACGTCGTCGCCGGAAGGTGCGCCGCCCAGGCTTGCCGGACATGCGGCGATCCGGCATCGGCCGGCAGCGCAACGGGCTTCGGCTTCTCGCCGTTCGACGCGCAGGCAGCGAGCGCGGCCAGCATGCAGGCGACGGCGAAGGCACGGACCCCGGCCGACACGCGCGGCGAAGAAAGGGCAACCGCGCTCACGGCTTCGACTCCAGGGGCGGGTAGCTGGTGGGCAGCGGCGCCTTCGCGGTCGGCACGGGCGCGGCTGCGGCCGGCGGGAACCTGCGCAGTTCGTCCTCCGAGGCCTCGAGCCGTGGCACCTTGCCCACGTGCCGATGCGGGTCGAGCATGGCGACGAAGTCCTGCTCGCTCGGCATGCGGTCGGCCACGATGCGGCTCAACGCATCGCCGTCGAAGAACAGCGCCAGACCCAGGCGCTGCTGCGCCACGCCCTGCCGGTCGATCGTGAAGATGTAGTCCCAGCGGTCGGCATGGAAGATGTCGGTCAGCAGCGATGTGCCGACGATCTCTCGCACCTGCTGGCGCGACATGCCGACCTTCAGCGCGTCGACCTGCTCGCTCGATACGACGTTGCCCTGGACGACTTCGACCTGGTAGGGCGTGACGGCGGCAAGCGCGCCTTGCGTGCGGCCGGTCAGGCTGCCGCAGGCGGAAAGGCCAAGCACGGCGATGAGCGCCAGCGGGCACCACCTCAGTGGACGGGGAATGGAAGGAAGCATCGAAGATGAAAGGCTGCGCAGCGATGCCGGTGAAGGAGGCTGCATGGGGGAAAAGGCGACGCACGCGCGGCGGTGACGCGCCACGCGCACAGGACGCGAGAACGATCCGGACACGCCTGCAGGATGGCCGACAACCTTGGAGAAATCTGGTTCGGCACCGCAAGGCCCGTGCGGACGCCAGGCATGCCGGAGATTGCATGACAAGAAACGGAGTTTCGAGATGGCGACGCGCACCTAATGTCCGCTTCGGTCAGCCGGGTGCATGCATCTGCCCGACCGATCCGTTCACATCAAGGAGGCAATCATGAAATCGATCATCGACAGCGGCAACGGCCGCAATGGCCGTCGCCACGTCATCGGGCAGCTCGGCGCAGGTGCCGCAGTGCCTGCCGCGGCCGTGGGCGCCAACGCGGCACGCGCGAAGTCCCGGGATGACGAAGACGGCGTCACCGCACTCCAGCAGCTCGGACTGATCCGCAAGGCCTGAAGGATGGGCACGCGACCGACATCCCCGGCGCTGCCGTTCGCGGTGCCCTTCGACACAGAGAGCGTCGGGCGCTCGCTCGACGCGCATGGCCATGCGGTGCTGCGTTCGCTGCTCGACGTGCAGGCCTGCCGGGAACTGGCCGCCCTGTATGCGCGGACGGACGTCTATCGAAGCCGGGTCGTCATGGCCCGCCACGGGTTCGGCCGCGGCGAATACAAGTACTTTGCCTATCCGCTGCCGCCGCTGCTCGAAGGGTTGCGCCATGCGCTGTACTCGCAGTTGGCACCGATGGCGAACCGCTGGAACCGGCTGCTGGGGATCGACGTCCGCTATCCCGATACCCTCGACGACTTTCTCGCCCGATGCCATCGGGCGGGTCAGACGCGGCCCACGCCGCTCATCCTCGAATACGGCACCGGCGACTTCAACTGCCTGCATCAAGACCTGTATGGGGAGCACGTCTTCCCGCTGCAGGGGGCGATCCTGCTGTCCGAACCGGAGACAGACTTCACCGGCGGGCATTTCGTCATGACCCAGACCGCCGGCAACCGGCAACATGCCGATGTCGTGCCGCTGCAGCAGGGCGACGCCGTGGTATTCGCCGTGCATCGGCGGCCGGTGCCGGGCAAGCGCAGCGGCACGCGTTCCGTGACGATGCGCCACGGCGTGAGCCGGGTCCACACGGGACGGCGGCATACCGTGGGCCTGATCTTCCATGACGCGCTCTGACCGTCTCCGCGGCATGGGCCGGCGATGCCGGAATTCGACAGCAAGAATCGGATTTCCCATGGTCGCAGGCGCGCCTATCCTGAGCCCGTTGATCGATCGTCAAAGGGGGAAATTGCCATGAGTGAAGTCCACAAGGATCCGACGGCCTATGCGACGGACGAGCTGCGCTGGCAGGCGGTGCAGGAAGGCGATCCGGCCGCGGACGGCCACTTCGTCTATGCCGTGCGCACCACGGGCATCTATGGCCGGCCCAGTTCCTCGGCACGCATGCCGCGGCGCGAAAACGTGTTCTTCTTCGAGTCCGCGGAAGCAGCGGAAGCGGCGGGCTACCGGCCGAGCCGCCGCGCCCACGGAGACCGGACCCGCGTCGCCGCCGCGCGCGCCGAGGTCATCGCACAGGCTTGCCGCCTGATCGAATCGTCCGAGACGCCGCCCAACCTCGACGAACTCGCCGCAAAGACAGGCCTGAGCCCCTTCCACTTTCATCGCATGTTCAAGGCGGAGACCGGCGTCACGCCCAAGGCCTACGCGGCAACCGACAGGGCCCGAAAGCTGCGGCAGGAGCTTGGCAGCGATGGCGTGTCGGTGACCGATGCGATCTACGGGGCCGGCTTCAATTCCAACAGCCGCTTCTACGAAGCGTCCGAACAGTTGCTGGGCATGCGCGCGCGGGACTACCGCGCCGGCGGCGTCGGCGCGGTCATCCGCTTCGCGGTAGGCCAGTGTTCGCTGGGCGCCATCCTCGCGGCACAGAGCCAGCGAGGCATCTGCGCCATCCTGCTCGGCGACGATCCGGATCGACTGGTGCGCGATCTGCAGGACCGCTTCCCGAAAGCGCGGCTGATCGGCGGCGATGGCGACTTCGAGCAGTTGTTCGCGCAGGTGGTCGGCCTGGTGGAGGCACCCGCCATCGGCCTGAACCTGCCGCTCGACGTTCGCGGCACCGCGTTCCAGGAACGCGTGTGGCAGGCCCTGCGTGAAGTGCCGCCCGGCACGACGGTGAGCTATGCCGAGATCGCCCAACGCATCGGGTCACCGAAAGCGGTCCGCGCCGTCGCGCAGGCCTGCGGCGCCAACAACATTGCCGTAGCCATCCCCTGCCATCGCGTCGTGCGGCGCGATGGCGATGTCTCCGGCTACCGCTGGGGCGTGGAACGCAAGCGCGAATTGCTCCGGCGCGAAGCAGGATCGTGAAGGGCGGCCAGTCGATGGCGCCGGCCATGTCCGCGACGGCCGCCACAGACGTCATCCGCGACGAGGACTGGCGGGCAGTCCACCGGCAACTGGATGCGGAAGGCCATGCGCCCCTCCCCACGCGACTCGATGCGGCGCAGATGCAATGCTGCGCGCGCATGGCCCGGGAAGGCACGGGACTGCACCGCGTTGCGCCGGTACCGGACGGGCTCGGGCGCGGCGACCTGCTTCGTTTCGACGGCGACCTGCCCGCACCGTTGTCGGCCTGGCAAGCGATGCTCTACCGCCAGTTGGTGCCCATCGCCAACGCGTGGAACGAGAGACTGGGCATCGATCGCCGCTACCCGCCCGAGTTCGAACGCTTCATCGAACACAACCGCCGCGCCGGGCAGACCCGTACGCAGTCGCAGCTGATCCGGCTGCGCGAACACGACCACCTCGCGCTGCATCAGCGCAACGACGGGGAGCACGTCTTTCCATTGCAGGTGGTGGTCTTGCTGTCCACGCCCGGGCGCGACTTCACGGGTGGCGAATTCGTCATGACGGAGCAGCGTCCACGCATGCAGTCGCGCCCCGTCGTCGTGCCGATGAATCGCGGCGACGCGGCCGTCATTGCAACAGGCCAACGCCCGGTCGATGGCGCCAACGGCCCTTACCGGGTCAACCTGAAGCACGCCATTGGCCATGTGCGCGGCGGCGAAAGGCTCGGCCTCGAACTGACCTTCCACAACGCGTCCTGACGCCGCAGCGCATCAATCAATGCACAGGCAGCCTCGTCACCGCGCCCCGCACCTCCGCGATCAGCGCCAGCACGCTGGGCGCTGCGATCGCACCCTCGCGCTGCGCGATGCCGATCTCACGCCGCGTGGTCGCCAGCGGGAAGTTCAGCACCTGCAGCATGCCGGCATCGATCTCGTAATGCAGTTGCCGGGCCGAGATCGCAGTCACCATGTCGCTCTGGAGCAGCAGGCCGCGCAGCAGCGCGAGGTCGCCGGTTTCCACCGCGGGCTCCGGGGAGGCCCGGCCGGAATGCAGGAAAAACCTTTCCAGCAGCTCGCGTGACGGCGCACCCGGGCGCGACAGCACCCAGCGCGCGCGCTGCAGGTCGTCGAAGCCGATGCGGCGCTTCGACGCCAGCGGATGGCCGCTGCGCGCCACCAGCGAGATGTAGTCGTCGAACAGCGGCTCCTGCCGCAGGTCGCGGGCTTCGGCCGGCGGCCGCAGCGCGCCGAGGATGAAGTCGACGTCGCCGCTGCGCAGCGCGGCGGCAAGCACCTCGTAAGGACTCTCGACCGTGCTGACATGGACGCGTGGATGGCGTGCCAGCAGGCCCGCCACCGCATCCGGCAGCACCAGCGTGCGCGACAGCGGCAGCGCACCCACGACCACGCTGCCCTGCACCACGCCACGGATGCCCGCCACGTCCGAATCGATGCTGCGCAGCTCGGCCAGCACGCGCTTGCAGCGGAACGCGAGTTGCGCGCCGACGCGCGTCGGCACCACGCCGCGCGCCGAACGCGTGAACAGGGTGCAGGCCGTGCGCGCCTCCAGTTCGCGAATGAAGGCGCTCAGCGCCGGCTGCGTCACGCCGAAGGCACGCGCGGCGGCGGGCATGTTGTGCAGGTCGGAAAGGCTCGCGAACAGCGCCAGCCGGCGGCCGCTGAACATCGCGGCCATCAGGCTGCGTGCATCGAGCGCACGCGTGGCATGGCCCTGCGCCAGCTCCTGGCAGGCCGCGGCGAATTCACGCTCGACGCGCTCCGCCCGCACCAGCACCGCCTTGCCATGGCCGTTCAGCAACATGCCTCGCGCCTTGCGCTCGAACAGCGGCGTGCCCAGCGCGGCCTCCAGCTCGGCCACCGCGCGCGTGACGGCGGACGCCACGCGAAACAGCGCCTCCGCCGCACGCGTCACGCTGCCCGTCGCCGCCACGGCTGCAAAGGCCTGCAGATGGCGCAGGTTCAGCTTCAGCGCGGCTTCGCCGACGACGCGTGCCGTGGAAGTGTCGATAAGTTTTGTCGCTGCCATGGGTATCGCCTTCGTTCGATTGCACTCGGAGCGGCTGCGGGCCGACGCCAGGGTTAACCCTATTCGATAAAGAAGTGAGAACGCAGCGCAAGCAGAACTCACGCAACACGACGCGCAGCCGCAGGAGACTTGGCCGCATGGCTTCACTCCTGTCCGACGACCTCATCGCACTGCCCTGCATGCTCTGGCGCGGCGGCACGTCGAAGGCCGCGTTCTTCCATGCCAGCGACCTGCCCGCACCCGGGCCGGCACGCGATGCGCTGATCCTCGCGGCGATGGGCTTCCCCGACACGCGGCAGGTCGACGGCATCGGTGGCGGCCATCCGCTGACCACCAAGGTCGCGATCGTGTCGCCCTCCGCGGACCCGCGTGCCGACGTGGACTATCTGTTCGCGCAGGTCGTGCCCGCGGAGTCGCGCATCGACTACGCGCCGACCTGCGGCAACATCCTGTCGGCCGTCGGCCCCTTCGCACTCGAGGAAGGCCTCGTCGCTGCGCAGGGCGAGGTGTCGGTGGTGCGCATCCGCATGGTCAACACCCAGTCCTACTGCGACGCGGTGATGCAGACGCCCGGCGGCCGCGTGGCCTATGCCGGCACGACGCGGATCAGCGGCGTGCCCGGCATGTCGTCGCCGGTCGAGCTGCGTTTTTCCGACGTCATGGGCTCCAGCTGCGGCGCGCTGCTGCCCACCGGCGAAGCGCTGGACCGCATCGACGGCATCGACGTCACCTGCATCGACAACGGCATGCCGGTGGTGCTGATGCGGGCGGCGGACCTCGGCTGCAGCGGCGACGAGTCGCCCGCCGAACTCGACGCGAACCTGCCGCTGAAGGCCCGCATCGAGTCGATCCGGCTGCAGGCCGGCGTACGCATGGGCCTGGGCGACGTGCGCGCCAAGGTCGTGCCGAAGATGACGCTGGTCTCGCCGGCCCGCGCGGGCGGTGCGCTCGGCACGCGCACCTTCATCCCGCACAAGTGCCACGACGCCATCGGCGTGCTGGGTGCGGTGTCGGTCGCGTCGGCCTGCGTGATTCCGGGCACGGTGACCGAGCCGCTGTGCCGCCCCGCGCCAGCCGCGCTGCACGACCTGTCGATCGAGCACCCGACCGGTGAATTCACCGTGCGCCTGCCGATGGACGAAAGCCGCACCGCCATCACCGGCGCCGCGCTGCTGCGCACCGCCCGCCCGCTGATGCGCGGGCAGGTGCTCGTGCCCTCGCCCTCCACAACCGAACAGGAACCCGCCGCGGGCCTTTCATGATCATCGACTGCCACGGCCACTACACGACCGCACCCAGGGCGCTCGAACTCTGGCGCAACCGCCAGATCGCCAGCCTGGGCAACCGCGCCGAGGCGCCCTCGGTGTCCGAGCTGCGCATCAGCGACGACGAGCTGCGCGAATCGATCGAGCAGAACCAGTTGCAGAAGATGCGCGAGCGCGGCAGCGACCTCACGATCTTCTCGCCGCGCGCGAGCTTCATGGCGCACCACATCGGCGACGTCGAGACCAGCGCGACCTGGGCCGCGATCTGCAACGAGCTGTGCCACCGCGTCGCCGAACTCTTTCCCGACCACTTCATCGGCGCGGCGATGCTGCCGCAGTCACCGGGCGTCGACCCGCGCAGCTGCATTCCGGAACTGGAGCGCTGCGTGAACGGCTACGGCTTCGTCGGCATCAACCTGAACCCGGACCCGTCGGGCGGCCACTGGACGTCGCCGCCGCTGTCGGACCGGCACTGGTATCCGGTCTACGAAAAGATGGTCGAGCACGACATCCCGGCGATGGTCCACGTGAGCACCAGCTGCAACGCGTGCTTCCACACCACCGGCGCGCACTACCTGAATGCCGACACCACGGCCTTCATGCAGTGCCTGACCTCGGACCTGTTCACGGACTTCCCGACGCTGCGCTTCGTGATCCCGCACGGCGGCGGCGCGGTGCCCTACCACTGGGGGCGCTTTCGCGGGCTCGCGCAGGAGCTGAAGAAGCCGCTGCTCAAGGACCACCTGCTGAACAACATCTTCTTCGACACCTGCGTGTACCACCAGCCGGGCATCGACCTGCTGACGCGCGTGATACCGGTCGACAACGTGCTGTTCGCCAGCGAAATGATCGGCGCGGTGCGCGGCATCGACCCCGAGACCGGCTTCGCCTTCGACGACACGCGGCGCTACATCGACGCCGCCACCACGCTCGACGCGGCGCAGCGCCGGCAGATCTACGAAGGCAATGCGCGCCGGGTGTATCCGCGGCTGGACCGCACGCTCAAGGACAAGGGACTCTGAAGCACATGACCACATCCACCCACTTCCAGGCGCTCGGCGTCGTGCACCGCCGCATCACGCGCGCCGACCCCGCGGCGGTCGAGCAGCTGTCGCGCTACGGCGTGTCGACCGTCCACGAAGCGATGGGCCGGCTCGGCCTGATGCAGCCGCGCATCCGCCCGATCTACCCGCAGGCGCGCTGCTGCGGCACCGCCATCACCGTGCTGCTGCACCCGGGCGACAACTGGATGATGCATGTGGCGGCAGAGCAGATCCAGCCCGGCGACGTCGTCGTCGCGGCCTGCACCGCCGACAGCACGGACGGCTTCTTCGGCGACCTGCTGGCGACCTCGTTCAAGTCGCGCGGCTGCCGCGGCCTGGTGATCGACGGCGGCGTGCGCGACGTGCGCGACCTCACCGAGATGGATTTCCCGGTGTTCAGCCGCGCGATCCATGCCAAGGGCACGATCAAGGCGACGCTCGGCTCGGTCAACGTGCCGGTGGTCTGCGCGGGCGCACTCGTGAACCCGGGCGACGTGATCGTGGCCGACATCGACGGCGTGGTGGTCGTGCCCGCGGCGATGGCCGCGCAGGTCGCCGCGGCGGCGCAGGCGCGCGAAGCCAACGAGGCACAGAAGCGCGCGCGGCTGGCCAGCGGTGAACTCGGGCTGGACATGTACGCGATGCGCGAGCCGCTGGCCAAGGCCGGACTGCGCTACGTGGACTGAAGGAGACCGACCATGGCCCGCATCATCGGCGCGATCGCCTGCTCCCACACGCCCACCATCGGCTTCGCCTTCGACAAGAACAAGCAGCAGGACCCGGTCTGGGCACCGATCTTCGCGGCCTTCGAACCGGTGCAGCGCTGGCTCGCCGAGCGCAAGCCGGACGTGCTGTTCTTCATCTACAACGACCACGTCAGTTCCTTCTTCTTCGACCATTACTCGGCCTTCGCGCTGGGCGTGGGCGAGCAGCACCGCGTGGCCGACGAAGGCGGCGGCGCGCGCGACCTGCCTGCGCTGGCCGGGCATCCGGCACTGGCGCAGCACATCGGCCGCTCGCTGGTGGCCGACGAGTTCGACATGTCCTTCTTCCAGGACCGCGCGCTCGACCACGGCGTGTTCTCGCCGATGTCGCTGCTGTGCCCGCACCAGCCCGAATGGCCGATCCCGGTGGTGCCGCTGCAGGTCGGCGTGCTGCAGTCGCCGGTGCCTTCGGCGCGACGCTGCTGGCGGCTCGGCCAGGCGCTGCGCCGCGCGATCGAGAGCTACCCCGAAGACATCGACGTGGCGATCGTCGCCACCGGCGGCCTGTCGCACCAGGTGCACGGCGAACGTGCCGGCTTCAACAACACGGCGTGGGACGCCCAGTTCCTCGACCTGATCGAGAACGACCCGGTGCGCCTCACCGAAATGACACAGGCCGAACTCGCCACGCTGGGCGGCCTCGAAGGGGCGGAAGTGATCATGTGGCTCGTGATGCGCGGCGCCATGTCGAGCAACATCCGCAAGACGCACCAGAGCTACTACCTGCCGTCGATGACCGGCATCGCCACCGCGATCTACGAGAACCTGGCGAGCCCGCCGGTCGCGGGCGAGGTGCGGCGGCACCGCGCGCACATGGCCACGCAGCTCGCTGGCGTCGAGGCGCTCACGGGCACCTACCCGTTCACGCTGGAGATGGGCGTGCGCGCCTACCGGCTCAACAAGTTCCTGCACGGCATGACGCAGCCGGCGCACCGCGCGGCCTTCGTCGCCGACGAGGAACTCGCCTTCGAGACCGCCGCGCTGACCGCCGAGGAGCGCGACCTGCTGCGCCGGCGCGACTGGCGCGGGCTCATCCACTACGGCGTGATCTTCTTCATGCTGGAGAAGCTCGGCGCGGTCGTCGGCGTGTCGAATCTGCACATCTACGCCGCCATGCGCGGCCAGTCGCTCGAAGAATTCCAGCAGACGCGCAATGCGCCCGGCGCGCTGTATTCGGTGGCGGGCAAGGACGCTGCACCGCAGGGCTGGGACGCGCCGGCACCGGCCGCGCGCTGAGCCCTCCTCCACAAGAAGACGAGCATCCTCATGAGACATCGCCTGCGTTCCTTCATCGCCGCGGCCGGCCTGCTGGCTTTCGGCGCCCTCCACGCGGCGGGCGCGGCCGACGCCTACCCGACGAAGCCGATCCGCGTCTTCGTCGGCTACAGCGCCGGCGGCGCGGTCGACGCCATCGCGCGCACGGTCGGCCAGAAGATGGCGGCCATCCTCGGCCAGCCGGTCATCGTCGAGAACAAGCCCGGCGCCGGCACCAACATCGCGGTGAAGGCGCTGACCACCAGCGCGCCCGACGGCTACACGCTGCTGCTCGCGGCCAACGCGCTGTCGGTCAACCCCGCGCTCTTCAAGCCCGCGCCCTACGACCTCGACAAGGACCTGCTGCCGGTGGCGCTGGTCGGGCGCGTGCCGGTGGTGTTCACGGTGCGCGAGGGTGCCGAGTTCAAGACGCTGCAGGAACTGGTCGCGGCCGCCAAGGCCCGGCCCGGTGCCATCACGGTCGCCACGCCGGGCAACGGCTCGACGCCGCATCTGGCCATGGAGCTGTTCCAGCACACGGCCGGCCTGTCGGTGCGCCACGTGCCGTACAAGGGTGGCGCCCAGGCGCTGACCGACGTGCTGGGCGGGCATGTCGACGTGGTCGCGGTCAATGCGCTCGAGGCCCTTCCGCTGGCCACGGCCGGCAAGCTGCGCGTGCTGGCCGTGATGAGCGCCGAGCGCTCCGACGTGCTGCCGGGCGTGCCGACCGTCGCGCAGTCGGGGTATCCGGGCTTCGAGGCCAGCGTCTGGTACGGCTTCGTCGTGCCGGCCGGAACGCCCAAGGCGATCGTCGCGACGCTGCATGACGCGGTGCAGAAGGCATTGGCATCGGACGACGTGCGCAAGCAGCTCGCCGCGGCCGGCGGCGTGACCTTGCCCGGCCCGACCGAGCAGTTCGCCAGGTTGCTCAAGAGCGACGCAGCGCGCTATGGCCAGCTGATCCGCGAAGCCGGCATCCAGCCGGACTGACGAACCCGATGGGCCGAGGCACGGGCATCCGCGCCCTCGCTGCCTCGCCCTACCTCGCCCTGCCCGACACCCCAAACCGGAGACCTCCATGCCCCAAGGCATCACCCGCCGCCAAGCCTGCCTGTCGGCAGCCGCCAGCGGCCTGCTGGGCGTCCGCCCCGCTTTCGCCGCGGCCGACTACCCGAACCGGCCGCTGCACATCGTCGTGCCCTTCACGCCCGGCGGCTCGTCCGACCTGCTGGGCCGCGCGATCGGCCAGGAACTCGGCCGCGCCTGGAACCAGCCGGTCGTGATCGACAACCTCGCCGGCGCGGGCGGCTCGGTCGGCGCCGAGCGCGTCGCCAAGTCGCCGGCCGACGGCTACACGCTGCTGATGGGCCACATCGGCACGCTGGCGGTCAACCCGTCGCTGTACCCGAAGCTGGAGTACGACCCGGTGCGCAGCTTCGCCCCCGTGGCCTGGGTGGCACGCGTGCCGAACGTGCTCGTCGTGCATTCGTCGGTGCCTGCGCACTCGCTGGCCGAACTGATCGCGCTGGCCAAGGCCAAGCCCGGCCAGCTGGCCTTCGGCTCGGGCGGCAATGGCAGCGCCGCGCACATCACCATGGAATACCTGAAGCTGCAGACCGGCAGCTCCTTCCTGCACATCCCCTACCGTGGCACGGCGCCGTCGATCAACGACCTGCTGGCCGGCCAGCTGCAGGTGCTGTTCACCGGCGCACCGGCGCTGCTGCCGCACATCAAGGCCGGCAAGCTGCGCGCGCTGGCGGTGTCGAGCCCGCACCGCGTCGCGATGCTGCCCGACGTGCCGACGGTGGCCGAGAGCGGCGTGCCCGGCACGAAGGGCTTCGAGGCCGACCAGTGGTATGGCCTGGTCGCGCCCGCCGGCACGCCGCCGGCGATCGTCGCGGCGCTGAACCAGCAGATCAACCGCTCGCTGACGTCGAACGAAGTCAAGACGCGCCTCGCCGCCGAAGGCGCGGAAGCCACGCCGACCACGCCGCAGGCCTTCGCGCAGTTGATCTCGACCGAGATCGACCGCTGGGCCCGCGTGATCAAGACCGCGCACGTGACGGTCGACTGAGCATCCGCGGCGCACGACGGAGACACGCATGCGAACCCTGATCCGAATCCTCTCGACCCTGCTGCTCGCAGCCTGGCTGCCCGCCGCGTTCGCGCAACCGGCCGACGGCAAGACCGAGGTGCTCTGGCTCGGCCAGTCGGCCTTCCGCATCACCACGCCCGGCGGCAAGGTGATCGTGACCGACCCGTGGCTCAAGCAGAACCCGCTGACGCCGCCCGAGTACAAGAACCTGGAGGCACTCGGCAAGGTCGACGTGCTGCTGGTGACGCACGGGCATCTCGACCATTTCGCCGATGCGCCGGCGCTCGCGCTGATGCACCAGATCCCGATGTATGCGCCGGGCGACATGAACCAGACGGTGAGCTTGCTGGGCATCCTGCCGCCCAACCTGGCGCCGCGCTTCAACAAGGGCGGCACCATCACGCCCGCACCGGGCATCAAGGTGACGGCGGTGCATGCCGAGCATTCCTCCGTGATCGTCTGGAAGAACCCGGCCACCGGCAAGGACGAGGCGCACGTGGGCGGCGAACCCGTGGGCTACATCATCGAGCTGGAGAACGGCTTCCGCATCTACCACATGGGCGACACGGGACCGTTCTCCGACATGGCCTTCATCGCGTCGTACTACAAGCCCGACCTGGTGCTGATGCCGATCGGCGGCCATTTCACGATGGGGCCGGCCGACGCGGCCTACGTGACCCGCGAATGGCTCAAGCCGCGGTTCGTGATCCCGATGCACTACGGCGCCAATCCGCTGGGCAAGGGCACGCCGGAAGAGTTCGTGCGTGCGCTCGGCGACAGCCCCACGCGCGTGCTGGCGCTGAAGCCGGGCGAGGCGGTGCGCTTCTGAGCCTGCAGGCCTTCGAGCCTCTGGACCTCGACGCGATCGGCACTTCCTTCGGCTGTTCGGGCATCCGGCTGGCCGATGCGGCACGGGCCAGCGGCGGCAAGGTCACGACCATGGAGCTGCACGCGCACAAGTCCGCCTACGCACGCGAGATGGCGGTGAAGCCCGGCGCTATCGCGATGCGGTGCGCGCCAAGCCCGGCATCAGGAGCGTGCTGATGCCGGTGGGCACCGGTGTCGAGATCAGCCGGTTCGATCCGCTGTGACGGCAACCGGCCGCGCTATCCGAACGTGAAGGCATAGCCCCGGGCACCGGGATCGAGGAACTCGACCTCCACGGTGCGCGCCTTCACCGCGCCGCGCTGGCGCACCAGCTGGTAGAGGCGGGTCGCGTCCATGACCCCGTTGCCTTCCGCGTCCACGTCGGTCCCGTGATCGGGGCCGGGCGGCTGGCCGTCCACGGTCACGCGAAAGCGCATCCGCTGCGTGGCGCCGGCCTCGAGCACCAGGTTCGCATCGCGGGCCTGGAAGCGCATCGCCAGCCTGTTGCCGGGCTGGTTGGCTTCCACGAATTCCGGCGTCAGCGTCCAGTTGCCGGCCAGCGACCAGGTGTTGAGCTGCAGCGGCGCAGCCGTGTAGTTCGCCGGCTGGTCGGGCCTGGTGTTGCCGCCGATGCGCGGGCTGCGTCCCTTCTCGTAGCCGAGATAGGTTTCCGGGCTGCGGAGCGTGTCTTCGTCGGCCGCCAGCCCGAGGCCCCGGGTGTCCGGCACGGCGCCGGCCTGCACCGCACTGCTGCCGGGCGAGGCCCCGGCTTCGCGCAGCAGGTCCTCGATCACGCGCTCGGAGGCCGCATAGCCGCCTTCGCCGAACTGGTGATGCCGCACGCGGCCTTGCGCGTCGACGAAGTACAGCGCGGGCCAATACTGGTTGCCGAAGCCGCGCCAGATGCGGAACTCGTTGTCCTGCACCACCGGGTAGCCGATCTTCAGGTCCTGCAAGGCCTTGCCGACGTTGCTCGAATCCTTCTCGAACGCGAATTCCGGGGTGTGCACGCCCACCACCACGAGCCCGCGGTCCGCGTACTTCTGCGCCCATGCCTTCACGTACGGCAACGTGCGCAGGCAGTTGACGCAGGAGTAGGTCCAGAAATTCACGAGCACGACCTTGCCGCGAAGCGCGGGTATCGACAGCGGCGCGCCGTTCAACCAACGCGTGCCGCCTTCGAGGCTGGCCTGCATCGATTCGACGGGCAGCCTGCTGGGCACCGGCGCGCCGTCGCCCCGGTCGCCGACCCGCTCCGCAGCGTCGGCACGCGGCATTGCGCGCTGCAGCAGCCCGGCTTCGAACCCGCCGCCGCCTTGCCCGCCGAAGCCGGCGAGCACGGTGGCATCGACACCGGTCGCGACGGCCACGACGCACGCCAGCATGGCGGCGCCCGCCATGCGGCGGCTGGCCGTGCCGGGCAGCCACCGGGCCTTCAGCGCGCGCAAGGTCCCGGCGCCCAGCCGCAGTGCCACGCCGAGTGCCACGGCGGCACCGGCGCCATACGACAGCAGCAGGAGCGAGGTGTGCGTGCCGGGGCCGAGCAGCGCGGCGGTCGAGAGAAGCACGCCCAGCACCGGGCCGGCGCAGGGCGACCAGACCAGCCCGGTGGCCACGCCCAGCAGCGCGGAGCTCAGCCAGGGGCTGCCGGTCTCCAGGCGCGCCAGGCGCTCGCCGGCATCGACCAGCGGACGGCTCCACCACGCGGCCATGCGCGGAAGCATGAGCGACGCCGCGAACAGGGCCAGCGACACCAGCGCGAGCCAGCGGCCGATCTGGTTCAGGTCGGCCGCCCATGCGCCCGCCACCGCGCCCAGGGAGGCGACCACCGCGAACGTCACGGCCATGCCTGCGAGCAGGGGCAGGCTGCCTTGCGCGAAGGGGCGGTCGTGGCGGGCGAAGACGAAGGGAAGGACCGGCAGGATGCAGGGGCTGAGCAGGGTCAGCATCCCGCCGAAGAACGCGACGATGTAGAGAGTCATGACGGCTCCAGCGAATCGATGGATGCGGGCTCAGAGCCGCGTGACGTCCATCACCGCCTGTGCGAAGGCCGCCGGCGCTTCCTGCGGAAGGTTGTGGCCGATGCCGCCGTCCAGGTTGCGGTGCTGGTACCTGCCGGTGAACTTCCTGGCGTACGCCGCCGGATCGGGATGGGCCGCGCCATTGGCATCGCCCTCCATCGTGATGGCGGGCACCGCGATGTCCGGCGCCGCGGCCAGCCGCGCTTCCAGCGCGTCGAAGCGGGACTCGCCGGCCGCCAGGCCGATGCGCCAGCGGTAGTTGTGGACCACGATCGCCACGTGATCCGGATTCTCGAAAGACTGCGCGCTGCGTTGATAGGTCGCATCGTCGAACTGCCATTTCGGCGAGGCCTGCTGCCAGATGAAGCGGTTGAAGGCGGCGCGATTGGCCGCATAGCCGTCGCGGCCGCGGTCGGTCGCGAAATAGGACTGGTACCACCAGGCGAACTCCGCCGCGGGCGGCAGCGGCCGGGCGTTGGCCTTCGGGTTGCCGATCAGGTAGCCGCTCACCGACACCAGTCCGGCGACGCGTTCGGGCCAGATGGCGGCCATGATGCAGGCGGTGCGCGCGCCCCAGTCGAAGGCGCCCAGCACGGCCTGGCGGATACCCAGTGCATCCATCAACGCGATGATGTCCTGCGCCACGGCACCCTGCTGGCCATTGCGGAAGGTGTCGGCCGACAAGAACCGCGTGCCACCGTAGCCGCGCAGCGACGGCACGATCACGCGGTAGCCCGCGGCCGCCAGACGCGGGGCGACGTCGACGAAGGCATGGATGTCGTAGGGCCAGCCGTGCAGCAGGATGGCGACGGGGCCGTCGGCCGGGCCGGCTTCCGCATATTCGACGCGCAGGTCGCCCGCGTCGACCGTCTTGAGCGATTCGAAGCGGGTGGCACCGGCACTGTTGCTGCTTGCAGCGGCACGCGCCGGGACGGCGAGCAGGCTGCCGAGCGAGGCGATGTTCAGGCCCGCCAGGCTCAGTGCGGCGCCGCCGAGGAAGCTGCGGCGACGGGTCTGCGGGGTCCGCGTGGCATGTGGGGTCTGGGTGTGGAGGGCGTTCATGTTCCGGCCTTTCAGGGTGGGTTTGGCGACAACCGACGCAAGGTCGTCGGCTGGCTCCAGTACACCGCCGCGATGTATGCGGCATGTGTCCCCGATGCCCCGGAACGGAATGACCGTGTACCTGCTCAGGCCTGCGGATACACGGCCATACAAAGCCGTCGCCTAGGCGTCCTGCGCCTCGACCTGCATCGCCAGGACGTAGCCCTCGCTGCGCACGGTCTTGATGTAGCGCGGCTCGCGCGCGTCGTCGCCCAGGCACTTGCGCAGGCGGCTGATCATGAGGTCGATGGAGCGCTCGAACAGGTCCGCCTCGCGCCCCTGCGTGATCGACAGGATCTGGTCCCGGCTCAGCACCTTCTGCGGATGGTCCACCAGCACGCGCAGCAGCCGGTATTCCGCGCCGCTGAGCGACACGACCGTGCCTTCCCGGTCCAGCAGAACCCGCTCGACGGTGTCCAGCCGCCAGTCGCCGAAAGCCAGGTAGCGTGCCTCGTCGGTGCTGCGCATGTTGGGCGGCAGCATGCGGGTCCGCCGCAGCACGGACTTGATGCGCGCCAGCAGTTCGCGCGCCGCAAAGGGCTTGGGCATGTAGTCGTCGGCGCCCATCTCGAGCCCGAGCACGCGGTCGGTCTCGTCGCCACGCGCGGTGAGCATGATGACCGGCAGCGCCTTGAACTTGCCGGCGCGCAGATCCCGGCAGAGCGTCAGGCCGTCTTCGCCCGGCAGCATCAGGTCGAGGACGACGAGGTCGAAGGGGCCTGCCGTTTCGAGCGTCTGGCGCATGTGCCGGCCCGTGGGCACGGTGGTGACGCGCAGGCCGTTCTTCTGCAGGTACGCGCTGACCAGATCGCGGATCTCGCGGTCGTCATCGACCACGAGGATGTGATCGATCGATGGGACGGTGCTTGTCATGGTGGTGATGATGGTTCAGGCAGGCAATCGAAGGCTGGCCCGCAAACCGCCCTCCGGACGGTTGTGCAGCGACAGTTCTCCGCCCAGCGACAGCGCCAGCTGGTGCGCGATCGCAAGGCCCAGCCCGGTGCCGCCGGTTTCCCGGTTGCGGGAGCTTTCGACCCGGTAGAAAGGCTGCAGCACGGCCGCCAACTGGTCTTCAGGGATGCCCGGCCCTTCGTCGCGGATGTCGATGTGCAGGCACCCGGCCTGCAGCCGTATGCCGACCTCGGCGCTCTGCCCGTACTTCAGCGCGTTGTCGACCAGGTTGGTGATGACGCGGCGCAGCGCGTTCGGGCGGGTCTGGAGGGGCACGCCCGTCTCGCCCGCCATCGTGACCGGGCTGCCGGTGTCCGCATAGTCGTTGACGACGCTGCGCACCAGGGCGTCGATGTCCAGGCGGCGCACCTTCTCGTCGGAGCCCTGCAGCGTCTTCGCATAGGTCACGCCTTCCTGCACCAGCAGGCGCATGGCTTCGAGGTCCTGGCGGAACTTGTCGGCCTCGGGCATGCCCTCCATGAGGTCGACGCGAAGACGCATGCGGGTGATGGGCGTCTGCAGGTCGTGCGAGATCGACGCGAGGATCTGCATGCGCTCATGCAGGTAGCCGGCCATGCGCTTCTGCATCGCGTTGAAGGCACGCGCGGCTCTCCTCACCTCGATGGACCCGGTCTCAGGGACGACCGACGGCTGCAGGTCCGGGCCGAGCCGGTCCGCCGCGACCGCGAGACGCTCGAGGGGCCGCGTGACCAGGCGGATGCCGAGCCAGGCGAAGGCCGCCAGCACCAGCAGTTGGGACAGCAGAAGCCAGGTGACCCAGTCCGAGACCGGCATCGGCACCCGGCGCGCCAGGACATAGAGCGACGTGCCGTCACCGAGCCGGACCTGCAGGCGAACCGCTTCGCGCACACCGCTCAGCTGACCCACGGACACGACCGGGTAGGGGCGCAGCGCGTTCACCAGCACGTCCACGAAACGGCTCAATGCCGGCGAAGTCGGTGGCGGCGTGTCGACGACACCTTCCAGCGAGAAGCTGTAGTTCGGGCGCTCGAGCTTCTGGAACCACTCGCGGCGTTCTCCGGCGGGCAGGCGGTCGAGGATCGCCACCGAACTCGCGATGTCGCGTTCGACACCGCTGATCATCAGGTTCATGAGCGTCTGCCCGCGTTCGTAGCGGATCGCCACGTACGTGAGCAGCTGCGCGACGGCCATGCCCAGCACCACCAGCAAGGTCACCCGTGCCAGCAGGGTGGACGGCCACAGGCGCCGGAGAAATGCGGACACGGGATTCCTTGTGGTGTGGGCCCGGCCCGGGCGGGACGCGCCGTGTTCAGGCGACAGACAGATCGACCTCGATGTTGCCTCGGATCGCCCTGGAATAGGGGCACAGCTGGTGCGCGCCCTGCACGACGGCCAGCGCCTTGTCGCGGTCGATGCCGGGCACGGTCACTTTCAGGCGAGCCGACAGCGCGAAGCCATCGGCACCTTGCACGAGATCGACCTCGGCGTCGACGGCCACGTCGTCCGGCAGCTTCAGGCCGAGAGGCTGCGCCGCACGCGCCATCGCACCCATGAAGCAGGCGGACCAGCCCGCCGCGAACAGCTGCTCGGGATTGGTGCCGTTGCCGACGGCGCCGAAGCGTGTGAGCACGATGTCCAGACGGCCATCGTCGCTGCGCGACACGCCGTTGCGGCCGCCGGTGGTGTGCGTGCGGCCTGTGTAGAGAACCTTGTCTCCTGCTGCGGTCATGGTGAATCCTCCAAGGGGTTGCCTGTCGAAATGACGGCGCGATTGTTCAACCGCCCCGCGCCCCGCCCGAGGGGATTCCTGACCCCATGTAGCGCCTCCAGGGCACGCGTACAAAACTATACAAAACTCTCCGGGGCCGGTCGTCTGCGAATGGACGTGATGCGCGACGCGCCGGCCTACCCTTCGGGCCGCGCGCGGATTTCATGCACGAGGGCCACCAGCGCACGCAGCGCCGCGGGCACATGGCGATGTCCCGAGTAGTAGAGACACAGCCCCGGCGACTGCGGTGCGCAGTCGTCGAGCACGGTGCTCAAGCGGCCATCGGCAATGTCGTCCGCCACATACCAGCGCGCCAGTTGCGCCAGGCCCATGCCGCTGCGCGCGGCTTCCCGCATGAGCAGCGGGGCATCGAACACCTGCGAGCCCGGTACGTCGACATGGACGGGCTTTGCGTTCGCGACCAGCTGCCACGGCGAGAGTGCGCCGTTGGGAAGCCGCGCCCGGATGCACCTGTGGCCGGCCAGGTCAGCGACCTGGCGCGGCTTCGGGTATCGCGCGAAATACTCGGGGGACCCGACGATGGCCATCTGCACGCCGGAGCCGAGCTCCACACGGATCATGTCCTTCGGAACGAGATGGCTCGGCCGCAGTCCGGCGTCGAAACCGTCGGCAATGATGTCGACCATCTGCCCTTCCGTCACGATGTCCAGCGTCACATCGGGATAGCGCCGCGAGAACTCGCCGAGCAACGGACCGTAGCTCATCAGCGCCGCGCCGAGCGAGCTGTTGATCCGGAGCGTTCCCGAGGGACTCAGCCGTCGGTCGTTGACGGTGGCCTCCGCGTCCTGGATCTGCTTGACCGCCGGTGCGATCTGTTCGACGAACAGCCGGCCCGCATCCGTTAGCGCCACGCTGCGGGTCGTTCGATGGAAAAGCCGCACGCCCAGGCGTGCCTCCAATCCGGCGACGGCACTGCTGACCGCCGACGTCGACATGTCCAGTTCGGCCGCCGCGGCACGGAAGCTGTGTCGCCGGGCGACGGCGAGCAACACCTGGAGATCGATGAGTCCACTCTTGTGCATTGTGCTGATTATCAGCATGACTCATCGCGGTTTGGACATATTGTCGGAACAAAAGCCACTGCCTAGACTGCCGCTCCCGTCGTTCCCTCGGCGATATTTCAAGGAGCAGTCATGCGTGAATTCAACAAGGCCTATATCGACGGCGGCTTCGTGCCCGTGCAAGGCGATACGGTGCTTCGAAGCATCGACCCGACGACGGAACGAGTCATCGGACACACCACACTGGCCAATCGCGACGATGCCCGGTCGGCCATTGCCGCAGCCAGCCGCGTGCAGGCCTGGATGGGCAGGACCACCAAGGCGGAGCGAATCGAGATGCTGAAGCGGCTGGAAGCCGCGGTGCTTGCCGGCGCCGACCGGATCCGGGACGTCACCATCGAGGAATACGGCGGGCCGCTGTCGCGTTCGCAATGGGTCAGCCAATACGCATCGCAATGCTTTGCCAGGACCGCGGAGATCCTTCGCGATTACGACTTCACGCGCCGCATCGGCGATACCGTCGTGCGCATGGAGCCGGTCGGCGTCGCCGCCTTGATCGCACCCTGGAACAGCGTCGCGGGGACGATCTGCAACAAGCTGGCCTCCGCCATCGCCGCCGGCTGCGCCAGCGTCATCAAGCCCAGCGAGCTGAGTCCCTGGCAGACCGAGGTGACCGCCGAGGCCCTGCACGCCGCGGGCTTGCCCGCAGGCGTCTTCAACATCCTGCTGGGCCGTGGCGACGATGTAGGCGACGAACTGAGCACCAGCCCCGACGTCGCCAAGATCTCGTTCACCGGCTCTACGCAGACGGGCAAGATCATCGCGCAGGCGGCGGTCGGCACCCTGAAGCGCGTGAGCCTGGGCCTGACGGGGAAGTCGGCCAGCATCGTCCTCGACGACGCCGACTTCTCGCAGGCGATTCCCCAGGCCCTGGGTGCCGCCTTCATGAACAACGGCCAGGCCTGTGTGGCGGGCACGCGCCTGCTGGTACCAGCGCAAGGGCTGGATGAAGCCATTTCGCGCGTGCAGGCGCATGTCGCAGCCCTGCGCGTGGGCCGTCCGCAGGATGCGGCCACCGACATCGGTCCGCTCGCCAGCATCGGCCAGTACGAGCGGATCCAGCGCTACATCCGGCGGGGCCTGGCGCAGGGAGCCACGCTCGTCGCGGGTGGCGAGGGCCGGCCCGACGGTTTGGAAACCGGCTTCTTCGCAAGGCCCACCGTCTTCGCGCACGTGCGCAATGACATGGACATCGCACGCGAGGAGATATTCGGGCCGGTACTTTCGATCCTGTCCTATGCCGACGACGCCGACGCCATCGCGATGGCCAACGACTCGATCTATGGGTTGCAGGCCTATGTGTTCTCCTCGGATGCAGAACGAGGCCGGCATGTCGCAGAGCGACTCGAAGCCGGAACGGTCCTCGTCAATCGGATCATGACGGACCCGCTCGCACCTTTCGGCGGACTGAAGCAGTCGGGCATCGGCAGGGAGAACGGCCTGTTCGGCCTGGAGGCATTCCTGGAGCCGAGGGCCATCGTCGTTCGCTAGAAGAACCATTGCGCTGTCGCGCGGCAACCCGTCGAAGGCGTTGCTGCCGAGGATCGGGGCGCGTTCGGCCGGTCAGGCTTCCCTCAGGTTCGCACGGCAAGCTCGCTCACCGATCCGACGGAGAGAAAAAGAATGAGGACACGTGCGGCCCCGACCCTCTGCACCTGCGACGAACGCGAGCTGGTGCGCATCCATCGGACGTGGTGGATGCGGCTCGTGTCGTCCAAGCGCCTGTACGAATGCCGGGGCTGCGGCGCCCGGCTCTTCGTGCCGAAGCAGGCCGTCGAGCGCATTCCACGGCAGCTTCCGCCCGTCCTCTGATCCGGTGGCCCCTGGAACGTGGGGCAGGCACGAGGCGCATGCCGTGCAACACTGCACGGCATTCGACCCCGTCGACTGACGAAGGACATCGGCCCCATGTATCCGAAGAACCGCCTCGAAGCGCTCACCGACGGCATCTTTGCCGTGGCGATGACCCTGCTCGTGCTCGACCTCCGGATACCGGAAGACGCCGGTCCGACGGACGAAGCCTCGCTCGTCCGGGCGCTGGTCGCACTCACACCGAAACTCGTCCCGTACCTGCTGAGCTTCTACCTGCTCGGCGTCAGCTGGCTCTCGCTGATCAGGGTCCGCTCGCGCAGCGAAACGGTGGGGTCCGCCTATGCGAGATGGTGCCTGCTGTACCTGCTGTTCGTCACGCTGCTGCCCTTTTCCACGGTGGTCATGGGCCGCTTCACGGCCGACGCCGCGGCGACCGCGCTGTATGCGACCAACCTCGGCCTCGTGGCGGGCACCGCCTTCATCCTGATGTCGGTGCTGCCCGAACCGATACGCGACGAGAACTGGCTGGTTCGCCGCGTGTCGCTGGTGGTGCTGTTCACCTCCTGCGTCCTGACCTTCGCCGTGAGCTTTGCCAGCCCCGGCAATGCCTTGTGGGCGCTGGCGCTGAACGTGGCGACGGGCCCGATGGCACGGGTGTACCGGCGCTTCGCCCGAGGCGCCTGACGGCACCGGTCATCACTTCGCCCGCATCAGCAGGCCCGTTCCCGCAGCGAGGTTGTCGACCGACAACGGCGTGTCGAACGAGAACTCGGGCGCCGCACCCGTCGACTTGTCGACGATGCCCAGCGTCCGGGCGCGGCCGAGCCGCTCCAGCGCCTGCGGGTCCAGGGCCGAGGTCGCGCGGTAGCTCACCACGTCGGCCGCCTCCGCACCCTGGCTCCACGCGCGCAGCGGCTCGGTGCGCAGGCGCTCGCCGTCGACCTCGATGACGATCTGCGGCATCTGGCCGACCGGGAAGCTGGCGATGCGCGCGTCGGGCAACAGCGACCGGCGCATGGCGAGGCCGGCCGCCACCACCAGGCGGCCGTCGACGACGGTCAACACCAGCGTCGCCTCCCGCCCGGGCGAAAGGGGCTGGCGCACCCGCAGGAAGGGCAGGCCGTCGGCACGCGCGCCGATCTCCCACCGCACCAGTGCGCCGCCGATGCTGTCGACCTTGAGCGTGCGCATCTGCGCGGACGACAGCCAGTACATCTTGTCCGGCGGAACGACCGATGCGATGTCGACGATGCGCCGGTCCAGCCCCATGTCTTCCACGTAGCGCGACAGGACCACCAGCGTGGTCTGCGTGGCGCTGTCGCCGATGTTGCCGGCGCGCGAGGCGAACTGGTGGACACCGAAGCGGCCGCCTTCGGCCACGGTCCGCCGGACGCCGCCCATGAAAGCCAGCGTGCAGGCCGAGGCGCACACGGCACCGCTGACGAAGGCCGAAGACGCCGTGCCGGCAATGCCGGTGCCGTCGGCTCGCAGGTACGTGCCGGCCACACGCGTCGACAGTTGCAGCCGGCGGATCAGCCGCCCCATCGCCATGCTGCCGGCGACGCTGCCACCCGGGCTGTCGAAGGCGACGACGGGATGCGGCGGCAAGGGTTCGCCACGGGCCTGCGCGTCCTGCAGGAAGCGTTCGAGCTTCGCGCCCGAGTCGCGTTCGACGGACCCTTGCGCCAGCACCTGCGGTGCGCAGGCATCGCCGCTGTCGCCACAGGGCCGGAACACCGAAAACGCCATCGGCGCAGCGACCGTCGCATGGGCCGGCGCAACGGCCAGCAGCGCCAACCCCGCCGAAACCGCCAACCCCGTCGACATCGCCGTGGCGGCCATCCAGATCGATCGGACCATTGCGCTTTCTCCCGGGTGAGCTGACTGAAGCCACCGAGTCTCCCGCAGAAAGCGCCGATGCGGCAATGCGGGCCGCCCCGGGGCCGGCGCCCGGTCGCTCAGTGGCCCGTCTGCGTGCGCCGGCGCTCCAGCCGCGCCAGCAGGCGCGTCATCGGCCACAGCAGTGCGAGGTACAGCAGTGCCGCCAGCACGATCGGCGACGGGTTGTAGACCAGCGACTGCGTGTCGCGCGCCGCGCGCAGCAGTTCGGGCAGGCCGACCACGCTCGCGATGGTGGTGAGCTTGACGATCTCGATGCAGTTGCCCAGCAGGTCGGGCAGCACGTTGCGCACGGCCTGCGGCAGCACGACGTGGCGCAGCGCCTGCATCTTGGTGAGGCCGGTGGAGCGCGCGGCCTCCATCTGGCCCCTGGGCACCGCCTCCAGGCCGGCGCGGAACACCTCGGCGAAGTAGCTCGCGTTGTTCAGCACGAACGCGATCACGACCGCGCCCAGCTTGGGCACGTCGCCGCCCAGGAAGGGCAGGCCGAAGTACAGGAAGATCAGCAGCACCAGCGGCGGGAAGGCGCGGAAGAAGTCGATGAAGGCGACGATCGCCCAGCGCACAGAGCGGCGCGTCGACTGCGTCTGGCCGAGTGCCAGCGCCAGTCCCGCAGCCGCGCCCAGCGGTATCACGATGACCGACAGCCACAGCGTGGTCCAGAGCCCGCCCAGCAGATAGGGCAGCACCTGGCCGTAGACCGGCAGGTTGAAGAAGTTCTCGATCAGGGCGTCCATCGGTCGTTCCCGTTCAATGCCGGCCGGCGCGGTGTTCGAGCCAGCGCGCGAACACCACGATGGGCAGGAAGACCAGCAGGTACATGAAGGCCCCGACGGTCAGCGGCGTCGGATTGCCGGCCACGGCGGACGCGGCCTGCGCGTTGCTCAGGATCTCGCCGAGCGCCACGACCGAGCCGAGCGCGGTGTTCTTGGTGGTGGAGATCACGCGGTTGGTGAGCGGCGGCACGGCGCGGCGCAGCGCCTGCGGCAGCACCACCCAGCGCATCGCCTGCCACCAGCCCAGGCCGGTGGAACGCGCGGCCTCCATCTGGCCGTGCGGCAGCGAGGACATGCCGGCAAAGATGCTCTCCTGCGCATAGGCGGCCAGCACCATCGACAGCGACAGCCAGGTGGCGGTGAAGGACGACAGCGGCAGCCCGAGCGAGGGCAGGCCGAAATACAGCACGATGATGATGACCAGCGGCGGCAGCGAGCGCAGCACGTCGGAGAACACGACCACCGGCACCCGCAGCAGGGCACGGTCGGTGGCGCGCGCGATGGCCAGCGCCAGGCCCCACAGCACGCCGGTCACGACCACCGCGACGCCGACGCCGACGGTGACCACCATGCCCCAGGCGATCTCGCGCCAGTACTGCGCGGCGACCGCCGGGTTGAAGAAGGTGAACAGCAGGCCGGAGCTGGGGCCGCTCATGGAGACACCTTCATGCCGCGCTCGCCGTCTTGGCGTTCATGTAGCGGCCCACGAAGCTGCGCGTGCGCAGGTTCTGCGGCCGTTCGAAGATGTCGGCGGCGCTGCCCTCCTCGGCCACGACGCCGCCGTCCATGAAGACCACGCGATCGGCTGCCGCATGCGCGAAGGCCATCTCGTGCGTCACGACCAGCATGGTCATGCCGCTGTCGCGCAGCGCGCGCATCACGCGCAGCACTTCGTCGACCAGTTCGGGGTCGAGCGCGCTCGTCGGCTCGTCGAACAGCATGACCTTGGGCTTGAGCGCCACCGCGCGCGCGATGCCCACGCGCTGTTGCTGCCCGCCCGAGAGCTGGGCCGGAAAGGCGTCGGCCTTCTCCGCCAGGCCGACCTGCGCCAGCGCCTCGCGGCCGATCTGCTCGGCCGCGGCCTTGCCGTGGCCCTGCACGCGGCGCAGTGCGAGCGTGACGTTGCCCAGCACGCTCAGGTGCGGGTACAGGTTGAAATGCTGGAACACCATGCCGACACCCTGGCGCACGCGGTTCACGTCGACGCCGGGCCGCATGATGTCCAGCCCGTCGACCACGACCTGCCCGCCGCTCGGCTCCTCGAGCCGGTTGCAGCAGCGCAGCATGGTGCTCTTGCCGGAGCCGGACGGCCCGATCACGCACACCAGCTCGGCCGGCCGCACGCGCAGGTCGACGCCGCGCAGGACCTCCTGCGCCCCATAGGACTTGCGCAGGCCGACCAGCTCGAGGATGGGAGCATTCATGGGTGCGTCAGATCAGGAGCACTTCGGCGTGACCGGGGTCGCGTCGTAGTTCTCGGTGCCGGGCACGCCATGGCCCGGGGCGACGGTCTTCTCGACGCTGCCGGCCGCGGGTTCGACGCCATACCACTTGGTCGCCAGCTTGGCGATGGTGCCATCGAGCTTCATGCACTTGAGCGCGTTCGACACCAGGTCGCGGCCGGCCTTGTCGTTCAGGCGGAACGGAATGGCCCAGACCAGGCCGGTCTTGACCGTGTAGCCGGTCTGCAGCGCGGCGTTCTGCTTGGCGGCCCAGCCGACGACGGTGTTGCCGGCGAGGTTGTAGTCCGCGCGGCTCGACATCACGGCCTGGATCGCGTCGGCGTTGGTGCCGTACACGTCGTACTTGAAGCCGTATTTCTCGGCGTTGTCCTTGGCCCAGCCTTCGTAGTTGGAGCCCTTGTTCACGGCCACGACCTTGCCCTTGAGCGCTTCGAGCGTCTCCAGCTTCGGCGCGCTCTTGCGGCCGAGGAATGTGTAGTTGGTCTCGGTGTAGCCCTCGGTGAAGAGCAGCGTCTTGGCGCGCTCGGGCGTCACGGTGACGGGTGCGAGCAGGAAGTCGTACTTGCCGCTGTTCAGGCCGGGCACGAGGCCGGAGAACTCGGTCGCCTCGATGTCGAGCTTGCGATGCAGGCGCTTGGCCAGTTCTTCGCCGAGCTCGACGTTGAAGCCCTGGATGCCGCCGCCGAGCTTGACCATGGCCTGCGGCGCGAAGGTCGGGTCGAGTGCGGTCTTGAGCGGCGCGGGTTCCTGCGCGGCAGCGCCGAACACGGTGCCCAGGGCGAGCGTCAACGCGGCGACGCGGAAGAGGGAGAAGTTCGGGGACGACATGGATTCAGCTCCTGAAAAAGAAAGCGACGGTGAAACAGGCCAGGGAAGGAAAACGGAAATCGATGTGGATCGGCAGGTGTCAGGCGGCGCGCTCCAGCCCGACGAGCGCGCTGAACGCGCCACGCCCGCCAGCCGCCGGCGTGGGCGCGCCGAGCGGCTTCGACGGGCCGCGTGCGACGAAGAGGCCGGAGCCGCGTTCGGCATGCAGCGCACCTGCGCGCACCACCGGACGGCCGCGGCTGAACACCTCTTCGGGCCAGCCCGTGAGCTGCATGCCTTCGTACGGCGTGTAGCCCACGTTGTCGTGCAGCATCCCGGCGCTCACCGCGACTTCGCGCGTCGGGTTCCAGATGGCGATGTCGGCGTCCGCGCCCACGGCGATGGCACCCTTGCGCGGCGCCAGGCCGTACATGTGCGCATGGTTGGTGGAGGTCAGCGCGACGAACTGCTCGACCGACATGCGGCCCTTCATCACGCCCTCGGAGAACAGCAGCGGCAGCCGCAGCTCGATGCCCGGCACGCCGTTGGCCATTTCCTTGAAGGTCGTGGCGTCGCCCTTGGGCAGCTTGCCCGACGCATCGAAGCGGTACGGTGCGTGGTCGGACGAATACACGCCCAGCGTGCCGTCGAGCAGGCCGGCCCAGACGGCCTCCTGCGAGGCCTTGTCGCGCGGCGGTGGGCTGCAGCAGAACTTGGCGCCTTCGACGCCCGGCAGGTCGGCGTCCGACGCTTCGAGAAACAGGTACTGCGGGCAGCTCTCGGCATGCACCTGCGCGCCCAGGCGGCGCGCCTGGCGGATGACCTCGACCGTCTCGGCGCCCGCGACGTGGACGATCAGCACCGGCACGTCGACCAGGCGCGACAGCAGGATCGCGCGGTTCGTCGCCTCGGTTTCGGCCAGCGGGTCGTGCGCCACGCCGTGGAACTTCGGCGCCACGTGGCCGCGCTCCAGCAGGCGGTGCGCGATCCAGCGGATCATGTCGTGGTTCTCGGCATGCACCATCACCATCGCGCCTTCGCGGCCGGCGGTGGCCATGACGTCGAGTAGCGCATGGTCGTCCAGCCGCAGCCGGTCGTAGGTCATGTAGACCTTCAGCGAGGTGATGCCGCCGCGGATCGCCGCCGGCAGGTGCACCTTCAGCGCCTCCTCGTCGGGCCGCGTGAGGATCAGGTGGAAGCCGTAGTCGATCACCGCCTTCTCGCGCGCCAGCTTCGCATAGGCGTCGAGCACCTCGGGGATGCTGTCCTCGCGGTGCTGGGCCGCGAACGACAGGATGGTGGTCGTGCCGCCGAAGGCCGCCGACACGGTGCCGGAATAGAAGTCGTCCGCGCACATCACGCCCATGCCCGAGAGCTGCTCGATGTGGCAGTGGCTGTCGATGCCGCCGGGCAGCACCCAGCGGCCGGTCGCGTCCACGTCCTCGCGGCCCGGCGGCAGGCCGGGCGCGATGGCGGCGATGCGGCCGTCGCGCACGCCCACGTCGGCGTCGATGCTGCCGTCGGCATTGCAGACGCGGCCGCCGCGGATCGTGAGGTCGAAGGAAGTGGACATGGTCGTTTCGCTCGGGAGATGCTCAGGCGGCGCTCAGAAGGTGCCGGGGTACACGCCGCCGTCCATCAGCAGGTTCTGCCCGGTGATGAAGCCGGCCTGCGCGCTGCACAGGTAGGCGCAGGCATCGCCGAACTCGGCCGGGTCGCCCAGGCGCTTCGCCGGGTTGGCGGCGCGGCGCGCGTCGAGTTCCTGCGCGACCGTGCGGCCGCTCTTCTGTGCCCACTTGGTGGCGGTGTCGACCAGGCGGTCGGTCTCGAACGGACCGGGCAGCAGGTTGTTGATGGTGACGTTGCGCGCCACCGTCGTGCGGGCCAGTCCGGCGACGAAGCCGGTCAACCCGGAGCGTGCGCCGTTGGACAGGCCCAGGATGTCGATCGGCGCCTTCACCGCGCCCGAGGTGATGTTGACGATCCGGCCGAAACCGCGCGCCATCATGCCGTCGACCGTGGCCTTGATCAGCTCGATCGGCGTGAGCATGTTGGCGTCGATCGCGGCGAGCCAGGTGTCGCGGTTCCAGTCGCGGAAGTCGCCGGGCGGCGGACCGCCCGCGTTGTTCACGAGGATGTCGGGCGACGGGCAGACGGCCAGCACGGCCGCGCGGCCTTCGGGCGTCGTGATGTCGGCAGCGACCACGTTGACGCGCACGCCGGTCTCGGCGCGGATCGCCTCGGCCGTGGCTTCGAGCGTGGCGGCGGTACGCGCCACCAGCGTGAGCTCGCAGCCTTCGCGCGCCAGCGACAGCGCACAGGCACGGCCCAGGCCGCGGCTCGATGCGCAGACCAGCGCGTGGCGTCCTTCGATTCCGAGTTTCATGGGGCGGCGTCCTCAGGCGATGGCGAACACGCCGCGGTGTTCGAGCGACAGGCCGACGCGGGCCACGGTGGCTTCGAGCTCGCGCGCGGTCAGCGCGTCGATGCGCATGCCGGGCGAACGGATGGCGCTGCTCGCGATCACGCCGCGCTTCTGGTAGGTGTACTTGCGCAGCGCCAGGCCGATCTTGGGCTGGAACTCGTAGCGGATCAGCGGGCAGTAGCGGTCGAAGGTGGCGGCCGCGCCGACCAGGTCGCCGGCCGCGAACTGCGCATGGATGCGCACCAGGATCTCGGGGAAGGCAAAGCCGGTCATGGTGCCGACCGCGCCGCGCTGCAGCTCCTCGAGGAAGTACACGCCACCCAGCCCGCCGAACACGCGCATCGAGCCCTCGGCCAGGTCGAGGATCTTCGAGATCTTCTGGCCGACCGGCGGCTCTTCCATCTTGATCATGCCGACGCCGCCTTCGCGGCCCAGGCGCGCGACCAGCTCGGCGCTGATCTCGGTGCCGAAGGAATCGGGGAAGTCATGGATCACGACCGGGATCTTCACGGCGCGCGCCAGCTCCTGGTAATAGGCGAACTGCTGCGCGTCGGAGGCCTTGTCCATCGGCGCGGCGAACACGGCCTCGGCACCCAGGGCCTCGGCCTCGCGGGCCTGCTCGATGGCGCCGGCAATGCCGAGGGCGCGCACGCCCACCCACACCGGTACGCGGCCGGCCGCTTCCTTCACGAAGCTGGCGACGACCTGCGTGCGCTCCGCCTGCGACAGCTTGTGCGCCTCGCCCAGGAAGCCCAGGATCGCCAGGCCGGTGACGCCGGCTTCGATCTGGAACGCGACCAGCGAGGCGATGCTCGCCAGGTCGAGCGCGCCGTCTTCGCCGAAGGGCGTGGGGCAGATGGTGAACACGCCGCGGGCTTTTGCAAGCGGGTCGGTGGAGGAGGTAACGATCGAAGTCATGCGGTGGTCTCTCTGTGGCCATGCGAGTGCGTGGCGTTGGAGAAATTATTCGGGCGCAACCCCGTGGTGTCGCGTGCCTTTTTGTGGGCAGCCCTTAACGCCTTGTTAATGGCGGGTGGTTCAGGCGTCCACGGACACGGGCACCTGCGCGGTCGCGAAGCCTTCGCTCTTCATCAGCTGGCGCAGCACCTTCACGAAGGACTGGGCCAGTTGCGACATCGGCTCGAAACGCGGATGCACCAGGTTGGCGTGCAAGGTGGGAGTGCCTTGCACCGGACGCACCACGAGCTGGCTCGCGGGCCAGCTGCGCACCGAGAACTCGTCGACCAGCGCGATGCCCGCACCGGCCTGCACCAGCGAGCACGCGTTCTGCGGGGAGCCGACCTCGACCGCGGCGCGCACGGTTTCGCCGGCCGCCTCGAACAGCTCGCCGACCATCTTGCCGAAGGGCGAACTGCGGTCGTACGAGATCAGCGGATAGGGCAGCAGGTCGGCCACGGAGAGCGTGGCCCGGCGCGACAGCGGGTGGTTGTAGGGGCAGATGCAGACCAGCCGCCCCGTGCCGAGCGAGGTCATCTCCAGGTTCGGGTGCTCGACCGGCAGGATCGTGACGGCGATATCGGCCTGGTGATTGAGGATGCGCTCCACCAGCGGCGTGTAGCCGAGGTACTGGAAGGTGATCTTCACGTTCGGATGGCGCGCCCTGAATGCCGCGACCGCCTGCGGAATGACCATCTGCCCGACGCTCGGGCTGGAGACGATGTTCAGGATGCCTTCGCGGTTCTCCTGCAGGTCGCGCGCGAGCTCGTTCACGCGCTGCACGCCCGCATAGACGTGCTCGACTTCGCGGAACAGCTTCTTGGCCTCGGGCGTCGCATAGAGGCGGCCCTTGATGCGCTCGAACAAGGCGAAGCCGACGCGTGCCTCGGTATGGGAGAGCAGGCGACTGATGGCCGGCTGCGAGACGAACAGCAGTTGCGAGGCGCCGCTGATGGAGCCCGTGATCATCACGGCGCGGAACACCTCGATCTGCCGGAGGTTGAGAGACATGAATCCGGTGCCGACGCACCATCCATAACAAAGGGTTAATGACGACGCACAAGTTAGCAAGTGCCATGCCGCGCACGCCGTCCTAGACTGAGTCATGCCCAAGGCCATCTACGTCATCAACCCCAACAGCAATGCCGCGGTGACCGCGGAACTCGACGCCGCGGTCGCGTCGCTGCGCCTCGCCGGCGGACCCGACATCCGCTGCGTCACGCTGGCCGACGGCCCGCCGGGCGTCGAGTCGCAACAGGACGTCGACCGCGCGGCGCTGGCCGTCCACGCGTTCGCGCAAGCGCACCAGGACGACGCGGCCGCCTTCGTGGTCGCCTGCTTCAGCGACCCCGGACTGCACCTGCTGCGCGAGACCGTGCGGATGCCGGCCCTGGGCATCAGCGAGTCGGGCGTGCTGACGGCGCTCTCGATGGGTCAGACCTTCGGCGTGATCGCGATCCTGCCGCGCTCCATTCCGCGCCACCTGCGCAACTGGGGCGCGATGGGCGTGACGCAGCGGCTGGCCGGCGAGTTCGCGATCGGCCGCGGCGTGTCGCAACTGGCCAACCGCGAAGCCACGCTGGCCGCCATGTGCGACGCCGGGCGCCGGCTGCGCGACGAGCGCGGCGCCCAGGTGCTGGTGATGGGCTGCGCCGGCATGGCGCCGTTCCGCGAGCCGCTGCAGGAAGCCACCGGGCTGCCGGTGGTCGAGCCGACCCAGGCGGCCGTCGCGATGGCGCTGGGCCGCGTCCAGCTCGGCTGGTAGACCCTTTCCACCCACGAACACAGACACCCCCGCAGGACACGAGCGATGTACTCCCCCGCCGACTTCGCGCAGGCTCCGGCCGCGCCCCATCCCGAGCTGATCCGCCGGCTGCACGCCGTGGTCGGCGATGCCGGCCTGATCACCGACACCGAGGCGCAGGCGCCCTACCTGACCGACTGGCTCGGCAAGTGGCGCGGACGCACCGCGCTGGTGGTGCGCCCGCGAGACACCGACGAGACCGCGGCGGTGATCCGCATCTGCCACGAGACGCACACGCCGGTCGTCGCCCAGGGCGGCAACACCGGCATGAGCGGCGGCGCCACGCCGGATGCGAGCGGCGCGCAGGTCGTGCTGAACATGTCCCGCATGAACGCGATCCGCGCGGTCGACCCGATCAACAACACGCTGACGGCCGAAGCCGGCGTGCTGCTGGCGCACGTGCAGCAGGCCGCGCAGGACGTGGAGCGCTTCTTCCCGCTGAGCCTGGGCTCCGAAGGCAGCTGCACCATCGGCGGCAACCTCGCGACCAATGCGGGCGGCATCGCCGTGCTGCGCTACGGCAACACGCGCGACCTGGTGCTCGGCATCGAGGCCGTGCTGCCCGACGGCCGCGTGTGGAACGGCCTGCGCGCGCTGCGCAAGGACAACACCGGCTACGACCTGCGGCACCTGTTCATCGGGTCGGAAGGCACGCTCGGCATCATCACGGCGGCGGTGCTCAAGCTGTTTCCGAAGCCGCTGGGCCGTGCCACGGCCTGGGTCGGTGCGTCGTCGCTCGACTCGCTGATCAGCCTGCTGTCGCTGCTGCGTTCCCGCGGCGGTGAGCGGCTGGTGGCCTTCGAGATGATGTCCGACGCGTCGCTCGCGCTGGTGCTGCAGCACGTGGTCGACACGCGTGCGCCGCTGGCCGGCACGCACGCCTTCCACGCGCTGGTCGAGCTGGCCGACACGCAGCAGGAAGGGCTCGACGAATTGCTCGAAGAAGGCCTGGGCGCCGCGCTGGAAAGCGGCCTGGCCGAGGACGTGGCGGTGAGCCGCAGCCAGGCGCAGACGACGGCCTTCTGGAAGATCCGCGAAGGCATCTCGCAGGCGCAGGTGCGCGCGGGCAAGGCCATCAAGCACGACATCGCGCTGCCGATCTCGTCGCTGGCCGATTTCGCGCGGCAGGCCGATGCGGCGCTGCGTGCGGTGCAGCCCGGCGTGAACATCATCAACTTCGGCCACCTGGGCGATGGCAACCTGCACTACAACGTGCTGATGCCGGCCGACATCACGGCCGAGCAGCTGGCCGCGCAGACCGAACTGCTCAACCGCGTGGTGCACGACCTGGTCACGCACATGGGCGGCAGCATCAGCGCCGAGCATGGCATCGGCCAGTTGCGGCGCGACGAGATGCGCCACTACAAGCCGGCGCTGGAGTTCGAACTGATGATGCGCATCAAGCAGGCGCTCGACCCCAACCACCTCATGAACCCGGGCAAGCTGCTCTGAGCGGCCGGGCTTCTTCCTTCCTCCCTTGTTTCAGGACGTCCCGCAATGAGCCGAGTACCACTGGTCGACATCGATCCCTTCTTGAACGGCAGCGCCGCCGACCGCGACGCGGTCGCACGCCAGGTCGACGCCGCCTGCCGCGATTCCGGCTTCCTCATGGTGGCCGGACACGGCATTGCGGCCGAACTGATGGCGCGCTACGAGAAGCACCTGACCGACTTCTTCGCGCTGCCGCTGGAAGACAAGCAACGCATCGGCGTGACGCGCGACAGCAACCGCGGCTACCGCGGCCGTGACGCGACCGCCCTTGCCCATTCGCGCGGCGAGTACACGCCGCCCGACCTGATGGAGCGTTTCACCACCGGCCGCACCGACATACCCGACGACGAATACCACCGTGCGCGCGCGCACAACCACTTCCAGCCGAACCGCTGGCCCGCCGACCCGGACTTCGTCGAGACCGCGATCGCGTACTACGCGGCGATGGAGCGCCTCGCATCCGACCTGATGGAGGTGTTCGCGCTCGCCCTCGCACTGCCCCGGGACTACTTCGTCCCCTATTGCGATCGCCACATCTCGCACCTGGTCGCCAACTACTACCCCACGCAGACGCAAGCCGCCGCGGCCGGCCAGTTCCGCGCCGGTGCGCACACCGACTTCGGCGCACTCACGCTGCTCAACCCGGCGCGCTCGCCGCGCGGCCTGCAGGTGCAGGCGGCTGATGGCGGGTGGGAAGACGTGGAACACGTGCCCGGCAGCTTCATCGTCAACATCGGCGACCTGATGGCCCGCTGGACCAATGACCGCTGGGTGTCGACGATGCACCGGGTCGTGCCGCCTGGGGGCGCGGGCGACCGCATGTCGATCGCCTTCTTCCTGCAGCCCAACGACGACGCACTGATCGCGTGCCTGCCGACATGCACCGATGCCGTGCATCCGCCGCTGTATGAACCGGTGACATCGGGCGCGCACTACCAGATGAAGAGCAACAGCTCCTGGATCGGCAAGAAATCATTGCCGACCGCCGCGGCAACCTGACGCCATCTTCGTTATTGAATTGGGGCGCAATCGCATCACAATGGTGCATGCGATATGCGCCGCCTTTGAATTCAATTCAATGTGCAAGTCAACTTGTACTCGTCACTTTTGTGGCCGAAATAGCTGAATCTAGAGAATTCTTCCGACTGATTCGGTGAGTCGTATGACGACCATAGACTGCCAATTTGCTGCTGCCTTCAGGGCGTGGGAATTGAGATCCTATGACACGCATACGCATACCTCCGCAGCAAGGAGCCGCCACGGCTCCGATTCGCCGGACGACAAAGCACATCAGTCGTCGTATCGAATCACGACGCTGTATCGATGCGAATGCATCGAACAGATCGACAGACCTCCTGTCCAAGAGAAATAGGTCCTCGCGCAGGCAGGCCAGCCGGCGCAGGCCACCCGTTCTCGAGTCTCTCCATTTGCCGCTTCGCGTTGCGCCGCGAACGTGCAATATGTCTTTCGTTTCTCCAGAAAGTCAGTGCAGGTATCCAGCATGCAGTGCCCAATCGGCACGCCTTCCTGCGGCCAATTGCGACTCGGTCAAATCATCTTCTTTGCGTTGCGATCGATATCGATTTTCAGTCATCGAACTCGAAACGATTGTTCACTTTCCGGACCATCACCTGCTTCGCTAGCAGGAACGGATGTTCGCCAGCCCCCCTGTCGTTGACGACACGCCTCCTAACCTGACACCCACATACCAGGAAGTGAAGACGCGAATGATTTATCCGAATTACCTAGCCGCCATCCAGATTCTTCGCATGGGAGAACAATTGCCTCGACGACTGCAGGAGTTGCTTGCGGAAGACCGGTATGCCGAGGCGGCAACCATCGTCCGTGACGCATTGTCGACCGGTGGAACGCCGCTCTTCATGGCCCAGCACTGGCAGTTGCTGGGCGACATTCAGTTGTTGATCGGTAACTTTGAAGCCGTCGAGACCATTCACGAAAAGTCCCTGGCCTTGATGGACGGCCATCCGTTGTTGAGTTCGATGTCCTGTCGCACCACGGGTCTGCTGATGCTGGTTCGCGGGCGGATCGAGACCGCCTCGCGCTGCTTCGTACGCAACCTGCAGAGTCCCGACGAGGGTATGCGACTCGAAGCACTCGCAGCGTGTGCATTGCTGTTCCGCGAAGGCGGCATGCTGCGCGAAGCAGCATCGTTCTCTACGCAATTGCTGGATGCCGCATCGGCCATTCACCATGATGGATGGCGTTATCTGGCGCACACGCTCAACCGTGACATCGGCGTGTATCGAGAACTGCTGAGCTCGCCGCGCCTGCACGACCACGTCTACTGGCACGCCGGCCCCTCGGGTGCTTCGCCATCGAACACCCTGACACCCAGCGTGATCTTTCCGAACACTCCGAATGCCGTGCATTCGATCCTCGAGCATCGCCAGCATCAGCTGACACAGCTTCTCGCCGTGGCGCATGGCGAGACTCCGGTTCAGCGATCGGGCGAATCCGGAGTGCGCTCGTCCCACCCTTGGCCGAGCAGTGCCGCATGGTCCGCGCGAATGAGCCTGCAGGAACTCGCGCTGGCGGCATTGGCCGGAGGTCAACCCGCCACAGCGGCACGGCTGCTCGCCAACGTTCCCGCGAACATCGCCAGCATTGCTCAATCCGCCCCGATCGCCGGGGTGGTCAGGCCCGCACAGATCGAGTTTGCATACTGCATGGCCAAGTCGATGATGGAACGCGGGCAACCTGCCGAGGGACTGGCGCTGTATCGGCGGTACCTGAAGCTCGCGATGGACACGATCCGCAGCCTCGCCGCAACGCTCAATCAGCTTCATGACAATGTCCCGTGCACGCCCGAATCCGCACTGCCGGCGTCCGATGATCCCGTCACCTTGCTACCGCAGCGCTATCGCCGCGCCTACGAGTATCTGCGGGAGCATCACGGCCGCGTCGACCTCTCCGTCCACGAAGTGGCTGCATCCATCGGCGTGAGCGAACGAGCGCTGCAGATGCGATTCAAGAGCGTGCTTGGCATCTCGCCGCGCGAAGCCATTCAGCAGCTGCGCGCGCACCGCTGGGTTGGCAATGCGCCAGTTGCGCGCGGTGCATGAATGAGCAGAAAAACAGGAGACAACGATGATTCACAGACAGTACCTTCTGGCGATGACCGCGGCATGGGTGCGCGAGCTGCCCAATGCCACACTGTTCCTGCGCCAGGTCGAGGCCGGCCGCCCGGTCTCGGCGCGCGAACTGGCCTTGCACGCGGCCGAACACACGCAGGACCCCGTGCACTCGGCCCTGTGGCTCCAGGCCAGTGCCGACATGGCATTGCTGGCAGGCAATCTCGACGAGGCGCATTCGGCTTATGGTCGATCGCTGCGCCAGGCACATGGGTCGTTCGCAACCTTCCTCGCCGAGCGTGCCGATGCGCGCAAGGCGTTGTCGGGTGCTCCCGTCACACCGGCGGCACAGGCGTTCTGGCGCTCGCCAGCAACGGGCGGACCATGGGATGACGGCATGGAGCGCCTGGCAGGATGCGCATTGCTGTGCCACGACGGTGCATTTCCTCAAGCTGCACAGCGCCACGCGAACGACCTCGCGGCGCGCGCGCTCGCACGCCACGACGCGGATTGGCACTGCATCGCGGATGTCCTGTTGCAGGACCTGAATCTGAGCGATCGCATTCATCGGCTTCAGGAACTCAGCGACCATGTCTATTGGGTATGCAACGACGCATGGGGAATTTCGACGCTCGAAGCCGTCCCCGTCATGCCCATGGAATGTGAGCAAGGATGGGCTTTCAACCTGATGTCCGTGAGATGCGTCCAGCTCCGGAGATTGTTCGACACCATGGCCGGCGCACGTACAGCGTGCACGTCGTCGGAGGACAGCGCAACTTACTCCCAGTTCGCTGCATCGGTCCAGCAGGCCGAATATCTCGAGTCTGCGATGGTTTCCCTGGCCGTCAAGCGGCTTCCTCAAGCCGAAGAGCTTCTTCAACGATTCGAGCGGCAGGACAACGCGCACATCGCTTCGAACGATTCGCTTCAATGCGAGCTTCTCTATTGCCTCTCCCGACTGCGGATGCTTCAAGGACGCCAGGAGGAAGGCGCAGACCTCTATCGGCGCTACGCCAGCAGTGCGGTACGACGCGTCAGGCAGCGCCAGGTAACGATACGCCGGCTGGGCGAATTGCCGGGCATCTCACAGCCTGCCGTGAGCGACGACATCGGCGCCCGGCTGCCGGCACGCTACCGCAGAGCCTACGACTGGATGGTCTCGCACATCGGTGATGCAGGGCTTTCCGTCAAGGACGTCGCGGCCACCGCCGGCGTCACCGAACGCGCGTTGCAACAGACCTTCAAACGCCACATCGGAGACTCGCCGACCGAAGTCATGCGCCAGTTGCGCATGCAGCAGATCCACCATGCCTTGAAGCACGAAGGCAACGGCCGCGAACTCATCATGGACATCGCGCAACGCTTCGGCGTCAACAACCGGACCACGCTGGCAACGTCCTATCGAAAGTACTACGCGCAGTCGCCTTCGCAGTCGCTGGGACTGTAGGCGAGCAGGGGGCCAGGTCGGGGATGATGCCCCGCTTCGCCTGTCCGAACCGGGATTCGTTTGACGGCGCACTCTCCACAGCAGTTTTTCAACAATGGGGGATGCCTGAATTTCCACGGATCGAAACGCAACGGCTGGTGTTGCGAGAACTCCTTCCCGCCGACGCACCGGCACTGCTGGCCATCTATCAGCAGAAGGAGGCCATGCGCTGGCGCGGCGCAGATTGCCCGACATCCCAGGAACAGGTCGAGCACATGCTGGCATGGTTCTCGAATGCCAGAGCGGCCAGCGGCGAAACGCAGTGGGGCATCGAGAAGAAATCGACGCCGGGGATCATCGGCATCACCGGACTGCGCGCTTGGGACTTCCACGCACACCAATGTCTGCTGGGCTACGAGCTCTGCCCATCCCAGCGAGGCAATGGCTATGTGGCCGAAACACTGTTTGCCGTACTTGAATGGGCCTTCGACACGATCGGATTCAACCGGATCGCGGCCTGGGTGCACCCTGAAAATGAGTCGTCGCTGCGGGTGCTGAGAAGGTCGGCGTTCCGGTTCGAGGGCCTGATGCGCCAGGCTGGCCGGTGGAATGACACCTACCACGACTTGATGGCGTTCAGCCTGCTGCGCCAGGATTTCCAGGCCGTCGCACAGGCGCGTCGAGACCGTGCGCTCGCATCCTCACCGGCACCCGAGCGGCAGCATTCGACGGCATAGCCGCACACGCAAATGCAGCGAGCCCGCCGCCCGCTGTGGAGGCGGTCCCTTCAGTGCTGCGCAGGCGGTTTCAGCTCAGCGAACTGCCGGACCATGGCGCCGAAGCGCAACAAGGTCGAGGCAAGTGAAGGAGGGTCGTAGAACTCGGCGTTCAGCGCCATCGTGAGCAACAACCTTCCGGCCCCGTCCATGGCGGCGCTGGCGCCGAGACACATGCCTGCGTGGACGTTTGTCTGCAATACAAGACGTATCGTGGCCGCGTCTTCGTTGTCCAGCATGTCGAGTCGACTCACCAGCATCAGCTTGCACATGGGCACCTGCACTTCGGCAGGCGTCTCCATCAAGATGACGCGATGTCCGTCGATCGACAGCATCGATGCACTCGCCGCGTCGCGGGCATCCGCTTGCGACAGGCCCAGACAGCGTGCGGCCTGCTCGAGCGTGCTCCATGCCGTACCGGACAGGGCAAATTCCGTACTTTCTTCTTCGTCCATCGGATGGCCTCGTCAACGGCCTGCGTGAATCAGGTCCAGTGCACCGACAGCCGCGGTAAGCGCGTCCGCGAACAACAGAGCGTCCTGCGCGGCGGCGCGGGGGAGTGTTCGAATGGCATCACGGGCTTCGTTGGCCGATTCCGAGAGCGCATGTCGCGCGAGCGCAAGGTCCTCGGCGCTCAGCTGTCCACTGCCCACGGGGCTTGCAAGTTGCGCAACCAGAGTGCACAGCTCCAGGGTCAGTAGCGGATAGGGTACGTTCGCCATGAATCGACTTTCTGTGTGATCTTGGAAAGAGGCGATGCAGCAGCGCGGGTAGGCATGGCTGCATCGCCCTTCTGCAGATGGCTGGACTACTGCATGCAGCTCATCGACGCACAGGTGCAGGCACCGCCGCCACAGGACGGACAGCCCATGCTTTGCGCACAGCCGGAGCCCGCTTTTGCGTCCTGGATCGCTTTTGCGGCAGCAGCGGGGGAATAGCCCATGCGCACCATCTGGTCGATGGCATCCTGGTCGGGATTCGTTGCGATGCCGCCGCCACCGCTGCATCCACCACTGCCGCATCCACCTCCGCTACCGGGGACGGCACCTGCAGCCCGCCTTCGCGCGCTTTGCTGCTCAAGCGCCTTCAGGGCATCCGCCGCCGCCTGCCGTTCCTGATCCGCCTTGGTCCGATTCGGATCGCCCTGATTGGAGATCGGCGGCGACCATCCTGCGGAAGGTGTGCTTGTTGCTCCGACAGTCATGGATCACATCCCCTTCCCGAAGAGGAACTCGTTCTCCTTCAGCTTCGCCATGTTCTTGGCGAGCCCCAGAGAAGCGGCAAGCGGAGAATTTGCGCCAAGAAGGTTTTTCAGAGCGCCGGCCCCATTTCCGAACAGTTCGGCGACCATCCCGTTCACTCCGCCCCCGGTTGCCAGGGAGCTGAGGACATCCAAACCCTTGCTCAAGATCGATCCGATCATTTCATCTCTCCTTTAAGAACCCTGCCCAGCGACATGATGGACATGAGGTCGACTTGAGCGTAGGTCGGCTCGGCCGTGCACTCCGGGTCCGACGCGCAGCGGCATTCACTCCAGCGAAGCATTCATGTCTCCCACATCACCTGGCATTCAGCCCCGCAGGAACACCATGCGGCGATCGCGGTTCGCGTTCACGGAGGGCACCGCCTCCGCTGGCGCAGAGGCGACGAGCGGGGGATCCACCCGGTCGGTCGCAGGCGGCACGCCGGGATGGTCCGCGACGACTTCGGCTTGTGCCTTTGCCGCTGCCGGCTTCGCGTCCGTGTCGCCGCGCAGCGACTTCATCAGGAAAACGCCATTCGGATCCCAGCCCTCGTCGATGACGATCTGCGCCTGAACGAGCCATGACGGATCGCCTTGCGCACACAGCACCATCGCGAGCAAGGTGCGCGCGGATCCGGACTCGGATCCCAGTGCTTCGACGGCCGCTGTGAGATGGCGCGTCGCGCCCAGCAGGTCGCCACGGCGCATGCAGAACCAGCCCTCGAAGGAATCGACCCGCGGCGACTTGGGCCGGAAGCGGCTGACCAACTCGAACATGGGTTGCGCAAACTGGTCGGCGTCCCGCGACAGCGCCAGTCCCGTGAGCGCCATCAGCATGTTGATCTTGTGCGGATGCGCGGTGTCGATGTCTTGATTCATGGTGTCTCCTGAGGTCGGCGATTGATCTCGCGCCGCAAGCCGTCGATATCGGCTTCCAGTCGGTGAAGGCTGGCCGCCAATGTCGCCGGCGGGGTGCTGCTACTGGCGGCGAGCACCGCGTCCCGCCGTGCGAGCGTGTCTGCGAGCTCGGCCTGCAAGATGCCGCGAGCCTCGCGGTCGCGCGCGCCCTGGACTGCAGGCTCGATGCGGCTGTTCGATCGTTGCGGCGTGGCGGGCGCGGTGAGCGTGGTGCGCGGCGCAGCGGCGATCACGGAAGCCGCGTTGGCGGGCATGCATGAGCGCATCGCACGGCCCACTGGCTGATCGGTGAAGACATCTCCGCATTTCCATAGGTCACCGCCGTGCGCAACGGGAAGCGCGAGCAGGCAAACCAGGGTCGCAATCCATCGAATCATGGGCTCACCTGACCTATCGGCACGAGTTCCAGGTAGGCGCCCAGCTCTTGAAAGGAATACACCTGCAGCCAGGGCAGGCGTGGCTGGATCATCTTGCGTACGTAGCGCCGTATGTCCATGGACGTGACGAGCGCCAAGCTGCCGTTGGGCACCGGACCGGCGCCCTGCGCGATGCGCTCGACCAGGCGCGTGATGTCGTCCTGCGGCAGAGTGAGAAAGTTGCCGGTGGGCGTGGGCTTGATGGCCTGGCGTATCTGCTGCTCGACCTCGACGTCGAGAAACAGCGCATCGATGCGCGGCGCACCGCCCGCCGCGCGGAACGCGATCAGGCGGCCGAGGTCGCCGCGCACGTACTCGGTGAGCATCAGCACGTCCTTCTCCTTCGGCCCCCAATAGACCAGGCTCTCCAGGATGTTGCGCATGCCGCGGATCGGCACCTGCTCTTCCAGCAGGCGCCGCAGCACGTCGGCGATGCGCTGCAGCGGCAGCACCTTCTGGACTTCGGTGGTCAGGCCGAGGTATTCGGCATTGAGCTTGTCCATGATCCATTGCGTCTCCTGGATGCCCACGAAGAGATGCGCCTGCTCGGTCACGCATGCAGCGATGTAGCGCGCGATGACGGTCTCCAGCGTCAGCAGCGACGCATCGGCGCGCGATGCAGCTTCCGGCGATGTCCAGAACACGCCGGGCAGCTGGGCGATGGCCACCCAGCCCTCCGCAGGCGCACCCGCACAAGCGATGGCGACACGCCCCTTGGGCACCGACAGGCGGCCCGCCGGGACTTCCTGCAGCAGGATCTCGCATTCCTGGGACGGAATCGCCGCCGCGCGCCAGACACCCATTCCGGGAAACGGCAGGCCCAATTCGCCTTCGAGTGATTCGCGTGCCTTGAGCATCGCCTGGTCCAGCGCGGGCGACGAGATGCGTGCATGCAGGTCATGGGACAGCCGCAGCCCGATCGGTGGCGAGAACGGCGGCGCGCTCAGCCCGATGACCGGGCCTTCACCCTTCGCGCCGAAGCCACGCAACGCCGGCATCGCCTCCAGGCCGGCGCCATCGCCGCCTTCGGCCAGTGACTTCGACGGCGCCTTCCCCAGCGCCCTGCCACCCGCAGCGAGCAAGGCCGCAAGACCCAGGAAGAGCCACATCGGAAAACCCGGGATCAGCGAGAAGCCGGCCAGCAGGCCTGCCGTCATGTACAGCGCGCGCCGGTCCTTGAACAGCTGCCGCATGATTTCCTGCCCCAGCGGCACCTGGCGCGCCTGCTGCTTGTCGGCCACGCGCGTGGTCAGCACACCGGCCGACACGGAGATCAGCAGCGACGGAATCTGCGACACCATGCCGTCGCCGACCGACAGCACCGCGAAGCGCTGGGCCGAATCGCCCATCGTCATGCCGTGATAGACCACGCCGACCGCAATGCCGGCGACGATGTTCACGACGGTGATCAGCAAGCCGGCAATCGCATCGCCCTTGACGAACTTCATCGCGCCATCCATCCCGCCGAGCAGTTGGCTTTCCATCGCCAGCTGCGAGCGCTTGCGCTTGGCCTCGTCGGACGTGATCGAGCCGGCACGCTGCTCCGCATCGATGCTCATCTGCTGGCCCGGCAGACCGTCCAGCGCAAAGCGTGCGCTGACCTCGGACGAGCGCTCCGAGCCCTTGGCGATCACGATGAACTGCACCACGGCAATGATCAGGAAGACCACCAGGCCGACCACCAGGTTGCCGCCGACCACAAGATTGCCGAACGCATCGACGATGTGGCCGGCCTCGGCATGCAGCAGGATGGCCTTGGTCGTGGCGATGTTCAGCGACAGGCGCAGCAACGTGGTGAAGAGCAGCATCGACGGAAAGGTCGACAGCGAAGTAAGTGACGGCGCATAGAGCGCCACCATCAGCAGCAACACCGACAGTCCGATGTTCATCGACAGCAGCGCGTCGATGGCGACCGGCGGCAACGGCAGGATCATCAGGCTGAGGATGGCCACCAGCAGGCCCGCAACGGCGAACTCGCCGCTGCGGCTCATGAGCAATGCGGCCAGCTTCATGCGAGCTCCTGCACGGGCGGCGCAGCCACGCGATACAGCCACTGGGCCATCAGGCGCACGGGCAACATGCAATCGGCCGGCACGGGGGCTGGCGGAAACACGTGCGCCATGCGTGTCGCCAACCGAGCGTGCTCCACGATGGGAACGCCTGCCTTCACGGCCATGCCGCGTACGGCGAGAGCACGCAGCCCCTGTTCGAAAGCAGTGACCTGGTACGTGCCATCGGCATTCGGTGCCAGCACCCTCGCGGCGAAGCCCGGTCCGAGCAGCACGAACACCCCTTGACCTTGCAAGACTGGCAGCGGACGCTGCGATGCGCCAGGCATCTGCCCGAAGACCCGTACCGGCGGCATCGCCGAGCCGGTGCGCAGCAGCCGCCACATGAAGGCCGGCAGGCTGCGACGCCGGACCCGACCAGACCATAGTGCAAACATTCGCGGCACCGCTGGCGCATATGCAGCTCGGGCCAGTATCGGCATGCGTGCCGACACGACTGCGCCTGCACGCACGCCGGTCCAACGAAAAGTGTTCAGGAACATTCGCAAGACCAGGTGAGCTCGCCACGAGCACACGGCTCCAGATTGCCAGCGCACAGGCAGGGCCAGCGCGCCTGCTGCTTGATGTGCCCACAGTCGAGCTACCGCGACAATGTGTGCGAAGCCGGACCACCACATGCCGTGCTTCACCATGACAAGGATGGCAATCCCCTGCCGCGGCGGGCGCAGAGGCGACAACCCGCGCCGTGTGCCCATCGAGTCCCCGCGCGAGGCCCATGCGTGCGTGCAAGCCGCCGCTGCGAATGCCAGTGCGAAGAGCACAGGCAACCCGGCGACCTGCCAGGGAATCGACATGCACAGCCTCGAACCGCCACGCCACAACTCCGATGACACGGCGTCGAAGACCAGCCACGCCCGTGCATCGAACAGGCCGGGCCTCTCGGCGAGCGCGCCGGACGCATCGCGCATTGCGTCATCCGACCTCATGGCATGCGCCGAGTGGGCGTGCGAGCCCCGATGGCACGTACCCATTGCAGGACGATCGCCACGGCCTGATAGGTTTCCGGCGGCACCGGATGCCCGACCTCCACCAGATAGAGCCGCCGTGCCAATGCAGGTTGCTCTATCACCGGCACCAGCGCATGTTCTGCCCAGATGCGCAATGCCAGCGCCTTCTCGTCCTCGCCTTTCGCGACGACAGTCGGCACACCTTGTCCATGCACATAGCTCAGCGCGACCGAGTAATGGGTCGGATTGGCGAGCACCACGTCGGGCCGACCGGCCATGCCTGCCGGCGTCTCGTTGGCCGCCTCGCGAGCGAGCTCCTTCTGCTTGCCCTTGATCTCCGGGTTGCCGTTCAGGTCCTTTCCCTCGCGTTTGACCTCTTCCTCGCTCATGCGCTTGTCGCGGACGAACAGCCAGCGTTGCAACCGGAAATCGATCGCCGCAGCCACGCCGATGAAAACGGCCGCGGTGAACATGAGCTTCAGCGACAAGTCCCAGAGCAGTGAGGCCACCATCTCGGGCGGCCGCGATGCGGCACCGGCAAGCAACGGCAACATGCTGCGGATGCTGAACGCCAGCAGCGTTCCCATCAGCACCAGCTTGACCACGGTCTTGACGCCATCGGTCATGGTGCGCGCGGAAAACAATCGGCCGACACCGGCTATCGGGTCCGCGTTCTCGAACTTCATCTGGACCTTCTTCATCGACATCGTGACGCTCCCCTGCAGCGCCACGCCGACGATGCCGGCCAGCGAGGCAGCCAGAGCGAAGGGCACCGTCGCTATCGCCAGCTGCAGGCCCAGCGCGTAGATACGGCTGGTCAGTGCTTCAGGCGGCATCGTTGCGAAGTCCAGCGCCAATCGCACGATCAACGTCAACCTGTCGGCCATGCCCGCCGCACCGGCCGACAGGACCACCAACGGCAGAACCAGCGCCACGGCGGCCGTGAGATCCTGGCTGACCGCAGTTTCTCCGTCTTCCCGCGCCTTGCGGAGGCGGTGCGCGGTGGGTGGCTTCGTCTTTTCGCCGGACATGTCGATGCTGCAGCGGGCTAGCAGACGATGCCGTCCCCCATCTGCAGGTCGAGCCAGCCTCCGCTGTACGTGGGCAGGAGACAGCGCATGCTCGTCGTGCTGCCGTCGGTCAACCGGCTGTACGAACTTCTCGCGAACCGCTGCTGGCCGATCTCGCTGAGCGCGTAATCCAATGGAGCGACTCCCGCATTGGGGCAATCGCACGTGCAGGGCATCGGAATGGTCTTCGAGCGACGATCGACGGGAACGAACTGGTTCACCGTGTAGGGCGGGCCCATCGAGGCCATCCGGCGAGCGTCCTGTCGACGCGCATCCTGACGGCGGGCGTCGCGCACGTCGGCATCCTGCCTGCGCTCCTCTTGCACGCGCTCCTCCTGCATGTGCGTTTGTCGTTGCGAATCCCGAATCCAGCTCAGCTTCGATTCATCTATTTCGTCCCAGGCTTTTCTGTCCGTCCAAACCGGCGAGTCCGGAGGGGTGTACATGAACGCACCACCCTTGTTCAACGCACTCAGCAACGCTGGGTAGCCACCCCTTATCAAGTCGTTGCGATCGACGCTCGCCTGCGTGATTTCCTGGCCTGTCTGAGGATCGACCAGCCGCCCTTTGACAGGGTCGAATTTCATCTGGTTGGCCCATTGCAGATTGAGGATCGATGTCGTCAGGCCCGGACTGTTCGGATAGCTCTCACCCATCCGCAGCGGTCCGTCGCCATGAAGGTTGTCGATGGTGACGATGCCGTCCTTTTCACTGCCGATCATTACCGAGCCGTTGAAGGTCGGTTCCTTCTGGCCCGGGATGGGCGTGCCGTTGTCGGCAGTGACTCGCTTGAGGACGATGGTGGTCCCGTTCGGCTCCGGCAACGGGATCGTGACCCCCATGTCGCCCGACGAATCGAAATGCTGACCTGGTCCCGACTCGCCCGCCTTGCTGACAGTTTCGTGCGGATCTCCGGTGCTCTCGCCCTGGGCGGTCACGATCCCGCGATCGAGCGTCTGCCATGTGACTCGACCACCGTCGGCCTTGCTCGCCGTCACGATGAGGTTGTCGGACGAGACCCTGATATCCCCATTGGGCAATGTGTCGACTTTCCAATTGTTGGATGCCGGCTGCGGCTGTGGCAACGGCGCCCATAGGCGCGACGACATCATCGTGGTCGTCGTGGTGGTCTGAGTGAGAGTGGTCATGCGCTGCTCCTGGTCGAAGGCTGGAATGAAATGGGTGAAGACAGCTTATGGCCGTGCCCTTGCGCCATGAACCGCCTTCCGAAGCCCTGCGCACCCGCGCGAAGCAGTCAAGGAAGAATCCGCGGCGACACGAGAAACAGCCGAACCGCACTCTGGGTCGACTTCGTGTCGTAGCGAAACAGCCGGCCGATGCCGGGCAATGACGAAAGGCCGGGCACGCCGCTGCGCCGCACTTCTTCCTTCTCCATGGTGTAGCCAGCCAGCAGCAGGCTCTCGCCGTCCGAGACCACCGCCTGCGTGTCGATGCGATTGTTGGAAATGATCGGAATGCCGCCGACCGACTGCTCCTGCAGGGTGCCGTCCTGCACACTCACGTTCATGCGGATGCGCCAGACGCCGTCCTCGTTGGATGCAGAAGGTGTCACGCGCAGGACCGTGCCCGCCTGCAGCGCGAAGAGCTGCGCACTCTGATAGGCCTCGACCTTCACGTACAGGGTCTGCTGGCTGCTCATCACCGCTTCCTGATGGTTGAGCGTTGCGACCTTGGGTCGCCCCACGATCCGCGCACGCCCTTGACCGGCATACGCGCCAATGCGTGCGAGCAGATAACGCCCGGAGTTGCCGAGGACGGCTGTCAGCAGGCCACCCTTCACGGCTGTCTGCGCCGCATCCGCCGCGCCTGGCAGCGCGCCGCTGAAGCCCGCCTGCGTACCCTGTCCCGATCCGGTCTGTGCGTCCACGCGATTGGAATGGAGACGCCAGTCGACGCCCAATTCATCGAGCGCGTCGCCCTGAACGTCGATGATCTGCACCTCTACCTCGAGTTGAGACACCCGTCGGTCCAGTTCAGCGATCAGCACCTCGTACTGCGCCAGGCGCTCGGGCAGGTCACGCACGACGACGGAGTTGCTCGCGGCGTCGGCCTGAAAGACCGGGAGCTGTTCTTTCTCGGCTTCGTCTTCGGACTCGTCTGCACGCAGCGTCGGCGTGGGCTGCACGGCCTGCGAGGCCTTGCCCTCGTCCCCGCGTCCGCCGCCTGCCCAGGCCGGCGTGCTGCGGATCGGAGGCACGCCTGAACCCATTGCCGGCAGGGCGTCCAGGGATTCGCCACCCACGAGGGTGCGCTGCATGAAGCGCATGCTCGCAGCGGTGTTCCTGGTGGACTGGGACGCGAGGGACTGGTCCGCACGTCCGTGCAAATCCCGCAGCAAAGACGCGACGCCGCGCACCGGCGGACTGTTCGGCTGCTCACCGGGGCGGTCGGCAGCCCATGCATTGCGCAACGGAAACACGCGAACCTGCGCCGTGCCCTGCTTCGCGCTGCGTGCCTCGAGACGCGCAGCCATTTCCACCACCAACGCCACGTATGGCACCGGCCCCTGAACGATCGCGGTGTTGGTGTCGTCGTCGTACTGCAAGGGGAAGCGCTCGGCATCCAGGCCCAGCCGTCCGATGGCTTCACGCAGTTGGCTGGTCCGGGCCGCCGATAGCTTGAGCACCCGCGTCTGGATGTCCTTGGCAGACACGATGTGCAGAACCGCACCGTCGAAGTACCAGAGAAAACCGTACGCACGCGCCATCAGATCCAGGAAGCCACCGGGCGCCAGATCGAACTTGCCGGCCACCACGCCTTCGAGGTCGTTCGAGATCGTGACGGCCATGCCCTGGCTGGACGCGAAGTCGCGCAGAACCTCGCGAAGCGGCTTGCCTTCAGCTGCGTACTGGTAGCGCCGACCAGACCACGCCGGCGTCACGGCGACAGCCGCCTGCGAGGCCAGGCACACGGCGACAGCCAGGAGCATGGCACGTGGAATGGACTTCAGAATGTCTCGCATGGCGTCTACTCTTTTTCGTTGGATCTCAGGCTTCGAGCTGCACGCTCGACAGGGTCGGCAGCGCGCCGCGAAGGCGTTTGACCAGGCTGTTTGCATGCTGGGCGAGCAGCTCGCGGCTGCCCCAGTCGGAGGTCTCGAAGCGGAGCGTCAGCACGCCGTGCTCGCAGTTCAGATGCAACGTCGTGGCCACGAGCAGATCGGCCGACAGCGGCACATGCGCGGCCCAGCCGCCATGCGCAGACGCATGAACGGCGAAGGCCACCACGAGCCCGCCGAGCCTGGCCAGCGCAGGAGGCAGCTGACCGTCGGACTGGCCTTGCCCACCGGCTTCCATCGGCACGGGCGCACCGGTGTGCGGGTCGTCCCGGGCGTCCTGCCGGTCGCTGCCCGCGCCCCCGTCCTGCACGGCAAGCAGGGCCCCCGCGCCGACGTGCCGCGGTTCGAGTTCCTGATGCGACTCCGCAGCATCCCAGTCCATCTGTGCCGGTGCCGAGAAGTCAGGCACGGGCCCTGGCCTGGGCACAGGACGTGCAGAACGCGTAGCAGGCAGTGGCACCGGGGCCTGGCCCGGACGCGCCGGTGCGACCGGCGGCACGCGACGCACCGAATCGCTCATCTCGGCAGCTCCAGCCGCCGCAACATCGACATGAGTTCGCCGAGTTGCAGGCCGGACTTGATCTCGTCCATGAACAGCCCGGCGAACAGGATCAGCGAAAAGATCGCCGTGGCGGCCTTCACGGGCGTCGCCATGGAGGATGTGTCGACACCCTTCGCGGCCCGCGACACCAATGCCATGGCGATGTCGATCAAGGTAAGCAGGAAGAGCAGCGGCATGGCCGCCGATGCAATCAGCCGCATCATTGAATCCAGCCCGGCGCCGACCGCCGCCGCGCCGTCGCCGCCGATCCAGCCCGGCCACTGTGGCAATGGCTGCCAGACCGGCCACCAGCGCCAGCTCTCGAAAAGCGCAGCCGCCAGAAAGGTGAGTCCCCCCATCACGAGAAATGCCGCAGCCGCGAGTTGAAACAGGATGTCGGACAGCGGTGTGCTCTGCTCCGGACTGGAGGGATTGAGCAACTGAACGTTGTTGTAGCCGGCCAGGTTGTCCACCAGCGCCCCGACGCTCTGCGCCACCCAGAACACCTTGCCGGCCACCAAGGCCAGCACCAGGCCGACAGCGGCCTCTCGCACCAGCGTCAACGCCATCGTCTGGGCAGTGGCCGCCATCATGGCTTCGGTGGGCGCTCCGGCCGCAGCGAATACGGCGATGGCCAGCCCGAACTGGAAACGCGCCGTGGCCGTGAGGATCGGCTCATCGGTTGCCGGGAACATGCCCAGCATCACCATCGGACGTACCGCATACAACGCGACCATCGCCAGAAACTGCTGCCAGCCAATGCTCAGGCCGAGCAGGTCCAGGCCCATCATGGCCCCACCTCCAGTTCCCCTTGCGCAGCGACAGCCGCCGCGCGCGCCGCCATCAGCAGCCGGCCGGCATAGGCTTCCTCCCGCTCGTCTTCCTCTGCGTCCTCCACGCCCTGCGCGTGGGCCGCCAGCGCTTTCTCTCGCAGGCCTTGCAGCGACTTCACCTGTTCGTCGTTGGCGGCGATCAAGCGACGCTGTTCGGCGCATTCCGCCGCGCGCTGCACGACATCGCGGTCAGCGGATTCGCGCGTGCGTACCGCGTCGCGATGTTCCTCTTCGAGCGTGTCGCGCCGTGCCCGCAGGCGCAGTGCCTCGTCCACCTGCATCGCGACGCGCGACGACAACCGTGCACGCAGCCTGTCGACGCCGGTGCGGAACGCCGCCATCGCCCGGTCCTGGGCGTCGGCGGCCTGCCGAGCGACGGCAACCTGGTCCTGATGCGCCCGCACGCGGCGCTGCAGCTCGGCCTGCAACCTGCGGCCGCGAGCCTGTCGTGCATGCACCAGCACGCCATAGGTCCGGGCCTGAACCTTGGGCTTGGCGCTCATCGCACCAGCGCCTCGAGCGCGTCCAGTGTGTCGTCGTAGTCTTCCACCGTGCCGATTTCCTGCCCCAGGAAAGCGTTGATCGCATCGTTCTTGGCGATCGCCTCGTCGGCCAGCGGGTCGGAGCCCTGCTTGTATTCGCCGATGCGCAGCAGCGTCTCGACCTCCTGGTAGCGTGACATCAGCCGACGCAGCCGGCCCGCGTCGCCGATATGGTCCTTTTCCACGATGTCGTTCATCACCCGCGACAGGCTGCCGAGCACATCGATGGCCGGATAGCGATTGCTGGCGGCCACGGTGCGCGACAGGATCAGGTGGCCGTCCAGAATGCTTCGCACCTCTTCGGCAATCGGGTCGGCATTGGTCTCGTCTTCGGCCAGGATGGTGTAGAGCCCGGTGATGGAGCCGTGCGGCGACTTGCCCGCACGTTCCAACAGGCGTGGCAACTCTGCAAACACCGACGGCGGAAAGCCGCGCCGGGTCGGCGGTTCTCCGGCGGCCAGGCCGATCTCGCGCTGCGCCCGGGCAAAGCGGGTGAGCGAATCCATCATGAGCAACACACGGTTGCCGCGGTCGCGAAAGTACTCCGCGATGGCGGTGCCCACATGGGCCGCCTTGGCACGCTCCACCGCGGAGCGGTCGGACGTCGCGCACACGACGACGCTCTTGGCCATGCCTTCGGGCCCGAGCACGCGCTCGATGAACTCGCGCACCTCGCGGCCACGTTCGCCGATCAGCGTGATGACGTTGACGTCGCAGCTGGCGCCACGCGCGAACATCGACAGCAGCGTGCTTTTGCCCGTGCCGGCCGGCGCGAACACGCCCATGCGCTGGCCCTCGCCCAATGTCATGAGCGCATCCACGCAGCGCACGCCGGTCGGCAGCGGCACATCGATCAGCGGCCGGTCCATCGGCTCGGGCGGCATGCGCATGATGTCGATGGTTTCCTCGAAGTCCACCGGCCCCTTTCCGTCCACCGGCTCGCCCAAGACGTTGACCACACGGCCCAGCAGGCCCGGTCCCACGCGTACCTGCAACGGCCTGCCCGTGCCCACGACCAGGGTGGCGCGCGAGAGGCCTGCCGTGCCGGACAGCGGCACCAGCACCGCCTGGTCGCGCGAGAAGCCCACGACCTCGGCGTACTGCAACAGCGTGCCGTCGCGGGCGCGCAGCTCGCACAGCTCGCCGCAGAGCGCCTCCAGCCCGCTCGCGCGCACCAGCGTGCCAACCACTTCCGTGACCTTGCCAGCCTGGAAGTGGAGCACCCTCGGCTCGACCCGGCTCAATATCGCGGTGTCGCGCATGGCGCCTCCGAAGCGTCGGGGTCGAAGAAGGTCCGGTCCTCCCGCAGGCAGCGCGCCAGGGCCGCCAGCTGCGTGTCGAGCCCCGCATCGACGTAGCCCATGTCGCTCTCCACCCGGCAGCTGCGGCGCGTGGATTGCGGGTCGACCTCGACGCGTGCGGACGCGCCTGCGGGCCATCGGGCACGGTGCGCCTGCAAGGCGGCTTCGGCGTGCGCCTGGTCGTCCGGATGCACGTGGAACACCATGCGGCCGGCGTCCTCGGCCTCCTTGTCCAGCAAGGTCAGGGCGGCGGCGTAGAAGTCCTGCGGTGCCTGGGACAGCACGAGCCCGCGCACGGTGGCAACCACCACATCGATCATCCGTTCTCGCTGCCGGGCGACCATCGACGCCATGTCGCGTTGCGCGTCGAACGACTGGTCGTGCCAATCGGCCACGGCTTGCCGGTGACCCTGCCAGTAGCCCAGCTTCGCGGACGCGCGCCGCTGGGTCTCGCCGGCGGCCACCAGGCGCTCCGCCTCGGCGTGCGCATCGGCGAGGACACGCTCGGCCTCCTCGTGCGCCGCGTCTTGGCGGGCCCGCGCCGCAGCCAGGAGGTCTACGGCCGCCTGGTCGATCGAGACCAGGCGCGCGAGCTCTTCGCGAGCGACGACGCCGTCGGCGCTCAGGCCCAGTTCAGCGCCCAGTTCGGTCCAGCGCAGGTACACCATGAAGGCGGCTCCCTTAGGTCGGCGGTCAGGCGGCGCAGCACCCATTGCTGCGCCTCGGAATCGGATCGTCCGGCAGCGGCGGGCGCGCTCGCTTTCGGCTGCTCAGGCACCTCGGGCACGTTGAGCACCTCCGGCATCAGCGGCGAAATCTGGAGCGGCGACTGCGGCGGCAACTGCGGCGGCAACTGCAGGCGCCACAGGCGGGCCAGGGCGCCTTCGGGCGGCCAATGCGGTGCGGCAGCAAATGCATGCCAGCCTTCCAAGGCCAGCGCTTCCGCGTCCGGCAAGGCGGCTCCTGCGTCTGCGGACCGCTCCGACGCGGCGCCATCCATCTCGAGCGTCAACGCCCGCCAGGCCGGGTGCCCAACTTCCGCGATCAGTGCCGCGCGCGTGACCGGTTCGATGCAACGGCGCACCTGCGCACTGCGTGCCCACAGCCCGCGCAGCAGCAACGCGCGCCGTGCCTGCGCCGGTGGCAACAGCGCGAGCCGCAGCACCGCATCGCCCAGCTCCGCCAACGTGACCGGGCCGAGCCCGAGGAATGCGGCCCAGTCCTGCCAGCGCCCGGCATGCGGCAGCGAGCCCAGCGGTGCCAGCCAGCCCGGGTGAACGGTCTCCGGCAACGCACGAAGCCGCGCACCCCAGGCCGCCAGCAACTCGGCCCAGAGCGATGGACCGGCGGTGATCCGGATCATGGCGAAACGCCGTTTCGCGCCGCGTCGGTATCGGCGTCGGTCGCACCGCCGGCCGGCGCATCTGCGGCCTCCCCCGACGGCTTGCGCGCGGCCATGAGCCAGCGGCCCAGGCGGCTGTTGCGCAGTCCGGCCGATTGTCGCCAACCCAGCCAGGCGCCCAGGCCCGCCAGCGCCGCCACGATGGCGGCCCACAGGAGCGGCAGGCGCCAGGCCGGCGGCGCCGGGGGCGGCGGCAGCGGCGGTGGCTCCGCCTCGACGAAAACCACGCTGACGGCGTCGTACGACAGGCCTTCGACGCTGTGCGCCACGAGATTCTTCACCGGCGCGGTGTAAGCGGCGGGCGACATCCCCGGCCGGTGCTTGATGAACACCGACGCGCTGGCCGGCTTGGGCACGGTGGCGAGCGGGTCGGACTGCGGCATCACGATATGCACCCGCGCCGCGACCACGCCATCCATGCGCTGCAGCGTTTCCGACAGCTCCTGCGATACGCCGTAGACGAAGCGCACCCGCTCCTCCACCGGCGTGGACACCAGGCCGTCCTTCTTGAACATCTCCCCCAGATTGGCATAGCGAAGGCGCGGCAGGCCATTGGCACGAAGCAGCTCGAGCGACTGCACCACGCTGTCCTGCGGCACCTGGATGGTCCAGGTCTTGCCGGCGTCAGGCGTTTCCTTGCTGGCCTGCACGCCGGCACGCAGCAGCACGGCGAGTACTTCGTTGCTGTCGCGTTCGGTGAGGCTGGCGAGAAGCTGGGTGTCGCATCCGGCCAGTGCGGCAGCGATGGCAACCGATGCCAACAGCCGCAATGCGCGGATGAGTCGCGAAGGAATGGATGTCGAGATCATTTGCTGTTCATCACCGTGTCAACGGACTGCCTGGCGCTTTTCAACGCACCCCAGCTCAGATCCATCAGCGTCTTGGCATAACTGAGATCGATCTGATGCTGCGTCATATACGCGATGGCCTGCACGGCAGACATGCCGTGTATGGCATTGAAATCCAGGGACGAGACCGCATGCGCGAATATTTCGGAAGAGCGTTGAGCCATTCCTGAAAGCACCGATGGCTCTCCCGCAGCGACCGGTGCGGGCAAGACGTCGTCCGCAAAATCCAGGGCGGCGTCATCCCAGGCGGCCTCGAAGTCCGACACCCTGGCAGCAGGCGGAGCAGGGGCTGGCGATGACGCCGAACTGTCCGTGAGTTCGACCGCGATCTGCGTCTGCGCAGTCATGCGCGCATCCTTGAAAGCGTGAGCAGAGGCAGCATCTCATCGCGCTGCCTGGAAGCATCATCGATCGCATCCATCTCGGGGACCGGACGGTCGGCCATGGAAAACAACGAGCGTACGAACTCACTCGCGCGTGCGGAGTCGTTGCGCAGCAAGACTTCCCTGGCAGCCTGCTCCCACGACAGTTCGCCCGACCAGTACATGCAATGCGCGCGTACCGCGACACTCACGGTGTCACTGCGACCGGCAACTGAACACAGTGCATCGAAATGCCGACCGGCCGCGATGAGGACGAAGGGCTCCAGCGACTGGAGAAAGTCCCAGTCGGGCCAGAGTCGCCGTGCCGCGGCACATAACATCTCCGCTTCCTCGAAGCGTCTTTTCCAGAGGGCATAGGAAACCATCGATCCGAGCGAGAGCGCCAGAAGTTTTTCTGGATTCGTCGGATCGGTCGACTCAATTGCGGTTGGATGCGCAGGATCTTTCATACTCTGATCCATTGGTATTCGCGTGATGCGACGCCATTGAACTGTTCATCAGGACAGTCGAGGATGTTGTTTCGCCAATACATCCCGTGCTCGCCGTAGTGGGCCAACGTATCGGCAAGCCATTGACCCGTGGTCTGCGGCCCGAATGCAGCCCGCAGCATGAGCACCGATTCACCCGTGTCCGGATCCAGGGCGAAGCGACCGTTGTCCTTGGCATAGACAAGGAGGTTGGCCTCCAGCATGAGCCGGAGCACGCGCAGCACGCGCCCGGCCATGATGGCGCCGAACCTGAAGTACATCTGGAAATGGCCCGTGTCGCCTTCAAGCGTTTCGAATGTCACATCCATGCCTTTGACGTAGACCATCCGCCGCGCCACGACAGAGAGTGCATCCGGCAGGCCGACGGTCCGGCAGAAATCCGTGAGGAGATCGCGCAAGTCATCCGTTTCCATTGCCCGCCCATCGGTTGCCACTCAAAGACTCATTGCGCCATCTTGTTGGTAATTTTCTCGACCTCGTCCGGCCCCATGGTCGAGGCTTTGCATCCTGCTTTGAAGGTCTCTACCTTGTTCTGGATGGCTGTCTGGTATGCGGTACTCTGCATGGTTTGCTCTGCCATGTGCGACTGCACGATCATTCCGTCCTGGGTGTTCTTCGTGGCCTGCGCCATGATGGCTGCATTGGTTGCAGCCGAGTTGTCTACTGTTGTCATGCCTGACTCCTCATCTTGATTCCTCGTACTGCGAGGCCAGTCGTGTTGCCTTCAACACAGATCGATGGATTGCTAAGAAACTTGGACTTCGCGCTCCAGTAGTTGGAGCAATTGGGAGATGCCAACGTAGATGCAATGAAGATCCGCCTTTCGAGAACTGAGGCTCGTGAGCCCGATCTCTTTCACGGTCTCGGCAAGACATGTCTCCAGCGCAACCATTGCGCCGGTCGTATCGACGAACAACGTGTCCGGCATCGCCTCATGGGATCGTGAAAATGTCGCGATGCTCTCCGCCATCTGTACGGTGAGTCGTTCATACATGGACTTGTCCTTCGCGGCTCATGGGCCGAAAGTCTTCGTGCCGTCCGGCTGGATCGCGTACCGCGTTTCACCAGCTTCCAGGCGGGTTGCAGGGCGCGACCGCGTCGCGGGCGGCGTCACGTCGACCTGTACCGATCGAACGCCCGGTGCCAGGTCCTGCGCCAGCCGCGCGGCCATGTCGCGAACGAGGGCTGGACGCGTCGTCGTGCCTTCGACGACGTAATGGCCATCTCCCGCATAGCGCACGACCACACCTTGCCCGTGCAGCGCGCTGCGGAGTGTGTCGAGCAGCTCGGGCATCAGCTGCCAGTCGGAGGCCACCGCGTTCCTGAAGGGCAGCAGCGCAATCCGCGCACGTGCGTCGTCCTGCGGGCTGTCGAGCATGCCGGTGACTTTGACCTGGAAGCCGTCGATCGCCACGTCCAGGCCGGTGACATGTGCCGCGGCCAGAGCCATCCGCACGCGGTCCGCCGTGTGCGACGCCAGAATGCCCGCGGACGTAGCGATGGGCAGTCGTTCCGACGGCGCGTCGTGCGGTATCTGCGACGGACTGGCAATGACCAGCGCAAGGGTGCCGGCTGAAGCCAGCGCCACGGCCGCACCGCGCCAACGCCAGCCGCGACGGCCCACAATCGTGCGCATCGAAGACGGCGACGCCGATGCAGGAACCATCTGCGGCACGGGCTCGGCATACCGGACCAGCGGCGCGAGCAGCAACATGTCCGCCGGCCATTCGACATCGTCGCCGCCAACGCACAGCACGACGTCACCGAAGCGCTGCGCGGTGAGATCGGGCCACATGACCCACTGGCCTGACGAGTCCTGTACGTGCACGGCCCCGGCGGCCAGACGCAGCAGTACGGGTGTACCTTGCCAGTCCTCCAGCGTGATGGCGGAAGCGACTTGCGCAGGCGCATCGGCAACCGGTGCAGCGATGCACCAATCGCCGTCGGCGAGCGCGAGTCGAGCGCCAGCGTGCGAGCCGGTAAGTACGCGCAGAAGCTTCATGCGCTGACCCTCGCGTTCTGCCCGGCACTGAAGAGCCGCCCGTAGTCCGCCGGCTCGACGGGGCGCATCTTCACGGCGACGGACAGCTCATTGGCATCCGGTGTCAGCAAGGCCGGGATGACCAGCATCGAGGTACCTGTCGACGCACCTCCGATGGACCGCCCCATCCCTCCACCCGCGGCCTTGACCAACGATGCCATCTCCATCAGGCTGGTGGGCAATTCGACCCCGATCCCGGTGAGCGTTCGCTTGATCTGCGACACGGTTCCCGAGAATTCGCCGCGGGGCACGAGACCCGCATCCACGTCCGCCACGAAGTGCAGCACGCATCGAATTCCCTTGAGGGATATCTCATAGGGATCGGCGCCTCTGCTCCTGCATGCCTCCAGGAACTCGGCCTGTGCTTGCCGGCTCGCCGAAGACGCGAGCGCGGCTGCAGCTTGCTTGTCGCTCCCTCCGCGCCCCGAATCGTCGGAGTTGCCCTGCTCGCCCATCTGCCGCACGGCGACGGCACCAGGTGCGGCGAAATCGAACTGACTCCCTTCCTCCTTTTCAGAGGCTGAAGTCTTCTCCGTGTGACGCTCCAGAAGGGCGTGATGCCCCGCACCGCTGCTGGTCAATCGCTTGCCGCCGCCGTCCGACGAAGGGGGAGGAGGTGCTCGGTAGGGGCTGTTGTTGTCGCCGACAGGCGCCGCCGACCTGCCCGCGGGCGCGCCTCCGACGGGCGACTGATGTACCGCCGGGCTCGGAGCCGTGCTGGTGGTGGGCGCCGAGATGTTCATGCGAAGAACGCGGCCGCAACCAGCGCCTGTGCAAACGTCAGCACCTGGGTGCCGGCCCAGCCGGCCGTCAACACCAGCACCACGGACACGCCGAGCAGTTTGATACCGTACGCGATGCTCTGGTCCTGCAGCGACATGACCGACTGGATGAAGGCCACCACCAGGCCGATGAGCGCCGACGCAGCTACCGTCGGCAGCGACACCAGCAGGCACACCAGGAGTGCCTGGGACGTGAAGCGGACGAGATCGTCGGCGTTCATTCGACTACCTCACTTGTAGGTGGCCACGAGGCCGTTGAGAAGGATCGACCAGCCGTCCAGGACCACGAACAGCAGCAGCTTGAACGGGATCGCGATGTTGGTGGGCGACGCCTGTTGCAGGCCCAGCGCGACCAAGACGTTGGCGACGATCAGGTCGACGATCACGAAGGCCAGATACAGCAGGAAGCCGATGCGGAATGCTTCGGTGAGCTCGCTCACGACGAAGGCTGGCGCCAACACGAGAAGATCGTCGCTCTTGAGCTTCTCGGCTTGTTCCTTCGGCCATAGCGTCGCGGCGGACTGCATGAAGAACTTGCGCTCGCGCTGATGTGCGTGTTTTGCCAGGAAGCTGCGGAATGGTTCGCGGCCTGCATCGATGGCAGCGGTCATTCGGTCGGTGAAATTATCGGCCCGGCGTGCGTTCACCGCGTCCGACACGACAACGCCCAGTGGTGCGAGGATGTAGATCGTGAGCACCAGCGCGAGTCCGTTGATGACCATGGTGGAAGGCACTTGTTGCACGCCCAGTGCATTGCGGACCAGCGTGAGCACGACGACGATCTTCGTGAAGGAAGTGAGCGTCATCAGCGCGATCGGAGCGAGTCCGAGCGCGCTGATGAGAAGCATCGTCCCGACGACGTCGTTCAAGCCGACCATGTGCTCTCCCCGGCTTCGGTGATTCGCACGCCGAGCTGCCCGCCGATGTTCACGAGCTCTCCCTGTGCGATGGTCCGGCCCTGGCAGCGCAGATGCACGACGGCACCGTCGGTCGGAACAGGCAAGGTCAGTACATCGCCGGCCATCAGTTCCGCGGCTTGTGCAACCGTGAGATCCGGCCCGTCGATCTCGTAGCGGATGTCCATCGGAAGCCTCGACAGCGAAGACAGCGCATGCAGGCTGTCATGTCCTTCCAGCGCGGATTGGGTGCGGGCATGCTCCCGATGGTCATCCATCGCCTGCGCGCCCGCCGCTTCGAACGTGTAATCGGCCTCTTCGCCGAAGGGCTCGGTGATCATGATCTTTTCCTGGTTTTCGATGCGTGCACTTGCCGCCCATGCGCGGCCTCCGGCCGAGGCGATGCGCAGGTGCAGATGGCCGTTCAACCCGCCAAACACCGCATCACCTGGCCGAAGTGCGGCCAGGCGCGCCGCCGGCAACCGGCGGGCACCAAGGACGACACAGGTTCGCAGCGGCCAGCGCATCAGGCGCTCCGACGCAACGGGCAGGCGCGATGCCTGTGCAATTTCCAATGTGCGTGCGAGCGGCTCCGACGCCTGCGTGGGAAGCAGATCGACGTTGAATTCCCCCAAGCGAATCGACACCTGCCTGCAAGCCCGGAGCGGGTTTCCCGCTTCATCTGGCCGGATATCCAGCGGGCCTTCGACGCGGTCTGGCATCCAGCCCGTCGCCCGCAGGTCGGCCAGCATGCCCGCGAGCAGCAGACCCGAAGCGGCATAGCGCCGAACGGCATCGGAGAGTGACTGCAATGGAGAGATGGCCGGCCATTGCGCCGCATCGAGTGCAATGGCCAGTGCGCCTTGCCTGCCATGCAATACAAAGTTCAGGGGCCGGGCGATGGGCGTATCGACGCGCAAGTCCAATCCGCCAGCCACATGTGCCAAGGTGCACCAACCGCGGACGATCTTCAGCCAGCGCAACTGAACGGAGTCCAATGACTCCAGCAGCGGCGAGAGTGCCAAGGTCGAATGCATGGTGATGTCCATGCCCCCACTCTAGGCAGCCGCTCGGTGCATTGCGCCGGATAGGCGAAGACGCGTTCTCGGCTCCGAAGCAATGGACGTCATTGAAGTAACCGACTTGCAATCCACGAATGAATCATCGGAGCTTCGGCAGGGCGGGACTTTCTTCGCATTGCAGGCTGAGGCGCAATGCATCGACACCTACGATTCAGCCATCGTGGTAGGAGAGCCTTGATTGTTCTGCGAAAGCAGGCGTTCGTCGTCAAGGCTCTTGAAAAGCCGAAGTGAATGGATGGAAGACGCCGGTTCGATTCCGGCCAGCTCCACCAACAGGGCCTTGGAAAAGCAGGGCCCTGTTGGTGGGGCTGAAAAGGTTATCGATTCCGTCAGCTGGCCGAGGTTACTGCGCGTCAAATGCCAACATGACGTCAAACATGAGGCAAACAAAGTAACTGCCAACGAGCCGTTCCTTACGATGGTGGCCTAAATCCACCATCGGGGCCCAACCTCCTCACCCGCAGCCGCAAGGCGCCTGGCAACAGAAGCGGGAGAGGTCTTATTTCCCCGCATGCAATCTCGATCTCCGGGTCCGTTCCAAGGGACCGGGATCTCGGACACCTCCCACTTCCATCTCCTCATCGCCAAAGAAAAGCCGCCTGGCAGGTCATGCGAAGCGGCTTTTCAACAGGGATACAGCCGGCCTGCGTGCCGGCTTGGGACTCAAGAGGCGCTGACCCGTCTCTTCTTTGCCATGTCCTCGCCGCCCTCGATCGCAGCCTGGGTGGATTCTTGGTCGCCGGGTGCACTTCGCTTCAAACGACTTCCGGTCGTTGCAGGCATCGGCGTCGATTCATCGACGTGCTTGGTCGTGGTCGTCGCCACTGCGGTCGTCGCGGCATTGGCACCGCTGCTTGCGTTGCCAGGCATTGCTGGCCAATTGTTGGGCACCCGGCGCTTTGGATGACTGTCGATATGCGCCTGGAATGCCTCCAGGTCCTTGTCCATCACATGGCGCTCGTAATAGTCCCCGTCCGCCTTGGCCTTTTTCATGAGTGCTTCGAAATTCTTGTACTCGATCATGTCGAGAACATCAGACGAAAGGCGATCGAAAAGTCCGGCCCTTTTTCCGCTTCGCCCACCTTCTTCTTCAGTCTTCTCCACTGGATCGTTCCCCCAGTTCCGCAAGATTGCATACGTCTCGAGAATCGAATCCCTGGAGCGTGATCCGAGCGTATCGCTACCTACATAGAATCTATCTGGATAGTCCATCATCAAGGCCGCCATCTTGTTGATGTGAACTTCACGATTGGCTATGTCTTCTTGCATGTCGTACGACTCGGCGCCCGGATCGCCCGGCTTGGGAATCAGAGGATTCGGCGAATATTGGCGGGCGGCGACAGTCCATGATGTGTCGAGGCCAAAATTCTTGCGTCTCTCGAGCATGCCGCGAAGCTTGTCTTCATGATCGGGACCAAAGATGGAGAATTTCCCCAGCCCTCCCAAATGCGCCCAAATGAACATCGTTTCGGGGCAGAGTTCGAAGATGAGCTCGATCGCACTGAAATATTCGCCTCCCCCCGGCGAGTTGTTGAGAAGGCAGTTCCGGACGTTGCTCGAATCGCAATGAAAGACGGTGGGTACCCCGGCCCTGCCCATATATTTGAAGATCTTGACGATCGCAGATTCTTCGAACTTCTTCACGCGCGCGGCCAGTTCGTCTCCTGTCAGCGAATCGATCGGCGGACCTGAGAAAAGCTCGTCAAGCATCGCCTGCAGTATCGCGTTCTGCAATTCGACGATTTCCTTCATCCCCGTTAACTCTCCGGCGATATAGAACATTCCTGGAAATGCCTTCTTCAGTTTGATGAACTGAAAGATTGAATTTTCATCGCTCAAGACCAACCCCGTGATGGAAGGCCAGATCCTCGCAGCGAGCTCCGGATCCGTTTGCCGAAGCTCGAGCATTGCAAAGCCCAATTCCCAATCGACGCCTGTGTCCGGATACTGCGCGGTCTTTCCCAGTTCGTCGTAGTCCGCCAATGTCATGGGTCTGAGCCCATCTCGAAGATCGTCGGGCACGTAGTACGTCTTGCCAAGAGGCAACCCCGTGTTGCCGCAGCACAGGATCATCATGGGATCGGGCCGATGTTTATCCTCATCCTCACGCCTCTTGCCACCAATCACCTTCGTCGGAATACCCATCAGTACGAAAGGACCGATGCCGGCATCATCCAGAAATTTTGCCTGCTCTCGCAGGTTTCCCGCCAAGGTCAGCGTCGGCTTGTAGACTTGTTGCGCCGCGTAGCCGCTCGCCATATGGTTGTGTATGTCGGTCCCGCCCTGTGTCTGCGTCGCGATTTCGTTGGTCTCCACTCTCCGTTCGACATCCGGCTTTTTCTCGCCTCGCAGTGCCGGCACTTCGTCGACCGTCGGATTCATGCCTGTCTGGGTGATCTTCCCCACGGGCGCGCCGAATATCGGTTGGCTCGCCGAGGCGTATCCGCCCGGTCCACCAGGACTGCCGGTGGCGGTTCCGCCGGCCTGGGTCAGTTGCTGGAAGTGCGCGTTCCCCTGAACACTTCGCTTCTCGCTGCTCTTCGGTTTCTCATCCTGCTTCGGTGGATTGACTTCGACGGACGAGGCGTCGGACTTCGCCTTCGGGATCGGGCTGATGGACATGGTTTCCTTCCTGGTTAGAGATATGTGTGAACGACATTCCTGGCCGGCGCCTCCTGAGCGATCAGCGCCGCGCGCTGCCTCGAAGCCTCGACACGTTCGGTGTGCTGGATGGCCAGCACCAGCCTCGGACCCTTGGTCCGGGATTCCTGGTTCAGGTCCAGCGCCCACAACGACCGCGGATCCCAATTGGCTGGAAGGTTCAGCACCCGGGTGACCTCGCCCTCGAGCCGTCTGATCTGCGCGGCCTCGCGGTCCGTCGGCGGGCGGTCGGGCGGCGTGAATGTCGCCTTCAGCGCGCGGTAGTAGTCGATCGACTTCGCGGCCTCGGTGGTGAGCCGGCGCCGCTCGCCGTAGGTCACGTTGCCACGCTTGTCGTCGCGCAGGAGCTGGGTCAGAAACTCGTCCAGACGGCGCTGCGCCTCCGGCCCGCCGCCCAGCGCGGCCACCCATTCGGCCCTGCCCGCATTGATGTGCCGGGCAAAGTCTTTCGCCTTGGCGAACTCCGTGTCCTTGACCGAGTAGTCGGCATCGACGCATCCAGCGTCGGTGACCATCCTGAACGTCACGCCGTTGCCGCCACGCAAGACCGACGCGTTGACGGTACCCAGGTTGGCCGACGGAAGGCTGATCCCCTGCACCTTTCCGAAGTCGCCCGCGTTTCGGCCCAGTTGCCCGGCCTTGACGCCGGGAGCGACGCCAGTCAGGCCGGCGGACGCGGACAGGCTGTGCCCGGCGCTGTTCACGTTCAGCTGCACCTTGCGCGCACCGGACTCGTCATGGCGGCGCGTCTCGCTCTGGATGTTCTTGCCGAACCCCAAGGACGCGCCCGGCCCCGCCATGAGGCCGCCGCCGTCGCCCACGCGCGCCATGGCGCCGAGCTGGCCGGAAGCACCCAACCCCTTCTGACCAAGGTCATGGTCTCCGACGCTGACGTTCGGATCCTTGTAGAAACTGGCGGCCATGGCGTTCCACATCGACCGCGCATCCGGCGGCGCATTTCCGTCGGCACCCACGGTCATGACGTCGTAGACGTGCAGCAGCTTTTCACGCCATGCATTCGGATCGGTCGACCCGATGGTGTCCATGCGCGTGCGCACCACCGCCGCATTCCAATGCGTGGCGTCGCCCTGGACCCCCAGTCCCGCCGACAAGCCGGCGTTCGCATAGTCGGCCAGCTTGTAGCCCAGGGACGCGCTGAGCGCCGCACTGGCGCCGATGCCCGGGCCGGCGCCGACGAATATCTCCCCGCCATGCACGTTGGACCCACCACCGATCTGCACGGTCTTGGTACCGGCCAGACTGACCGAAGGGCCGATGCCCACCCCTGGCAGGCCGAGCGCGTTCAGCGCCCCCACCGCGATGCCCGGCACCGACGCATCGACGCCGGTATTGGACATCGTCGTGAAGCGAACGTTGTAGGTCGCCCGCGTGTCGTTGATGGCCTGCCGAAACGTGCTGCGAACTTGCGCCACCGTGGGATGCCGAACCGTCGTGTCGCCCCGGTTGCGCAGCCCATGGAAGTCGACCATTGCCGTTGCCAGCGTCTTCCCGCCCGGGCCCGTCGACGCATTCGCATCGATACCTTCCTGACGGACGAGGTGGTCGAGCAGATCCACATCGAGTTCACGCAAGCGCTTGAGTTCAGGTCGCTCCATCACCACCGACGCGGGCACGTTCAATTGGACCGCCACATCGTGGGCAATCCGCTTTCGCATCTCGCGATGAACGTGCAGCGGTCCTTTCCAGCCCTCACGCACGATCGCCATCTTCCAATGGCGCACAGTTGCGGCGGCGATCGATTTACGGATGGTCGTATCGTCCGGGCGCCGATGGGCGGGGAGCGCACCGAGTTGCGCATTCAATTGATCGATGACTGCGTCCATTGCCAAGGTTCGCAGTGCCAGGTCGTCTTCCGGATGCCTGGTCTTGGAGCCCGCTGTGCCCAGCTTCATCAAGGGGTTGAACGGCGACTTGTCCATGCCGAAGCCGCGCTTGATGCTCCCGCCGACACGGTCCAGCCCTCGCTCGGTCGCCCGTTCCATGTAGGTGTTGAGCTTGTAGAGACGCTCCGAAGTCGCCTGAAGCTGATGCTCAGTGACGATGCCGTTGCGGAAGGCGAAATAGGCCTGCCGTTGGGCGGGCGCCAATGCCGTTTCCGCGTCGTTCAACAAGGCATTCGCAGCGAGCAGTGCATCGGGCACGATCGGATCGCTCCTCAGGATCGCCGCGGGAATGGATGCACCCAGCCGATCTTCCGGCGCCTCCTGCCTGGCAGCGGCGATCTCGCGGGCGACGGCCATGCAATCGCCCAGCGTAGAAGGCCTCAAGTGCGGCGGCAGCGCATTGCAGAGCATGTCGGCCGCCAGCATCCGTTGACGGAAGGCATCCTTGCGCACGGCTTCCAGTGTGGGATCCGTATGCACCGCGCCGCGCAGTTGCGAAGATTGCAGTTGCCACAGGCAGGAGATGCCCGGACCGAGGCATCTGGCCAGCGTCCGTTCCACCTCGAAAGCCACCCCGGACGCGTGTCCGGCTTGCAGCTCGGCGAGTATCGAGGCCGCCTGAACGGGATTGCGGCGACTGAAGCGCGACAGGATCTCCGCCATCAACATCGGCCGCTCGAATGGCAACGAGTCATTGGTGCCGAAGACATCGACGAGTGCATGCCAGAGTGCGGCTCCGGCCGCACGCTCTGCCGGCGTATGGGCGCCGGCGAAGAGTTCGTGGAATCTCGCAAGCGCAGTCTCGTGGGATTCCCCGGTCCGGTCCGCCGCCGGGGATGTCGGCTTCGCACCGCCCGTTGCGGCTGCGGCGCGCGCCTCTCGTCGCAGCGCACGCCGACTGACTTTCGCCTCCTCATCGGGAAGCCGCAGCGAGTCGGGATCGAGCGCCGGCTTCCCTTTCGCAACCTCTGCGCGTTGCGACGCACCGCCAAAGATGAGGGTGTTGGCCGACGTCACGGTGGGCCGCAGTTTTCCTTTGACCCATCCGAGAACACCCTGGGACTCCTCGGGTCGGACATTGGACACCGGCGGCTGCGGCGGTATCCGAGGGCCGGACTGCGGTGATATCGGCTGCGCGTCAACCACTGGTGGTGTCCGCTCGGCGCGCCCGTTGACCATGACCATGCATACCTTTCGCCATCTCCCGGCATGGAGACCACGAAACGAAGATTAGGAGTTGCCTCGCGCGCCAGCAGCCATGTGCGCGAACGGATGTCGCGATTCCCGAATTCGTGCGGGACTCAGGGAAACGGCAAGGCTTCGACGCCGGCTGTCCGCTCGCCGAGCGCTACCGTTCAAGGCATCCAGATCGACCGTGGCAGCAATGCCGGAATCAACGGCCGGCTCAGCTGCTGCTGCCACCACTTGAGTGCCTGACCTGCCGAGCCGGTCTTCCATGCCAGCCAGAAAGGCTCCGGCAGGCGCGGCTCCTCGGTGGCCAGCTCGACCAGCGTGCCGCGCGCGAGTTCGAGCTCGATGCAGGCGCGCGGCAGGTAGCCATGGCCGAGGCCGCCGACCTGGCAGGCGATCTTCGCGGCCATCGACGGCACCGTGATGCGCTGCTGCCCAGCGAGCAGGCCGACCGTGCGGTCCGACAGCGTGCGCGCGCTGTCGCCCACCACGATCGCGTTGTGGCCCAGCAGGTCGCCGCGCTGCAGCGGGCGCTTCAGTTGCGCCAGCGGATGCAGCGGCGCCACGCAGAAGGCGAACTCGAGGCTGCCGACCGTCACGGCCTGATACCCGCCGCCGGCCGGACCTTCGCCCGCCGCGATGACGATGTCGGCACGCCCTTCGCGCAGCGCTTCCCAGCTGCCGGTCAGCGCCTCGCAGCCGATGCGCAGGCGGGTGCCGCAGCGCAGGTCCTCGAAGGCACGGATGTCGTCGATCAGCGCCTGCGTGGGAATCAGCGAGTCGTGCACCAGCCGCAGTTCCGACTCGAAGCCGGTCGCGATCTGCCGCATGCGCGATTCGAGGTCCCCCGCAGCGCCCAGCAGCCAGCGGCCCTCGCGCAGCATCTCTTCGCCTGCGGGCGTCAGGCTCACGCGCGGCCCGTTGCGCTCGAAGAGCAGCATGCCGAGCTGTTCCTCCAGCTTGCCGACGGCATAGGAAATGGTGGACGGCACCTTGTTCAGGCGCGACGCGGCAGCGGCAAAGGAACCGTGCCGTGCAATGGCATCGACGACCTCGATGGCCTCCAGGCTGAGCTTGAGCATGGTCGAAACGCCTCCGAATGAAGAATCGAAAAATTCGATCATAAGCCTGCAAACGTTTCGTCAACGAGCCCTCTCTGGCCGCCGATGATTCATACATGCATTGGAGATCTTCTCCGATGTCGATCATGAATTCAATCGAACCTCAGAAAGGACCCATCATGTTGGAACTTCGCAGCGCAGACGCCCGTGGACGTGCAGACTTCGGCTGGCTCAAGTCGGCGCACACCTTCTCCTTCGGCCATTACCACGACGTCAAGCAGCAGGGCTTTTCCGACCTGCTGGTCATCAACGACGACCGCGTGAGTCCGGGCCGCGGCTTCGGCACGCATCCGCACCGTGACATGGAGATCTTCTCGTACGTGCTGGAAGGCGCGCTCGAGCACAAGGACTCGATGGGCACCGGCTCGGTGATCCGCCCCGGCGACGTGCAGATGATGAGCGCCGGCACCGGCGTGCGCCACAGCGAGTTCAATTCGTCCGCCAGCGACCCGCTGCACTTCCTGCAGATCTGGATCGTGCCGAATGCCCGCGGCGTGGCGCCGCGCTACCAGCAGGTTCACTTCTCGGCCGAAGAAAAGCGCGGCCAGCTGCGGCTGATCATCTCGCCCGAAGGCACCGATGGATCGCTCGCGGTGCACCAGGACGCCCGTGTCTACGCCGGCCTGTTCGATGGCGAAGAGAGCGCTGAACTGCCGCTCGGCAACGACCGCAACGGCTATGTGCACGTGGCGCGCGGCAGCGTCGAGGTCAATGGCCGCCGGCTGTCCGAAGGCGACGGCGCCCGCGTGCGCGGCGAGCAGCGCGTGCGCTTCTCCAACGGCGAGGACGCCGAAGTGCTGCTGTTCGACCTGCGGCCGAACGAACAGCCCGCGCTCTGAGCACCAAGGCCCGGGCGACAAATGTCCAAAGGGCCTCCCGAATCGACAAGACAGGCGGACGCATCGCCATGACGATGCGGTCCGCGCCCGCATCCCCCGTTTCCTTTTCATTTTTTCCCTGTTCATTTCAACGGAGCTTTTCCATGTCCATCCAAGCCACCCCGACCGCCGGCGCCAAGCTGCTCACGCCCAAGGACCACACGCTGGTCATGATCGACTTCCAGTCGCAGATGGCCTTTGCCACGCACTCGATCGAGGCCATCACGCTGCGCAACAACGCCGCGCTCGTGGCCAACGCGGCGGCCGGCTTCGGCGTGCCGACCATCCTCACGACCGTGGCCGAGAAGAGCTTCTCCGGCCCGATGTTCAGCGAGATCACCGACGCATTCCCGGGCCAGAAGATGCTCGACCGCACCTCGATGAACACCTGGGAAGACGCGGCCGTGATCGACCGCGTCAACGAGATCGGCAAGAAGCGCATCGTGCTGTCGGGCCTGTGGACCGGCGTGTGCATCGTCGGCCCGGCCCTGTCGGCGATCGACCAGGGCTTCGAGGTGTACGTGCTGGCCGACGCCTGCGGCGACGTGTCCGCCGAAGCCCACAACCGCGCGATGGACCGCATGGTGCAGGCCGGCGCGCAGCCGATGACGTCGCTGCAGTACCTGCTCGAACTGCAACGCGACTGGGCGCGCACCGACACCTACGAAATGACCACCGGCATCGCGAAGAAGTTCGGCGGCGCCTATGGCCTGGGCGTGACCTACGCCAAGACCATGTTCGGCGCGCACGAAGGCTGAACCCGGCGGTGCGCAAGATGAAGCCCTACGTCCTGTCGCTTGCGCTCGGCCTGCTGGTCGGCGTGATCTACGCACTCTTCCAGGTGCGCTCGCCGGCGCCGCCGGTCATCGCCCTGGTGGGGCTTCTGGGCATCCTGCTCGGCGAGCAGATCCCGCCGCTCCTCAAGAGCCTCGTGCGCCCGCAGGCCGCTGCGACCTCCTGGCTGCACCATCAGGTGAAGCCGCACATGTTCGGCGAGTTGCCGCAGTGCACGCCCACGGCGAAGATCGCGCAGCCCGAGGCCGCGGCCCCCGCCTCCAGGCCCCGGGAGGACGCATGAACGACGACTTCGACGCCCAGCGTCGCCGACTGTGCCTGGGCACGCTCGGCGCCGCCCTCGCCGGCCCTGCGCTGGCCCAACCCAACGCTTCAAGGAAACCCGGCATGGCCGACACCTCTCCTCCCGACCTGATCCTCCACCACGGCCGCTTCACCACGCTGGACCGCGCCAACCCGATCGCCAGCGCCGTGGCCATCAAGGACGGCCGCTTCGTGCGCGTCGGCCGTGACGACGAAGTGCTGCCGCTGGCCGGCGCCGGCACGCGCGTCGTCGACCTGCTGGGCAAGCCGGTGCTGCCGGGCCTGATCGACAACCACCTGCACATCATCCGCGGCGGCCTCAACTACAACCTCGAACTGCGCTGGGACGGCGTGCGCAGCCTGGCCGATGCCATGGGCATGCTCAAGCGCCAGGTCGCGATCACGCCCGCACCGCAGTGGGTGCGCGTGGTCGGCGGCTTCACCGAGCACCAGTTCGCGGAGAAGCGGCTGCCGACCATTGCCGAGCTGAACGCGGTCGCACCCGACACGCCGGTCTTCCTGCTGCATCTGTATGACCGCGCCCTGCTCAACGGCGCCGCGCTGCGCGCCGTCGGCTACACCAGGGACACGCCCGCGCCGCCCGGCGGCGAGATCGTGCGCGACGCCGCGGGCAACCCGACCGGCCTGCTGCTGGCCAAGCCCAATGCGTCGATCCTGTACGCCACGCTGGCCAAGGGGCCGAAGCTGCCGCTCGACTACCAGGTCAACTCGACACGCCACTTCATGCGCGACCTGAACCGCCTGGGCGTGACCGGCGCCATCGACGCGGGCGGCGGCTTCCAGAACTACCCCGAGGACTACCAGGTGATCCAGCAGCTGGCCGATGCCGGCCAGCTCACCATCCGCCTGGCCTACAACCTGTTCACGCAGAAGCCCAAGCAGGAGAAGCAGGACTTCCTGAACTGGACGTCGACCTCGAAATACAAGCAGGGCGACGACTACTTCCGCCACAACGGCGCCGGCGAGATGCTGGTGTTCTCCGCGGCCGACTTCGAGGACTTCCGCCAGCCGCGCCCCGACATGGCGCCGGAGATGGAAGGCGAGCTGGAAGAAGTCGTGCGGGTGCTGGTACAGAACAAGTGGCCGTGGCGCCTGCATGCGACCTACGACGAGACGATCGAGCGCGCGCTCGACGTGTTCGAGAAGGTGAACCGCGACACGCCACTGGCCGGCCTGAACTGGTTCTTCGACCACTGCGAGACGATCTCCGAGAAATCGATCGACCGCATCGCGGCACTCGGCGGCGGCATCGCGGTGCAGCACCGCATGGCCTACCAGGGCGAGTACTTCGTCGAGCGCTACGGCGCCGGCGCGGCCGAGGCCACGCCACCGGTCAAGCGCATGCTCGAGAAGGGCGTGAAGGTTTCGGCCGGCACCGACGCGACGCGCGTCGCCTCGTACAACCCGTGGGTGTCGCTGTCGTGGCTGGTCACCGGCCGGACCGTGGGCGGACTGCAGCTCTACCCGCAGCGCAACTGCCTGGACCGCGAAGCCGCGCTGCGCATGTGGACCGAGAACGTGACCTGGTTCTCCAACGAGGTCGGCAAGAAGGGCCGCATCGAGGCCGGCCAGCTGGCCGACCTGGTCGTGCCCGACCGCGACTTCTTCAGCTGCCCCGAGTCCGACATCGCCGACACCACCGCGCTGCTGACGATGGTCGGCGGCAAGGTGGTCTATGGCGCCGGCCCGTTCCAGCCGCTCGACGAGGGCACGCCGCCGCCGGCCATGCCGGACTGGTCGCCCGCGCGCACCTTCGGCGGCTACGGCGCCTGGGCCGATACCGAAGGCCGGCCGCTGCAGTCCAGCCTGAAGCGCATGGCGGCGGACTGCGCCTGCGCCAACGACTGCAACGTGCACGGCCACCAGCATGCGACGGCATGGAGCAGCAAGCTGCCGATCGCCGACCTGAAGAGCTTTTGGGGCGCATTGGGTTGCGCCTGCTGGGCCGTCTGATGAACGCCATCACACGTCTCTTCACCGCCAACGTGGTGCGCTGGTTCGCTCTGCTGTTCCTGTGCGCGGCCTACCTGCAGGGCGGCTTCAACAAGGCGACCGACTTCGGTTCGGCCATCGCCGAGATGAACCACTTCGGCCTGTCGCCTGCCGCGCCGATGGCCGCGGCCGTGATCGTCTTCGAGTTCGGTGCCGCGCTGATGATCCTCACCGGCTTCTACCGCTGGCTCGGCGCGCTCGGGCTGGCCGGCTTCACGCTGATGGCGACCTTCGTAGCCAACCGCTTCTGGGAGATACCCATGCCCGACCGCTTCATGGTTGCCAACGCCTTCTTCGAACACTGGGGGCTGGTCGGCGGCTTCCTGCTGGTCGCCTGGCACGACCTGCGGGAGCGTTCGCATGACTGACGCCGTGCAGAAACCCGCGGCGACCGGCGCCTTCGCGCCGCTGCGCCAGCCCGTGTTCGCGGTGCTGTGGGCAGCGACCGTGCTCGGCAACATCGGCAGCTTCATGCGCGACGTCGCCAGCTCCTGGCTGGTGACCGACCTGTCGGCCAGCCCGACCGCCGTGGCGCTGATCCAGACGGCGGCCACGCTGCCGATCTTCCTGCTCGCCATACCGGCCGGCGTGCTGTCGGACATCCTCGACCGGCGGCGCTTCCTGATCTTCGTGCAGCTGGTGCTCGCCGGCGTGAGCGGCACGCTGCTCGTGCTGTCGCACACCGGCGCGCTGACGGTCGAATACCTGATCGCCCTGACCTTCGTCGGCGGCATCGGCGCCGCGTTGATGGGGCCGACCTGGCAGTCGATCGTGCCGGAGCTGGTGCCGCGCTCGGACCTGAAGAGCGCGGTCGCGCTGAACTCGCTGGGCATCAACATCGCGCGCTCGATCGGCCCGGCCGCGGGCGGCCTGATCCTCGCGAGCTTCGGCGCGGCCATGACCTATGGCGCGGACGTGCTGAGCTACGTGTTCGTGATCGCCGCGCTGCTGTGGTGGCGCCGGCCGGCACCGGTCGACAGCAACCTGTCGGAGAACTTCCTCGGAGCCTTCCGCGCCGGCCTGCGCTACACGCGCGCCAGCAAGGAGCTGCACGTGGTGCTGCTGCGCGCGGCGGTGTTCTTCCTGTTCGCGAGTTCGGTCTGGGCGCTGCTGCCGCTGGTCGCACGCCAGATGCTCGGCGGCACGGCGGGCTTCTACGGCGTGCTGCTCGGCGCGGTCGGCGCCGGCGCGATCGGTGGTGCACTGGTGATGCCGCGGCTGCGCGCCAGGCTCGATGCCGACGGCATGATGCTGCTGGCATCGGTGCTCACCGCCGCCGTCATGGGTGCGCTGGTGTTCGCGCCGCCGAAGTGGCTGGCGGTGCTGCTGCTGCTGGTGCTCGGCCTGGGCTGGATCGTCGCGCTGACCACGCTCAACGGCGTGGCCCAGTCGATCCTGCCGAACTGGGTGCGCGGCCGCGGACTGGCCGTGTACCTCACCGTGTTCAACGGCGCGATGGCGGCGGGCAGCCTCGGCTGGGGTCTGGTCGCGCAGGAGATCGGCGTGCCCGCCACGCTGGTCGTCGGCGCCATCGGCCTGGTGGTGGTCGGCCTGCTGTTCCACCGCGTGAAGCTGCCGAGCGGCGAGTCCGACCTGCAGGCGTCCAACCACTGGCCCGAACCGCTGCTGACCGAGCCGGTCGCACACGACCGTGGCCCCGTGATGATCCAGGTCGAATACCGCATCCGCAAGCTCGACCGGCCGGCCTTCATCCAGGCGATGCAGCGCCTGTCGCACGAGCGGCGCCGCGACGGCGCCTATGCCTGGGGCCTGCAGGAACACACCGGCGATCCGGAGCGCGTGATGGAGTGGTTCCTGGTCGAGTCCTGGGCCGAGCACCTGCGCCAGCATCACCGCGTGTCGAACGCCGACGCCGATCTGCAGAGCGAAGCCCTGCGCTTCCACATCGGGCCCGACAAGCCCGAGGTGCATCACTTCCTGGCGCTCTGAGCCACGGGCGCCCGACTTTCGTCATCCGCTTTCTTCACCGTTTTCATCCACCACCTGGAATCACCATGACCACACTCACCCTCCGCGACGGCACCGAGCTCTACTACAAGGACTGGGGATCGGGCCAGCCCATCGTCTTCAGCCATGGCTGGCCGCTCAGCGCCGACATGTGGGACGCCCAGATGCTGTTCTTCGCGCAGCGCGGCTACCGCACGATCGCGTTCGACCGCCGCGGCTTCGGCCGTTCGAGCCAGCCCTGGACCGGCTACGACTACGACACCTTCGCCGACGACCTCGCCGAACTGATCGAGACACTCGACCTGAAGGACGTCGTGCTCGCCGGCTTCTCGATGGGCGGTGGCGATGTCACGCGCTACATCGCACGCAAGGGCTCGGCGCGTGTTGCCAAGCTCGCACTGATCAGCGCCGTCACGCCGCTGTTCGTGAAGACCGCCGACCATCAAGCCGGCCCCGACGCGTCGCTGTTCGCCGGCATCCGCGCCGGCCTGGAGGCCGACCGCCCGCAGTTCCTCGACGACTTCAGCACGCTCTTCTACGGCACCAACCGGCCCGGCGCGAAGGTGTCGCAGGGCGTCTTCAAGCAGACGCTGCAGATCGCACTGCAGGCTTCGATCAAGGCCACGATCGATTGCGTGACGGCGTTCTCGGAAACCGACTTCCGCCCCGACATGGCCAAGATCGACGTGCCGACCCTGGTGATCCACGGCGACGACGACCAGGTGGTTCCGTTCGAGGCCACCGGCAAGCTCGCAGCCGAGATGATCAAGGACAGCCGTCTCGAGGTCTATGCGGGCGCACCGCACGCGACCTGCATGACGCACAAGGACCAGGTGAACGCCGACCTGCTCGCGTTCATCCAGGGCTGAGATCCCGCGAGGCACCTTGAAACCATGACCGACGAACTCCCGATCGCCGTTCACGACAACCCGGCCCGGCACCGCTTCGAGGCCGAGTACCAGGGTGAGGTGGCCGTCGCGGTCTACGCGCTGGAAGGCGCGCAGATCACCTTCATCCACACGATCGTGCCGGAGGCCCTGCGCGGCCACGGCATCGCGACGCTGCTGGTGCTGGCGGGCCTTGCGTCCGCGCGCGAACGCGGGCTGCAGGTGATCCCGCGCTGCCCGGTGTTCGCGGCGTACATGCGCGGCCACGCCGAAACGCACGACCTGCTGGCGCCCGAGGGCCGCGTGCTGCTCGGGCTCTGAGCTTCGACACGGCCGACGCCCCGGGCGCCGGCCGTTTGCCGCGTCAGCGCCCGACGCGCATCGTGCGCCGCCAGGTTCCCGGCGGCGTGCCCGTGCACTTCGAGAAGGCGCGCGTGAAATGGCTCTGGTCGGAGAAGCCGCACTCGGCCGCGATCTGGGCCAGCGGGCGCTTGAAATCCATGAGCAGCGTGCGCGCACGCTCCATGCGCTGCGCGGTCAGCCACTGGTGCGGCGTCTGGCCGGTCGTTTCGCGGAAGGCATGGATGAAGTAGCTGCGCGAGAGCGCACAGGCATCGGCGATCTCGGCGACCGAGATGCTGCCGTCCATCCTGCTGCGCAGCATCTCCTTGGCCCGCGCCTCGTGCGCGCGCGACAGCAGCCGCCTGGCCTTCGGTGGCGACTTCGGCCCCTCCGCGTAGCTCGACACCAGGTAGCTGCCCATCGCAACGCTCATCTGGTCGACGAAGAGCATGCTGGCGTCGCCCGGGTTCTCCAGCGCGGGCGTGAGCGCCCAGGCCAGATTGGCCAGCACCTCGTCCTTCTGGCCGGCGACCCGCGCCAGCCCGCAGGCGCGCGCACCGCCCTCTTCGATGGCGCGCTCGACCGCTGCAGGCGACAGCTCGACGAGCACGAAATCGAACGCACTCTGGATGTCGGCACGGTAGCGCTCGGAGAAGTCGCGGATGTAGATCGAGCCGCGACCGAACTGATGTGCCGAGGCATGGTGCGCATGAAGAATGCGCCGGCTGTGCCCGTCGCCGAGCGAGATGCCCACCAGCACGCCGCGCCCGCTCGCGGCCGTCTCGACCTGATGGAGCTGCGCGCTCTCGGATGTCTTGCGGTAGATCTTCACGCCGTCGACCGACAGGGTCTGGTCGCGGCGCAACTGCTGCGCCTGGCAGCCCAGGCTGTCTGCTGCGGCGCCGACCTGCGGAAGGGATGCGTGACGGGCGGGGATGGCACGGGCTTCGGCGCGCATGGATGTCGGCAGCAACTCGGTTTTGAATGGAACACGACGACGGTCTTGCCGTCAGGGAATGCGGTCGGCGTTCCGTGATCCGCAGAACGCCTCAATCGCAAGGCTGGAAGCGCTGGCACGCCGCCACGACCTGCAGCGACGTTACCGTGTTCTCGCCGTCGATGCGCTGCATCGCGAACTTGACCCAATCGCCCTCCGAGATTCCCGCGAGCAGCGTGCGGTCGACGACGGTGAAGGTCTGGGTGGTGAAGGGAAGCTTGGCGCGGGGCATCAGCTTGAGGCGCAAATGGAACTTGCCGCCCGGCGCCTTCGAGAGCGAACTCACGCGTGCACGCGTGAGGACCGGCGGCGCGTCGGACGGCTCGCCGGCAGCGGGTTGCGTGCAGAGGCTGCCCATCGCCAGGGCAAGGCCGGCGACTGCGCTGGCGATCTTCGACGACACGTTGGACATGCACTTTCCCTCCAGCATCGATATGGCGAATCCACCCGACATCCCCCAGGGGCCCGGGAGCGCTGAAGGTTAGCCGAAGTGGTGGCGGGCCGAGCGCCGGCATGTCGGGATCGGATCGGCCAGCGCGTCGATTGCGGGAGTGCATCGACGGCCCTCTGTGCCAGCGCCAAGCGCTTCGCACGAGTGCCACTCACTTCGGATGACGAAGACGGTACGAATGTCGCGGCTTCAAGAATGAACTTGCAGTCCAACCGCTTTCACTTTGCCCCTTATGACGTCACCATCTCGCTCCCCTTCTTCTTGCGCAGGCGCATCTTCCGCGTCATCGGCCTTTCTGAAGGAGTTGCAACAAGAGCCGACCGACGGCTCATCTGCCGCGAGGGATGGTGCAGGAAATGACGCGCCGGTCGACCTGCGATCCAATTCACTCGGCCACCTGCTCGGCAATGTACCCACTGGTGCAAGCGGTAGCGATATCTCGCAATTCGATGGACCCGAGGATTTGCCGAGCGACCTCGACGCCGCCTTGGAAGAGTTGAAGAAGGCATATGCGGAAATGATGCGGCGCACCGCATCGTCCAACGAAGAGACAGGCGTGCTCGAGCTGGACTCTTCTGACGACATGGACATTGAGGAGATCAGCCGTGGTCAGTTGCCTGACTCCGCTGCCAGTGGCCTGAGCGTTGATACTGTCTACCGCTTTGTTCAACGGGAAATGAAACTGCTCGATGCATGCTGGCATCGGTTACTCCACCGGGATTTCTCCATTCCGTTACTCACTCAAACAGAGCAACTGGAGAGAGCACGGCAAGCGCTTGACGCGCACGTGCTTCGAGCACAAAAGGCGGAAAGCGAGAGAAAGGCGGGCCAATTGAACGCCTTCGTATCACGCATCACCGACAGAAGTCCTATGGGGTCTTCCAACTGGGACGAGAGTAATTCAAAGCCATCCTTCGATGACGTGCACACCAATTTTCTGGAAGGAAATGCAAATCTTCCTTCATTGAAAGCTGCTCATGCCTGCTTGATGGACTACGTGCGCGCCAGGCTCAAATTGTTGAAAATCCTCGTGAACGATCTGACGCTCCAAATGAGCCATGTTCAACAACAATGTCCATCGAACACTGCTGAACTCGTACCAGGTACCTTGGAGAATTTGGAGGATGCGGCACGGCGGTTGCCGCGTGGTATGCAGCCCCAAGGCGCACGGAAGGAACTTCGCACGGAACTTGCCAAGGTCGGCAAGCATGTCGCGCCTCGAAGGCTGGCTGGATGGCTCATGCTCGTCCGCCCGGACATCTATCTCAGGTATTGCCCTGATCTCGACCGCTTCAAAAAAGGCCTGCTCGATGCTTTTTCGCAGCAATCCTCGGGTACCGTAACCCGAGAGAGTTTTTCTCTACTGTATACGCAGGTCGCTACAGACATGGGGATCGGCAGGCAAACGCTTACGGCTTTGGGCAACAACCTCGACCTTGTGCACCAATATCTTGCGCTAGCAACAAAAGACAGAACAATTGCCAGCGAGACCGAATTACCGTCTGACAAGAATCCCGTTGATCATCGCGCACCCATAGTGCGATGCGCGCCCGTCGCACGGAACATTCGCGCAGCAGAAGAGCTGGAGTCAGCAATTCTCTCCAATGCGCCCGCAATCGTTGGCTACATTGCGAGCTGGAGAGACAAAGGATTTCCGGTGCATTTTTCGGAATTGTCCGCCCTCTTGACAGGCATGGGGATCACACTATCCGAGAAGAAATTGCGTGTGATCACAAAGTGGGTGGCCGGCATCGAAAGAAGGGGCAGCTGGTATTGCATGACGGGTGAACATCCCAGCCTGCTGATCGACGTTTCCTTGAAAAGCGAGTCGACGGAATTGTTCCGCGGCAAATTGACTTCGAGCAGCGCAAAAACTGATTCAGAGAAGGGTTGGTGCAAGATCATGCGGGATGATTATCCCAAGGGATTCACCCTCGAGCAGGGCCTTGAGGTCATTGCACGGATGAAGCCGAAGAAAAGTCGTGTCAGCCTTCACAACGTATGGGATCATTGGTGCACGCGACGGCTCTTGCTGGAATCGAAAAACGGGTTGTGGAAAATAAATCCCGGCATTCTTTGCGGCAGTGCAAGAAGACCCACTACCGACAACTCGGAAGGTGAACCGACCAACAAACTGGCAACCACGACCAGAAGTCGAAAACGGACTTTGCGCCAATCGGCATGCGACGACCTTGTCTTTGAAAAGCTTCTTGAGATGCAATTGAATGGTGATCTTGAAGATTACCATGTTCGAGATGCAGCTGGTTTGGCGTTCAATAAGCCGAGATTGATCGACCTGCTATGTAGAGAGTCCGGGGCATCTGCACAACGCGTGACTTTGGCGCTGAGCGACCTCAGACCCAGGGATCTGACGGAAATGGCATTGAACAAGCAATGGAAAAAGGATCGATGGAAGCAGGATGCAGTTCCGGACATACTCAGGCACCTGCACAAAAGTTTTCCTTTTTTCGTATTCTTGAGCCATGGCCGAATTGCAGCCGAAATCAATCGGCTGTGGCCCGACAAATACATGGCCGCCGATTGCATTGAAGCCTTCCTTGAAAACCGCTCAAAGCAGGAGACTTCCGCAGAGGAGGAGATAAAAAATCTCGTCCGCACGAAGAGTATTGGATTCTTCTATGCAGGTCCCGCTGCGAAATTTGTCTCTCCTACCGCGATCCGCAATCACCTGGCAGCAACGAAAGGCATCCAGATTGGAACGAGCGAGTTGGCCGCCATATTGAAAAAATATTCCTCGGAAATCCTCCAGCAAAAGCCCGCTCTTGGATTGAAGTTCGAGCCCAGACACGTGCAGAAGCAACTGGAAGGCACTATCAAGCATTTCAAACTGCAGAAGGGGGACTCACTACCCCAATGGAAGTTGTTCTCGGAACATTACGAAAAATCGATCTGCAAGGGAAAATTTCCTTTCTATGGAAAAAAGGCCGTCGAGCTTTACCTCCTTCTTCGGGACTGGCTGGCTGATGAGTCATACGAGACGAGTGCGCCACCAAAGAAACAAAAAAGACGCCCCCTGTCCAACTCTGATATCGGGAACACGCCTGCGCCGATCAAACAGAAGCGTCTCCAGTCCAGCACGCCGTCCGCTGCCGTTTCCGCCAGCGTGACCACCACCGAGACAACGGTGCCGACCGCCTCGAACACCGCGCCGACGCTGCCCGGCATGCCGAGGGATTTCGACGAATTTCTGCAGGTGTATGAAGCACTGCGCCCGATGGCCGAACCGGTACGGTTCGCGGCGACGTCCGGTGGCACCGCGACCGCAACACAAGTTGAGGCGTCGGCCTCGGCCGCCGCATCATTGGCATCTCTGCAAGCCGGCTTCGGCGACGTCCCGCGGAGCCACGTCGTCGATGTCCGAAGCGAGCTGGGGGCGGCCGGACTCGTCGTGCGCGAGAGCCCCAAGGATGGCGACTGCCTTTTCACGGCATTGTTGGCGGATCACGATCTCTCCGCAGCCAATGCAAAGGCGCTTCGCGGCAGGATCGCATTGCTTCTTCAGGGTATCCCCGACACAGCGGAAAGCAACGCGCGCAATGCGAACAGCGTCGCCAACTACCTGTTCCAACGCGACGAGCAGAACGGACTGGCGCAAAGTGCCGGCATCCACAGCGTTCCCAATCGCGTGCGTGCACTTCTCGAGTCCCTTGACGGCGTGCTCAGCGATCCGGATCTGACACTCCCGCTCGTCTGCCGGCTGATGGACGGGGCCGCGGTGCCGGGCGATGCGCCCGTGTACGTGACGCTCCTGTCCGAAGACGACGGCCATGCGGTGATCTACACGGCATCGGAGCGCACGGCAATCTCCTTGCGCGGACTGGCACCGATCGAATTGCAGCAGACCACCCGCCAGTTGTGCGCCGCGTCCGCAGTCACCGTCATCCTGAAGAACGACCATTTCGACCGCGTCCAGCCGGCCTGACCTGTTGAGCTATCGCGCGCCTCGACAAGCGCGACGCGCGCGCCCACTACCGCGCGTTCAACAACGCCATCGTGATCTTCGACACGCACACCAGCGCACCGTCGTCGTCGGTGATGTCGATCTGCCAGGTCTGGCCGGTGTCGTCGTTGCGCAGCGGCCGGGTGATGCCGGTGACCCAGCCCGAGGTCGCCTTCTTCAGGTGGTTGGCGCTGATGCTGAGCCCGACCGCGCGCAGGTTGGCCGGTGTGGCGTAGTGGGCGCCGCAGGAGCCGAGCGTCTCGGCCAGCACGACGTTGACGCCGTTGTGCAGGCCACTCTCCTGTCCGATTCCCCATCGCGTGCGCGCGTCCACGGGCGCCCGGGCGCGGATGAAGTCGTCGCCCACCTCCACGAACTCGATGCCGAGCGTGGTCGTGGCCGAGCGGCTGTGCGCCGCTTCCAGGATCTCGATGGATATCTCTTTCTGCCAGATGCTCACCGTTTGTCTCCGATATCTTTATGGGCCGGATCATAGGACCTCGACCGCGGTCCGGTGGCTCGCGCAACGTGCGCGGCGACGGCCCCGCTAGCTGTGTTCCGCCGGCTCGCCGAGCCTGAACAGGCTGGTTGCCTCCAGGTCGAGCACCGGCGCGCCGTGCTGGTTGAAGAGCTCCCAGCGCCAGTCCAGGATGCCGAGCCATTTCTTCTTTTCCGATCGGCGCGTGGCGACCACCGTCGCCTTGAGGTTCAGCGTGTCGCCGGGGCGCACCGGGTTCGGCCACTTCACGTACTTGAGGCCCGGCGACGCAAAGGATTCGGAGCCGGCCAATGCCTTGTCGGCCACCAGCCGCATCGCGATGCCGCAGGTGTGCCAGCCGCTCGCGATCAGCCCGGCGAATGGCCCGGTGGCAGCGGCTTCGGGGTCGGTGTGGAACCACTGCGGGTCGTAGGCCGTGGCGAAGGCGAGCAGCTCCTGCTCGGTGAGCTGGTAAGGGCCGGCCTCGATGACCTGGCCCACCTCGAATTCGGCGAACTTCATGCGGCGCCTCGCGAGGCAGCGGACGCGGGCGTTGCCGGGCAGGCAGGGACGAAACGGGATGGCATGGCGCTCCTTGGATCAGTAGGTTTCCAGGTGCAGCCGGCCCTCTTTCTGCAACGCATGGCCGACCGCATCCCAGTCCAGGCCCGCCTCCATGGCGATGTCGCGCAGTGCCAGCACCACGCCTTCTTCCATGCTCTTGAGCCCGCAGACGTAGAAGTGTGCCTGAGGGTCCTTGAGCAGCTCGGCCAGGTCGGCCGCGCGCTCGCGCATGGCGTGCTGCACATAGCGCTTGGGCTGGCCGGGCGTGCGCGAGAACGCGAGGTTGATGTCGATGAAGTCCTTGGGCAGCGTCTGCAGCGGGCCGAAGTAGGGCAGCTCCTGCTGGGTGCGCGCGCCGAAGAACAGCATCAGCTTGCCGCCTTCGAACTTGCCGCTCTTGCGCAAGCGGCGGCGCCATTCGGTCATCGCGCGCATCGGTGCGCTGCCGGTGCCGGTGCAGATCATCACGACATGCGACTTCGGATGGTTCGGCATCAGGAAGGACGCGCCGAACGGCCCGACCACCTGCACGGTGTCGCCCACCTTCAGGTCGCACACGTAGTTGCTCGCGACGCCACGCATCGGCTTGCCCTGGTGGTCTTCGGTCACGCGCTTCACGGTCAGCGACAGGTTGTTGTAGCCCGGCCGCTCGCCGTTGCGCGGGCTCGCGATCGAGTACTGCCGCGCGAAGTGCGGCTTGCCCTTGGCGTCGGTGCCCGGCGGAACGATGCCGATCGACTGGCCCTCGAGCACCGGGAACGGCATGGCGCCGAAGTCCAGCACGATGTGGTGCGTCTGGCTGTCGAAGCCAGCCTCGGTGCAGTTGAAATTGCCGACCACCGTGGCCGTCGTCGGCTTCTTCGGCGGATGCAGGTTGGTGTAGGCGTGCGCGGCCGACCAGGGCGGCATCGTCGCGCCGTACTGGCCCGAGTTGAAGACCGGCTCGCCCTTCTCCGATGGCGCTTGCGGCGCCGCCGCGGCGGGCTCGCCCAGGGCCGGCGCGTCGGTGCTCGACAGCCCTTCGGCCTCCAGTTGCTCGGGCGTGAGTTCGGCCGGCAGCTCGTCCCAGGTCAGTTGCTCGTCGATCGAATAGGCGCGCTTCAGCGGCATGGTTCGCCAGTTGTCGATCGAGCCCGTCGGGCACGGCGAGATGCAGGCCATGCAGCCGTTGCACACGTCGGCACGGACCACGTAGTTGCGGTCGTCGTGCGTGATCGCATTGACCGGACAGGTGGCCTCGCAGGTGTTGCAGCGGATGCAGATCTCGGGGTCGATCAGGTGCTGGTTGATCACCCCCACTTCAACAACCATTTCCATCGTGTGTCTCCTTTTTCATGCTCCCCGCCATCTCAAGCGTCTTCGCGAGACACCGCGGCGCCGGCTTTGCCGGGCCGCTGGTGTCGCCCCCTGCAAGGGGGTTGGCGAAGCGACACGCAGTGCGCGCAGCCTGGAGGCGTACCTGGTTCTTCAGCCGAAGCGGACGTATTCGAAATCCACCGGCTGGCGGTTGATGCCCATCACCGGCGGCGCGATCCAGCCGGCGAACTTGCCCGGGTCGACGACGCGGCCCATCAGCGACGCGACGAACGCGAAGTCTTCCGGCGTCGGCAGCCACTCGTTCTTCTTCGCGGCCCATTCGACCTCGTTCACCACGCGGCCTTCGGGCGACATCTTGATGCCGGCCAGCGCGCCGATCTGGCGGTTGAAGGCCTTGTGCGGCACGGTCAGGCGCGTCGGGATGCCGGCCTTCTCCAGCACCTTGTTCCAGCGGCCGACACCGGCCACCGAGTCCTTGATGAAGTCGTCGCGCAGCACTTCGTTCAGTGCGTTGAGCATCGGCACGTCCTTCTCGACGAGCTGGCCGTCGCGGACCTCCAGCACCTTGTAGGTCTGGCCCTTGAGGATGTGGTCGTCGGTGCGCTTGCCTTCCTCGTAGCGGCCCTTCAGGCCCGAGCTGTAGAAGGTGGCGGCATTGCTCGACTGGTCGGCGCCGAACAGGTCGATGGTCACGCTGTAGTGGAAGTTCAGGTAGCGCTGCACCGTGCCCAGGTCGATCGCGCCGGCCGCGCGCACCTTCTGCGGATCGTCGGTCTTCAGCTCGTTCATCACCTGCGCCGTGCGCGCCAGCACGCGCGACACGCCGCTCTCGCCCACGAACATGTGGTGCGCTTCCTCGGTCAGCATGAACTTGGTGGTGCGTGCCAGCGGGTCGAAAGCGCTCTCGGCCAGCGCCGACAGCTGGAACTTGCCGTCGCGGTCGGTGAAGTACGTGAACATGAAGAAGGCCAGCCAGTCCGGCGTCTTCTCGTTGAAGGCACCCAGGATGCGCGGGTTGTTCTCGTCGCCCGAGGTGCGCTGCAGCAGCGCTTCCGCTTCTTCGCGGCCGTCACGGCCGAAGTGCTTGTGCAGCAGGTAGACCATCGCCCACAGGTGGCGGCCTTCCTCGACGTTGATCTGGAACAGGTTGCGCAGGTCGTACATCGACGGCGCGGTCAGCCCCAGGTGGCGCTGCTGCTCGACCGATGCGGGCTCGGTGTCGCCCTGCGTCACGATGATGCGGCGCAGGTTGGCGCGGTGCTCGCCGGGGATGTCCTGCCAGGCCTTCTCGCCCTTGTGGTCGCCGAAGTGGATCTCGCGGTTGGCGTCGCCCGGGTTCAGGAAGATGCCCCAGCGGTAGTCGCGCATCTTCACGTGGCCGAACTGCGCCCAGCCGCTCGGGTCGACGCTGACCGCGGTGCGCAGGTACACGTCGTAATTGGTCGAGCCGTCCGGCCCGACGTCGTCCCACCAGTTGATGAAGTTGGGCTGCCAGCCTTCGAGCGCGCGCTGCAGCGTGCGGTCTTCGCCGAGGTTGACGTTGTTGGGGATCTTCTCGCTGTAGTTGACGGTGCTCATGGCTGGCTCTTTCTTTGGCGGGTACTCAAGGTATGAAGGGGCTCTGTTCGGGAAGCACCGCGGAACCGGCTTTGCCCGGCCGCTGGTGCTGCCCCCTGCAAGGGGGTTGGCGTTGCGACGCGAAGTGCGCAAGCCTGGGGGTTAGACACGTCCCATGTCGAAGCCGGCTTTTTCGCCGGTGCCATACACCTTGAGCGCGCCCTTCTCGCCGACCGCATTCGGCCGGTTGAAGATCCAGTTCTGCCAGGCGGTGAGCCGGCCGAAGATGCGGGTGTTCATGTTCTCCTTGCTCGCGAAGCGCAGGTTCGCTTCGAGGCCGGTCAGCGAGTCGGGCGACATGGCCGCGCGCTCTTCGATCGCGATGCGGATCTCGTCGGCCCAGTCGATGTCGTCCGGCGCGGCCGTCACGAGGCCCAGCTTCAGTGCCTCGTCGGCATCGAGCTCGGTGCCGATGCTGGCGCGCGCGGCGGCCAGCGGCGCCTCTTCTTCATAGAAGCGGCGTTCCAGCCGGCTCTGGCCGTTGACCATCGGCAGCGGGCCGAAGTTGAAGGCGCTCAGGCTCAGGCGCGGTGCGTGTTCCGGGTCGTCCGGCAGCGCCAGCATGTAGGCGCGGTCGGCCGCGAAGGCCAGTTCGGCCAGCGTGCCGGCAAAGCAGGAGTCGGAGTCGACCAGCGCGAACAGGCTGCGCGACGACACGTCCAGCCGCGCCAGCGTGCGGCGCAGCATGCCGAGCGTCTCGCGCACGAACCAGTGGCCTTCGTTCGCCTGCATCAGCGCATCGTTCGCCAGCACCGCGGCCGGATCGCCCTGCGTCTTGAGCAGCCAGGTGCCGGTGTCGAGTTCGTTGGTGCGCATCGAGAGGATCGCGTCGTCCAGTTCGCGCGCCATGGCCAGCGGCCACCACGCCGCGCCCGCGGCCTCGATGCCGGCGATGTCGGTCGGCTGCGCGCCGACCGGCGCATGCACGGTGAAGGTGGCGGTGCGGGCGGCGCGGTCGATCGCCACCGTCACGTGGCGGTAGCGCAGGCCGTTGGCGCTGTCTTCGCGCTCGATCCTGGCCAGGCTCACGCCCTTGGCGTCCGCGGGGCGGTCGCTTTGCTGGCCGAGTTCGGCGGCGCGCTGCTGCACGGTCGCCGCGAACTGCGCGGGCTTGACCACCGCATCGACCAGGCGCCAGTCGACCGCGCGCTGGCCGCGCACGCCTTCGACGCTGGTGCAGAAGATGTCGGCGAGGTCGTGGCGCACGCGGCGCTTGTCGGTCACGCGCGTCAGGCCGCCGGTGCCGGGCAGCACGCCGAGCAGTGGCACTTCGGGCAGCGACACGGCGGACGATCGGTCGTCGACCAGGTAGATCTCGTCGCAGGCCAGCGCCAGCTCGTAGCCGCCGCCGGCGCAGGCACCGTTCACGGCCGCGAGGAACTTGATGCCCGAATGCTTCGAGGTGTCCTCGATGCCGTTGCGCGTCTCGTTGGTGAACTTGCAGAAGTTCACCTTCCACGGGTGGCTCGAGACGCCGAGCATGAAGATGTTCGCGCCCGAACAGAAGATGCGGTCCTTGCCGCTGGTCACGATGACCGAGCGGACCTGCGGATGTTCGAAGCGCACGCGGTTGAGCGCGTCGTTGAGTTCGATGTCGACCCCGAGGTCGTAGCTGTTGAGCTTGAGCTTGTAGCCCGGACGGATGCCGCCGTCCTCGGCGATGTCGAGCGACAGGCGGGCGACGGCGCCGTCCACGCTCAGCGTCCAGTGGCGGTATTTCGTGGGGTCGGTGCGGTAGTCGACGGTGGCCGGCGCGGTGGCAGTCTCAGTCATGTTCGGGGTCTCCTTGTTGAAGTAGAAGAACAATATTGCATTGTTCTGGCTGAACTCGTCTCGTTGACATGCATCATCATGCATGTCTTGAAACGCGTCAACCCCCGGATTCGATTTTTTACAGCCGGCTCAGACGGTCTCGCCGAGGCGCGTGCGCACGGCGCTGCGCAGCGTCTGGAAACTCTGGGCGAGCGTGGCGCCCGCGGTGTCGACCGACAGGTCGGCCTTCGAATAGAAAGCGGTGCGTCCGGCCAGGATGCGGCGCAGGTCGTCCATCGCCTCCTTGCTCTCGGCCATCGGGCGGGTGTCGCCCTGCGCCGCGACACGGCCCATGTGCTCTTCCGGCGCGGCCTGCAGCCAGACGGTGGTGCAGTGCGCCAGCAGTTCGTTGAAGGTGGCCGGGTCGGACACGATGCCGCCCGGCGTGGCGATCACGACGTCGCCGTAGATCTGCACCGTTTCCTCCAGCGCGCGCCGCTCGTAGCGGCGGTAGGCGTTGGTGCCGTAGAGATCGTGGATCTCGCGCACGCTGCAGCCGGCGTGCTTCTCGATCTCGCGGCTCAGCTCGACGAAGGGCATCTCCAGGTCGTCGGCCAGCATGCGGCCGAGCGTCGATTTGCCCGCGCCGCGCAGGCCGATCAGCGCGATGCGCCGCTGGCGACCCGGATCGCTCGACGAGGCGTCCAGCAGTTCGCCGAGCGCGACGCGCGCGCGCCGCAGCTCGGCCTCGTTGCGGTGCTCCAGCATCTCGCGGATCAGCAGCCACTCGGGCGAGCTGGTCGTGACGTCGCCCAGCAGCTCGGCCAGCGAGCAGTGCAGCGCCGTCGCCACCTGTTGCAGCACCAGGATCGACGCGTTGCCGGTGCCGTATTCCAGGTTGGCCAGGTGCCGCTCCGACACGTCGGCCGCCAGCGCCAGCGTCTTGCGCGTGAGCCCGCGCCGCGCGCGCAGGGTGCGCACGCGTTCGCCCAGCGCCGACAGCAGCGGGTTCTTCTCCTCAACCTCCGCGCCGCTCACTGCGGCGTCGGCTCGATCGTTCATATCCGTTCCCTCACACCCGAGGCCTGGCCTCAGGGAAAACACCAAGATGCACTATATTGCTTGACACTCGTAAAGTGCATGCGTATTGTCCGCGACAGGCAAGATACTGCAGACAAGTCGATGCCGCAAGCGCGGCGACCAAGCTTCTTCTCTTTCTCTTCTGTTCGTCTCTCACCCACGCAACAAACGGTCCCGCGATGTCCAAGGAATCCTTTCACCAACAGCTCGCCGGCCTCGCCGCGGACATCGCCGGCCGGCCGCTCGACGGCGAGCTCGACCAGTGGCTCAACCAGCACCACGGCGCCGGATCGCCGCTGTTCGAGCAGCTGAAGCAGTCGTGCGTCGAGGGCGTGGCCGAGGGCTGGCTCTGCGAGCGCGAAGGCGGCGGCATCCGCTACGGACGCGTCTTCAAGGCCGACGACGCGCTCCGGCGATTCTCGGTGGACGTGGTCGACATGCAGGACATCGCCGGTCCGCACCACGTCCATCCGCAGGGCGAGATCGACCTGATCATGCCGATCGCCTCCGAAGCCACCTTCGACACGCGGCCCGCCGGCTGGTGCGTCTACCCGCCGGGCAGCGCGCACCGGCCCACCGTGGCCGCCGGCCGCGCACTCGTTCTCTATCTGCTGCCTGAAGGCCAGATCCAGTTCACCCGCGCCTGACCGCCAGTCGCCAGCCTTTCATCTCATCTTCCACATGACCGAACTCCTCCCCAATTTCGTGGCCGGCCGCTGGCAAGCCGGCAACGGCGCCGGCACGCCGCTGTTCGACCCGGTGCTCGGCACCGAGCTGGTCCGCGTCGACGCCACCGGCCTCGATCTGGCCGCCGCCTTCGGCCATGCCCGCGAAACCGGCCGAACCGCACTCCAGGCCCTGACCTACCGCGAGCGCGCCGCCCTGCTCGGCGCCATCGTGAAGGTGCTGCAGACCCACCGCGACACGTATTACGAGATAGCGACCGCCAACTCCGGCACGGTCAGGAACGACTCGGCGGTCGACATCGACGGCGCGATCTTCACGCTCGGCCAGTACGCGAAATGGGGCGACGCGCTCGGCGACGTGCGCGCGCTGCGCGACGGCGACGCCGTCAAGCTCGGCAAGGAACCGGTGTTCCAGTCGCAGCATCTGCAGGTGCCGACGCAGGGCGTGGCGCTGCTGATCAACGCCTTCAACTTCCCGAGCTGGGGCCTGTGGGAGAAGGCGGCGCCGGCGCTGCTGTCGGGCGTGCCGGTGATCGTCAAGCCCGGCACCTCGACCGCCTGGCTCACGCAGCGCATGGTGCGCGACGTGGTCGACGCGGGCGTGCTGCCGAGCGGTGCGCTGTCGGTCATCTGCGGCAGCTCGGCCGGGCTGATGGACCAGCTGCGCCCGTTCGACGTCGTGTCGTTCACCGGCTCGGCCGACACCGGCGCGGTGATCCGCTCGCACCCGGCCGTGGCCCGGCTGTCAGTGCGCGCCAACATCGAGGCCGACAGCCTGAACTCGGCCATCCTGCTGCCCGACGGCACGCCGGGCACCGAGGCCTTCGACCTGCTGGTGCGCGAGGTGGTGCGCGAGATGACGGTCAAGTCGGGCCAGAAGTGCACGGCGATCCGCCGCGTCCTCGTGCCCGAGGCGGTCTATGACGCGGCGGCCGAGGCCATCGGCGCCAAGCTCGCGGGCATCACGGTCGGCAATCCGCGCAACGAATCGGTCCGCATGGGCTCGCTGGTCAGCCGCGCGCAACTCGCCGCCGTGCGCGAGGGGCTTGCGCAGCTGCAGCGCGAGGCCGGCGTGCTGTACGACGGCAATGGCCCGCAAGGCCGGACGCTGGTCGATGCCGATCCGGCCATCGCCTGCTGCGTGGCGCCGGTGCTGCTCGGCACGCGCGACGCCGACGGCGCGGCGCTGGTGCACGACGTGGAGGTCTTCGGGCCGGTGGCGACGCTGCTGCCCTACCGCGACCTGGCCCATGCCGCGGCGCTCGCGCATCGCGGCCAGGGCTCGCTGGTCACCTCGCTGTATGGCGCGGACGACGCGGCGCTGGGCCGGACGGCGGTCGAGCTCGCGGCCAGCCACGGCCGGGTCCACGTGATCACGCCCGCCGTCGCCAAGGCCCAGACCGGCCACGGCAACGTGATGCCGATGTCGCTGCACGGCGGGCCGGGCCGGGCCGGCGGCGGTGCCGAACTCGGCGGCCTGCGCGCGCTGGACTTCTATCACCGCCGCAGCGCGGTCCAGGCCAGCCCGGACGTGCTGACACAGCTGGGGCTCGCCGTGGCCTGAGACCCGGACCCCATCGGCGGCAACCGACGCCACCCCACAGATCGAACGCGACAGAGCGCGACAGGAGACACGATGAACCCGACAGACCCCTTCAATTTCGCCGAGCACCTGTTCGCGCTGAACCGCGGACGCGCCGCCAAGATCGCCTACGTCGACGACCGCGGCATGTTGAGCTACGGCCAGCTCGACGACCGCGCGCGCCGGCTGGCCGCTGCCCTGCTGGACGCCGGCGTGGCCCGCGGCGATCGCGTGCTGCTGCTGCAGCTCGACAGCAGCGACTGGCCGGTGAGCTTCCTCGGCTGCCTGTACGCGGGCATCGTGCCGGTCGCAGTGAACACGCTGCTCACGGCCGACGACTACGCCTACATGCTGGAACACAGCGGCGTGACCGCAGCGCTGGTCTGCGGCGTGCTGGTGCCGGTGCTGTCCGAAGCGATGACCCGCAGCCGCCATGCGCTGCGCACGCTGGTGGTGTCGCAACCGACCGGCGCGCTGGCCGAGCTGTCGGTGCATGCCCAGCCTTTCGATGCGATGGTCGCCGCGGCGCGCCCGCTGGCCGCGCCGGCCGGCACGCTGGCCGGCGACCATGCGTTCTGGCTGTATTCGTCCGGCTCGACCGGCCGGCCCAAGGGCACCGTGCACACGCACGCCAACCCGTGGTGGACCGCCGAGCTGTTCGGCAAGCCGGTGCTCGGGCTGACCGAAGACGACGTGTGCTTCTCCGCGGCCAAGCTCTACTTCGCCTATGGACTGGGCAACGGCCTGACCTTTCCGCTGTCGGTCGGCGCCACCGTGGTGCTGATGGCCGAGCGGCCGACGCCGGCCGCGACCTTCCGGCGCTGGACCGGCACGCCGGGCACGCCGAAACCCACGGTGTTCTTCGGCGCGCCCACCGGCTTCGCCGGCATGCTGGCATCGCCCGCGCTGCCGGCGCGCGAGGACGTCGCGTTGCGCATGTGTTCGTCGGCCGGCGAGGCGCTGCCGGCCGAGATCGCCCAACGCTTCAAGGCGCACTTCGGCTGCGAGATCGTCGACGGCATCGGCTCCACCGAGATGCTGCACGTCTTCATCTCGAACCGGCCCGACGACATCCGCTACGGCACCACCGGCAAACCGGTCGGCGGCTACGACATCGAGCTGCGCGGCGAGGACGGCAGCGCCGTGCCCGTCGGCGAGGTCGGCGACCTCTACATCCGCGGCCCGAGCACCGCGCTCATGTACTGGGGCAATCCGGAGAAGTCGGCCGAGACCTTCCGCGACGGCTGGACCAAGAGCGGCGACAAGTACTCCTGCGACGCCGACGGCTACTACACCTACGCCGGCCGCAGCGACGACATGCTCAAGGTCAGCGGCATCTACGTGTCGCCCTTCGAGGTCGAGTCGACGCTGATGCAGCACCCCGCGGTGCTCGAGGCGGCGGTCATCGGCAAGGAAGACGCCGACGGCCTGACCAAGACCAAGGCCTACGTGGTGCTGCACGACGGCCGCTCGGCCACGGCCGACGAGCTCAAGGCCTTCGTCAAGGAGCGCCTGGCTGCCTACAAATACCCGCGCTTCATCGAGTTCGTCGACGAGCTGCCCAAGACCGCCACCGGCAAGATCCAGCGCTTCCGCCTGCGCGAACGCGAGCGGGAGCAGGTCGCATGACGGACGGCGAAGTCCGATTCGCCGAGATCCTCTGGCGCGAGCGCCCGGTGCGCATCGAGTACGCGTGGATCGGCTCGGCGAGCCCAGACGCACCGCAGGTCGTCTTCCTGCACGAGGGCCTGGGCTCGCTGGCGATGTGGAAGGATTTCCCCCAGCAGCTGTGCGCGGCAGGCGGCTTTCGCGGCCTGGTGTTCTCGCGCCCGGCCTATGGCCGCTCGACGCCGCGCGACGCCGACGAGCGCTGGGACGTCGACTTCATGCACCGCCAGGCGCACGAGGTGCTGCCCGCCTTCTTCGACGCGATCGGGCTGCAGGGCAAACCCTGGCTGCTCGGCCACAGCGACGGCGGTTCGATCGCGCTGCTGCACGCGGCGCGCTTCCCCGACAGCGTGGCCGGGCTGGTCGTGATGGCGCCGCACATCCTGGTGGAGGACGTGACGATCGCCAGCATCGAACAGGCGCGCGAGGCCTACCTGCACACCGACCTGCCGCAGAAGCTCGGCCGCTACCACGACAGTGCCGACTCGGCCTTCTGGGGCTGGAACCGCATCTGGCTGCATCCGCCCTTCCGCCAATGGAACATCGCGCAGGAACTCGACGCCATCACCTGCCCGCTGCTGGCGGTCCAGGGGCTCGACGACGTGTACGGCACGCTCGAGCAGATTCGCGGCATCGCGCGGCGGGTGCGGCAAACCCGACTGCTCGAACTGCCCGAATGCGGGCATTCTCCGCATCGCGATCGGCCCGAAGAGGTCGTCGCCCAGATCGTTTCGTTCATCAATAACAGGAGACAACCATGACCCACTTCCCTTCGCGCGCCACGCGCATCGTCCTGGCCGCGGCCGCACTGGCCTGCATCGGCGGCCTGGCGCAGGCGCAGCAAGCCAAGCTCAAGGTCGGCCTGATGCTGCCCTACAGCGGCACCTACACCGCGCTGGGCGTGGCGATCGAGAACGGCTTCAGGCTCAACGTCGAGGAACAGGGCGGCAAGCTCGGCGGCCGCGAGATCGAGTACGTGAAGGTCGACGACGAATCCGATCCGGCCAAGGCGACCGACAACGTCAACAAGCTCATCAAGCGCGACAACGTCGACGTGATCGTCGGCACCGTGCATTCGGGCGTGGCGATGGCGATGGCCAAGGCCGCCAAGGAAAGCGGCACCGTGCTGATCGTGCCGAACGCGGGCGCCGATGCCGTGACCGGCCCGATGTGCGCGCCGAACATCTTCCGCAGCTCCTTCTCGAACTGGCAGCCGGCCTACGCGATGGGCGAGGTCGCGGCCAAGCAGGAAAAGAAGAAGAAGGCGATCACCATCACCTGGAAGTACGCGGCCGGCGACGAGTCGGTCAATGGCTTCAAGGAAGGCTTCGAGAAGTCGGGCGGACAGGTCGTGAAGCAGTTGAGCGTGCCCTTCCCGAACGTCGAGTTCCAGGCGCTGCTGACCGAGATCGCGGCCGCCAAGCCGGACGCGGTGTACGCCTTCTTCGCGGGCGGCGGCGCGGTCAAGTTCGTCAAGGACTACGCGGCAGCCGGCCTCGACAAGACCATCCCGCTGTACGGCCCGGGCTTCCTCACCGACGGCACGCTCGACGCGCAGGGCGCGTCGGCACAGGGCATGCTGACCACGCTGCACTACGCCGATGGCCTGAACACGCCGCGCGACAACGCGTTCCGCATCGCCTACGCCAAGTCCTTCAAGCTGCAGCCCGACGTGTATGCGGTGCAGGGCTACGACGCGGCGCAGATGCTCGGCATCGGCCTGGCCGCGGTCAAAGGCGACATCGGCAAGAAGGCCGAGTTCGCCGCTGCGATCGAGAAGGCGAAGATCGACAGCCCGCGCGGCCCGTTCTCGGTCGGCAAGTCGCACAACCCGATCCAGGACATCTACCTGCGCAAGGTCGACGGCAAGGAGAACAAGCTGGTGAGCATCGCAACCAAGTCCCTCGCGGACCCGGCGCGCGGTTGCCGGATGTGAACTTGGCTCTCCCCCAGGCTTCGGCGCACTGCGTGTCGCCTTTCGCCAACCCCCTTCCGGGGGCAACACCAGCGGCCCGGCAAAGCCGGTTCCGCGGTGAGTACTTGGCTCTCCCCCAGGCTCGCTCGCTTCGCGTAGCCGCCACCCCCCTTCCGGGGGCAACACCAGCGGCCCGGCAAAGCCGGTTCCGCGGTGTTTCACGAACAGAAAGTTGAACGGCGGGTCATGGATATCGGAACCTTTCTTGTCCAGTGCCTGAACGCGGTCCAGTACGGCTTGCTGCTGTTCCTGGTCGCGTCGGGCCTCACGCTGATCTTCGGGATCATGGGCGTGATCAACCTTGCGCATGGCAGCTTCTACATGCTGGGCGCCTACATGGCGTTCGCGCTGTCGCCGCTGTTCGGCGACAACTTCATCGTGATGCTGCTGGCCGGCGTGGTGCTGGCGGCCGTGTTCGGCTACGTGCTGGAATGGGCTTTCTTCAGCTACCTCTACCAGCGCGACCATCTGCAGCAGGTGCTGATGACCTACGGCCTGATCCTGGTCTTCGAGGAACTGCGCTCGATCCTCGTGGGCAACGACGTGCACGGCGTTCAGGCGCCGCCCTGGCTCGACGGCAGCTTCGCGCTGGGCTCGCTGATGACCTACCCGTGGTACCGGCTCTTCGCATCGGCGGCCTGCATCGTGCTGGCGGTGGCGCTGTACCTGGTGGTCAACCGCACGCGGCTCGGCATGATGATCCGCGCCGGCGCCAGCAACCGCGACATGGTGCGCGGCCTGGGCATCGACATCCGCAAGCTCTACCGCATCGTGTTCGCGGCCGGCGTCGCACTCGCCGCACTGGCCGGCATGATCGCCGCGCCGATGTCCTCGGTGTACCCGAACATGGGCGCGAGCGTGCTGATCGTCTGCTTCGTGGTGGTCGTGATCGGCGGCATCGGCTCGATCAGCGGCGCGCTCGTGGCGTCGCTGCTGGTGGGCTTCGTCGACACCTTCGGCAAGGTCTTCCTGGCCGAACTCAGCGGCATGGGCATCTACGTGCTCATGGCCGCCGTGCTGATCTGGCGGCCCGAAGGCCTCATGGGAAGAAAGACCTGATGCGCCGCTTCAACGTTCTCAACGTTCTCGTCCCGGTGCTGTGCGCGCTCGCGCTGGCCCTGCTCGGCCCGTGGCTGAGCCCCTATGCGTCGGACTTCGTCGTCAAGGTGATGATCCTGTCGATCTTCGCGCTGAGCCTCGAACTGCTGGTCGGTATGACCGGGCTCGTCAGCCTCGGGCACGCGGCCTTCTACGGCATCGGCGCCTATGCGACGGTGCTCGGCTCCGGCGCCGACGGCGGCTCGATCGCGTGGCTGCTGCCGCTCGCGCTCGGCTCGGCCGCGGCCTATGCGCTGGTGGTCGGCGCGCTGAGCCTGCGCACCCGCGGCGTCTACTTCATCATGGTCACGCTGGCCTTCGCGCAGATGGCCTACTTCGTGTTCCACGACACCAAGGTCGGCGGCGGCAGCGACGGCATCTACATGTACGTTCGGCCTGCGCTCGGCGCACTCGACATGGAGAACCGCCGCGTGCAGTTCTATGTGGTGCTCGCGGCGCTGGCCAGCACCTACGGCCTGCTCGCGCTGATCGGCCGCTCGCGCTTCGGCGCGGCGCTGGCCGGCATCCGCGTGAACGAGCAGCGCATGCGCGCGGCCGGCTTTCCGGTGTACGGCTACAAGCTGGCGGCCTTCGTGCTCGCCGGCGCGCTGGCCGGCCTGGCGGGCTTCCTGGTGGCGGCGCGCGACGGCGTGGTCAACCCCGAACTGCTGGCCTGGCACAACTCCGGCGAGGTGCTGCTCATGATCATCCTGGGTGGCCTGGGTCGCCTGCGCGGCGCGGTGATCGGCGCGGTCGCCTTCACGCTGCTGAAGGAAGTGCTGTCGACGCACGCGCTGGTCGGACCGCTCGCGGACCATTGGCAGCTGACGCTCGGCCTGGCGATCATCGCCTTCGTCGCGCTGCTCCCCAAGGGAATCATCGGCATCGCCGCGCGGCTGTCGCCGGCGGGCAGCGAACGCGTCGCGGCGCCAGTGGCCGTGCCGCCGACGTCGCCCGCGCCGCAGGTGCGCACCGCGGCACGCGGGGCGGAGGTCGCTCGATGAACGCACTGCTGTCCGTCAACAAGCTCACGCGGCGCTTCGGCGGCCTGGTCGCGGTGAATGCGGTCGACATCGACCTGCACCGCGGCGAGGTGCATGCGGTGATCGGCACCAACGGCGCCGGCAAGTCGACGCTGATCAACATGCTGTCGGGCGAGATCGAGGCGTCGGACGGGCGCATCGCGCTCGACGGCGACGACATCACGACCCGCGCCCAGTCGCGCCGCGCGCGCGAAGGCGTGGGCCGCAGCTACCAGCGCACGACGATCTTCCCGGAGTTCAGCGTGCACGAGAACTGCCGGCTCGCGGCGCAGGCCGCCACGCCGCGCCCCTGGGCCATCTGGGAGAGCGCGCGACGCTGCGGCGACAGCAACGCCGCAGCCGCCGAGGCGCTGCAGGCCGCGGGGCTCGCCGACCAGGCGCAACGCATCGCCAGCACGCTGAGCCACGGCGCCAAGCGCCAGCTCGAGGTCGCGATGTGCCTGGCGACCCGGCCACGCGTGCTGCTGCTCGACGAGCCGCTGGCCGGCATGGGCGCGGAAGAAACCGACCGCATGCTGGGCCTGCTCGCACGGCTCAAGGCCACGCACGCGATCCTGCTGGTGGAACACGACATGGACGCGGTCTTCCGCATCGCCGACCGCATCACGGTGATGGTCAACGGCACCGTGATCGCGACCGGCGACCCGGCGTCGATCCGCACCAATCCCGCGGTGCGCGAGGCCTATCTCGGGGAAGGCCACTGATGCTCCAGATCGAATCCATCCACACCTACTACGGCGACAGCCACATCCTGCACGGCGTCGACGCCGAGCAGGCCGCGGCCACGTCGCTCGGCCTGCTCGGACGCAACGGCATGGGCAAGACCACGCTGATCCGCACGCTGATGGGCTACGTGCGGCCGGCCTCGGGCCGCGTGCTGCTCGACGGACGCGACGTGACCGGCTGGACGCCGGAGAAGATGGCGCGCCAGGGCATCGGCTACGTGCCCGAAGGCCGCGGCATCTTCCCGAACCTGTCGGTGCGCGAGAACCTGCTGATGAGCGCGCGCGCCGGCATCGACGGCCGACGCGCCTGGACCTTCGACCGCGTGATGGCGACCTTTCCGCGGCTCACCGAGCGGCTGTCGCACGGCGGCCAGCAGTTGTCGGGCGGCGAGCAGCAGATGCTGTCGATCGGCCGCGCGCTGATGACCAACCCGCGGCTGCTGATCCTCGACGAGGCGACCGAGGGCCTGGCGCCGCTGATCGTGATCGAGATCTGGCGCGTGATCGCCGACATCCGCAGCACCGGCATCGCCACGCTGATCGTGGACCGCGACTGGCGCAAGGTGCTCGCGCACACCGACCGCGCGATGGTCATGGAAAAAGGCCGCGCCGTGCTCGCGGCGCCGTCGGCGCAGCTGATCGCCGCGCCCGGCCAGCTGGAGCAGTTGCTGGGGGTCTGAGGCGCAGCCGGGTACGCCGGCCGGGCGTGGGGCCTTCTGTCACAAAGGCCTGCCATGCTGCATCATGGACACGGTCCGCGCCTCGCGGACCATGCCAACGATGACACCCTTTCCAGCATGCGCCGACCACCCGGGCAGAGCCTCTCCCGCCTCGCGTTCCCTTCGCTCTTCGCGCTGTTCCAGCCCATCGTCGACCTGCGGCAGGGCACCGTCTCCGGCCATGAGGCGCTGATCCGCGGGCCGGTCGGCACGCCGCTGCACAGTCCGCTCGAACTGCTGGCGCTGGCATCGAGCGAAGACCGGCTGCTGCCTTTCGAACTGCACTGCGTCGACGTGATCCTCGCGCGCTGGGGCGCGCTGCACGAGCCGGGCCGGCTCTTCGTGAACATGAGCGCGGACGCGCTGGTCGCCGCGATGGACGGCTGGCTCGAGCGGCAACTGGCCAGGCACCGCGTACCGGCACGCACCGTGACGGTCGAGATCACCGAAGGCGCGGCGGCCGGCGACGCCGCGGCGCTGCGCGCGGCCGTGAAGGCGCTGCACGCGCTGGGCGCACGGGTGGCGCTCGACGACTTCGGCGAAGGCCATTCGAACCTGCGGCGCTGGACCGAGCTGCAGCCCGACTTCGTGAAGATCGACAAGTTCTTCACGCAGGGCATCGCGAACAGCCCGCAGAGCGTGGAACTGGTGCGCACCATCGTCGGCTTCGGCAATGCGCTCGGCGCCACGCTGGTCGCGGAAGGCGTGGAAGACGCGAAGGACCTGCGCGTGCTGCGCGACCTGGGCGTCGGGCACGGCCAGGGCTATCTGCTCGGGCGACCGGCGCGACAATTGCAGCAGGCGGCACCGGCCGCCGTCGCGGCCGTCATCGGCGACAGCCGGATCGCGGTGATCCCGCACGCGCTGCAACAGGCGCAGCCGGGCGTGCTGCGCAGCATCGCCGTCATCCAGGCGCCAGCGCTGGACCCGCGCACGCCGAACGACGAGGTGTCGACGATCTTCCAGCGCCACCCCGACCTGCACGCGCTGGCGGTGGTCGACGACGGAAAGCCGATCGCCCTGATCAACCGCCAGTCCTTCATGAACGACTACGCGCGGCTCTATTTCCGCGAGGTGCATGGCCGGCGCGCCTGCCTGGACTACGGCAATGCGACACCGCGCATCGTGGAACTGGAGGACAACGTCGAGCATCTGCTGGGCATCCTGATGTCGGACGACCAGCGCTACCTGCGCGAGGGCTTCATCCTCACCGAAGGCAAGCGCTACATCGGCCTGGGCACCGGCGACCAGCTGGTGCGCGCGGTGACCGAGGCGCGCATCGAAGCCGCGCGGCATGCCAATCCGCTGACCTTCCTGCCCGGCAACATCCCGATCAGCATCCACATCGAGCGCCTGCTGGCCAGCCATGCGGAGTTCGCGGCCTGCTACGCGGACCTCGACAACTTCAAGGCCTTCAACGACCGCTACGGCTACTGGCGCGGCGACGAGATGATCCGCCTGCTGGCCCGGCTCGCCACGCAGCATGCCGACGCGCACCGCGACTTCGTCGGCCACATCGGCGGCGACGACTTCCTGCTGCTGTTCCAGAGTGCCGACTGGCGCGCGCGATGCGTACGGATGATCGAGGCGTTCAACGCCGAGGCGCAGGCGCTCTACGACGACAGCGCCCGGCAGGCCGGCGGCATCGAGGGCGAGGACCGGCACGGCGTGATGCGCTTCTCGCCGTTCACCACGCTGTCGATCGGCGCGGTGCACGTCGCGCCCGGCGCGTTCGGGCATGCGGAAGACGTGGCGGCCGAGGCGGCCGTCGCCAAGCACGAGGCCAAGCACGCCGCGGCGGGCCTGACCGTGCGGGTCGCCGGGCCTCGGCCTTCGGCTCAGTAGAACCAGCGCGCCGGCACCGTCACCAGCTTGGGGAACAGCACCATCAGGAACATCAGGACGAACTGCGCGATCATGAAGGGAATGACGCCCTTGGTGACCGCGTCCATGCTGACCTTGCCGACGCCCGCCACCGTGTTGAGCACCACGCCCACCGGCGGCGTGATCAGTCCGATCGCGTTGTTGATCATGAACAGCACGCCGAAGTAGACCGGGTCGATGCCGGCGGCATTGACCAGCGGCATCAGCACCGGCGTGAGGATCAGGATGGTCGGCGTCATGTCGAGCGCGGTGCCCACCACCATCACCAGCGCCATGATCGCGACCATCAGCAGCGTCGGGCTCGACAGCAGCGGCTGCAGCAGCGCGACGACCTGCGCCGGGATGTTGGCGACGGTGATGAGCCAGGCGCTGACCGCCGACGCGGCCACCAGGAACATCACCACCGAGCTGGTCCGTGCGGCGGACACGAACACGCGGTAGAGCTGGTTCCACTTGAGCTCGCGGTAGATGGAGGTCGACACGAACAGCGCATACACCGCGGCCACCACGCCGGCCTCGGTCGGCGTGAAGACGCCCATCTTCAGGCCCACGATGATGATCAGCGGCAGCACCAGCGCCCAGCCCGCGTCGCGGATCGCACCGATGATCTCGCGCGCGCTCTTGCGCGGCGGCGACGGGATGTTCTCGCGCCGGCACAGCCACCACCAGGTGAACCACAGCGCGGCGCCGAGCATGATGCCCGGGAAGATGCCGGCGAAGAACAGCTTGGAGATCGACACGTTGGCCGCCACGCCGAACACCACGTAGCCGATGCTCGGCGGCACCACCGGCGCGATGATGCCGGCCGATGCGATCAGCCCCGCGGAGCGCGCCTTGTCGTGGCCGGCCGCCACCATCATCGGCAGCAGCAGCGTGGACAGTGCCGCCGCGTCGGCCACCGCCGAGCCCGACAGCGCCGCCAGCAGGCAGGCCGCGACGATGGTCACGTAGCCGAGTCCGCCGCGCACGTGGCCGACCAGCATCAGCGCCACGTTGACGATGCGCCGCGACAGCCCGCCGGCGTTCATGACCTCGCCCGCCAGCAGGAAGAAGGGCACGGCCAGCAGCGGGTAGCTGTCGGCGCCGTTGATCAGGTTCTGCGCGAGGATTTGGGTGTCGAGCATGCCCAGGTTCCACATCAGCGCCGCACCGCAGACGAGCAGCGCGAACGAGATGGGAATGCCGATCGCCATCGCGGCGAGCAGCGAGCCGACGAAGATGATGATGGTCATATCTGGTCCTCGGATTCCTTGATCATCACCAGCTCTTCATCGGACACGCGGCCCGTGACGACCTTGTAGAGGTCGTTCAGCAGGATGCCCGCCGCGGAGACGCCGAACACCAGCCCGACCGCGTAGAACCAGGCCATCGACGCGCCGCTCGACGGCGCCGAGACGTCCCAGTTGATCCTGGTCTGCTCGAGCGAGCCGCTGAAGAGCATCCAGCACATCAGCAGCATCAGGCCGTAGGCGCCGACCAGGCAGATCTTCTTGCCGGCCGGGCCGAGCTTGCTCACCAGGATTTCGGTGCCCAGGTGCGCGTGCTCGCGCAGCGCGACGATCCCGCCCATGAAGGTCAGCCAGACGAAGAGCCAGCGCGACATCTCTTCCGACACGGTGATGCCGGAGTTGAAGATGTAGCGCAGCACGACGTTGCCGAACACCAGCACCACCATCACCGCGAGGCAGGCGGCAATGACGAACTCCAGCAGCCTGCAGTAGTTGTGAAGGAGCTTGTCCATTCAGGCCGCCTGTGTGTCCCGCACCGTCTCGACCAGCGCGCGAAGGCCGGCCGTGTACGAGCGCCAGCCCAGGCCCTGGATCGTGCCCTTGACTGCCGGCGAGATGATCGAGTGGGCGCGCCAGGTTTCGCGCGCGGCGATGTTGCTCATGTGGATCTCGAAGATCGGGAACGGCATCGCCTTGATCGCATCGTGCAGCGGCACGCCGTATTGCGTGAGGCCGGCCGGGTTCAGCAACGCGCCCTTCGCCACGTCGATGTTCTCGTGCATCCGGTCGATCAGCGCGCCTTCATGGTTGGACTGCAGGATGTCGAGTTCGACCTGCAGTTCCTCGGCGAGCTTCAGCAGGCGCTCGTTGATCTGCGCGAGCGTCGTCGTGCCGTAGATGTGGGGCTCGCGCCGGCCGAACAGGCTCAGGTTCGGGCCGTGCAGGACAAGGATCTTCATGGGGTTCACTTCCGGATGCGGGCCAGCTCGTCGGTGTAGAGCTTGGCGATGGTGGGGTCGTAGGTGGCGAGGAACTTCTCGGTCACGGGCTTGACGGCATCGCGCATGCGGGCCTGTTCGGCGGCGCTCAGCTCGTTGTATTGCATGCCCTTGGACTGCAGTTCGGCCACGGCCTTCTGCGCGGCCGTGCGGCTCACTTCGCGCTGGTAGGCGCGCGACTCGTTGGCGGCGTCATGCATGATCTTCTGCTCGGCCGGCGACAGCTTGTCCCAGAAGCGCTTGCTGACCAGCACGATGTTGGCGGCGTAGACATGGTTGGTCGCCGTCACGTACTTCTGCACTTCGTAGAACTTGTTCGACAGGATCACGGCGAACGGGTTTTCCTGGCCGTCGACCGCCTTCGATTCCAGCGCGCCATACAGCTCGGCGAAAGGCATCGGCAACGGATTCGCCTTGAGCGTCTTGAAGGTGTCGAGGAACACCGGGTTCGGGATCACGCGGATCTTCAGGCCGTCGAGGTCCTCGGGCCTGGTGATCGGGCGCTTGCTGTTCGTCACGTTGCGGAAGCCCAGGTCCCAGTAGCCCAGCGCGACGAGGCCTTTCTCGGGCAGCCTGGCGATCAGCGCCTGGCCCAGCGGGCCGTCGAGCAATGCATCGGCCTGCGCGAAGCTGCTCACCGCGAAGGGGAAGTCGACCAGACCCATCTCCTTCACGATGCCGGCCAGCGAACTGGTCGCGGGTGCCGACATCTCCTGCACGCCGCCCTGCAGCGCGGACTGCTGCTGCAGCTCGTTGCCGAGCGCCGAGGCCGGGAATTCCTGCACCTTCATCTTGCCGCCGCTCTTGGCGGACACCAGCTCGGCAAAGCGCTTGACGCCGAAGCTCACCGCATGGTCGGGGTTGTTGATGTGGCCGAACTTGATGACCCGCTCCTGGATGTCCTGGGCGAACGCGGGTGCGGCGGGAATGGCAAAGGCGGCAAGCAGGCTGGCCGCTGCCAGCGCAAGGCGAAATGATTTCAAGGCTGTCTCCGTTGTTGATCGATGCGATGGATGCGGTCGTGGACCGTTCGCGAAAGCAATACTAACTGTAAGTGGAAAATATTTCCACATCGGAAACACCTTCCCGCTTTGGTAGAGTCCGGGCATGAGCGGAATCCTCGAACGCAGCTTCAAAGTCCTCGAACACCTGGCGGCCCATCCGGAAGGACAGCCGCTGTCCACGCTGGCGAACGACCTCGAGATGCCGCTGAGCGCCACGCATCGGCTGCTCACCGAACTGACCCGTTGTGGCTACGTGCGGCAGGCGCGCGACCAGGGCGACTACATCCTCACCATCAAGCTGGTGTCGATGGGGCTCAGCTTCCTGAGCGCATCGGGCGTGGTCGACGTGGCGCAGCCGTCGCTCGATCGCCTGGCGGAAGAGTCGGGCGAGCTGGTGCGGCTCGCGGTGATCGACGGCGACGACCTGACCTTCGTCGCCAAGGCGCAAGGCGCCAAGCGCGGCCTGCGCTACGACCCCGACATGGGGCTGTCGGTGCAGCTGTCGTGCAGCGCCGCCGGCCATGCCTGGCTGGCCGCCATGACCGACGAGGAGGCGCTCGCGCGGGTCGGCAAGCAGGGCTTCGGCGCACCGGAGAAGTTCGGCCCCAAGGCGCCGACCACGGTGAAGGCATTGCTCGCGCACTTGCGCACCACGCGCAAGCGCGGCTTCAGCATGATCTCGGACATGTTCGCGCCTGCGATGGCGTCGATGTCTGCCGTGGTCCAGGCGCGCGGCGTGGCGCTGGGCGTGGTGACGATCGCGGGCCCGATGGTGCGGCTGACCGACGAGCGCATGGAAAGCCTGGCCGACGGCCTGCTGCGCACGGCGGAGGAGATCGCGAGCGCGAGCCCGGCGTCGACGCTGTTCAAGCGGCGCGAATAGCGGCCCTTGCACCACGGGCGCTCCCTGCCTTCCGGGTGCTCGAGACCGGGCGCTTCGTAGAATCCGCGCGGCTCGCGCCCTCCCGGCCTCCCGTCTGCGGACCGGTTGCCGGCGCCCTTCTTCTTGCCACCGTCCGATGCTGCCCACTCCCTACCTGCTTCTCTCTCCTGCGGACGCCACGCCCGGCGCCTTGTCATCCACGCCGGTCGGCGGACCGTCCGCCGCGTATGCGCGCGTGCTCAATGTCGCGGGCCGGTGGGCCGTGCATGGCAGCGCGCCGTTGCCGCTTCTGGTGTGGCCGTCGACGGAAGCCGTTGCGGCGCAGGCTGCGGCAGACAGGGCCGCCCGGTCGCGGGGCCATCTCGTCCAGGTGGTCTCGCGCGCAGATGCCGCGTGGGTGGAAGGGCACGGCATCCAGCCATTCGGCGATGCCTTCGAATCCGCGCTCCACGGCGCTGCCGCGCAGAGTGCCGCCAAGGCAAGACGCCTGCGCACCGAGGCCGACAAGCTCGAGGCGTTCTGCCTCGTGGTGCGGGCCGCATCGGTCGCCGCTGACCAGGCCGCCTTCGCCGAAGTCGGCCGTGCCGCGTCGAAGGCGCTGCGGGCCAAGTTCGGCGGCGGGTCGATCACTTCTGCGTTCGCCTGGCTGGCCGGCCAGGCGGGGCAGCAGGCACTGGAGAGCGTGCTGACCGGCGAGGTGGAACTCGCCGGCACGCTGTCGACACAGCAGGTTGCCGAAGCCATGCAGTTGGCACGGCAGGCAGAGGCGCTTCGCGAGAAGGGCTGATCGCGGCGACGGCTGACACGGCCGGCCTTGCCGATCGGGCCATCATCCAGATTGATCGAATGAAACTCTGGAGAAGACCATGAACAAGATCCTGATCGCGCTCGTCGCATCCCTCACCGTGCTGACCGCCGGCGCCCAGATCGGCAAGGCAGCCTCCGAAGCCACCGACTCGGCCAAGCACAAGATCGACGAGAAGCGCGCGGACAGCGAGGCCAAGAAGAGCGGGCCGGTCGGCAAGGCCGTCAACAACGTCAAGTCGGGCTACCACAAGAACCGTTCGAAGGCCTCGGCCGACAAGGCCAAGAAGGCACTGAAGAACGCCGGCTGAACGCTTCGATTGCGAACGAGACCGGCCTGAAGCGCACGCCGGCGAGGAAAGCCAGGGACACGTGCTGACATGGTCGGCCGATAGACTTTCCCGGGTCGTTTTCTTGGCTCCGGGGAATCCATGCTGGTCAGCTCTTCGCGTCTCGCTTCGTGCATCCGTGTCCTGGGGCCGGTGTGGTTTGCCACGCTCGGCGTCGCCTTCGCCGCCGAGACCGCCGAGCCGGCGCCCGTGGCCGCGCAGGCGAAGGCACCCACCATCCCGTTGACGGCGTTCGCGGCCCTGCCGTCGATCCAGTTGCCGCGCCTGTCGCCCGACGGTCGCGGCGCGGTGATGATCCAGAACGTCAATGGCAAGAGCTATGTCGTGGTGAGCGGCTTCGGCGCCGAACCGAAGGTCCTGCTGCAGACCGACAACGACAAGTACAGCTTCATGTCGGTGCGATGGGCCGGCAATCAGCGCGTGCTGATCGGCGCCTCGTTTCCCGAGGAGCGACGTGGCATCCGCACGATCGAGACGCGGCTGATCGGCATCGATCGCGACGGCACCAACCTGAAGGCCGACCTGACCCGCGCGATCCAGGGCGATGGCGTCTTCGAGCCGCAGCAGCGCACGGCGCAGTTGCAGGACCGCATCGTTGCCAGCGTGCCGGGCGAGCCCGAGGTCGTGTTGCTGGCCCTCGACACCAAGGTGCCCGCGCAACCGGACATCTACCGCCTCGACGTGCGCAGCGGGCAGGCGCGCCTCGTGCAGCGCAATCTCGGCGGCATCCAGAACTGGATGGCCGACACCCAGGGCGAGGTACGGCTCGCGCAAGGCACGAGCGGCACCACCCGCCGCGTGATGGTCAAGCCGCCGGCCTCGCCGGAACGGCCATCCAGCTGGGTCGCGCTGGCACGCTACGACGCGAGCGATCCGGTGGCGGCGCGAACGCAGGCGCTGGCGCCGCTGGGCTTCGACGCCGATCCCCGCTTCCTGTATGCGCTCGCGCCCGTGGACGGCCGCAATGCGCTGGTGCGCATCGACCTGCAGGACCCGGCGTTCCCGCGCGAAACGCTGCTGGCCGACCCGCAGTTCGACGTGCGCGCCAGCCTGATACGCGATCCGGCGTCGCGTCGCATCGTCGGCGTCAACGCCACCACGAACGCCTCGCGCACGCTGTTCTGGGACGACGACGCGCGGCGGCGCCGCGAGTCGCTGGAAAGGGCGCTTCCGGGGCGCCTCAACCGCGTCGTCAGCAACGACGCGACCGGCCAGCGCGGCATCGTGCTGTCCATCCAAGGCGCACGTCCGCCGGACTATTTCATGATGGACTGGGCGAGCGGGCGGGCCGAGATCATCGGCAGTGCGCAGCCGGAGCTGGTGAAGCAGCCGCTCGCCACGCCTCGGCGCATTGCGCTGCGCAGCCGCGACGGCCTGGCGCTGGAGGGCTATCTGACGCTGCCGCCACGGCGCGCCGCCGGACCGATGGACAACTCCGGCGGGCGCCCCGCGCGCCCCATGCCGGCCATTCTTCTGCCGCACGGCGGCCCGGCCGCGGCCGACACCGGCGGCTATGACTACTGGTCGCAATTCCTGGCGAGCCGCGGTTGGGCCGTCCTGCAGATCAACTTCCGGGGATCGACCGGCTATGGCCAGGAATTTCGGGAGGCCGGCCGCCGCCGCTGGGGCCTGGAGATGCAGGACGACCTCGCCGACGGCATGCGCTGGCTCGTCGACCAGGGCATTGCCGATGCCGCGCGCGTGTGCATCGTCGGCGGCAGCTACGGGGGCTATGCGGCCCTGATGGGCGCCGTGAAGGACCCGGCGCTCTACCGGTGCGTCGTCAGCTTCGCCGGCCCGACCGACCTGCGCGACCTGCTGAGCCATTCCCAGAATTTCGTGGGCTACGAACTCGGCGCCGAAGCCGAGATCGGCACCTGGTGGGGCGACCGTGAAAAGCTCCGCCAGACCTCCCCGGCACTGCGGGCCGCCGAGATCCGGGTGCCGGTGCTGCTGATGCACGGCGTGAACGATCTCACGGTACCCGTCGAACAGTCACGCGACATGGCCGAAGCGCTGCAGAAGGCCGGACACACGGACACCCGCTACGTCGAACTGCCGCTGGGCAACCACACCCTCGCCCGGCAACAGGACCGGGTGCGCGTGCTGACCGAGATGGAACGGTTCCTCCAGCAGAACCTCGACTGAGCCGCCAGCCGTCGCCGGGCCTGGCGGCCGGCACCTCGAACGCGCCCGACGCGATCGGTCCAAGTACAGCATCAATGTAAACGGCAGTTTCATCATGTATCGTTGACATCGGAGGGGTCGATGGTCGGCTCTCGCAATGGCACGCCTCGGCACGGACCGACGGATGACGCCGCGCCGAGCGTGCTCACATACATAAAAGATGAGAACTTTCAAACTACTTGGCGTCCTGTTGGCTGCGGCCGTTTCTGCATGCGGCGGTGGAGGGGGAGGCGACAGCGGCGGTGGCGGCGAGACGTTGACCGTCACGCTGTCCTGGTCGAGCTCCGAGGCTCAGCTCTTCAAGGCCACGACCCTCTCGCCCGTTTTCTCCGGGTTCAACGGCCACACGCCGTCCTGCACGCTGACCTCCGGACGGGTGCCGCCGGGCATGAGCCTCGCGCAGAACTGCGCCATCACGGGTCGCCCGACCGAAGCCGGCTCCTTCAACCTGGGCATCCGGGTCAGCGCGTCGGGCGTCTCCAACACGGTGGACAGCGGCGCCACGGTTCGCGTCGTGGGCCCTTCGGTCTTCTACACCGGCCACGCTGGCTATCTGGACCACCTGGCCGTCGGCGACACGGTCAGCGATCTCCCATCGTTCGGCAGCTGGACTGCGCCGACCGACACCACCGTCGGCTGGAACTTCTCGGTGCGCGCAGGCGCCCTGCCCAACGGACTGGTGCTGGATCCGGCCACGGGCAGGATCAGCGGAACGTTCACGGCGCAAGGCGCGTTCTCGGCGACCATTCAGGCGGTGCTGACGACGCCCTATGGCAGCTATGAGACACAGCCCGCCGTCTACAGCGCCAACGTGAGCATCCCGTCGATCGCCTATGTGAACGTGGGTGGAACCGGCCAGTCGACCTATTACCAGTCGGGCTACGTATCCCAGCCCTTCGACCTGACCGCCTCGCCCATGTCCACGCCGCCCGGCAGCACCTTCTCCAATTTCCGGCTGGTCAGCGGCGCCCTGCCGCCAGGGCTGACGCTGGACAACGCGACGGGGCGCATCTCCGGCGTGCCGACCCAGCCGTCCGACCGGACGAACCTCGACAGCCTGTACTTCGGGATCGAGGCCAGCTACACCGTCGGCGCATTCGTCGGCACGGCATCCGGCCGGCCGGGCGTGGAGATCTCGTACCCGGCATACGTCGGATACGGCATGCCGAGCCCACGCGGCACCGTGGGAACGCCGTTGACCGTGATTCCGAAGCTCACGCAGATCAGCCCGATCGCGCTGGTCGCGCCGAGCTTCACCTACACCCCTCGGGCCGGTGCCTGCGATCTGCCGCCCGGCGTCACCATGGACGGCAACGGCGTCGCATCCGGGACGCCGACCGCGGCAGGATCGTTCAGCTGCATGGTGGACGCCGTCGTCACGAACAACGGCACGAGCTGGGACTCCCCCAGCCAGCTCTTCATCGTGATCGAGTAAGCGTCCAGCGGCCGAGGCCCCCATCGACAAGCCGCCACGTCGCTCAGGCCGTGGCGTTTCGGGGGCTTCGGGGCTTCGATCAGGCCGGCCCGGGATTGAACTTCATCGCCAGGCCGTTCATGCAGTAGCGCAGGCCCGTCGGCTTCGGGCCATCGTCGAACACATGGCCGAGATGACCGCCGCATCGCCGGCAATGCACCTCCGTGCGCGTCATGCCGATGGATCTGTCCACCGTCTCGCCCACCGCATCCGGCAGCGGTTGCCAGAAGCTCGGCCAGCCGGTCTTGCTGTCGAACTTGGCCATGGACGAAAAGGCGTCCAGGCTGCAGCCGGCGCAGGCGAACCGGCCTTCGCGATGCTCATCGTTCAAGGGGCTGGAGTAGGGCCGCTCCGTGCCCTGCTGCCGCAGGACGGCGTACTGGTTCGGACTGAGCAGCCTGCGCCATTCCTCATCGGTGCGGGTCACCTCGAATTTCGCGAGTTCGGCCGCCTGCGCGGTGCAGCCGCCCCAGCCGAAAGCCGAGCCGAAGGCCCAGCCGATCGTGGAGGCTCCGGCAGCGAGAACAAGACGGCGTCCATGCATGGTCATTCGGTTTCCTTCGGTTCGCGGAAGGCGCCCCCCGCGACCGATCCGTCGGCAGGGTCCGGCTCTTCTCTATGTCCATGCAGGTATTACGCGGCCGACCGGCATCTGGTTTCAGGTGATTGGCGCCGCGCATGTTCGAACGCCGTGATTTGGCCTTCGCTATGTTAGGCCGTATATTGCGTACGTTGGCTCCGGGCTTTCGCGACCCTGGCGCACGCCCCGCATGGACCTCACGATGCTCAATCCACCCTTCAGGCTCTCCGTTCCCGCCAACGCCGCCGATTCCCTGCACCAGGACGGCCCCAGGCAGCTCCGGTCCGCGTGCTGCAATGAAGCGCACGACGACGACATCGCGACGAACGGCCGCACACGGCTGTCCCAGCTGGACATGCATTTCCATTGCTCGGTGATCGGCACGTGCATGACGACGGCCGAGCTGAGAAAGCTGATGGGCCGCTTCATCGATGTCCATGGCGCCAGCGACCTGGACATCCATCACGAGACGGTCGGGCTCTCGTCACGGAATGCGCCGGTAACGAAGGCATTGCAGAAGGCGCTGGACCAGCGCCATGCGCCATCCATCCAGCGGTATGCGAAGGCCCCCGACGCCGCGGCGCTGCAGGCGCATTGGGAAGAAGCGCTGCGCCAGGGCGAGGTTCCCGGCGCGTACTGGGCCGTGCTGACGCACCGAAAGGCCACGACGGAACTGCGGCAGCGAGTCTTCGGCGACGTGCACATGCTGTCGCACCTGGTCGGCGCGGCGAACCGTGCCGACATCCGGCGCCTCGTCGCGCTCGAGCGCGAGAACGCCGAGCTGCACGAGCGGCTGGACCGCCAGCAGACCAGGTCGCAGGAAGTGTTCGAGGAGAAGGAAAGGCGGATTTCCTCGCTCGAGCAGGACGCCGTTCAGGCCGCGAGCCTGCGGGCCAGGCTGGCCGAGCTCGAATCCCGCATGGCGCCGGGTGCATCGGCGCCGAACTCGCCTGTCGAGACTTCAGCGCTGGTCGCCCTGCAGACCGAGCGGCGCGAGCGCGCCGAGCAGGCATCCGCGGCGGCGGCCGCCGAGGTCGCGAGGCTGAACGACGAGCTGGCGCACCTGCGGCAACACGCCGTGGCGCTGACCAGGGAACTCGGCGCCATGGAAGGCCAGTTCCGCAGCATGAGCGACGGCGACCCCGGCGCAGCGTCCTTCATCGACAGCCAGCTCCGGGGGCGGCGCATCCTGTACGTGGGTGGGCGCCCGAGCACCGCGCCGGCCATCCGCGACCTGGTGCTGCGGCATGGCGGACAGCTCCAGCGCCACGGTGGCGGGCTGGAAGATCGCAAGGGGCTGCTGGCTTCGGCCGTCGCATGGGCCGAGGTCGTCGTGTTTCCGGTCGACTGCATCGACCACGATTCCGCAGGCAATCTCAAGCGCCTGTGCCAGCGTCAGCAGGTGCCGTTCATTCCCTTGCGCGGCGCCGGCGTCGGCTGCTTTGCCGCGGCGTTTTCCACCGCCCCGACCGAAGAGGATGCAGGAACGCCGCCAGAAGCCGGACCGTCCTGGTGTGCCCGGCCGATGCCCTGATCAAGGCGCGAGCAGCCGGGTCAGCGCAGCGATGTCGGACGCCGCGGCCAGGCGGGCGGTGCTCTCGATGGCGCGGTAGTGCTTGATCATCTTCCGGCCGGTATCGGTCAGCTGCGTGCCGCCGCCATGTGCGCCGCCAGCCGCGGTGCTGACGGCCGGCGAGCTCAGTGCGCGGTTCATCTCGTCGATCAGCATCCAGGCGCGCCGGTACGACATGCCCAGCTGCCGGCCGGCCGCCGAGATCGAGCCGGTCTCCGCGATCGCCTCGAGCAGCGCGATCTTGCCCGGGCCGACCGCGACGTCGTCGTCACGGTGGATGCGCAAACGAAACTGGACCTTGGGTTTCATGTCCCTGCGATCCTGGCGTCAGTCGAGGGACCGGACTTCGATGCGCGCGAGATTGCGCACATAGCGCGGTCCTGCACGGCGATCGGCGTTCGAGATGAGCGCGATGCGCCCCTCGTGGTCGTCCAGGGATCGGCCGTCGCGCTCGAACAGCACCAGCACGCCGTCGCCGACGGCCGTGTTCGTCAGCTCCGGCCACGAGAACACGGCGCGGTAGCCATCGGTGGCGGTCGCGATCACCACCAGGGTCTTCCACTCGTTGCGGTCGGCTGACAAGAGGCCGGCCCGCTCGATCAGCGAAGCAAGCCGGACGCCCCGCACGGTCGACGACGTGGCAACGCCCTGGACGGTTCGAGGCTGCTGGAACTGGACGACGTCGGCGGCGGGCGAAGTCGCCAATGCCTCCGCATCGACCGTCAATGCCGACTTGACCAGGCCCTCGATGACGACGGCCTGCGAACTCGGCTGAGCCCCGGCGGCAAGGCCGTGCAACGTCACGACGGCGGCGACGATGAAGGCACGGAGCAGCGGCGCATGAACCCAGGATTTGAAAGCAGCTGTCATGACCGGCCCGGTATGAGTTTCATCGCCGATGAGTGTATGACGGCCCCGGTCGCGCAGCACGCCGCCTGCGTATCATCGATCGAAGCATGCGACTTCCCATCCAGATCCGATGACGTCCTCCCCTGCCCTGCCCGTGGTCGCCTGGGGTGGCGACGTCAATCTCGGCCGGCGCCAGCACTACCGCACGCAGGCGATGGGCGCCGCCGACGCGCTCGCGGGCGTGCCCATGCTGGCCCATGCGGACCTGGCGATCGTCAATCTCGAATGCGTGGTCGCGACCGCGGGCCGGCACGGCGTGGCCAAGGGCGAGTCGGCCCCCTATTACTACCGTGCGCGGCCCGAGATGCTGAAGGTGCTCGCAGCGGCCGGCATCGACGTCGTGACGACGGCCAACAACCACAGCGGCGACTACGGCCCCGAGGCGCTGGCCGAGCAGGCCGCGCTGCTCGATGCCGCGGGCATCGGCCACGCGGGCTCCGGCCCGACGGTCGATGCGGCCTTCGCGCCGGTGCTTCGGCGTGCCGGCGACGTGCGCGTGGCCATCTTCTCCATCGACGCGACCCAGCCGCACTTCACGGCCGGGCCGGCACGCTTCGGCCATGCCCACCTGTCGCTGGCATCGCCATCCGCCTGGACCGAGTGCCTCGCACCGCGGATCGAGCAGGCACGACGCGAGGCCGACGTCGTGCTCGTCGCGCTGCACTGGGGACCGAACGGCGAGGCCGCGCCGGGCGCCGACGAGATCGCGGTCGGCCATGCGGTGATCGATGCCGGTGCGGACGCGATCCTCGGTGCGTCCGCGCATCTGCTGCAGGGCGTGGAGATCTACAGGGAGCGGCCGATCGTCCACGACGCCGGCGACCTGCTGTTCGATGCAATCACCCGCGACGATGACGAAGCGGGCGTGTTCTCGTTGTCGCTGGACGCGACGGGCGTGCGCCGCGTGGTGTTCACGCCGATCCAGGTCGGCTTCGGCCGCACGGTGCAGCGCGGAGGCGTTCAGGCACAGGCGGCAGCGCAACGCTTCATCGACAAGAGCGCCGCATTGGGCGCGCAGTTCCAGCGGACGGACAACGGGCAATGCGTGATCGATCTGCATCCGCCGCAGCGCGCACCGGCGCCGGCCGAGGCGCGCGCCGTGCCGATTCCCGCCAAGGCCGCGCACCACCTTCCTGCGATGCGTGCCGCCGTGGTGGCGCGGCCGGAGTGGGAGGCCCGCGACATACCGCCCGAGGCACGGCTCGCCACGCCGGTGCAGATCGGCCCGTTGCGCCTGCTCGGCGTGCGTGCCGGCCCGACCGAACTCACGCGCCGCTGCATGCTGTTCATCGAGACGTTCTGGACGTTGGCCGAACCCACGCCCCACGACTGGCGGCTCGACGTGTGTGCGGTGCCCGTCCCGCCGGCCACGATGCCCGCGTGGGGCCGCTCCATGGACCATGACCCGTGCGACTGGATGTGGCCCACCAGCCGCTGGCAGGCCGGCACGATCTACCGCGACCTCCATGGGCTGCGGCCGCCGTCCGCGTCGGCGCTGCACGATGCCCTGCTGCGCCTGGAGATCGGCCTGGTGCGCAGCGAGCAGCGGTTGCCGCGCATCGCCCTGCCCCTCGGCCTGCGGCTTGCGCTCGGCAAGCCACCATCCACATCCTGAGACAGGGTTCTAGCGCTGCTGGCCCCAGCGACGGATGGTCAGGCGTTCGAGTGTCGCGAAGCCCAGGGTCTCGACGGCCAGGCCGATCAGCACCACCATCGCGAGCCCGGCGAACACCCGGTCGGTGTAGAGCTCGTTGCGGTTCTGGAAGATGTACCAGCCGAGTCCGCCTTTGCCGGACGAGGCGCCGAACACGAGTTCGGCCGCGATCAGCGTGCGCCACGCGAAGGCCCAGCCGATCTTGAGGCCCGAGAGGATCGCCGGCAGCGCCGCCGGCACGAGGATCTGCAGCACGTAGCGCAGGCCGCGCAGCCCATAGTTGCGCCCGGCCATGCGCAGTGTCTCGGGCACGGCCTGGAAGCCGGCATAGGTGTTGAGCGCCAGCGGCCACAGCACCGAATGGATCAGCACGAACACCAGGCTGCCACGGCCCAGCCCGAACCACAGCAGCGCCAGTGGCAGCAGTGCGATGGCGGGCAGCGGATTGAACATCGAGGTCAGCGTGGCCAGCAGGTCGCGGCCGAGCTGGGTCGACACCGCCAGCGTGGTCAGCACGAAGGCCAGCAGCACGCCGCCGATGTAGCCCTGCAGCAGCACCGACAAGGAGATGCCGACCTTCTGCACCAGCTCGCCGCTGGCCAGGCCGTCGACCAGCGCGCGGGCGGTGGCGCTGAAGGTCGGCAGCAGCAGGTCGTTGTCCTGCCAGCGTGCCGCCAGCTCCCACAGCACGGCGAGCACGACCAGGATGATCCCCTTGCGCAGCCAGCCCTGCGCCCAGACGCGCGTGGCCAGCGGCAGCGGACGCTCGACAGGCAGCGCGTTGAAGGGCTCGAGCCGAAGCTCGTACTCGGGGCGGATCGGCGGGGTCGATGCAGTCATCGGTATACCTTCGGGCGAGCTTGCCGGGGCGGCGCGACACTCATGGCGCGACAGTGTCCTGTTCGTCGAACAGCATGTGATGGATGCGTTGCGCGGTGGCCTGGAATTCGGCGCCGCCCAGGCTGTCGAGCCCGTAGGCATGGCTGTTGATCTCGGCACGCATGCGCCCCGGATGCGGCGACAGCAGCGCGATGCGGCTGCCGACCACCATCGCCTCCTCGATCGAATGCGTGACGAACAGCAGCGTGAAGCGCACCTCGTCCCACAGCTGCAGCAACTCTTCCTGCATCTTGCGGCGCGTCAGCGCGTCGAGCGCGGCGAAGGGCTCGTCCATCAACAGCACGCGAGGCTGCATGGCGAGCGCGCGTGCGATGGCCACGCGCTGCTTCATGCCGCCCGAGAGCTGGTGCGGATGCACGTCCGCGAACTTCGCGAGGCCGACCTTGTCGAGGTAGTGCAGTGCGCGCTCGGCGGCCTCCTTGCGGCCGAGCGTGCGCGAGGCCAGCAGCGGAAACATCACGTTCTGCTTCACCGTCTTCCACGGCGGCAGCTGGTCGAACTCCTGGAACACGACGATGCGGTCCGGCCCCGGCGCGGTGACCACGCGGCCATCGAGGCGGATCTCGCCCTCCACCGGCGCGATGAAGCCACCGATCGCCTTCAGCAAGGTCGACTTGCCGCAGCCCGACGGGCCCAGCAGCACGAAGCGATCGGCTTCGTGCATGTCGAAGCTCACCCGGTGCGTCGCACGCACCACGCGTTCCGGCGTGCGGTATTCGAGACTCACGCCATCGACCTGGAGCAAGGCGCCGGCGTCAACGTCGGTGCGAGCATCGGAACCGGCGTCCGAGACGCGCTCTTCACCAGAAACACCACGGAACCGGCTTCGCCGGGCCGTCGGTGTTGCCCCCGGAAGGGGGTTGGCGGCTACGCGAAGCGAGCTAGCCTGGGGGAGAGCCAATTTCACGACCCCGGCTGCGCGTAGGCCTCTTCGAAGAAGTAGTCCTTCCACGACGCCGCCTTGTTCTTGATCACGCCGAGCTTGTACAGCTCGTCCGCATAGACGAAGGTGCGATGCGGCGACACGGTGAAGTCGTTCTCCGGGTCCTCCACGATCCGGCGCACCAGCTCCGGTGCGAGCTTGGACTTCTGCACGCGAATGAAGATGTCCGCCGCCTTCGCCTTGTCGGCCTGGATCAGTTGCGCGGCCTCCACCAGTGCGGCGTAGAAGGCCTTGTAGGTCTTCGGGTTCTCGTCGTGGAACTTCTGCGTGGTGTAGAGCACGTTGAAGGTCGCGGGCCCGCCGAGGATCTCGTACGAACCGATGACCTTGTGGATGTTCCTGTTCGCGGCCAGCGCCTGGTAGTAGAACGGTGCGCTCGAGAAATGGGTATTGATCTCCGAACCGCCAGCGATCAGTGCGGCCGTCGCCTCGGGATGCGGCAGGCTCACCGAGATGTTGTCGAAGCGCTTGAAGTCGTCCTTGCCGAACAGGCGCGCGGTCTCGATCTGCAGCGTGCGCGACTGGAAGCCGACGCCTGCGGCCGGCACCGCGATGCGGTCCTTCTCGCTCAGGTCCTTCAGCGTCTTCACGGCGGGGTTGTTCGACAGCAGGTAGTTGGGCAGCGAGCCGAGTGCGGCCACCGCCTTCACGTTCTGCCGTCCCCTGGTGCGGTCCCACAGCGTGAGCATCGGCGGCACACCGGCCGACACCACGTCGAGCGCGCCCGCCAGCAGCGCTTCGTTCATGCCGGTCGAGCCCGAGATGCTCGCCCAGTCGACCGCGATGTCGAGCCCTTGCTGCTTGCCGTGCTTCTCGATCAGCTGCTGGTCGCGCACCACGTCGAGGATCAGGTAGCCGATGCCGAACTGCTGCGCAATGCTGATCTTGCCCTCGGCGTGCGCCGCGCCCTGCAGCGCAAGCAGCGCGGCCACGCCCGCCAGGATGGTCTTTTTCAAGCTGCGCATGTCAGTTCCCGGCCGCGTTCTGTGCATCGTCGAAGAAGTAGTCCTTCACCGATGCCGGCTTGTTCTTGATCGCGCCCACGCGGTGCATGAATTCGGCCAGCGCATAGGTGTTCTGGGGTGCGGTCTTGAATTGCACTTCGGGGTTCTGGATGATCTTCAGCAGCAGGCCGCGATCGATCTTCGCGTTGCTCACCTTGATGTAGATGTCGGCCGCCTTCTCGGGGTTGGCCGTGACGAACTGCGCCGCATCGTTCAGCGCATCGACGAAGGCCTGGTAGGTCTTCGGGTTCTCGCTGCGGAACTTCTCCGTCGCGTACAGCACGGTGGCCGAAGACGGACCACCGAGCACCTGGTAGGAGTTCAGCACGATGTGCGCCGCCGGATTGCCCGCCAGCTCCTGCTCCTGGAACGGCGGATTGCCGAAGTGCCCGGTGATCTCGGTGCCGCCCTTGATGATCGCGGCGGCCGCGTCGGGGTGCGGCAGCGCGACGCTGATCGCGTCGAGCTTCGCGTAGTCCTTGTCGCCCCACAGCTTGGCCGACGCCAGCTGCAGCACGCGCGACTGCACCGACACGCCGACCGCAGGCACCGCGATGCGGTCCTTGTCGGTGAAGTCCGCGATGGACTTCACGTTCGGATTGTTGCTCACCAGGTAATACGGGAAGTTGCCGAGCGAGGCCACGCCCTTCACGTTCTGCTTGCCCTTGGTGCGGTCCCACAACGTGAGCAGCGGGCCGACGCCCGCGCCGGCGATCTCGATGTTGCCGGACAGCAGCGCGTCATTGACGGCCGAGCCGCCGGACAGCTTGACCCATTCGACCTTCGCGTCGACGCCCAGGGCCTTCGCGTGCTTCTCGATCAGCTTCTGGTCCTGCGCCACGTTGAGCAGCAGGTAGACGATGCCGAATTGCTCCGCGATGCGGATCTGCCCCTCGGCGTGCGCGGCGATGCTGCCGAGCGTGAGGCCCAGGCCGGCCACGATGGCCGCCGCCTTGCGCGTGAATGAGTTCATGTCCAGTCGACCTTGAGAGAGTGAAAGTGGCGCGGTGCGCGAAGTGGCTCAGCGCGGCGTGTCGCCGACGACGGTGGTGCGGTTGAGCCTGCGGCGCAGGTGGTCGGGCGTGCCGGCGGCCAGGTGCATCAGCGACCGGTTGTCCCAGAACACCAGGTCGTATGGCTGCCACGCGTGGCGGTAGATGAACTCGGGCCTGACGCTGTGCGCGAACAGTTCGGCGAGCAGCGCGTCGCCCTCGTCCTTCGGCAGATCGACGATCCGGGTCGTGAAGTGCTCGCTGACGAAGAGCGCCTTGCGCCCGGTCTCGGGATGCGTGCGGACGACCGGATGCACGGCCGGCGCCACCTGGTCGATCTGCGCTTGCGAGAGCTTGGGCCGCCACGGGTTCCTGGCACGCAGTTCCTCGTACTTCGCAAGGTAGCTGTGCTCCGCCTGCAGCGGCAGGATGCGCTGTTGGAGTTCGGGGCTGAGTGCCTCCCACGCCAGGTGCTGGTCGGCGAACAGCGTGTCGCCGCCTTCGCTCGGCAGCTCCTGCGCGTGCAGCAGGGAGCCGAGGCTGGGCTTCGGCTTGTACGAGATGTCGGAATGCCAGTAGACGCCGGCATCGCCGAGCCCGATGGGCTCGCCGTTCTCCTTGATGTTCGAGACGATCAGGATCTCCGGGTGGTTGGCCAGCTGGAACTGGTGCAGCACGTGGATCTCGAGCGGCCCGAAGCGGCGGCTGAAATCGATGTGCGCCTGGGGCGACACGCGCTGGTCGCGGAACACCAGCACGTGGTGGTCGAGGTGGGCGCGATGGATGCGCGCGAAGTCGCTCTCGCTGATCGGCTTCGAGATGTCGAGCCCGACGATCTCTGCGCCGACGGGCGCGTCGAAGCGGCGGACTTCGAAGGCCTGGGCGGTCTGGCTTGTCGGGGCGGAAACTTCGGGGGCGAGAACGGTCATCGCGCAGGAACTCGTAGAGGTCGGAAGTCCGCGACTCTAGAACCCGGGCACCGTCTCAGGAACGACGGATTTATTGCTTGCTTATGAGCAAACTGTCTGTGCACGGCAGGCGGGCGACACGCACGCACGCCGTACGGGCACGTGCAGGTCGCGCGTGCCGTCCGGCAACGCCTACCGGAAGCGCAGCTTCATCTCTTCGGTGAAGGGCAGCCCGCGCTTGCTGGCCCGGTCCACCGCCACCACGATCGCATGGCCTACCGCCGCCACGCGGTCGCCGGAAAACACCGCCTGCCCGAAGAGGACGGAGGTGCGACGCACCTCCAGCACGGTGCAGGCGGCGTCGACCACGCCAGGATAGTGGAGTTCGGATTTGTAGTCGACGTCCAGGTGAACCAGCATGTAGGTCGTCCGGTCGTCCCGCACGAGCGGCGTGCGCTCCTGGATGTAGCGGTTGCGCACGTTCTCGAACAGGCTGAGGATCGCCACGTTGTTGACGTGCAGGTTGACGTCGAGATCGGCAATGCGCAGGTGCTCGTGGGTGAAGAAGTCGAAGGACGCGCGCAGGCCCAGGTCGCGCTGCGGCGGCACCGCCTCGGTGGAAGTCGTGGACATCGCCATGCTCAGTAGGTGGTGGGCCAGTTCGCCATCCGCTTCAATCCGAGCCCGCCGCCTTTCTTGCGCGCATGGAAGGACAGCATGCGGATGAGCCAGTCGCGGGTCTCGCGCGGGTCCAGCACGGTCTGCGCCATGAAGGCCTCGGCCAGCGCGTACGCCGAGGTGTCGCGTGCCAGCTCGGCCTCGAGCTGCGCATAGGCCTCGGGCGTCTCGCCGGGCTTGAGGCGGTGCAGCACGTTCATCGCGGGTTCGCGGCCCATCAGGCTGACCTCGGCCGTGAACCAGCCCGCCAGCTCGTCCGCATAGCCCGCGCCCATGTTCAGGTGGGCCTGCCCATAGGACTTGCGCATCACCACGGTGAGCTTGGGCACGGTGCTCGCGCCCAGCGCCTGCAGGTAGTTCATGATCTTGCCGGGCATCTTCTGCCGCTCGCCCGCCGCACCCACCATGAAGCCGGGCGTGTCGGCCAGCGTGACGATCGGGATGTTGAAGCTGTCGCACAGCACGATCAGGCTCACGATCTTGTCGCAGGCGTCGGCGTCGAGCGCGCCGCCCTTGTGCAGCGGGTTGATCGCGATGATGCCGACGGTCTCGCCGTCGAGCCGTGCCAGCCCGGTGCAGGCCACCCGCGCAAAACGTTCCTTCAGCGGAAAGAAGCTGCCCGGGTCGACGATCACCTCGACGATGCGGCGCACGTCGTAGGCCCGCTTCGGGCTTTCGGGCAGCAGTTCGAGCAGGCGCTCCTGGTTCGCACCCGCACCGGCCGGCACCGGCACGCGCGGCGCGCGCTCGTTGCAGTGCGAGGGCAGGTACGACAGGAAGCGGCGGATCTGCGCGAGCGCCTCTTCGTCGGTGTCGACGGCGCAATCGACCAGGCCGGTGACGGCGGTCTGCACTTCCCAGCCACCGAACTCGCGCGGGTCGTTCGACTCGGCCATCGCGACCGAGGTCACGTGCTCGCTCGACACCGCCATGACCGCGCCCTTGCGCATCACGACGAAGTCGGACATCGCGGCGTAGAAGGACCCGTCGCCGTACGTCAACCCGAGGATGGCGGCGGCCCACGGCGACGAGCGGTCGCGCCACAGCGCCGAATGCTCGCCCGCATGGTGCAGCCCCTGCGCCCCCATGATGTCCGGGATGCGCGAGCCCGCGCATTCGTTGAGGAGCACCAGCGGCATGCCGTTCTCCGCCGCGTTGCGCCGCGCATGGCGGAACTTCTTGTCGCCGATCGCCGAGGTCGAGGCGCCGAGCGTGGTGAAGTCGGCGGCATGGACCACCACCTCGCGGCCGTCCACGCGGGCGAAGCCGCTGACGTAGCCATCGGCGGCTGAACGGTCGAGGTCTTCGCGGCGCGACGACACCGCCAGTTGCCCCCATTCAGCGAAGCTGTCGGCGTCGACCAGGCCGGCGACGCGCTCGCGTGCGTTCAGGATGCCGTGGGACTTCCGCTCGTCGAGCCGCTTCTGCGAGCCCATGGCCTGCGCCTTCCGGCGGCGGGCCTGCAATTCCTGGATCTGGTTCTCGAATGCCATGGTGTGGGTGCTTTCGGGTCTCGGTGGTCAGCTGTTCAGCACGACGACCACGAGGTCTTCGCCGACCACGGCGCCCTCGGTGGTCAGGATCTCGGCGACCACGCCGCGGCCCGGCGACAGCACCGGGATTTCCATCTTCATCGACTCGATGATCATCAGGGACTCGTCTTCCTGCACGGTCTGGCCCAGGGCCACTTCGATCTTCCAGACGGTGCCGGATATGCCGGCGTTGACTTCGGTTCTGCTCATACGGACTCCAGTGTTTGTGGGGGTGGTGGTGTTCGGCCTGGCCGGGCTACATCACGTGATCGAGGAAGGCGCGCGTGCGCGCATGCTGCGGGTCGTCCAGCAGCTGCGCGGGCGGCCCCTGTTCGACGATGCGTCCGCCGTCGGTGAAGCAGATGCGGTCGGCCACTTCGCGCGCGAAGCCCATCTCGTGGGTGACCAGGATGCAGGTCATGCCTTCGGCGGCCAGGTCGCGGATGGCGGTCAGCACTTCCTTCTTGGTCTCGGGGTCCAGCGCGGCGGTCACCTCGTCGAACAGCATGACCTTCGGGTTCATCGCCAGCGAGCGCGCGATCGCCACGCGCTGCTGCTGGCCGCCCGAGAGCTCGCCCGGAAAGCTCTTTTCCTTGGCCGACAGGCCGACCTTGCGCAGCAGCTCGCGCGCATGCGCTTCGGCCTGGCCCTTGTCCTGCCGGAGGACATGCACCGGCGCCATCATCACGTTCTGCAATGCGGTCTTGTGCGGGAACAGGTTGTACTGCTGAAACACGATGCCGACCTTGCGGCGCAACGCGAGCTTGTCGAGCCGCGGGTCGTTCACCTCCTGGCCGTCGACGCGGATCGAACCGCTGTCGACCACGGCCAGGCCATTGATGCAGCGCAGGAAGGTCGACTTGCCGGAGCCCGACGGCCCGATGATGCAGACGGTCTCGCCGCGCGCCACGGTGAGGTCCACGTCCTGCAGCACCACGTGCGTGCCGAAGCGCTTGGTGATGCCGCTCGCCTCGACGATCGGGGCGGCCAGCTGGTGGTGGGTCATGGGAAGAGGCTTTCAGTTCTTGACGGCATAGCGGCGCTCGAGCCACAGCGTCGACCGCGCAATCGGATAGCAATAGACGAAGAACATCGTCAGCAGCATCAGGTACATCGGCATGAGCAGGTCGCCGCGACTCTCCGCCGACAGCGCGGACTGCACCATCGTGAGTCCCTCCTGGATGCCGACGATGGAGATGATGGTGGTGTTCATCGTCAGCAGCGCGTACTGGTTCATCCACGGCGGGATCATTCGCTTGACGGCCTGCGGCAGCACGATCATCCAGAGCGCCTGGCGACGCGAGAAGGCGAGCGAATCGGCCGACTCCCACTGCGCGGTCGGAATGGTCTGGATGCCGCCGCGCACGATCTCCGCGACGTTGGCCATCACCGGCAACGCCAGGCCGACGACCGCCTTCATCCACGGCGCGAAGCGCAACTCGACACCGAACACCTGGGTCTGGAATGGCACGAGCAGCATGACGCCGAAGAGCACGACCAGCCACGGCGCATTGCGGAAGAAGTGCACGACGGGCCAGCACAGCGCGCGCACCCAGCGGCGCGGCGACATCGTGCCGAGCCCGAGCATCGCGCCGGTCACGGTGCCGATCGCCATCGACAGCAGGCTCACCTGCAGGTTGAAGAGGAAGCCGCTGAACACCAGCGGCGTCCACTTGATCAGGAGCTGCCAGACCTCGGGCCGGCCCGGTGCGGCCTGGCCCTGCGCCCAGGCCAGCGAGAACGCGAAGCCCAGCGCCAGCAGCATCAGCGTGCGCAGCGAAGCGCAGCCGGCCACCCAATCGATGCGCCCGGCCATCCGCAGCGACGCAGGCGACGACTTCAGCACCGCCATGGCGTGCGGGGAACCACGCTCACCCATGGCCGAACCCCGGCACGCGCAACGCACGCTCCAGCCGCTCCATCGCCGCCGCGAGCACCGCGACGAGGGCCACGTAGACGACCAGCATCACCAACATCATTTCCCGCACGTTCATGGCCTCGGTCCAGATCTGCGAGGAGATGCTCAGGATGTCCGACACGCCGATCGCATAGGCCAGGCTGGTGAGCTTCACCAGCGCGATCAGGTTGTTGGTCAGCGCCGGCAGGCACACGCGCAGCGCCAGCGGCAGGATCACGTGGACATAGGCGCCGATGCGGCTGTAGCCCAGCGACTCGGCCGCCTCGACCGTGGTGGACGGCACCGCCTCGATGCCGGCGCGGAAGATCTCGGCATTGAAGGCGCCCGAGAACAGCGACAGCGAGATCACGGCCCAGCCGAAGTTGTTGATCAGCGGCACCGCCTGGCCCGACGCATTGGTGATGGTCGGCAGCAGCGTGCTGACGCCGAAATAGAAGAACGCGAGCTGCACGAGCTGCGGCGTGTTGCGGAACACCTGCACGTAGCCCGCGACCAGTGCCCGCACCACGCGGGACGGCGCCTGCTGGAGCCAGGCCGCCAGCACGCCGAGCACCACGCTCAACACGATGCTGCAGCCGGACAGCGCGAGCGTCGTCCACACGCCGCGCAGGAACCGGCCCCGGTCGTAGGCGTCATAGAAGATCGAGAAGTTGATCGAATGGGCCTCGTTCAACCAATGGAAGAAGTCGGCCGGGTTCCATGTCATGTCGCCACCATTGCGCTTTCATTCCCGATGAGCGCCCGCTGCCACGGCGCGTGGCTGGCGGGCATGTCGTTCATTCGACGGCGGATCAAGGCGTTGCGGCGAACTTCTTCTGCATGTCGACGAGGTAGGGGTTCACCTGGATGCCCCACTTCTTCTCGTAAGCAAGCAGCGCGCCGGACTTGTGCCAGTCCTTCGACGTGGCCACCAGCATCTGTCCCCACGGGCCCGGCAGGTCGGCCAGGCGCACGCCCATGGCCCACGGCTCCTCGTCCTCGGTCTTCAGCGGCATCTCGTAGCCGGCCCATTCGGGCGAGCCTTCCTTCAGCATCGACTCGATGAGCGAGCTGTCGAAGATGAAGCCCACGCAGTTGCCGCCCTGCAGCGCCTTCTTCGCGTCGGGAATGGCCGGGAACACCACCAGCTCGGCGCCGTAGTGCTGGGCCGCCACGCGGTTGTAGTACGCGCCCTGGATCGCGCAGACCTTCTTGCCGCGCAGTTGCTCCCAGCTGGTGAGCTTGGCCGCCTTCGGCGCGAGCAGGTTGCCGCCGCTGGCGTAGTACTGCGGCTCGATCATGCCGACCACCTTGCGGCGATCGGGCTTGTCGGCCATGGTCGCGAGGACCAGGTCGATGCGCCCCTGGTTCAGGAACTCCATGCGGTTGGCCGCCGTGACCGGCACCATCTCCAGCTTCACGCCGAGGCGCCTGGCCAGGTCGTTGGCCATGTCGATCTCCATGCCGACGATCGCGCCCGAAGCGTCCAGGTAGGCCCAGGGCTTGTAGTCGGTCTTGACGCCGACGGCGAGCACGCCCGACGACTTGATCTTGGCCAGGGTGTCCTGGGCATGGGACGGAAGCGCGGCGCATGCCAGGACGACGCTCCAGACAACGGATGCGAACTTGATCACGATTCTTTCCTTCAGGGGTTGGGGCAGTTGGAGAAAGCGGGTGGACTCACATGCCGATCAGGTCGGCCTTGTGCAACATGGCGCTGAACATGCGGATCGACGCGACGTCGACCACGGTGCCGTCGACCTGGATCGCGCCCTCGCCGCGGGCCTGCGCCTCGGCATAGGCGGCAGCCAGCCGGCGCGCACGGTCGACGTGTTGCTGGTCGGGCGTGAAGACATCGAGCGCCCACGGGATCTGGGCCGGGTGCAGCGCCCACTTGCCGACGCAGCCGAGCGTCATCGCGCGGCGGCAGTCTTCCTTGTAGAGGTCTTCGTTGCGGAAGTCGGCGAACGGGCCGTCGACCGCGTCGATGCCGGCCGCGCGGCAGGCCATGACGAGCCGGAAGCGCGCGTAGTGCCAGATGTCGCCGGGATAGGCGCCGACCTTGCCGTCGGGCGTGATGTGCGTGCCCATGGACGCCGAGAAGTCGCCCATGCCGAACACCAGGGCCTCGAGCCGATCGCACGAACGCGCGATGCTGTCGACGTTCTGCAGCGCCTCGACTTCCTCGATCAGCGCTTCCAGGCCGATGCGCCGGGTCAGCCCGAGCTTGAGTTCGAGCTGGCGCAGCAGCGTGTCGGCGAACAGGATGTCCGAGGCGCTGCGCACCTTGGTCATCATGATGGTGTCGAGGTTGCCGTGGGCGGCCTCCACCACGTGGATGATGTCCTCGAACGCGTAGGGCGTGCCCAGGTCGTTGATGCGAACGCAGCGCGTCTTCCTGCCCCAGTCGAGCGTGTTGAGCGCGTGGATGACCTTCTTGCGCGCCTCGGCCTTCTGGCTCGGCGCGACGGCGTCCTCGAGGTCGAGGAACACGTGGTCGGCCGCGGACGCTGCCGCCTTGGCCATCATCTTCTCGGAGGAGCCGGGCACGGCGAGCTGGACGCGGCGCAGCCGCTGGGGACGTGAAGTCATGTCGTGATCTCTTTGCTGATGGAAGGTGGGCGCGGACCGATGGCCTGTTCGTCGCGCCAGCGCTCGATGTCGTGCGCGGCGTAGCCGGCCTCGGCCAGGATCTCGTCGGTGTGTTCGCCCAGGAGCGGCGCACGGCGCCGGATGCGGCCCTGGGTCGCACTCATCTTGACCGGCACCCCGGCCAAGCGGACCGGTTGCCGCATGCCCGGCTGCTCGACCTCGACGATCATTTCGCGCGCCGCGAAATGCGGGTCGGCCACGATCTCGTCGACGTTGTAGACCGGGCCGAAAGGCACCACGCCACCCAGCACGCCGAGCAGTTCCTGCTTGGTATGGCGCACGGTGAATTCGGTGACCAGCGCGATCAGTGGCACCCGGTTCTCATAGCGCAGCTGCCAGGTCGCGAAGCGCGGATCGGCCGGGAGCTCCGGCCGACCGATGAGGCCGCTCAGCGCGGCGAACATCGGGTCGTCGTGCGCGGCGATCGTGCACCAGCCGTCGCGTGTCTCGAAGGTGCCGAAGGGGCAGAGGAACGGATGGTGATTGCCCTGCGGCCCGGGAACGAGGCCGCCGTAGGCATGCTGGTGAATCACGCGCTCGCACAGCGCGAGCATCGAGTCGACCATGCTCACGTCGACGAACTGGCCCTGGCCGGTACGACGCGCGTGGTGCACCGCGCAGACGATGCCGAAGGCGCACATCATGGCCGGCACCAGGTCGCCCACGCCGGGGCCGACCTTGGTGGGCTGGCCGTCGACTTCGCCGGTGATGGCCATGATGCCGCCGACCGCCTGGGCCACCACGTCGTAGGCGGGCCAGTCGCCATAGGGGCTGGGCAGCGTGCGCGCATCGCCGAAGCCACGGATGGCGGCGTAGACCAGGCGCGGGTTGAGCTCGCGCAGCGTCTCGTACGACAGGCCGAAGCGTTCCATCACGCCCGAGCGGTAGTTCTCGACGATGACGTCGGCGCCCTCCACCAGCTTGAGCAGCGCGTCGCGCGCCTCCGCATGCTTGAGGTTGATGGCGATCGAGCGCTTGTTGCGATTGACCGACGCGAAGTAGCCGGCGTAGGCATGCAGCGTGTCGTCCGCATGGAAGGGGCCGAAGGCGCGCGTGCTGTCGCCGCCCAGCGGCTCGACCTTGATCACGTCGGCGCCCTGATCGGCCAGCATCTGCGTGCAGTACGGGCCGGCCAGGAAGTGCGTCATGTCGATGACGCGAAGGTCATCGAGCGCGCCGGTCGAAACGGGTGGAGGCGTCAACGCTGGCCCCAATGGCTCTCGCGCTTGACGAGGGCCGTACGCACGCATTCGAAGACCAGCACGTCGTCCTGGTTCACGCCCCAGTGCTTGAAGGTCACGACACCGGCATCGGGGCGGTCGCCGTCTTCCTTGGCAACGACCTCCGAATAGGCATAGAGCGTGTCGCCCAGGAACACCGAGGCCTTCAGGCGCAGGCCCGTGAGACCGATCTCCGCGAGCACGTTCTCGGCCGTGTCCTGGCTGGCCAGCCCGATCACCAGCGCGGCGGTGATGCCGCCGTAGGTGACGCGCCGGCCGAAGGGCGAGCTCTTCATCGCATGCTCGTCGAAGTGGCCGGGCGCCGAATTCATCACCAGGTTGGTGAGCATGACGCTCTCGATGGCCTCGACGGTCTTGCCGCGCGCATGGCGCATGACCCGGCCGACGGCGAGGGCCTCGAAGTAGCTGTGGCGCGAAGTGAGTGTGGCGATCTTCATCTCAGCTCCGCCCGAGGATGCTGTCGGAGATCACGCGCAGCTGGATCTCCGAGGTGCCTTCGAACACCTTGGTCAACCGTGCGTCGCGCCAGTAGCGCTCGACCGCATGCATCTTGGTGTAGCCGGCGCCGCCGTGGATCTGCAGCGCTTCGGAAGTGACGCGCTCGCACATCTCGCTGGCGAGGTACTTGGCCATCGCGGCTTCGCGGTCGCAGCGCTGGCCGGAATCGATCTGGTCCGCCACGAAGTGCGTGAGCTGACGGCTGGCCTCGACCTCGGCCGCCATCTGCGCGATCTTGAAGCGCGTGACCTGGAAGTCGCTGATGCGCTTGCCGAACTGTTCGCGCTGCTGCGAATACTCGATGGCATCCTCGAGCCCGGCACGTGCCACGCCGACGGCGCGTGCGGCCGTCTGGGCACGGGCGCATTCGAGGCCCTGCGTGGCGTAGTAGAAGCCGCGGCCTTCCTCGCCGATCATGTTCTCGGCCGGGATGCGGAAGCTGTCGAAGGCCAGCTCGTAGGTCTTCATGCCGAAGTAGCCGATCTTCGGAATCGACGAGCCGCTGATGCCTTCGGGAAACTCGCCGCGCTTCTTGTCGATGATGAACATCGACAGCCCCAGGTGACGGCGCTCCGGCGGCGCCTTGGACGTGCGCGCGACCAGGATCATGAAGTCGGCTTCCCTGGCGAAGGTGCACCAGTACTTGTTGCCCGTCACCAGCCACGACTCGCCGTCCTTGACGGCGCGGCATGCAACGCTCGCCACGTCGGAGCCGGCGTTGGGCTCGGACATCGCGAAGGCGCCGACCATCTCGCCGGTCGCCATCTTCGTGAGGTAACGCTTGCGCTGCGTCTCGCTCATCATGTGGCTGCCGATCAGCAGGTTGCCGCGCACGATGATCGAGCCGACCGACATCCACCCACGCGCCAGTTCCTCGGACACCAGGCAGTACTCGAAACAGCCCATGCCCTGGCCGCCGTATTCCTCGGGGATCAGGATGCCGAAGTAGCCCATCTCGCCGAGCTTGTCGCGCAGCGCCATCGGGATGTCGGCCTGCTCGGCGTCGAGCTTGTTGGCCAGCGGCGTGACCTCGCGACGCGTGAACTCGCGCGCATGCTCCTGGATCATGCGGCGCTCTTCGGTCATGTAGCTCATGTCGTCTTCCTTCGCGGAACCATGTTGGTACGGACGAACGAGATGACCCGCTCCTCGCGTTGATTGAAGCCTTCGGTGTGCCAGCTCGCGATGCCCATGCCGGGGTTGGAGGCGGAGTCGCGCAGCTTCACGACGGTGCTGCGCGCCGTCAGCGTGTCGTCGGGATAGACCGGAGCGCCGTAGACGAGGTCGTCGACGCCGAGGAAGGCGCCGCCGATCTCCGACAGGTCTTCCACCGACAGGCCGAAGACGACCGAGAACACCAGCATCGGGTTGATCGGCGTTTCAGGGTGGCCCAGGGCGCGGGCGTATTCCAGGTTGAAGTGCAGCGGGTTGAAGTGCAGCGTCAAGGTCGAGAACAGCGTGCCCTCGGTCTGGCGCAGGGTGCGGCCCCAGTGGTGGTCGAACACGCGGCCGAGTTCGAAGGCTTCGAACACGTTGCCCTTCTCCATCAGGACCGCGGATTGCGCGAACGCATGTGCCATGGCAGTCACCGCTTTCCGTTGGCCGGCTCGGCAGCCATCGCGGTGGAATCACCTGAAAACATGGAACTTCCTTTTCATCACATCGAAAATGTTGATGAAATTTAACTTCCATGAAAATCAGTGTCAAGGATTTTTTAAACCACAGTTGAACTTGATAGTTCATTTTTCGTGTGGTTAAAATCCGGCCACTCAGGCGGCGTGTGCATGCGAACACGACCGCCACCCCTCGGCCCGCCGTCTCGAACGGCCGAAGAATCAATCAGGAGCAGATGTCGATGTCCGAGAACACGGTCCCCAAGAAGGGGCGCACCAAGGTGGCAAGAGCAATAACCAAGCCCGCTGCGCCAGGTCCGGCGCCGGAAGCGGCCACGCTGCCGGCGCCACGGCCGCAGGTGGAGGACGGCGAGGAGCTGGTGGCCGACGAGGACGCGCAGATCGGCACCGTCGTGCGCAGCGAGCGCCACAAGCGGAGCTGGTCGCTCGGGCAGCTGTCGGAGGCCGCGAACATCTCGATCGGCATGCTCAGCCAGATCGAACGGGGCCTGGCCACGCCGTCGCTGAAGACGCTGCGGCTGCTGGCCGCTGCGCTCGAGGTGCCGATCATCCATTTCTTCGATGCTTCGGCGCCGGACAAGCAGGTCTCGCCCTTCATCGTGCGTGCCAACGAACGGCATTGCATGGACATGATGAAGTCGACCGGCATCAACAAGATGTTCCTGATGCCACCAGGCACCGGCCTGCTGGAGATGTGGGAATTCCGCTTCGCGCCGGGCGGCAGCTCGGGCGGCGCGCTCTACAACCACCAGGGCGAGAAGGCGGGGCTCGTGCTGTCGGGCCGGATCCGGCTCTGGCTCGGCGAGGAGTCCTTCGTGCTCGAACAGGGTGACAGCTTCCGCTTCGCCAGCATGATGAAACACCGCATCGAGAACGACTTTCCGGAGGAGGCGCGGGTGGTGTGGGTCATCACGCCGCCGACGTCCGGCTCCCACGCGCCGGCCCGCCAATAGGGCCAGGCAGGCCGCGCCTTTCACCCCCGCGGCGCAAGGCCGCAACCGACTGGAGAAGACGTTGAAGAAACTACTGGTGGCCAACCGCGGCGAGATCGCGCGCCGCATCTTCAGGGCATGCCGCCTGCGCGGCATCGCGACGGTGGCCGTGTATTCGGAGGCCGACCGCGAAGCGGCGCACGTCGCGGAAGCGGACGAGGCCCATCCGATCGGTCCGGCGCCGGCACGCGAGAGCTATCTCGTCGCCGAACGGATTCTCGACGTGGCCCGGCGCACCGGTGCCGACGCCGTCCATCCCGGCTACGGCTTCCTGTCGGAGAACGCGGCCTTCGCGCAACAGGTGACGGCCCAGGGCCTGACCTGGGTCGGCCCCGCGGCATCGAGCATCGTGCAAATGGGCGACAAGCAGAAGGCGCGCGAGATCGCACAGGCGGCCGGCGTGCCCGTGGTGCCGGGCAGCCACGCATCGGGTGACCTTGCGGCCGAGGCCGGCAAGGTCGGCTTTCCCTTGCTCGTCAAGGCGGCCGCGGGCGGTGGCGGCATCGGCATGCGGCGGGTGGACCGCGCCGACCAGCTGGCCGGCGTACTGGAAAGCACCCGGTCGATGGCCGGCAAGGCCTTCGGCAACGACACCGTCTATCTCGAGCGCTATGTGGCGCAGGCCCGCCATGTCGAAGTGCAGGTGTTCGGCTTCGGCAACGGCGAGGCGGTGCACCTGATGGAGCGGGACTGTTCCCTCCAGCGCCGCTTCCAGAAGGTGATCGAGGAAAGCCCCGCACCGAACCTGCCCGCGGCGGTGCGCAACCGGATGGCGGAGGCCGCCGTGAACCTCTGCCGCGCCACGCGCTATGCGGGCGCCGGCACGGTGGAGTTCATCGTCGATGCGCTGACGCACGAGTTCTTCTTCCTGGAGATGAACACGCGCATCCAGGTCGAACATCCGGTGACGGAAGCGGTCACCGGGCGCGACCTGGTCGGCATGCAGCTGGACTTCGCGGCCGGCCTGCTCGCGCCGCTGCGGCAGGACGAGATCACGACGCGCGGCCATGCGATCGAATGCCGGCTCTATGCGGAGAATCCGGCGCGGATGTTCATGCCCTCGCCGGGGCGGCTGGAGCGCTACCGCGAGCCCGTTGCGAGCGCGCATCTGCGCATCGATGGCGCGTACCGCGAAGGCGACACCATCACGCCCTACTACGACCCGATGCTGGCCAAGCTGATCGCCTGGGGCGAGACGCGCGACGATGCCCGTCGGCACGCTGTCGACGCGTTGCGGCAATTCGAGATCGCGGGCATCCAGACCAATCGCGACTTCCTGATCGCCTGCCTGCGCGATCCCGCCTATGCCAAGGGGCAGGTCGACACCGGCTTCATCGACCGCCGGCGCACCGAGCTGCTGGCCGCACCCACCGCGTAAGCACCGCGGCGGCCCCGTTGCGGGTGCCGTCGCTCCCTCCGGCAGGCCGCGCGCGCCGCGCATGCCTTTTCATCCACTCGTCCCCCCACCCTCCTCCCTACCCATGTCAGTTCAACGCATCGGCACCGCCGCACGGATGTCGCAGGTCAACATCCACGCCAACACCATCTACCTCGCGGGCCAGGTCGCCAAGACCACGGCCGGCGAGTCCATCGGCGCCCAGACGCGGGAGATCCTCGAGCGCATCGACGGCCATCTCGCCTCGGCCGGCAGCAGCAAGGAGAAGATCCTCAGCGCCACCATCCTGCTGACCGACATGGCCGACTTCGAGGAGATGAACGCCGTCTGGGACGCGTGGGTTCCGGTCGGCCAGGCGCCCGGCCGCGCGTGCTACGAGACACGGCTGAACCGCGAGGCGCTCGGCGTCGAGATCATCGTGGTGGCCGCGCAGTAGGCCGCCGGACGGAATCGCCATGAACAAGCACGCGCTGGAGTTCTACATCGGCGGGCGCTGGGTGCAACCCGCGTCCGACCGCCGCTGCGCCGTGATCTCGCCCGCGAGCGAGCTCCCGGTGGCCGAGATTGCGCTTGGCAACGCGGCGGACGTCGACAGCGCCGTCGCCGCTGCACGCGCCGCCTTCGAACGTCATGCGGCGACCACGCGGGCCGAGCGGCTGTCGATGTTCGAGTCGATCATCGGCGTCTACACCCGGCGGCTGGACGAGATGGCGCAGGCCATCTCGACGGAGATGGGCGCGCCGATCAAGCTGGCTCGCCGCGCCCAGGCCATGGCCGGGCTGGGGCACCTGAAGGAAGTCGCGCGCGTGCTCAAGGACTATGCGTTCGACGAGCAGGTCGGCGGCACGCTGGTCGCGCGCGAGCCGATCGGCGTCTGCGGACTCATCACGCCCTGGAACTGGCCGATGAACCAGATCGCCTGCAAGGTCGCGCCCGCGTTGGCTGCCGGCTGCACCGTGGTGCTGAAGCCGAGCGAGCTGGCACCGCTGTCGGCCCTGTTGTTCGCGGAGATCCTGGACGAGGCCGGCGTGCCCGCCGGCGTCTTCAATCTGGTCAACGGCGACGGTGCCACGGTCGGTGATGCGCTGTCGCGGCATCCCGGCATCGACATGGTGTCCTTCACCGGGTCGAACGCGGCCGGCGTGGCCGTGGCCAAGGCCGCGGCCGACAGCGTGAAGCGCGTGCACCAGGAACTGGGCGGCAAGTCGCCGAACATCGTGCTGGACGACGCGGACCTGGCCAAGGTCATTCCCGCGGCGGTCCGCGCCTGCTTCCTGAACAGCGGGCAGAGCTGCGATGCGCCGACGCGGCTGCTGGTGCCGGCGCAACGCCTCGACGAAGTGCTGGCCCTTGCAGCACAGGCGGCGGACGGCATCGCGGTGGGCGATCCTGCCGCCGAAGGCACGTCCATGGGTCCTGTGGTCAGTGCACGCCAGTTTGCGCGGATCCAGGGGCTGATCGAGATGGCGCTGGCCGAAGGCGCAACGGCGCTGCGTGGCGGGCCGGGGCGGCCGGACGGCCTGGCACGTGGTTTCTACGTGAGGCCGACAGTGCTCTCCGATGTCCGCAACGACATGCGGATCGCCCAGGAGGAGGTCTTCGGGCCGGTGCTCTGCGTGATCGGCTACGACTCCGAGGACGAGGCGGTGCGCATGGCGAACGACACGATCTATGGGCTGTCGAGCTACGTGTCGTCCGGCGATCCGGCCCGCGCGCGCGGTGTTGCGCGCCGGCTTCGGGCCGGCATGGTGCACATCAATGGCGCGCCCTCGGACTTCGCCGCACCATTCGGCGGCTACAAGGCCTCCGGCAACGGTCGCGAATGGGGTCGCCACGGGCTCGACGACTTCACCGAGCTGAAGTCGATTTTCGGCTACGCGCCAACGCCGGCCCGATCGTGAAGGCGCCGCCGCCGTCAGTCGCCTGACGGTGGTTCCAGCGCCCGCGCCGGTGCCATCGGCGCGGGCGCCTGCGATGGGACCCGCGCCGCCCCCCGCAGATAAGCGGAGGTCGTCGTGACGGACGCATGTCCCAGCTGTCGCCGCACATCCTGAATCGGTCGCGGCGCGTCGCCGGCGCGGCCCGTCAGCGCATGCGCGCCATGCGAATGGCGCAGCCAATGGGTGCTGGCCCGACGCAATTGCGAGGCCTGCACCGGGTCGATCGCGTTCAGGTCTCGCGCTGCGGCGTCGACGAGCACCTTGATCGCCTGGTAGATGCCGGAGGCCGACCACACCGGCTGCACCGCGTCGCCCGCGCCGAAGCGCGCCATCACGCCGATAGGCGCGTTGCCGGCCGACCGCACATCGGGCTCGAAACCGTGGCGGCCAAGCTCGCTTTCGAATTCGCGCACCAGCCGATCCGGCAGTGACACCGTGCGGTGCTGCGCGCCCTCGCCATGTACGGTCAACCGCCAGCCTGCGTCGGGCCGTGCGATGTCGGCGCAACGCACGCGCGCGAGTTCCGACAGGCGCAAGCCGGTCGCGTAGAGCCATCGCACCGCGCGCCGCAGACGGCGGCCTCGTTCGTCGTCATGCAGGCCATCGAGCCAGGCGTCCAGATGGTCCCATTGCGCGAAGCTCAGCACGCGATTCGTGCTGAACGGCGCCGGCGACGGGCGCTGCGGCGCGACGTCGGCAAAGGGATTGGTTCGAACGTAGCCGCGCTTGACCCAGAACCCATAGAGGCTCTGCAGCACCTTCATCGCATGGCGCAGTGCAGGCGGTGCCAGTGCGCGTTCCAGCGGCCGCCAAAGGGGTGACCAGCGTTGATGGTGCCGCGGCCCGCACCAGTGCTCTGGCGGCGCTGCGAGGAAGACCTGATAGGCCTGAACGTCGTCCGGCCCGAGTGCCGACATCGCCCGGCCGCGTTCCAGCACGGACCACAGCTGAAGACGCTCCGCTTCCTTGCGGTAGGCGCGCTGGGTCGCCGACAGCGCAACGCCGCCAGCGGCCGTGCGCTGGGCCGCAAGCCAGACCTGGATGGCTTCGTAGTCGGTGGCTGCCGGGATGCGGCAAGCACCGGCGTCGGCACGGCCGCCGCCCTGGCGCCCTTCCAAAGCTGGCGGCACGATGAATTTCTCGAACGGCAGCAGTGCCGTGCCGGTGGGAACGACCGCCGCCAGCACGGCGTTTGGCAGCTGTGCGCGTGGCACGCCGACGTGTGCGCCCGGGCCGCTGCCGAGGGCGCTCTCATGCACGCGCAGCCAGTCGACGATGCGCCGAGCCTTGGTGGCGCCGATGCCCGGCACATGCAACCACCAGCGCGCGCCCACGCCGTTCACGCGCGCCAGGAGCAACTGAAGCGTCGACAGGCCGGCGCGCTCCAGGCGCAGCGCCAACGCCGGATTCAACCAGGCCGCGACGCCGTCAGCGAGTTTCGGCTCCTGCGCGACAAGGTCCTCGAGCCAGCGCAGCGCGTCGAGTTGCCGCTCGATGAGCCGGGCACGGCGCGAGGCCCGCTGGGCGGCAGCGCGCGCGGCAATGGGCGCGCGACCGCTCTGCGACGCGGGATACGCCGCCGTGTAGGCCTCGATCTGCTCTTCCTCGGAGAAGTCTTCCATGCCGCTCGCCGCGGCGAATTCGGCCAGCGTCGGGGGCGTGCTCGCATGCGGCGTCACGCCAGAACGATCACGGCGGTCGGGACTTGGCGTGGATGGCAGCCGCTTCGGGTCGAGAAGAATCAGGCGAGCGGTTCCGGGCCGTGCTTCGCGTCGGGCCGCAGCGGCGAAGGCGTCCCGGATCCACGCGATGGTGCGCCGCACTGTCCGCATGTCGGCATGGTCGCCTTCGATCTGCAGGTAACGGTCCCAGCTCGTTCGCTCGTCCAGGCCTTGCGCGATCGCCCGCATGAAAGCGAAATGCCCGCGTTCGAGCTGCCGTGGCGGGCGCGTGGTCATGTGCCGTCTTTCGCGGCAACTGGCCGGTCGGCGTGCCTGCTTGCAGTCCTGCCACTTGCGGAGGGGGGAACTCGGGCGTCGTGACGCATTGCGTGCGGCATTGAATTCGGGTTAGTTATCATCAATCTCATATTTCGACGGCACTCTAGCACAGTGGCTGAGATCTCGAGCACAAAGTCTTTCGAATCAAGGACTTAGCGCATACATATCCTGCGCGGGTGAATTCGAGGCCTGTTGGCCGAGATCACTTGAGATGCAAGGGCCAAGTGATGAGGAGCAACGGTCTTTTTTCTTGTTTGGCTGGCACCCGGCCTGCGAGGCAATGGCGGTGGGCGTGTGACCTTTGGACTGGGAGCGTCTTTGCTTCTAGCAATGCAGGACTTAGTTTGCCGAAAATTGACGCAAGCCATTCAGATCAGGCGCTCGAGCAGAGAGACAGTATTTCGGGATCGGCAGCAGCGAAGTCTTATCACTCTCCTTCGGCCAGGGTCGATGAAAGGCGGGACGGGAGGAGCTTCGGGGCACCCAAGACCCTGTTATGCCGAGACGTGTCCAATGCTATTGAATCTACAAGCATCAGGTTCATCCTGCACAACTTGCTGTTGCTCGGTTACGCACAAAGGGCCATTGGCGACGACAGATGAAGAGAAACGCGTGCCGGTTTTGGAACCGTACGATTGGCACAGAAGAAGCCAAACTTGCCGCCGCACACGCACTCGTGACAGCGAGTGAGATCACAGTGTCGTAGGCATGATGGCACCCGCTACTTTTTGGCGAGACGGAGCGCCGCTCTGCATCCCACCGGTCGCGGGCTCACAAGCGTCTGTAAGAGCCCGATGGAATCGTGAGTTCGACCGGGCTTAGAGCCCCATTCATTTATCGTCGTGGGCACTCCAACTCACAGAATCAGCCGTGCGCAGGGCGATAAGAGAGCTCGTTCGCAAGATGCGCCGCACAAAAAAATAGGGGGGGTGGTACGGTACCACCCCCCCTATCTCTGCTCTCGCCTCCCGATTACGAGCCGGTGAGGAAATCGCGCATCCATGACAACAGCCTGGTCTGCCGATCGGCTGAAAGTCCGGTATCCACTCGTACCGATGCTCGCCCGCGCGCATCGAATTTGACGCTCCCGACCACGCGCCCATCCAGCTCGATGACATGTGAGTCGGCAGGGGGTGGTACCGTACCACCCCCCTTTTCAGGGGGCTTCACCAAAGTCTCGAAAACCTGCTTTGCAGTCATCGCGCCGCGAGCAGCTGCGATGGCCGACGCCCGGGTCTCGAGCAATGCACGGTCCGTCTCCAGCGCCTGGTTCAGCGCGGGCACCCACCGAAACTGAAGATCCAGCGGCGACGCGAATGCGCCGATCACCACCGAAGGCAGACGCGCCAGCGCGATTGCCTTGCCAAGATTGCTGGGGTCCACCCCGAGTGCGGCGGCCATCTGTCGTGCCGAAGGGAAAAGCCCGCCGTCCAGCGCACGCAGGTACATCACGCCCTGCTCCCAGGCGGAGAGGTCCTCACGCGCCCGGTTCTCGCGATCCATCTCGACGAACAGCGCGCGATCGTCCAGGTTGTCCACCACCGCAAGAACGGGCAAGCCCAGCTGCAAGCAGGCTTCATGTCTCCGATGCCCGAACACGATTTCGTACTTCGGGCCGTCGCCTGCCTGCGCAATCGCGCGAACCTTGATCGGCTGCACATTGCCGCCCGCTTCCTGGATCTCCTGCTTCAGCTGCGCAAACTCGGCGCTCTCGAAACTGGACGCGTGGCGGTTTGCGAAATTGCTGCGGGCGATCTGCCCCGCAGGAATCAAACGCGTCGGCTTCGCACCGTCCCATTCGCGTATCTCTTCGACGGCCTCTTCCAACCTGGCTTGCAGCACGCCGGCTTCGTCAGCACGTTGCTTGAGTTGCTCGTTTTCCTTGAGCAGCTCCGAGCGTTGATCGTTCGCGAAGGCCATCATGGCGCCCGGCGCCGTCTTCGGCTGCTTGGTATCCGGCGCGGGCACCGGCGGTGCCACGAGCGCACCGAAATCAATCTTGGATGCCTTGTCTCTCAAACCCATCTCAGCCTCCTGTTTCCAACAGTTGACGCTCCGCGATCTGACGTGCCCAGACCGCTTCGATCTGCTGCTCCACCAACTCGCACATCCGGTCGTAGGCGTCGCGTGCACGCGTGAATGTCTTGGCACCTACCGAACCGCGCGGCAGGTCGTAGACCGTGCCGAACTCGGCGCTCGCCGTCGCAGCGACCGCGGTCTTGGGAATCTCGATCGGCAAGACCTTGTCGCCATATCCTTCCAGCACCCATTGCCTGACAACGGAACTGGCGGTGTCCGACGCCTCCACCCGTGACAACAGCACATCGATGAACTCGAAGCTCTTGTTCTTCCCCCGACTCCTGACGAGCTGATTGCACAGGTCGGAGAACAGGTCCCAGAACTGCGCCGAGCTGGCGAAGTCGAGCGCCGATGGCGGCAACGGCATGATGACACCGTCCGCGGCCATCAGCGCATTGATCGTCACGTAACTCAGAGAAGGCGGCGTGTCGATCACGATGACGTCGTACGCTTCGCGCGTCAAATCCAGACCACGATCGAGTACCCGCCAGAACTCGAAGCCCGGGTCTTTCGCTTGCCGCGCCGGCAACGCGAACTCCGCGCCGTAAAGCAATGGCGCTGCACAGACCAGATCGATGTTCGGCCAATACGTCTTCCTGATCGCGTATTGCAGGTTGTCCTCATCACCGGCGAACAGCAGCATCGCGGTGTGCTCGGTGTCGACTTCCGCATCAGGCAAAACGCCGAACAGCGTCGTGGCCGAGCCTTGCGGGTCGAGGTCGAGCAGAAGTACCTTATGGCCGCGCATCGAAAGTCCTTGGGCCAGGGTCACGGCCGACGTGGTCTTGGCAACGCCGCCCTTGAAATTGGCCACCGTCAAGGTGATGCCGGCGGCGCCGTCCGGCCGAAGATGCTGGGCGCGAAGGTCGCGTGCCCACACCTGGGCCTCTTCCATCGTCCATTCGCGCCGGTTGCCATGCATCGTGCCTTCGGGGAGCTCGCCGCGTGTCAGCCGATAGGCAATCTTCGCCTTGTCGACGTTGCACAGTTCAGCGAGTTGCGCTGCGCTCAGGAGAGGTGCCGTCTTGGTCGCCGTCGGCGCCAACATGGCCGTGCGAATCCGGTCCATCATGCCGGCTATCTTTTGCGCCTGGAGTTCGATGTCCTCCAAAGTTTGCCGTTTGATCGTCTGTTTGATGTCCACGTGTCTGCCTTCGAAGTTTCAATGTCATGCGATTATGCACAGCACATGCGAAAAAACGATTGCTATCGTGGACAACGACTCCGCGGCGGCGCATGTTGGCTTGCGGATGTCCGATTTCTATTCATTTTCCCTCTCGATCGTCCCGAGATTAAGAGAAATCTTAGATTTCTTAAGAAGATTAGAGAATCGCCAAAATCAGATTTTCTCTATATTTATCAATAACTTAAAAGAAAAATCTCGCGCAAAACGTCCGCAACGTAACCGGAACTGTCCGCGGTCTACTCGAACATGTCCGTGATTTACGCGGCAGTCGTCCGCATCCTACGCGCCCATCCTGGCGAGTTATCCCCAGGCCCGAAAGCACCGAATTCGAGACAAAAATCCTCACATTGGTGCTTGTGTCCGTGGTCTACGCGGGCTTCTGGCACCTCTCCAGCGCCCGCCTTCCCTCATTTGTCCGTGATTTAACCGAGGTGCCAGACGTCCAAAAAGAGGAAATGTCCGCGATTTACGCGTGCCGGACACACGATCCAGATGTCGCGTTGTGTCCAAACTGCGCCGGACATATGATCGACGCATGAACAAAACCATCGGTGATGCCGTTTTTGCCGCCGCGGAGGGGACGCCGGACAACGTCGAGCTCCGCAAACCGCACGAGATGATCGTGATGGTTCCGCGCTCGGCGCGGGTCACGCTCACCGCGAGACGTATCTATACAGTGCTCCTGCAGGTGTCCCAGGCGCGCCTCGACGCGCTTGACGCCATGCCACCGGCGGACTTTCTCTTCGAAGCCCCGCTGGCGGCGATCCTGCGAACCACCGGATCGGCCGGCAACGACCGCACTGCCGCCAAGCGCTATCTCAGCGAAATGCGGAGCCTGGAGGTCGACTGGGAGTCCACGGCACCGGGCGATGGCGTCAAGTGGCGGGGCTTCTCGATGCTGTCGGAAGTGGTCCTCGAGGTGCGGCGGGGCGAGAACTGGGTGGGCTGGTCGTTTCCGCCGTCGATCATGGCCGTGCTGCGCGACCCATCGCGCTGGGCGCGCATCGATCTGGAGATCCTGGCCAAGCTCGGGACCTACGCAGGCATCGCGCTGTATGAAATCTGCGTGCGCTACCGCGACAACCCGGGCGGCGTGACCAGCCGCAAGCCGATCGCCTGGTGGACCGATGCGTTGAGCAACATGCCGGGCGGCGACCGGCGTGAATGGCGCAAGTTCAAGAACGAGCGCATCAAGGAGGCCGTCGCCGAGATCAATCTCGAAACGGATCTCGAAATCGAGCTCATCGAGCACAAGCGTGGGCGTGTCGTCCATGAAGTCCAGTTCGCGGTTCGGAAGAAGATCAAGGCGCCCTCGCGCGGCGGCGCACGCGATCCGGTCGATGCGAACCTCGCGCTGCGCGCCGAGACGCTCGGCATTCGCGAAATCAAGCTCGATGCACTCGTCAAGGAGTTCGGCGAATCCTCGGTGCGGGAAAAGCTCGATGCGCTGGAGCGGCGTGCCGCCAACGGCAACCTGCGCCGCGTGGACAACGCCTATTCCTATCTGCGCTCCCTGCTGCGCAATGCCGATGCGTCGGATGAAGCGCCCGGCACCGATCGCGAAGACATGGCACCGGAATCCGTCGTGACCGTGTCGACCGTGACGGTGCCTGCCCAGGTCGTCGGCGCACGCGTCGCGCCCGTGCCCGAGGACAGCTGGATGACGCAGCGCATCCGGGCGATCCGGGCCGAAGTCGACAGCCTCGACTCGGCGCGGCGCCAGGTCTGGGTCGACCGTGCACTGCAGGATCTCGCGGCCAAGGGGTTGCTGAGTCCGGTCATCAGCCGCCGCGCCGCGCAGGGCGACGTGCTGCACGGATTGCTGGGCTCGAAGGTCGTTCAGGCCTATGCCGAAGCCACCTACGGGCTGGCCTGGAATGTGCAGCCGATCGAGACGGACGTGCAGCACCAGCTCGTCTGACGCGGCGGCCCCGGGAGCGGCCTTGCAGGGCAACACGGTCTCCCGCAGCCAACGGAACCTCTCGCTCGGCGCGGCGGGAAAACGCGTGTCGCGAGTGAGATGCCTCGCGCGGCACGCGGCGCGGCCTGCATGAGAACATCGCGCGCAAAGCACCACCAACGGAGACATTGCCATGCAAGCGACAGAGACAGCCTCGACCTCGGAAACCTTCCGCGATCGGGTCACCGTGCAGATCGACGCCGACGGCGTCGCCCAGGTTCGCCTTTCGCGGCCCGACAAGATGAATGCGATCGACGCCGCGATGTTCGCGGGGATCGTCGCGGCGGGCGAGCGGCTGCAGGGCATGCGCGGCCTGCGTGCCGTGGTCCTGCACGGCGAAGGGCGCGCCTTCTGTGCCGGCCTGGACATGGCGAGCTTCGGACGCATGAGCGAAGGCGGCGTGGTCGCCGAAGGTCTGGTCGACCTGCTGCCGCGAACGCACGGCCTGGCGAATCAGGCGCAGCAGGTCGCCTGGCTCTGGCGCGAGCTGCCCGTCCCCGTCATCGCCGCCGTGCACGGCGTGGCCTATGGCGGCGGTCTGCAGATCGCATTGGGTGCGGACGTACGGCTGATGGCGGAAGACGCCCGGATGTCGGTGATGGAGATGCAATGGGGGCTGGTTCCCGACATGGCGGGCATTCCGCTCATGCGCGAACTGCTGCGCGCGGATGTGGCGCGCGATCTCGTGTTCAGCGCACGCGTGGTCGGTGCCGCGGAGGCGTGCAGCATCGGTCTGGGAACCCGTGTCTGCGCGGACCCGCTGGCGGACGCGTTGGCGATGGCGCGCGGCATCGCAGCCCGCAACCCCGATGCGGTGCGCGCAGCAAAGCGGCTGCTGAACCAGTCGCACGACGGCGACTCGGCGGCGCTGTTGGTGGCCGAATCGGTGGAGCAGCAATTGCTGATCGGCAGCCCGAACCAGCGCGAGGCGGTGCGTGCCGGCATGGAAAAGCGTGCAGGGCGCTTCGTGGATCCGAACTGATGTGACCCTGGGCGGCCAGGTCGGTGTCCTGCGTCAGAATCTCCGGCGAATTTCGCTTTGAACTGAACGCCATCCATGGACACCGCCATCTTCTCGCTCCCCAAGATCGACTGCCACTGCCACCTTTTTGACCCGGCCGCATTTCTCTATGTGCCGGGCGTGTTCTATGAGCCGGCCGGTGGTGAGATCGCCACGGCCGCCTATTTCAAGGAGGTCATGCAGGCCTACGGCGTGCAGCATGCATTGCTGGTCGGACCGAACTCCGGCTATGGCACCGACAACCGCTGCATGCTCGACGCGATCCGCCATGGCGACGGCCGCTTCAAGGGCATCGCCGTAGTCGAGAACGATGCGTCGACCGCGCAACTGCAGGACCTCCAGGCGCAGGGTGTCGTAGGCATCGCGTTCAACATGGCGCTGCTGGGCCTCGCGCACTATGCCGATGCAGATGCGCTCTGGCGTCGCATTGCAGCGCTCGGCATGCATGTGCAGGTGCAGGTCCAGGGCGATCAGATGGCCGAACTGGCGCCACGGCTGCGTGATTGCGGCGCACGGATATTGGTCGATCACCATGGTCGGCCGGACCTTGCCCATGGCCTGGAGAGCCCCGGTTTCCAGGCGCTGCTGGGACTGGCCGACAGCGGGCGCTGTGTCGTCAAGCTGTCGGGTTACGACAAGTTCTCGCAGCACGCTTTGCCCTGTGCCGATGCGTTGCCTTTCACTCACAAGCTGCTGGAGACCTTCGGTGCAGACCACTGCATCTGGGGCTCGGACTGGCCCCACGTGCGCGCCACGCGCCGCATCGACTACGGTGTGTTGCTGAGCGTGTTCGTGCGCAGCGTGCCATCGTCGGATGACCGGCGAAAAATCATGTTCGATACCCCGGCGCGCCTGTTCGGTTTCGGCTCCGCGAGCTGATCGGCGCATTGGCCTGCATCGTGGACGTCTGGCGACGCGATGCGCATACCGGCCTCATTGCACGCAATGTGCAGACTGAAATACATCCGCCTTCTTGAATTCGATATCCGAATTCGCATGGCTTCTCTGGTGAGGGTCCGTCGTTTGTCGTTGAGTCGTTCGAGCCGCAAATAAGTGTCCAATTACCCAATGCCGCGAATCTGAAATAGACATTGGCGCGGGCCAATTAGAATTGCGCTTTTCATCCTTCGAGACCCATTCATGACGAAGACTTACGCCCAGATCGCACGCGAGATCGCCGCCTTGCAAGCCACTGCCAGCAAGCTCTATGCAGTTGAGGTCAAGAGTGCCGTGGCCAAAGTCAACGAGTTGGTTGCCAAATACGGTCTGTCCGCAAGCGACCTGGCGTTTTCCGCTGCATCTGGCGGAAGCGGGGCGGATGCATCGGCACCGGCTGCAAAGGCTGCTGCTGCACCCGCAGCGGCGGGCGCCAAATACAGCGATGGTCAGGGCCGCGTCTGGGGTGGCCGTGGTCCGCGTCCGGCCTGGTTGCGCAGTGCCATTGCCGCGGGACGTTCGCTGGAAAGCTTCCTGATCGCCGGTGCGGCCGATGTCGTGGCCGCATTGACCCGTTCGACCGGCGGCACCGCCAAGAAGGCAGTGGCAAAGAAGCCGGCCGCTACCGGCATTGCCAAATACGTGAATCCCAAGACCGGCGCAGGCTGGAGCGGCCGTGGCCCGCGTCCGCAATGGCTGAAGGACGCGCTGAAGAAGCGTGGAAGCAAGATCGAGGATTTTCTCGGTGACAAGCCGGCGTCGGTCGATGCAGCGGTTGCAGCACCCGTTGCGCCCGCGCCTGCAAAGAAGGCTGTGGCACCCGTGAAGAAGGTCGCCGCCAAAAAGGTTGCAACCAAGAAGGTCGTTGCCAAGAAGGCGGCGGTCAAGGTTGCAGCCAAGAAGGCCGTCAAGGCACCGGCGAAGAGCGTGCCCGTTGTGCCCGCCAAGAAGGCTGCGGCAAAGAAGGCTGTCGCCAAGGCACCGGCCAAGAAGGTGCCTGCCAAGAAGGCGGCGGTGCCAAGCGCCGCCCCTGCAGCGCCGGCCGCCGCAGCACCGGTCGCCGAGGCATCGGGTTCCGCGGCCTGATCGACCACCCCGGCCGGTCTGGGCCGGGGCTCCATGCCTTCATTCAGCGCAGGGCCTGCGCTGAAGGCCGCATCTCCGATGGGCCGCTTGCCGTGAATACGTCCCGTATTCGACCGGGCGCCTGTTCAGGCTCAATTCCCCAATTCCCATGTGCGATCTCCCGCGGCCATTCGGTGCGGGAGGCGCCCGACGCCTTCCGCACCGCGTCTGACGCACCGCGCCTGCCCCGCCGCCGCCGGGTAACACTCTCGGGTCGGCCGCTGTCGCCGCGGTCGGTCTTGTCCTGCGCGCGCTCGGCGGCACGCACCTACGGACCCGCTCGAATCGCCATCGTTTACTGATTCCCAGACCTTGCCGGAACAACGCAGCAGCCGTTGACGCAACGAGGTTGGGAGGCGCTCATGCCTGCACACCGATGCATGCGTGGGACAGCCGATGCCACGAACGAACGCCCCCCAACAGGGCCGTGCTGGGAAATCCACGATGTCACACCCACAGATCGATGAGAGCAATGCCTTCGAGGTCCGCCGCCGCGGACTTCTGGCCGGCAGTCTTGCCACCGCGGCCGGCGCCTGGATGCACGCCACGGACAGCCAGGCGCAGACTGCGTCCGACCCGCTGCCCGCCGTCGCGGACCGGTCGACCATGCAGGTCACGCTGACCGTCAACCGACGCGCCTACGCACTGGAACTCGACACGCGCACGACCTTGCTGGACACGCTGCGCGAACACCTTCATCTCACCGGCTCCAAGAAAGGCTGTGACCACGGCCAGTGCGGCGCCTGCACCGTGCTGGTCAACGGCCGGCGCATCAACAGCTGCCTGACGCTCGCCGCCATGCACGAGGGTGACCGGATCACGACGATCGAAGGGCTCGGCGTGCCGGGTACGTTGCATCCGATGCAGGCGGCCTTCGTCAAGCACGACGGTTTTCAGTGCGGCTACTGCACGCCGGGCCAGATCTGTTCGGCAGTGGGTACGCTGGACGAAATCCGGGCCGGTGTGCCAAGCCATGTCAGCGCCGACGTGGCCGCCGCACCGCAGCCCACGCCCGACGAGATCCGCGAGCGCATGAGCGGCAACCTGTGCCGCTGCGGCGCCTACGCGAACATGCTCGAAGCCATTCAGGAAGTCGCCGGGGTGAAGGCATGAAAGCGTTCACCTACGAGCGCGCCGCATCGCCCGCAGGTGCAGCCGCGGCACTGGCGACCCACCCCGGCGCCAAGCTGATCGCGGGCGGCACCAACCTGCTCGACCTGATGAAACTGCAGATCGAGACGCCCACCCATCTGATCGACATCAACCGTATCCAGCTCGACCAGGTCGAGACCGCGACGGATGGCGGCCTGCGCATCGGCGCGCTGGTGCGCAACACCGATCTCGCCGCGCATCCACGGGTGCGCCAGGACTACGCCGTGCTCAGCCGCGCCTTGCTGGCCGGTGCGTCCGGCCAGTTGCGCAACAAGGCCACCACCGCCGGCAACCTGCTGCAGCGCACCCGCTGCCCGTATTTCTACGACACCGCGCAGCCTTGCAACAAACGGCGACCCGGCTCGGGCTGCTCGGCCATCGGCGGCTTCGATCGCAACCTCGCCGTCCTGGCGACCAGCGACCAATGCATCGCCACGCATCCGAGCGACATGGCGGTCGCGATGCGTCTGCTGGACGCCACCGTCGAAACCGTGCGGGCCGACGGTGCGCGGCGCACCATTCCGATCGCCGACTTCCATCGGCCGCCGGGCAGCACGCCCGATGTCGAGACGGCATTGGCTCGCGACGAAATGATCACGTCGGTGCTGCTGCCCGCGCCACTCGGCGGCAAGCACTTCTATCGCAAGGTGCGCGACCGCGCGTCGTACGCTTTCGCGCTGGTCTCGGTCGCCGCCGTGGTCCAGCCCGATGGCCGAGGGCGCTTCGCCTATGGCGGGCTTGCGCCGAAGCCATGGCGCGTCGAAGCGGCCGAGTCACAGCCGGACGCCGCGACCATCGCGCGCATGACGCTGGCCGGTGCGCGCATCGGCAGCCACAACGCCTTCAAGCCGTTGCTGGTCGAACGCACGCTCGCGTCCGTGCTGGCCGAATCGAGGAGCTGAGACCATGAAGTTCGATCAACCCGCCAGCCGCAACCCGATCGACCGCCTGCGGGTCGTCGGCAAACCGCATGACCGCGTCGACGGACCGTTGAAGGTCACCGGCACCGCACCGTATGCCTACGAACGGCACGACGTGGTGCCGAACCAGGCCTATGGCGTGATCCTCGGGTCGTCGATCGCGAAGGGCCGCATCCGCCGCATCGACACGACAGCCGCACGTGCAGCACCCGGCGTGATCGCGGTCGTCACGCACGAGAACGCCGGCGAAGTCGCCAAGGCCAAGGCCATCACCGCGAAGCTGCTCGCCGGGCCGGACGTGGACCACTTCGGCCAGGCCGTGGCGATCGTGGTGGCCGACAGTTTCGAGCGGGCGCGTGCGGCGACGCACCTCGTCGAGATCGAATACGACCGCGCCGCAGGGCGCTTCGATCTCGCCAGGGAGCGCGGCTCGGCGGTGAAGCCGAAGATGGACGGAGACGAACCCGACACCGCGGTCGGCGACTTCGATGCCGCCTTCGCCGATGCGGCCGTCAAGATCGACCAGACCTACACGACGCCCGATCAGAGCCACATGGCGATGGAGCCGTTCGCGACCATCGCGTCATGGCAAGGCAAGCGCCTCACGGTCTGGACTTCCAACCAGATGATCGCCTGGGCACGGCGCGATCTTTCGGAAGTGCTGGGCATCGCGCGCGACGACATCCGGGTCGTTTCGAGCTATGTGGGTGGAGGCTTCGGTTCCAAGCTCTGGATACGCAGCGACGCGGTCATGGCCGCGGTCGCCGCGCGCGTGGTGGGGCGGCCGGTCAAGGTGGCGCTGGCACGCCCGCAGATCGCCAACAACACGACGCACCGGCCCGCGACGATCCAGCGCATCCGCCTCGGCGCAGCGCCGGACGGCAAGTTGCTGGCGATCGCGCACGAGAGCTGGTCGGGCGACCTGGCCGGCGGCCAGCCCGAGACCGCCGCCATGCAGACGCGGCTGCTCTACGCCGCAGCCAACCGCCGTACCGCACACCGCCTGGCCACGCTGGACCTGCCGGAAGGCAATGCGATGCGGGCGCCGGGCGAGGCGCCCGGCCTGATGGCGCTGGAGATCGCGATGGACGAGCTGGCCGAGGCCCTGAAGATCGACCCGGTGGCCCTGCGCATCGCCAACGACACGCAGGTCGACCCGGAGAAGGCCGGCCGTGCTTTCTCGCAGCGCGACTTCATCGGTTGCCTGCGCGTCGGGGCGCAGCGCTTTGGCTGGGAGCGCCGCGTGGCGGCGCCGGGCCAGGTGCGCGAGGGGCGCTGGCGCATCGGGATGGGCATGGCGAGCGCCTTCCGCGGCAACCTGGCGATGCGTTCCGCAGCGCGCGTCGCGATCGATGGCAGCGGCGTGGTCACGGTCTCGACCGACATGACGGACATCGGCACCGGCAGCTACACGGTCATCGCCCAGACGGCGGCCGAATTGCTGGGTGTGCCGCTGGCGCAGGTCCGCGTGCGGCTCGGCGACTCGGACTTTCCGGTGTCCGCGGGGTCGGGCGGGCAGTGGGGTGGCAACAGCGCGACCGCCGGCGTCTACGCGGCCTGCATGAAGCTGCGCGAGGCGCTGGCCCGCAAGGCCGGCTTCCTGGCCGGCGACGCGCGCTTCGACGGCGGCCGGATCATCTCGGGCAGCCGCAGCGTCGCGTTGGCGGAACTGGCCGGCCGCGCCGGCCTGGTCGAGGAAGACGGCATCGAGTTCGGCGACCTCACGAAGACCTATGCGCAAGGCACTTTCGGCGCGCATTTCGCGGAGGTTGCGGTCGATGTCGACACGGGCGAGGTGCGCGTGCGGCGAATGAGCGGCGCCTTCGCGGCCGGCCGCATCCTGAACCCGAAGACCGCGCGCAGCCAGGTCATCGGCGCGATGACCATGGGGCTGGGCGCCGCCCTCATGGAAGAAGCCGTTGTCGACGCGCGGTTGGGCTGCTTCATCAATCACGACCTGGCGGAATACCACGTGCCGGTCCATGCCGACGTGCCGGTGCAGGACGTCTTCTTCCTCGACGAGGTGGACGACAAGTCCTCGCCGATGAAGGCCAAGGGCGTGGGCGAACTGGGGCTGTGCGGCAGCGCCGCCGCCATCGCGAACGCGGTCTACAACGCATCGGGCGTGCGGGTCAGGGACTATCCGCTGACGCTCGACAAGATCATGCGTTGACCGGCAAAAAGCAGGCCGCACTTGACCCGGCCCCGGCGGCCGGCTTTAAAAAGGCGCCCATGGTCAACACATGCGAGGCGATCTTGAGCTCTTCCGTTCGATTCCTGGGCCCGGCCGAAGCCGCCCACCGGCTCGGTATCTCCGCCAAGGCGCTGCGCCTCTATGAGGCGCATGGCCTGGTCGCCCCGATCCGCAATGCGGCCGGATGGCGGTCCTACGGCCCCGCCGACATGCAGCGCGCCGAGGACATCGTGGCGCTCCGCGCGCTCGGCCTCGGCCTCGCGCAGGTGGCGGGCATGCTCCAGGGCGGGGCTGAAGGCCCGAAGCAGGTACTGGCGGCACACCAGGCCGCGCTGGAAGGCCGGGTTCGTCAACTGGCGGGCGCGATCGAGAAGGTCCATGGGCTGCGGGCCGGGCTCAGCGATGGCCATGGCCACGCGCCGACCGCCGAAGCGGGCGCGGGCTTGCCGGATTCGATGCAAGGACCTGTTGTCGAATTCGAGCTGCCCTGGCCGTGGGGCGGGGAGCGGTTCGCGTTGCGCGGCATCCGCCGGCTGAACTACATCGTCGGCCCGCTGGGCAGCGGCAAGACGCGGCTGGCCCAGCGTCTGGCGGAGGTTCTGCCGTCGGCGACTTTTCTGGGCCTGGAACGCGCGACGGATGGCGTGGCGACAGCGCGGCTGGCCGCGGATCGCGGGCTGAGCGCGCGCGTGGAATGGACGCTGGCACGGCTCGTCGCCGATGGCGCCATTGCGTCCGATGCGCTGGTCGCCTTGGTTGCAGCGCTGGAGGCCGAAGCTTCGGCCGCCCTGGTCGTCGACCTGGTGGAACAGGGGCTGGACACCGCCACGCAGCGGGCACTGGCGGCCCACCTGCGTCACCGCAGAACGGATATCGGGGGAACGACAGACACGGCCGCCGCGACCGACGTCGGCCCGCTGTTCCTGCTCACGCGATCGAGCGTCATCCTGGATCTGGCCGCGGTGGGCGCCGACGAGTCCATCATCTTCTGCCCGGCGAATCACAGCCCGCCCATGTGGGTTGCGCCATGCCCGGGCGCGGCCGGCTACGAGGCCGTCGCGAGCTGCCTGGCAACGCCCGAGGTGCGCGCGCGGACCGAGGGCGTCATCGCGTGGCGTCGCCGGCCTGTTCGCCCGCCGCGAGCTCGATGATCTCCGCCGTGATCTCGGCCTGCCGCACCATGCGCTGGGTCGCCTGCATCGTGTCGAGCTGCCGCTCGATCTGGCTGCAGGCCGCGGCCATCGCCTCCATGCGCGCCTCGTTCTCCGCCGCGAAGGCATGCAGCGCAGCGTGGCACAGCTGCGCGTGCAGATAGTCCTCGCTCAGCGCGGCGACCAGCGTGGCCGGCGGCAGGTTGATCAGCGGCTTGTCGCCGTTGCGGGGCGGCTGCGGAAAGGCGTCCGCATCGACCGGGAGCAGCCTGCGCCGCTCGACGTGCAGGCCATGGCCCGGACGCCACGCGCTGAACACGACATCCAGCCGGTCGACCGCGCCCGCCGCGATGCGCGCATACAGCGCCTGCGCGATTCGTTCGGCGAGCGCCGGAACGCCGTTCGGGTGCGAAGGCGCCGCGCCCTGCCATGCGATGGCGATGCCGCGCGCCGTGGCGACCGTCGCGCCGCGCGTACCGACCAGAAAGAGCTCGGCCGCGGCCGCGCCGGAGCTGGCGGCGCCGAGCGGTGCCGCGTCGAGCACGCGCTCGCTGAAGGCGCCCGCGAATCCCTGCTCCGCGACGAACACCAGCAACGCCGGCCGTGCGGGGCGTGCCGTGTCGCTCGCCGCGTCCGATGGCACCAGGTCGAGCGCCCGACCGATCGCGATGGCCAGGGTCTGCGCATGGGCGTCCACTGCCGCGAGCTGGTTGCGCGCCTGCTGCGCCCGCGCCGCGGCGATGCCGCGCATCGCGTTCACCACGGCGCCCAGTTGCCGGACACCGCGGATGCGTGCGTCGATGTCGGCCAGGCGTTCGGTCATGGGCGGGCCGGTGCCGCCGCCGTTGCGGCGGGCACGTCCGCCGGCGTGTCCGGCACGAGCGACCGCGCGTGCGCACGCATCGCGTCGAGCAATGCCTGTCGCTGCGCGTCGTCCAGCTTGCCGGTGTCCTGAATGGCGCGCACCGCATCCGGCGCGCTGCGGTCGATCGCTTCGCCCAGGCGCTCGCGAAAGTGTTCGATGGCGGGCAAGGCCATCGCATCGAGCAGCCCGGCCTGCACCGCCAGCACCAGCGCGACCTCGTCCGCGAGCCGCAGGGGCGCGTGCTGCGGCTGGTTCAGGATCGCGCGGATGCGGGCGCCGCGCGTCAGCTGGTCGCGCACGCGGCCATCCGGCATGCCGCCGAAGCGGGTGAACATCTCCAGCTCCAGGAACTGCGCATAGTCCAGCCGCAGCGTGTCGGCAGCCTTGCGCAAGGCCGGCGCCTGCGTCTTGCCGCCGACGCGGCTCACGCTGGTGCCCACGTCCACGGCGGGCTTCTGTCCTTCGTGGAACAGCTTGGCGTCGAGCACCACCTGGCCGTCGGTGATCGAGATCAGATTGGTGGGAATGAACGCGCTCAGGTTGCCGGCATCGGTCTCGGCGATCGGCAGCGCCGTCAGCGAGCCGCCGCCTTTCTCCGCCGACAACTTGGCCGCCCGTTCCAGCAGCCGCGCATGCACGTAGAACACGTCGCCCGGGTAGGCCTCGCGGCCGGGCGACTGGCGCGTCAGCAGGGCGATCTCGCGGTGGCTCGCGGCATGCTTGCTCAGGTCGTCGATCACGATCAGCGCGTGCTGGCCACGGTCGCGGAAATACTCGGCCATCGTGAAGCCGGCGAAGGGCGCGATCCATTGCAGGCCGGCCGAACTCGACGCGCCGGCCACCACCACGATGCAGCGCTCGGGCGCGCCGTGCGTGCGGATCGCATCGATGGCGCGCCGCACCGCCGAGCTCTTCTGCCCCACCGCCACATAGACGCAGACGATGTCGCTGTGCTTCTGGTTGAGGATGGTGTCGATGGCCACCGCGGTCTTGCCGGTGGCCCGGTCGCCCACGATCAGCTCGCGCTGGCCGCGGCCGAGTGCGAACAGCGTGTCGACCACCAGCAGGCCGGTCTGCACCGGCTGCGTCACCAGGTCGCGGTCGATGATGGACGGCGCCGGGCGCTCGATGGGCGCCAGGCTGTCGGAGACGATCGGCCCCTTGCCGTCGAGCGGGCGCCCGAGCGAATCGACCACCCGGCCGAGCAGCGCCGGGCCGACCGGCACACGCACCACGTCGCCGCTGCCGCGGACGGCATCGCCGGCCTCGATGGCATCGACCGCGTCCAGCAGCACGCAGCCGATGCGCTCGCGCTCCAGCACCTGCGCGAAGCCGAACTGGCCCTTGTCGAAGCGCAGCAGTTCGTCCAGGCGGACGTCCGGCAGGCCCGAGACGAAGGCGATGCCGTCGGCCACCTCCTCGACGCGCCCGATGGCATCGGTGCGGGCGCCGAGCGCCAGCGCATCGAGCCGGCCGCGTGCCTGGTCGAGCCAGGCGTCGGCCTGCAGGTCAGGTGCCGTCATGGGCCACCTCGGTCTGGATGCGTTGCAGGTCGGCGCGCCAGCTGTTGCTGACGACCAGGTGGGCGCCATGCAGCTCGATGCCGGCGACCAGCGCCGCGTCGGTGCGGAAGGCGAGATCCGGTGTCGCACCGAAGGCCTCCGCCAGGCGCGCCTGCAGGCGGCGCTGGTCGTCGGGCGTGAGCGGCGACGCGCTGATGACCTCGAGCGCCGTGCCGGACGCGGCCAGCGTGCGGCGCTGGGGCTCGGGCAGACCGTGGATCTGCGCGACCAGCCGGTCGATGAAGACCGCCTGCACCGCCGCGCCGCCCAGTGGCGCGCACAGCCGCGTGGCGATGTCGACGGCAAGCCGGGCCGCACGCTCGCGCCAGGCGTCGTCGGCCGCTGCCTTCTGCTTGTCGATGGCCGCCAGCGCGTCCGCCGCGACCGTGGCTGCCGCCTTCGTCGCGGCTTCCATTGCGGCGGCGCGGGCACGATCGGCCGCGGTGTGCGCCTCTGCCAGGATCGCCTCGCGCTCCTGCGCAAAGCCGGCCCGCGTGCGTTCGATCTCGGCGAGCGCGGCCGCAGCCTGGGCGCGCTGGGCATCGGCGTCGGCCAGCGTCTGCTGCGCCACCGCATTGCGCTGGGCGATCATGGCCGCCACGGGTTTCCAGAAGAAGTGCCCGAGCAGCCAGACCAGCACCAGCACGTTGACCGCCTGGAAGGCGAGGGTCCACCAGTCGATGGTCATGTCACTGGCACCACGTGAAGCGATGAGCGCGGGGGCTTCATGTCAGAGCCGCCCGGCCGCCCGAAGGCACTGGCGCCCCCCTCGGGGGGCAGCGATACGCGAAGCGATGAGCGTGGGGGCTTCATTTCAGCAGCGGGTTCGCGAACAGCAGCAGCAGCGCGATCACCAGGCAATAGATCGCCATGGTCTCGATCATCGCGAGCCCGACGAACAGCGTGCGCGAGATGGTGTTCGCCGCCTCGGGCTGGCGCGCGATGGCGTCCATCGCGGCGGCCACGGCGCGGCCTTCCGCCAGGGCCGGGCCGATGGCCCCGAACGAGACCGCGAGCGCGGCCGAGACGATGCTGATGAATGCCAGCCAGTTCATGGAGGAGTCCTTGGGGTGGAAGGTGAAGGTGTGGAGGGGGGCGCTGCCGTGGCTTCGTCGCTGACGGCGCTGGCGATGAAGACCATCGCCAGCACCGCGAAGATGTAGGCCTGCACGGCGCCGGTCAGCAGGTCGAGCGCCATCAGCGGAATCGGCACCAGCAGGCCGGCCAGCGAGCCGACGATGCCGATCACGAACACGCCGCTCATCACGTTGCCGAACAGGCGCACCAGCAGCGAGAAGGCGCGCGTGAGGCTCTCGATGAAGTTCAGCGGAATCATCACCGGGCTCGGCGATGCGAAGGTCCGGAGGTAGCCGCGCAGTCCGACCGCCCGCACGCCGAACCCGATGATCGCGAGGAAGACCAGCAGGGCCAGCGCGGCATCGGTTTCGAGGTGCGCGGTCGGCGGTTCGACGCCCGGTACCAGCGACGACCAGTTGGCCAGGAAGATGTAGACGAACAGCGTGCCGATGAAGGCGCGGTAGGGCCCGGGCTCGACCCGCATCGTGTCGCGGATCTGGCTGTCGAGCACCTCGACGAGCATTTCGCAGGCGGCCTGCGTGGCCGAGGGCTGCAGTTTCAGCCGGCGCCGCAGCAGGACCGCGCCGGCGACCAGCACCGCCATGAGCACCCAGGTGACGACCACGCTGGCACCAATGGGCACCGGGCCGACGTGGAACAGCGCGACGCTGTCGAGCGGGGACTTCATGGGGTGCGCTCCGGCTCGCTCGTCGCGGTGTGTTCGTCGCGTACCTGGCGCATCACGAAGAAGCGTGCGATGAAGATGCCCAGCGCCGTCATCAGCAGCGGCATCGCGCCTTCGAAGCTCACGCCCACCAGCACGGCGGCCAGCAGCGCGAAGCGCCCGACCATCCATGCGATCGACGTGGCCACGTGCGACCCGCCGCCGAAGCGCCTTGCGTTCCACCAGAGCAATCGAAAGTACAGCGCGCCGAGCGCCATGCCGCCCGCCAGGTATGCGGCCAGCAGCAGGCCGATCGCCCATGCGGAGTCGGCGGGGAAGACGGGCAGCATCATGCGGATTTCATCCATTTCCAGCCCGACCAGCAGCCGATGCCGAGACCGGCCAGCAGCAGCGGCGCGGTGCAGAAGATGCCCGAGCCGAACCTGCCGTCGAGCCAGCGGCCGAGGAACAGTCCGAGCATCGCGGGCGTCACGATCATCCAGCCGAGCACGCCGATCTGCGCCAGCCGGCGCGCGACCGAAGGCTCGCCCTCGGCCACCGACGCGCGATGGCGTTCGCTGCGCAACCGGGTCTCGCGCAGCAGCGGGTCGTCCTCGTCGGGCTGCTGCGTCATTGGAAGTTCCCGGTGCCGACCGGCCCGTGCGGACGCAGGTGCCGCATCAGCTGGCGCACCGCATTCAGCTGCAGGCGGGCGCTTTCGACATGTTCGATGCGCTGGGCGTCGATGTCGGTACGAAAGCGCTGCAGCACGTCCTGGTCCAGTGTGGCGAGGTCGTCGCCGCAGACGGCTTCGCGCGTGGCGATGGCTATGGACTGGCCGCCCAGCACCGTGAGCACGCCACGGCGAACGGCGCAATAGCGTGGCTTGCCGTCGGCCGCCACCCAGCGCACCACCGACACGGCCAGGCTGGTGAGGAAGTCGGCATGGCCCGGCATCACACCGAAGCTCCCGCTGGCGTCTTCGGCGCGCAGCGAGCGCACCCGGTCGTCGTCGACCACGACGCTCAGCGGTGTCGTGATGCGCAGCCTCATGGTGTTGCCGCCGCAGCGGTCGCGCCGGCGCCGGCCGCCGTCGCACGGGCCGCGGCTTCCTTTTGCCGCGCCTCGTCCAGCGTGCCGACCATGTAGAGCGAGCTCTCGGCCCAGCCGTCGGCTTCGCCGTCCAGGATGCCGCGCACGCCGGCCAGCGTGTCGGCCAGGGCGACGCTGCGCCCCGGTGTGCCCGTGAAGGCCTCGGTCACGGTGAAGGGCTGGGTCAGAAAGCGCTGCAGCCGCCGTGCGCGCTGCACCGTCAGCCGGTCGTCGGCGCCCAGCTCCTCGACGCCGAGCAGCGAGATGATGTCCTGCAGGTCCTTGAAGCGGGCGAGCGCCTCGCGGGCCCGCTCCGCCAGCCGGTAGTGCGCCTCGCCGACAACCAGCGGATCGAGCAGCACCGACGACGACGCGAGCGGATCGATGGCCGGATAGAAGCCCTGCGCCGCCGCTTCGCGCGACAGCATCACGATGCTGTCCATGTGGCTCGAGAGGGTGGTCACCGCCGGATCGGTGAAGTCGTCGGCCGGCACGTAGACCGCCTGGATCGCGGTGACCGATGCGCCCGCGACCGAGGCGATGCGTTCCTGCAGCGCGGCGACCTCGGTGGCCAGCGTGGGCTGGTAGCCGACCCGCGACGGCAGGCGGCCGAGCAGGCTCGACACCTCGCTGCCGGCCTGCACGAAGCGGAACACGTTGTCCATCAGCAGCAGCACGTTCTGGTGCTTGCCGTCGCGGAAGTGCTCCGCGATGGTCAGCGCCGTGAGGGGTACGCGCCAGCGCGCACCCGGCGGCTCGTTCATCTGGCCGTAGACCAGCACCGTGCGCGGCAGCACGCCCGAGCCGCGCATGTCGTTGAGCAGTTCGTGGCCTTCGCGCGAGCGTTCGCCGACCCCGGCGAAGACCGAGATGCCCTGATACTTCTCGACCATGGCGTGGATGAGCTCCATCACCAGCACGGTCTTGCCGACCCCGGCGCCGCCGAACATCGCCGCCTTGCCGCCCTGCGCCAGCGGCGTCAGCAGGTCGATCACCTTGATGCCGGTTTCGAACACCTCGGTGCTCGACGTGCCCTGGTCCAGCGCCGGCGGCAGCCCATGGATGCCGCGGCGCGGCGTGTCGGCCGGCAATGCCGCGCCGCGGTCGCGCACGTTGCCGACCACGTCGAGCAGCCGGCCCAGCACCGCGTCGCCGACCGGGATCGCGATCGACTCGCCGGTGGCGCGCACCGCCGTGTGGCGGGCCAGCCCGGCCGTGGCCTGCAGCGCGATCGTGCGCACGGTGGTGGTGTCGAGATGGCCGTGCACCTCGAGCAGCAGCGCCTCGGGCCGGTCCCACAGCACCTCGATGGCGGTGTGGATCGGCGGCAGCGACGCGCCCTCGAAGCGCACGTCGACCACCGCGCCGCGCACGGCCACGACGCTGCCGGGGAGCGCTGTCACGAGAGGTGTCCTGGATGCATCGGTCGATCATCGGGCGGCCCGATGGCGCAGGCTTGATCTGCGTCAACCCACGGGCCGGGAGCGATGGCGCGGCGCCGATGCGGGGTCGCAGAATGGGCCGATGTCCAAACCCGACCTCAGCGCCGTCAAGGCCCATCTCATCGGCGGAGGCATTGCCTCGCTGGCCGCCGCCGCCATCCTCATCCGTGACGGCGACCTGCTCGGCCGCAACATCACCATCTACGAAGAGCTCGACCGATTGGGCGGCAGCCTCGACGGCGCGGGCGACGCGCGCAACGGCTACATGGTGCGCGGCGGCCGGATGATCGAGAGCAAGTACCTGTGCACCTACGACCTGTTCTCGTCGGTGCCGACGCTCGACGGCAAGCAGACGGTCACGCAGGAGATCTTCGAGTGGAACGAGATCATCAAGACCGGCTCGAAGTCGCGGCTGGTGCGCGCGGGCCACAAGATCGACGCGCCCGAATTCGGCCTGAGCGAGAAGCACATCCTCACCATCGAGAAGCTGGCGATCGAGCCCGAAGCGCTGTTCGGCGACAGCCGCATCTCGGATCACTTCGACGATGCCTTCTTCCGCACCAACTTCTGGTTCATGTGGTGCACGACCTTCGCGTTCCAGCCATGGCACAGCGCAGTCGAGCTCAAGCGCTACCTGCTGCGCTTCACCCACATGGTGGCCGGCTTCAACGAGCTGCGCGGGATCATGCGCACGGTCTACAACCAGTACGACTCGCTGGTGCTGCCGCTGCGCAAGTGGCTGGACGAGCGCGGCGTGGTCTTCGAACTCGGCACGCGCGTGACCGACGTGGTGTTCATGCCGCGGGGCGACAGGACCGCGGTCACGGCCATCGACGTGCAGAAGGCAGGGCAGGGCGCACGCATCGAGGTCGCCCCGCAGGACGTCGTGATCGCGACGCTCGGCTCGATGACCGAGGGCGCGTCGATCGGCGGCATGGACGCGGCGCCGACGCTCAACGACAAGCGCGAGGGCGGTGCCTGGACGCTGTGGGAGACGATCGCCGCCGGCCGCCCCGAACTCGGTCGGCCGCAGGCCTTCACCGAGCATGTCGACGAGTCGAAGTGGGTGTCCTTCACCACGACGCTGGGCGACCCGGCGCTGTTCACGCTGGTGCGCGACTTCACGGGCAACGTGCCGGGTGAAGGCGGGCTCATCACCTTCACCGATTCGAACTGGCTCATGTCGATCGTGCTGCCGCACCAGCCGCACTTCATCGGCCAGCCGGCGGACGTGCAGGTCTTCTGGGGCTACGGCCTTGCGATGGACAAGCCCGGCAACTTCGTGGCGAAGCCGATGGCCGAATGCACCGGCCGCGAGCTGATGACGGAGCTGCTCGGGCACCTGGGCGCGGGCGATCGCACCGACGTCATCCTGGCGCAATCGATCTGCCTGCCGTGCCTCATGCCCTTCATCACCAGCCAGTTCCTGCGCCGCACGCGAGGCGACCGGCCGGCGGTGCACCCGGAAGGCCACCTCAACTTCGCGGTCATCGGGCAGTTCTGCGAGCAGCCGGACGACGTGGTGTTCACGGTGGAGTATTCGATCCGCTCGGCGATGACGGCGGTCTATGGACTGCTCGGCATCGACCGGCAGCCGCCCGCGGTGTTCAAGGGCCAGTTCGACCCGCGCAATCTCTACAAGGCCTTCCGCGCGTTGCACGACATCGGCTGAGCGGGACGGCTGCGGAGGGCATCGTCCTTTTCCTTGATCCGCGTCAAGCGTCCGGCGGGGCCGGCTTCCACACTGGAAGCCTTCACTGGAGTCTGACCATGCCCGCTTCGATCGCCGCGCCCGCCCAGCCCGGAATCCCCGCCGAATTCACGCTGCTCGACGCCTGGTGGCGCGCGGCCAACTACCTGTCCGTCGGCCAGGTCTACCTGATGGACAACCCGCTGCTGCGGGAGCCGCTGGCGCTTGCGCACATCAAGCCGCGGCTGCTGGGGCACTGGGGAACCACGCCCGGCCTGAACTTCATCTATGCCCACATGAACCGCGTCATCAAGGCGCGCGGTGTCGATGCGATCTTCATCGCCGGCCCGGGCCATGGCGGCCCTGGCGTGGTGGCGAACACCTGGCTCGAGGGCACCTACAGCGAGGTCTATCCGAACGTGCCGCAGGATGCCGAAGGCATCCAGAAGCTGTTCAAGCAGTTCTCGTTTCCCGGCGGCATTCCGAGCCATGTGTCGCCCGAGACGCCGGGTTCGATCCATGAAGGCGGCGAACTCGGCTATTCGCTGCTGCATGCGCACGGTGCGGTGTTCGACAACCCCGACCTGGTCGCCTGCTGCGTGATCGGCGACGGCGAGGCCGAGACCGGTGCGCTGGCGGCGAGCTGGCATTCGAACAAGTTCCTGAACCCGGCGCGCGATGGCGCGGTGCTGCCGATCCTGCATCTCAACGGCTACAAGATCGCCGGGCCGACGGTGCTCGCGCGCATCGGCGACGAGCAGCTGACGCAACTGCTGCGCGGCAACGGCTACGAGCCGCATTTCGTCTCGGGCCATGAGCCCGGCGCGATGCATCAGGCGATGGCGGCGGCGCTCGACAGCGCCTTCGACGTGATCCATGCGATCCAGCTCGAAGCGCGGCTGGACGGCTTCGGCAAGCGGCACCGCTGGCCGATGATCGTGCTGCGCTCGCCCAAGGGCTGGACCGGCCCCGGCGTGGTCGATGGCGTGCAGGTCGAAGGCACCTTCCGCGCGCACCAGGTGCCGCTGACCGGCTTTGCCGACAACCCGGCGCACATCGCGCTGCTCGAATCGTGGATGCGCAGCTACCGGCCGGAGGAGCTCTTCGATGCGGACGGACGCCTGCGTGCCGACATCGCCGCACAGGCGCCGGAGCCCGCGCGCCGCATGAGCGCCAATCCGCATGCCAACGGCGGCCTGCTGCTGAAGGACCTGCGGTTGCCCGACTACCGCGACTATGCCGTCGCGGTCGCCGCACCGGGCAGAACGCTGGCCGAGGCGACCCGCGTGACGGGCTCGTTCCTGCGCGACGTGATGCGCCTGAACGAGCCGGCGCAGAACTTCCGCGTCTTCGGGCCGGACGAGACGGTGTCGAACCGGCTGGGCGCGTTGTTCGACGTGACCACCCGCACCTCCACCGCCGAGATCGAGCCGGGCGACGACCACGTGGGCGCCGATGGCCGGGTGATGGAAGTGCTCAGCGAGCATCTGTGCCAGGGCTGGCTCGAAGGCTACCTGCTGACCGGGCGGCACGGCTTCTTCTCGTGCTACGAGGCCTTCATCCACATCATCGACTCGATGTTCAACCAGCATGCGAAGTGGCTGAAGGTGACGCGCAAGCTGCCGTGGCGGCGCCCCATCGCGTCGTTGAACTACCTGCTGACCAGCCACGTCTGGCAGCAGGACCACAACGGCTTCAGCCACCAGGACCCGGGCTTCATCGACCATGTCGTCAACAAGAAGGCCGAGGTGGTGCGCGTGTACCTGCCGCCGGACGCGAACACGCTGCTGTCGGTGGTCGATCACTGCCTGCGCAGCCGGAACTACGTGAACGTCATCGTCTCTGGCAAGGCGCCCGAGGTGCAGTGGCTCGACATCGATGCCGCCGCGCGGCATTGCGAGAGCGGCCTGGGCATCTGGCGCTGGGCCGGCAACGACGAGGGCGTGAAGCCCGACGTGGTCATGGCCTGTGCCGGCGACGTGCCTACGCTCGAAACGATGGCCGCGGTCGACTTCCTGCGCCAGCATGTGCCCGAGATGAAGGTCCGCGTGGTCAACGTGGTCGACCTGATGGCGCTGCAGTCGCCCACCAGCCATCCGCACGGTGTCGAGGACGCGGTGTTCGACTCGATCTTCACGACCGACGTGCCGGTGATCTTCGCCTTCCATGGCTATCCGGCGCTGATCCACCGGCTGGCGTACAAGCGCGCCAACCACGGCAACTTCCATGTGCACGGCTACCGCGAAGAGGGCACGACCACCACGCCTTTCGACATGACGGTGCTGAACGAGCTCGACCGCTTCCACCTGGCGGCCGACGCGATCGACCGCGTGCCGCGGCTGCGCGATCGGCTCGGCCACGTGCAGCAGGACCTGCGCGACCGGCTGCTCGCGCACCGCGCCTACGTCGGTGTGCATGGCATCGACATGCCGGAGATCGCCGGCTGGAAATGGCCGGGGCCGGTTTGAAGGGCAGGCCGCCGCATCGAGGCTGAGCGATCTCAGACCACGCCCTTGCGCGCCCCCTTCGTCAGCGACACCACCGTGGGTGCGACCCAGTGCGGATCGTTGAGGAGGCGTTGAAAGGCTTCGCGCAGCCAGCGATGCGCCGGGTCGGCGCCGTGCCGCGGGTGCCACGCCATCCGCATGGGTTCTCTCTGGACGGCGAGCGGCAGGTCGAACACCGCCAGTCCCAGTGAAGGCGCCATGGCGCGCGCGGTGCGCTCGGGCGCGCAGGCGACCAGCTCGGTGCGCGAAGCGGCGATGAGCGCGGAGAAGGTGCTGGGCACGAGCAGCGCCACCTGCCGCTGCAGGCCCGACGCTGCCAGGGCGACGTCCACCGCCGAGACCTCGCCGGGGCGCGGCGTGACGTCCACGTGGCGCGCCGCGGCGAAGCGCTCCACCGCGGTCACCTTGGACGACGCGCTTTGCAGCAGCGCATGCCCGCTGTGCACGGCGCCGACGAGCGCCTGTTGCGACAGGACCAGGGCTTCGGTCTCGGGATCCACCGCGCGGAAGCTGCCCACGTCCAGGTCGATGCGGCCGTCGCGCAGCGCGCTGGGATCGTGATGGGTCTCGGGCAGGAACTGCAGGCTCGCGAGCGGCATGTCGGTCCCCAGCGCGAGCGACAGGCCGGCCCCGAAGACCACGGCGATGCCTTCGGGCGCGCGAACCACGAAGCGCCGCCGCACGGCGGCCAGGCCCTGCGCATCGGCCGGCGCGCGCAGCACCTGGGCCTGCGCCAGCAACTGGCGCACCGGCTCGACCAGCGCCAGCGCGCGCGGCGTGGGCACCAGCTTGCGGCCGGCCCGCACGAGGATCGGATCGCCGAAGGTCTCGCGGATGCGCGCCAGCGTGTGGCTCATGGCGGGCGTGCTCAGGTGCATGCGCTCGGCTGCCTGCGTCACGCTGCCGGTGGCAAGAAGGGCATCCAGCGCGGTCAACAGATTGAGATCGTATGTGTTCACGAAATGAAACTGTGGATTGAATAAATTGCACTGTACGGAATTCCCCGCTTTGCCGACACTGCGCCGCTCCAACAGAAATCCGACTCCATGAAGACACCACGCGACGCTGCGCACCGGATCCCGTTCGCCATGCTCATGCTGATCCTTGTGCTCGCCGCACTCGACCAGACCATCCTGTCGACCGCACTGCCCGTGATGGCGCGCGAACTGCCCGGCCACTGGCCGCTGGCATGGGTCTTCTCCGCCTACCTGATGGTGGCGACGGTGGTCATCGCCGTGTATGGCCGGCTGGCCGATCTGATGGGCCGCAAGCCGATGCTGCTGCTGGCGATCGGCCTCTTCCTCATGGGCTCGCTGGCCTGCGGTGCCAGCCAGGACCTGCGCCAGCTCGTTCTCGCCCGCGCGCTGCAGGGGGCGGGCGGCGGCGGGCTGATGACGCTGACCATGCTCAGCGTGGCGGACTGGTTTCCGCCCGAGCAGCGCGGCCGCTATCAGGGACTGCTCGGCGCCGCCTATGGCCTGGCGACGATGTTCGGTCCGCTGGTCGGAGGCACGCTGGTGGAGCACCTGTCATGGCGCTGGGCGTTCGGGATGAACGTGCCGCTGGCATTGCTGGCCTGGGGCGTGCTGGCGTTCGCGTGGCCGGTGCGGAGCGTTCCGGCGCCGGCCACGGAGGCGGCACGCGCGCCCGGCTCGCGCGCGTCCATCGACTGGCTGGGCGCGGGGCTGCTGGCCGGTGCGCTGGTCTGCCTGTTGATGGCCACGCAGCACGAGAAGCTCAACCTGCCCGCCGCCGTCTCGCTGCAATGGCTGCTGGTGTCGGGCGCCGTGCTGACGGCCGCTTTCCTGTGGCGCCAGCATCGGGCCGCCAGCCCCTTGCTCCCGCTGTCGCTCTTCGCGCGCCCGGCCTACGCGGCCGTCAGCGTCATCGCGCTGGTCACGGGGATGGCGTTGTATGCCGTCGTGGTCTTCGTGCCGCAGTACCTGCAGCTGGGCCTGCATCTTTCTCCCACCGGCTCCGCGTGGCACCTGTTGCCCCTGATGGCGGGCGTCACGATCGCGGCGATCGCCAGCGGCAAGCTGCTGCGCGCACAGCGGCCGGCCGCCATGCTGGCGCGGACGGCCTGCGTGCTGATGTTGTCGTCGTTCGGCCTGCTGATCGCGGCCCTGCACTGGCTGCCCGACGTGCCGTTGACGCTGTCGGCCAGCCTGCTTCCGCTGGGGCTCGGCCTGGGCCTGCTGTTCCCCGTGATCACCGTGATCGCGCAGCGCGTTTCTCCGGCGAAGCACATGGGCATCGCCACGGCGGTGACGGTCATGTTGCGAAGCCTGGGCGGGGCCGCCGGCGTCGCTGTGCTGGCGTCGATGCTGACGCAGCGGATGGCGCAAGAGATGCCTCTGGCGGCGCTGGCGCATGCAGCGCCGGACCGTCTTGCCGTCGCGCTGGCGCACAGCCTGCAACCCATGTTCGGTTGCGTTGTCGTCGCCGTGCTGCTGGCCCTCGTGGCCTCGCGGTGGATGCCGCAACGGCAGGGCGTGGCGGCGCTTGCCGAACCGGTGCTGCGCAAGGCATGACGGGTGCCGACGCACGGCGCGCCACCGGGCTTTCGCCCATTTGGTGCTAACGGCCTGCCGCTGGTGTCGAAGCCTTCGTCTTCGACAAGGGTGCGGCCACGAGCCCCATCGCCAGGGCCTCGCGATAGGCCGACGGCGCGGTGCCGGTCGTGGCCTTGAAGAAGCGGCTGAAGTAGCCCACATCGGCGAAGCCGAGCTGCGCGGCGACATCCGCCACGGTCGCCTCGGTATGCACCAGCATGCGCTTGGCTTCCAGCGCGACGCGCTGGTGAAGCAGGTCGAGCGCACTGCTGCGTGTCGCACTGCGGCACACACGGCTCAGGTGATCGGCCGTGACGCCGAGCGCGCCCGCATAGAAGGCCAAGGGCTGGTGCTCGGTGAAGTGCCGTTCGACCAGGCTGCGAAAGCGCTGCACCAGCGTGTCGCGCAGCGCCTGGCGGCGGGCATTGCCATGCGGCGCCTGCGCATGCCGCAGAAACCACAGCGCGAGCAGCACGACGTGGGCCTGCAGCGCGTCGACGCGGCCTTCGCGCCGGGCTGCGAATTCGTCACCCAGCATGGCGAAGCGCTGCGTGCATTCGTCGGCCGCCTCGCCGAGGGCTGCGGTGTCGATCAGGATGTTCTGGGACAGCCGCCGTGCGACGTCGGGTGAGTGCGTCGACAGCGACGCGAGCGCCTCGCTCGGCACCGTGACCTGGCAGCCGACGCTGTCGGTGTCGTACACGAAGCCATGCACCACGCCCGGCGCGATCATCACGGCGGCCGGCGCCTTCAGCACGTGGCGCTCGCCGTCGAGCGTGCCCACCATCGCGCCTTCCGTGAGCAGCTGGAACTGGTGCAGGTCCTGGTGGCGGTGTGCCGGAATCGTCCACTGGTGCAGCGTGGCGCGCACATGGATGGCCTCGTAGTGCAGGCTGTCGTCGGGCCGGTAGTGGCGCACCTCGCTGAAAGGGACGACGAGCAATGGCGCGGAGCGGGCGGCGGTGGACATGGTGGATCGCTGACCTGGCTGGATCTCGAAGGAGGCCGGAAATCTACATGCGGTGGGGCCATTCGTCCATGGCCGCTTTCCCGTGCCTTGCCTAAGCTCCAGCCATTCAAAAAAGACAGGAGACAAGACATGTGGAATCGGCGTGAACTGCTGCGGCGCAGCATGGGCCTCTCGGCGCTCGCACCTCTCGGCTGGCCCAGCCTCGGCCGGGCGCAGACCCTCAACGGCAACGCGTCCATCGTCTCGGGCTTCCCGGCGGGTGGCATGGGCGACAACGTGGCGCGACCCGTGGCCGAACGGCTGCGCGGCCACTACGCGACCAGCCTGATGGTCGACACGCGCACCGGCGCCGGTGGCCGCATCGCGGTCGAATACGCCAGGCGCGCGGCACCGGACGGGCTCACCATCCTGCAGATACCGAGCTCGCCGATGGTGCTGTACCCGCACACCTACAAGAAGCTCAACTACGACCCGCTGGCCGACTTCGCACCGGTGTGCTCGACCGTCACCTATGCGTTCTCGTTCACCGCCGGCCCCGGCCTGCCTGCCGAGATCAGGACGGTCGCCGACTACGTCAAGTGGGCCCGGGCCAACCCCAAGCTCGCCACCTACGGCGTGCCCGCCGCCGGCTCGGCGCTGCACTTCGCCGGCATGCTGCTGCAGAAGGCGGCCGGCATCGAGATGACCAGCGTGCCCTACCGCGGTGGCGCACCGCTGCTCAACGACGTGGTCGGTGGCCAGGTGCCGGTGAGCTTCAACGTGGTCGGCGAGGTCATGCCCTATGTGCGCAGCGGCAAGCTGCGCTCGCTGGCCGTCACCAGCGCCACGCGCTCCCCCTTCCTGCCCGACGTGCCGACGCTCGTGGAGCAGGGCTACAAGGACATCGCGGTGGAGGAATGGCTCGGCTGGTTCCTGCCCGCGAAGACGCCCGCGAACATCGTCGATGCGCTCAACCGCCAGGTGCGCGAAGCCCTCGCCGCGCCCGACTACATCGCCCAGCTCGCGACCTACGGACTGCAACCGGTGCACCAGTCGCCGGAGGAGTTCGCACGCCGCGTCAAGGCCGACTACGACCGATGGGCGCCGATCGTGCGCGCCACCGGCTTCACTGCGGAGGACTGATACCGTGATTCGATTGACAGGCGCGCAGGCGCTGGTGCGTGTGCTGGCGGCCGAGGGCGTGCCCTTCGCCTTCGGCATCGTCGGCGGCAAGCTCGCGCCCTTGATGCATGCGCTGTCGCAGCAGGACGCGGTGCGCTTCGTCGGCGTGCGCCACGAGGCGACCGGCCCGATGATGGCCGCCGCCGTGCATGCCGGCTCCGGCCGCATGGCCGTGGCGTTCGGTGAGATGGGGCCGGGCGGGCTCAACCTCGCGTCGGGCATGGGCGTGGCGCTGAACAACAGCCTGCCGCTGCTGGCCATCACCACCAACCAGCACCGCGCGGCCGCGTATCCGCACAGCGGCATGTTCATGGACCTCGACACGCGTGCCGTGTTCGCGCCGTTGACCAAGTGGAATGCGGTGGTGCACGACCCGCGCCGCATGCCCGAGCTGGCGCGGCGTGCGTTCCGCGAGGCGCTGTCCGGACGGCCGGGCCCGGTGCATCTCGACGTGCCGCAGGACGTGCTGTCCGCGGCGACCGACTACGCAGACGACGAGTTCGACCTGCCGCCGTCGCGCTACCGTGCGACGGCCGGCCCGCGTCCGGCGGCGTCGCTGGTCGGGCAGGCCGTGGCGCTGCTGCGCCATGCGCGCCGGCCATTGATCGTGGCCGGCGGCGGCGTGGTCGCCAGCGGCGCCGCCGACGCGGTACGGCACATCGCGCAACGCCTGAATGCGCCGGTCGTGCCGACGCAGATGGCGCTGGGCGTGATCGCCAGCGACAGTCCGCACTTCATCGGCCACGGCGGCCTGATCGCGGGTGACGCGGTGCGTGCCGCGTTCGACGGCGCCGACGTGGTGCTCAGCATCGGCTGCCGCTACTCGTCGTGGATGTGGGACGACCGCGGCCCGTTCGCGCGGCGCCATCACCGCACCATCAGCATCAACATCGATCCGTCCGCGCTCGGCCATCCGGCGCTGCACGAGGTCGCGATGCAGGCCGATGCCGGACTGGCGCTGCAGGACCTGCTGGCGGCGCTGGGGGACGCTGCCTTCGACGGCGTCGAGCCCGGCTGGCTCGGCGGCGTGCGCCAAGTGCGGGCACGCTACGAAGACAGGCTGGCGACGATGGCCGCCGACCCGGATCCGGTCATGCATCCGGCCGCGCTCGCCACCGCCATCGCCGCCGCGATGCCGTCGGATGCGCTGGCCGTGTTCGACGGCGGCCACACCACGTTCTGGAGCAACGACCTCACACCGGTCGATGACGTGCGCACGCGCTTCCACGAGCCGGGCATGAGCCACCTCGGCTTCGGCCTGCCCTATGCGATCGCCTTGCAGTTGCAGCAGCCGGGCCGCCCGGTCGTCAACATCACCGGCGACGGCTCCTTCGGCTTCACGCTCAACGAGCTCGACACCGCACGCCGCGCGGGGGCACCGGTGCTCACCGTCATCCACAACAACGCGGCGTGGGGCATCATCCGTTCCGGCCAGAAGGCGCAGTTGGGCTTCGAATTCGGTACCAGCTTGGAAGGCACCGACTACGCGGCCATCGCGCGTGGCTTCGGCTGTTTCGGTGAACGCGTCGAACATGCGGACGACGTGGCGCCGGCGATGGCCCGCGCCCTGGCTTCGGGCCTGCCGGCCGTGCTCGACTGCCGCACGCGCTTCGTGCCGCATCCGGCCGGGCCGTCGTTCGGCGCCATGAACCGCTTCGGCTTCGACGCACTCACACGCCCTCCGGCACCACCTCCTTCGAAAGAGAAACAACCATGAACGACATCCAGATGCTGATCGGCGGCCAGGCCGCCCTGGCGAGCGACGGCCAGACCTTCGAGCGGCGCAATCCGCTCGATGGCGCCGTCGCCACACGGGCGCCCGCCGCGACGCCGGCCGACGCCGTGCGCGCGGTCGAGGCCGCCGCCGCTGCCTTCCCGGCCTGGTCCGCGATCGGCCCGACCGAGCGGCGTGTGCTGCTGCAGAAGGCCGCCGTGGCGCTCGAGGCCAAGACCGCGCGCTTTATCGAACTGATGGCCGCCGAGACCGGCGCCGCCGCGCCCTGGGCCGGCTTCAACGCGCACCTGGCCGCGTCGATGCTGCAGGAGGCCGCCAGCCTCACGACGCAGATCGGCGGCGAGGTCATCCCGTCCGACGTGCCCGGCAGCCTGGCGATGGGCCTGCGCGTGCCGGCCGGCGTGGTGCTCGGCATCGCGCCGTGGAATGCGCCGGTGATCCTCGCGGTGCGCGCCATCGCGACGCCGCTGGCCTGCGGCAACACGGTGGTGCTCAAGGGCTCCGAGCTGTGCCCGGCGACGCACGGCCTGATCATCGAGGCGCTGCAGGAAGCCGGCCTGCCCGTCGGCGTCGTCAACTTCGTGACCAACGCGCCGGCCGATGCCGCGGCGGTGGTCGAGGCGATGGTGGCGCATCCGGCGGTGCGCCGTGTCAACTTCACCGGCTCGACCGGCGTGGGGCGCAAGGTCGCGCTGACCTGCGCGAAGTATCTGAAGCCCGTCGTGCTGGAGCTCGGCGGCAAGGCCCCGTTCGTGGTGCTGGACGATGCCGATGTCGATGCGGCCGTCGACGCCGCGATCTTCGGCGCCTTCGCCAATTCGGGCCAGATCTGCATGTCGACCGAGCGCTTCGTGGTCGACGAGGCCGTGGCCGACCGCTTCGTCGACAAGCTCGTCACGCGCGCGGTCGCGCTGCCCAGCGGCGACCCGCGCAACGGCCCGACCGTGCTCGGCTCGGTGGTCGACCAGGCGACCGTGGCGCGCTGCAATGCGTTGATCGACGACGCGCTGGCCAAGGGCGCGCGCCTGCTGTGCGGCGGCAAGTCCGACAGCACGCTGATGCCCGCCACTGTGCTCGACCACGTGACGCGCGAGATGGCGATCTACCACGAGGAGAGCTTCGGTCCGGTCAAGCCGGTCGTGCGCGTGAAGGGTGTCGAGGCAGCCATCGCATGTGCCAACGACAACCCCTTCGGCCTCTCGGCGGCGGTGTTCGGCGGCGACATCGGCCGCACGCTGCAGGTGGCGAAGCGCATCGAGTCGGGCATCTGCCACGTCAACGGCCCGACCGTGCACGACGAGGCGCAGATGCCCTTCGGCGGCGTGAAGGACTCGGGCTACGGCCGCTTCGGCGGGCGTGCAGGCATCGAGGCCTTCACCGAGCTTCGCTGGATCACCGTGCAGACGGCGCCGCGGCACTATCCTTTCTGACTCCAACTTCCTTCATCCACACCATGACCGCACTCACGCTCGAACTCGCGCAACAGATCATCACCGGGGCGCTCGCCCAGTCCAGGCAATCGGGCTACCAGCCGATGGGCGTCGTGGTGCTCGATGAATCCGGCAACCTCAAGGCCTTCGCGCGCGAAGATGGCGCGAGCATGTTCCGCTTCGAGGTGGCGCAGGCCAAGGCCTGGGGTGCGGTCGGCATGGGCGTGTCGAGCCGCGTGCTGCTCGAGCGCGCCAAGGGCAATCCGAGCTTCTACGTGTCGCTGGCTTCGACGGCCAATGGCCGCCTCCTGCCGCAGACGGGCGCAGTGCTGATCAAGGATGCGGCCGGCCGCACGATCGGTGCCGTCGGCGCGAGCGGTGGCACCGGGGACGAGGACGAGGCGATCTGCATCGCGGGCGTGACGGCGGCGGGGCTCGTCGCCGGTTGAGCGCTTGATCGCTAGGCGCTGAACAGCCGATGCACCAGGCTGCGCAGCCACACGTTGGCCGCGTCCTGGTGAAAGCGCCGGTGCCAGAACTGGTGGACCTCGACCACCGGTGACTTGAAGGGCGGCTCCACGATCCGGATGTCGCCATGCCGCACGCAGATGTTCGCGAGGTCGCGCGGCACCGTCGCGACCAGGTCGGAACTCTCGATGATGGGCAGCAGGCTCATGAAGTGCGACAGCACCACCACCACGCGCCGCTCGAGCCGGCGCTGCTGCAATGCCTGTTCCAGCAGGTGCTCGCGCCCGTCGGGGCTGACCACCGCGTGCGAGGCTGCGAGGTAGGTCTTCAGCGTCAGCTTCTCGCCGATCTCGGGATGCGCGCTGCGCACGATGCACACATAGTCGTTGCGAAACAGCTTCTGCAGGAAGAAGCCCGCCTTCTGCAGGTCGGGCAGGTAGCCGATCGCCAGTTCGGCCGCGCCGGATGCGAGCGCCTCCGCCGCGGCGTGGCGCGACATCGACACCGTGCGCAGCGCGCATTGCGGTGCCTCGCGCGCGAACTCGGCCAGGATGCGCGGCAGGAAGTGAACCTCCGCGATGTCCGGCGTGACGATCGCGAACTCCTTGGTCGAACTCGCCGGATCGAAGGCCGATGCCGGAAGGATCTCGGCCTTGATCGCCTCGACCACGCGCAGCACCGGCTCGGTCAGCTGCATGGCCCGCGGCGTGGGCTGCATGCCGGCGGCGGTCTTCACGAACAGCGCGTCGTCGAACAGCAGCCGCAGCCGCGCAACCGCGGCGCTCATCGCCGGCTGGCTCAACCCGATCGACTCGGCCGCGCGCGTGACGCTGCGGTGCTGGGCCATCGCGGCAAAGGCCACGAGCAGGTTCAGGTCGACCTCGGTGATATCCATGGCGTGGATTTTATGTATATGCCCGATCCACTTCATCAATGGAGCGGCGATGCCTAGACTGCGCCCATTCGGAGACAAGACAAGCATGGACGCACGATCCAACAAGGCCGCGGACAGCGGTATGCAGCGCCTGCGCTGCGCCTGCGGCATCGACATGCATGCGCATGTGGTGCCGGAGAATTTCCCCACGTACCTCGGTAGCCGCACGCCCGCGGACTGGCCGTCGATGGCGGCTGCGCCCGCGGCCGGCGGCCTGTGCCACCGGCAGGTGGTGATCGCCGGCAAGAACTACCGCACCGTGTCCGAGAAGTGCTGGAGCGTGACGCGCCGGCTGGCCGACCTGCCGGAGATGGGCCTGGCCCACCAGGCAATCTCGCCGATGCCGGAGCTGCTGTCCTACTGGATGGATGCGGCGGATGCGGGCCAGCTCCTGCGCTTTCTCAACGAGGAGATCGCGCGCATGGCGGCCGAGTCGCAGGGCGTGCTGATCGGCCTGGGCGCGGTGCCGCTGCAGGACATCGACGCGGCCATCGTCGAGCTGCGCTACGTCGTCGAGACGCTGGGCTTTGCCGGCGTCGAGATCGGCAGCAACGTCAACGGCACGCCGATCGGCGACCCGCGCTTCGATCCGTTCTTCGAGGCGTGCGAAGCGCTCGATGCGGCGGTGTTCGTGCATGCGCTGAAGCCCACCGGCATGGACCGGCTGGTCGGCCCCGCGCCGTTGCAGCAGGTGCTGGCCTATCCGACCGACGTCGGCTTGGCCGCGGCATCGGTGATCACCGGCAACCTGCTGTTGCGCCGGCCGAAGCTGCGCATCGCGTTCAGCCATGGCGGCGGCACGCTGGCGTCGCTGTTGCCGAGGCTGCAGCGGGGCTGGTCGGTGTTCCCGGCGCTGCGCGAGCAGGTAGGGGCCGCACCCGTCGACCAAGCGCGCCGGCTGTTCTTCGACACGCTGGTGTTCGACCCCGCCACGCTGGCGCATCTGGTCGACCAGTTCGGCGCTTCGCAGCTGATGCTGGGCACCGACTACCCCTTCAACTTCCACGAGTCGGCCCCGCTGGCCGCGCTCGATGCGGCCAGCCTCGGCGCCGACGCGATGGCTCGACTCACCGAAGGCAACGCGCGTCGCTTCCTCGCGCGCGCATTCGCCTTCGCAGCCCCACACAAGGACAACCCATGAGCTCACCCTGGATCGGTGGCCTGCGCAGCGTGGCACTCGACGTGCCCGACCTCGCGCGCGCCGAAGACTTCTACACGCGCGTCTGGCACCTGGACGTGGCTGCGCGCACGGCCGACGCGATCTACCTGCGCGGCACCGGCGCCGACCACCACCTGCTCGCGCTGCACCGCGGCGGGCCGGCGACCGCGATCCGCCACGCGACGCTGCGCGCGCGCCATGCCGAGGCGCTGGAAGCGATCGAACGCGCCACCGTCGCGGCGGGCGGCCGCGTCGAGACCGCGCTGGCACCGATCGACGAGCCCGGCGGCGGCATCGGCCTGACCGTGCGCGACCCCGATGGCCGATTGCTGCAAGTGGTCTTCGGCGATGCACTGCACGCCGATGCACGCGAGGCGAAGGACCGGCCCTCGCGCCTCGCGCACGTGGTGCTCAACAGCCACGACGTCGAGGCCACGCAGCGCTTCTTCGAGCAGGCGCTGGGCTTCACGCTGGCGGACCGCACGCGGATCATGGCCTTCCTCAACTGCGCGAGCGACCACCACAGCGTAGCGCTGGGCGACACCGACAACGACGCGCTCAACCACATCGCCTTCGTCATGCCCGACCTCGAATCAGTGATGCGCGGTGGCGGCCGGATGCGCGATGCGGGCCACATGATCGAGTGGGGGCCGGGCCGCCATGGCCCCGGCAACAACGCCTTCAACTACTTCGTCGGCCCGTTCGGCGAAGTCATCGAATACACGGCCGACGTCGAGCAGATCGACGACAGCTACGCCGTCGGCGGCCCGGACGACTGGAAGTGGCCGGCCGGCCGCGTCGACCAGTGGGGCATCTCGCAGCCGCCGTCCGCACGCCTGAAGGAAGCGCAGCGCCAGGTCTTCTTCGTGAAGACGCCGGACTGAACCTGCCCGTCTCCGCGTCCGTTTCTTTTCCTCACCCCGAAGCTCCCATGAAATTCACCACCTTCCACAAAGACGATCAGACGCGCCTCGGCCTGGTCGACGGCGACAGCGTCATCGACCTGAACGCGGCACTGCCCGAGGTTCCGTCCAGCCTGCGCGGCGCGCTGGCCGCAGGCGTCGACCTGGCGGCGGCGGCCACGCGCGCGCTGGCGTCCGGTGCGCCGCGCCTGCCGCTGGCCGGCCTGCGCCTCGCGCCGCTGGTGCCCGAGCCCGGCAAGATCATCTGCCTCGGCCTGAACTACTTCGACCATGCGAAGGAGGGCGGCCGCGAGAAGCCCGAATACCCGTGGTTCTTCTTCCGCGGCGCGAGTTCGTTGATCGCGCATGGCGACGCGGGCATCGCACCCAGGGTGTCGGTCAAGTTCGACTACGAGGCCGAGCTCGCGCTGGTGATCGGCCGCCGCGTGCCGCGCCACGTGACGCAGGCCGACGCCCCGTCCTATGTGTTCGGCTACACCTGCTTCAACGACATGTCGGTGCGCGACTACCAGAAGCGCACGCCGCAGTGGACCATCGGCAAGAACTTCGACGGCACCGGTGGCTTCGGCCCGGTGCTGGTGACGGCCGACACACTGCCGCCGGCTGCGGCCGGCCTGAGGATCCAGGGCCGCCTGAACGGCGAAGTCATGCAGAACGCCAACACGACCGACATGATCTGGGGCGTGGCCGAGACGATCGCGCTGCTCAGCGAGGTGCTGACGCTGGAGCCCGGCGACGTGATCGTGATGGGCACGCCAGCGGGCGTCGGCCAGGCACGCACGCCGCCGGTCTGGATGAAGGCGGGCGACACCTTCGAGGTCGAGATCGAAGGCATCGGCACCCTGGTCAATCCGATCCGCGCCGAGGGCTGAGGCCATGGCATCCACGGAACGACGCGACGTGTTCGACGTCGCGGTGGTCGGCTTCGGCCCGTCGGGCGCGGTGGCCGCCGGACTGTTGGCCAAGCAGGGGCTGAGCGTGTTCGTCTGCGACCGCCTGCGCGAGGTGTACGACAAGCCGCGCGCCATCGCGATCGACCACGAGGTGATGCGCGTGCTGCAGCAACTCGGGGTCGTCGACGCCGTCGAGTCCCATGTCGAGCCCTTCACGCCATCGGCGTATTACGGCGTCGATGGGCAGTTGATCAAGCGGCTGACGATGGTCGCGCCGCCGTATCCGCTGGGCTACACGCCATCGAACGTGTTCACGCAGCCGCCGGTCGAAGAGATCCTGCGTGCGCATGTGCGACAGGCCGAGCGCGTGCAGGTCGTGCTGGGTGCCGAATTGACGGCGCTCGCGCAGGACGCCGATGGCGTGACGCTCGAGCTGATGCACGACAGCAGCCAGACGCAGGCCGTGCGCGCCCGCCATGTGATCGGCTGCGATGGCGCGTCGAGCACCGTGCGCGAACTCGCGGGCCTGAGGCTCGAGGACCTGGCTTTCGACGAGCCCTGGCTGGTGGTCGACGTACGCGTCAATGAGCGCGGACTCGCGAAGCTGCCGGACCACAGCGTGCAGTACTGCGAGCCCGACCGTCCCTGCACGATGGTTATCGGGCCGGGCAACCACCGGCGCTGGGAGATCTCGCTGAAGGAGGGCGAAGACCCGCGCCGCATCGTGCAGCCGGAAGAGACCTGGAAGCTGCTGTCGCGCTGGCTCACGCCGGAGGACGGCGAGCTGTGGCGGCAGGCGGCGTATCGCTTTCATGCGCTGGTGGCCGAGCGCTGGCGGGAGCGTCGCGTGTTCGTTGCCGGCGATGCGGCGCATCAGCAGCCGCCCTTTCTGGGCCAGGGCATGTGCCAGGGCGTGCGCGACGTGGCCAACCTGAGCTGGAAGCTCGGCGCCGTGATCCGCGGCGAGGTGACGGGCAGCGCCGCCGATGCGTTGCTCGACAGCTATGGCGAGGAGCGCAAGCGGCACGTGAGCGTGCTGACCGGCCGCATCAAGGCCATCGGCGCGGTGATCGGCGAGCGCGATCTCGGGCTGGCGCGCGAGCGCGATGCGCGCATGCTGGCCGAGTGCGGCGGCGTCGTGCGCGACATGCCGCGCCAGGATGTGCTGCCTGCGCTGGAGGTCGGCCTGGTGTCGCCGGTGGCGCATCCGGCCAACGGCACGATCTTTCCTCAGCCATGGATCGACCGCGACGGCGTGCCCGTGCGCTTCGACGCCATCGCCGGCGACGGCTGGTGGCTGGTGCTCGCTCACGATGCGGACGCCGCCGCGGCCGATGTCCCGCTGCCCGCGCAGCCGCAGCTCGCGAGGCTGCAGTTCGGCGACGCGCTGCGCGAGACCGAAGGCGTTGCTGCCGACTGGTTCCGCCGCCATGAATGCTGCGCGGCGATCGTCCGGCCCGATCGCTACGTCTACGGCGTGGCAGCCGATGCCCGCGCACTGCGGGCGCTGATCGACGGCCTCGCAACGCGGCTGCATGCATAGCGCTTCCCCTCAACGACAACACAAGGAGACAAGACATGGACAGAAGAACATTTCAATTGAGCGTGGCGCTGGCGGCGCTCGGGCGCACCGGCTTTTCGGCCGCGCAGGACAAGTGGCCCGACAGGCCGGTGAAGGTCGTGCTGTCGCAGCCCGCGGGCTCGGGGCCGGACAACGTGGCGCGCCTGCTCGGCGATGGCCTGGCGCGCGCGGTCGGCCAGCCCTTCGTCATCGACAACAAGCCCGGCGGGCAGAACGTGATCGGCGCGCAGGCCGTGGCGCGCGCGCCGGCCGATGGCTACACGCTGTACTTCGCGACCACCGCGGCACTCGTCACCAACAGCTATCTCTTCAAGACGCTGAGCTATGACCCGTTGAAGGATTTCACGCCGGTGGCCTTCGTGGCCAACAGCCCGTTCGCGGTGCTGGTCAACCACGACTCGCCGATCCAGTCCTTCCCCGATCTGCTCGCACGCAGCGCGAAGGACCCGGGCCAGCTGTCGCTGGCCAATGAAGGTCCGCGGACCTTCGGCGGCATGATCGCGCGGCTCATCAACGCACGGGGCAAGGCGCAGGCCAACCTGGTCGCGTACAGCTCGGTGGGCGTGGCGCTGCAGGATGTGATCGGCGCGCATTCGAGTGCCATCGTGGCCGACGTGGCGTCGACCTCGCAGCTGGTGCGCCAGGGTCGACTGCGCATGCTGGCCGTGACTTCCGCCCAGCGCATCGTCGGCTGGGAACAGGTGCCGACGGTCGCAGAGTTCCTGCCGGGCGTCGACATGACGGGATGGATGGCGATGGTCGCGCCCAGCGGCACGCCGCCCGCCGTGGTCGCCCGGTTGAATGCAGAGATCAACAAGATGCTGGCCGACCCGGCCATCGCCCAGAAGATGGCGATCGTGGGCCCGATCGCCGCGCCGGGCACGTCGCCGAAGGAGTTCGAAACCTATCTGCTGGCCGAACACAAGCGCCTCGGCCAGGTGGCTGCCGAGATCGGTCTGCTGCCCGAGTAAGGACTGCGGCGCGCCGATCTCGGCCGCCAATTCTGCAAGTCCGAACCCCTGATTCGGCTGTTCATCACGTTGTTCCCCTGAGCGCGACGCCCCCCGGCAGACTCCGCCGCTGCCGACGCGGGGCGTCGAGCCAATCAGGGGGGAATCTTGAGAACAAATCATGCGGTGCCCGTGCACCGCGGTGCGCCAACGTGCGCGCGCGCTGCCATCGGGCCGATGCTTTCGGCCGTGCTGATGCTCTGCGGCCAGATCGCCCAGGCGCAGAGCGCTTCGTCTCTTCGACCGTTCATCGAAGAACAGCGCCAGCAGGAACGCGAACGCGCATTGCGCGAGCAGCAGGAGCGCACGGTCGATGTTCGCTTGCCGCCGCGGGCGGCGACCAACGACGCCACGATTCCTGCCTCCGAAAGCCCGTGCCTGCACGTCGATCACCTGGCGCTCGATGGCACCGGTGCCGACGATTTCATGTGGGCATTGGCGGCGGCCGACGAGCCGGCGGACGATCCGTGGCGAGGCCGCTGTCTCGGCGCTGCAGGTATCAACGTCGTGCTTGCGCGCGTGCAGCGTGCCATCGTCGAACGCGGCTTCACGACCACCCGCGTGCTGGCAGGTCGACAGACGCTGGGCGCCGGAACGCTCACGCTGACCTTGGTGATCGGCCGCATCACGGCGATCCGCTTCACCGAAGACAGCAACGCATCGACCAGCCTGGGCAACGCGATGCCCGCGCATCCAGGCGATCTTCTCGACCTGCGGGACATCGAGCAGGGCATGGAGAACCTCAAGCGCCTGCCCTCCGTCGAGGCCGATGTCCAGGTCGAGCCACCGAAGGCCGCCGACCTGCGGCCCGGCGACAGCGACCTCGTCGTCAATTACACGGCCAGGCGGCCACTGCGTGTCAGCCTGAGCATCGACGACAGCGGCACGGACGCCACCGGAAAAGTGCAGGCGGGCGCCACCGTGGCGTGGGACGGACCGCTCGGACTCAATGACCTCGCCTACCTGAGCCTGAACCACGACGCCTTCAACCACACCGGCCAGGGCACCGATGGCCGAACGCTTCATTATTCGATTCCGTATGGCTACTGGTTGCTCGGTGCCACAGCCAGCCAGAGCGGTTACCACCAGTCGGTCGCGGGGTTCAGCCAGGACTATGTCTACGCGGGCGAGACGCGCAATGCCGAAGTGCGCTTGTCGCGGCTGGTCTATCGCGACCGGAGCCGCAAGACGACTGTCGCATTGAGAGGGTTCCGGCGTGCGTCCAGCAACGACATCGACGACACCGAGATCGAGGTGCAGCGGCGGGTCGTGGCCGGGCTCGAGGCCAGCGTCAACCACCGGGAGTTCATCGGCGAGTCCACGCTGGACGGCACGCTGGCCTACCGGCGCGGCACCGGTGCGTTCGGTGCATTGCCGGCACCCGAAGAAGCCTTCGGCGAAGGCACCTCGCGGCTGAAGCTCTACACCGCGGAGGCGAATCTCAATGTGCCCTTTGCGTTGGCCCAACAGAAGCTGCGCTACACGGCGCTGTGGCGCGCGCAGTGGAACCGGACGCCGCTGACGCCGCAGGATCGATTCGCCATCGGCGGCCGCTACACGGTGCGCGGCTTCGACGGCGAGACCAGTCTGATGGGCGAGCGCGGCTGGCTCGTGCGCAACGACCTCGGGCTGGCGCTGGGGCAGAGCGGGGCCGAACTGTATGTCGGCATCGACTACGGCGCGGTAGGCGGGCCGTCGGCAGCTTACCTGCTCGGACGACACCTCGCGGGCGGTGCCGTGGGCATCCGTGGCGCCATCCAGGGACTGAACTACGACCTGTTCATCGGCGCACCGATCAGCAAGCCACAGGGTTACAGGACATCACGCACGACGGCAGGCGTGAGCCTGAACTACAGCTTTTGACAAGGAGCGCCACCACCACCCAGTCCATCTTCCACACGATTCCGTTATTCATTTTTTTAGATTTTTCATCCAATGAACAAGACAATTTCTCTCGCTCTCTCCGTTCTTTCTCTCGCGTTGCTGCAAGCATGTGGCGGCGGTGGCGGGGATTCCGGAGGCACGTCGGTCACGACCGATGCCGGTACCGATGTACCGAGCACGCAGACCACTCCCATCACGAGCCCGAACACGGGGTCGGTGTCCGCACCGTTCAGCCGCGGCACGACCGCGCGATATCAACTGGTCGGCGTCAGCCGCCAAAGCGTCGGCGTCCTGGACACGAGCGTCCAGGACGCCAGCGGTGCCATGACGACCTTGGGGACCAATGTGCTGAGCGGCGACATTGCGGTGAAAGAGATCAGCGGTGATGCGTCTTACGCGATGGGCCGTTGGACTGCCGGAACTGTCACCACGCGTTCTGGCGCCTCGACGCTGAGCGGTACAGGCAACGACGTGTACCACTATCTCACGATCAATCTGCCGACCGCATTCCCGACGTCGGGCACTTTTGCATGCGACGCGGGCGTCTTCACGGCGCCCACCTATGCGAGCGGTGCCGGCAGTGCGACTGTCGTCGGCAGTGCCACCGGCTCGGCCAGCCTGAGTTTCGGTACGGGCGGTGCGACTGTCACCGGTGCCATCAACGTCACGGCATCGGGCAGCAGCGGTTCCGCTTCGTTGAACGGGTCGGTTTCGGAGCCGAGCAGCGCAACGATCACCGGCGCGTATTTCAGCAATGGTGCCGGTGCGTATGTCCAGATCGGTGATGGGGGTGCGGGGTCCTACCTGGTGGCAACCAGCTTCGTTGCCGTGCTTGCCAATGGCGCGCACTACATCGGCGTGGCGAAGTTCCGCTGCAGCTGATCGATGAAACGGGCGGCGTTCGCGTCGCCCGGCCATCCCACCGTCCTTTTCAAGGAGACCTCTTCATGCACTTCCCAATCAGCCAGCCAGCGCGGCATTTCATCGCCGTCTTTCTCCTCTCGGCCGTTGCCCTCCTTGTGTGCGGGTGTGGTTCGCGCTCAGTGAGGCCACCCGTGCCCTTCAAAAGCATTGCATTGATTCCGGTCGCGTCGCCGCAGAGCATTTACACGGAGAACCGGCTCGTGCCATTACCGCTCGTACCCGTGCTGATTGCATCGTCGATTTCCAATCGAGGTAAGAGTGCCGAGTTCTCTCGACGCATGGATACGCCGAGGTCAGAAATGGGTGCGCACTTCACGAAGATGCTGCTCGATGAACTGCGGACGCGGGGCTTCACCGTCCATGTGTATGAGGACTTCGATCGAAGCCAGACCGATCCGGACGACATCGACTATGCCAAGTTGCAGACGGATGAGGCGGTATTGCACGTCTACTTTCGGGACGTCAGCATGGACTCGCCACGCACGTCGACCGATTACCTCCCTCGAGTCAATGTGGATGCCACCTTCATCCCGCGTGTGGGCCGGCCGGACGATTCATTGAGTCTGTACTACCGCTACGGAGCCGATGCCGGCAGCAATGACAAAGACTGGAGCATCCCGAGCAATGCGAAGTACCGATATCCCAACTTCGATGCGTTGATTTCCAGGGCCGATGAAGTGGCCGAAAGCTGGCAAGCGGCAATGCACGAGATGGCACACCGCATGGCGCAGGACCTGCCCAGTCCTGACTGAGCAATCAAGAGGGGAAGAACAATGAACAAGAGTTTCTACAGCGTCGTCTTCAATGCAGCGCGGGGTCTTCGCATGGCGGTACAGGAGACAGCGCGCGGTACGGGCAAGACAGGTGCGAATGGAAGCACCTCGGCACGCGGCGCGGCGTCCGCATTCCTCGTCTTCATCGCCTCGCTGACGGCCGTGGCGGCAGCAGCACAGATCGCAGCCGATGCGAACGCCCCGGGCCGCCAACGGCCCACGGTATTGATGGCCCCCAACGGCGTGCCGGTCATCAACATCCAGACCCCGTCGCCCGCAGGCGTCTCGCGCAACACCTACCGCCAGTTCGACGTGGGCGCGCAGGGCGTGGTCCTCAACAACAGCCGCACGAACGTGCAGTCCCAGATCGGCGGGCTCGTGACCGGCAACCCGTGGCTCGCCACCGGGCCGGCACGCGTGATCCTCAACGAGGTCAACAGCAGCAATCCCAGCTATTTGAACGGCCCGGTCGAGATCGCCGGCCAGCGCGCCGAGTTCGTGCTGGCCAACCCGTCGGGCATCTCGGTCAACGGCTCGACCTTCATCAACGCCTCCGCCGTGACGCTGACGACGGGCACACCGCAGTTCGGCGCCTCGGGAAGCCTGGAGAGTTATGCCGTGCGCGGCGGAACCGTCTCGGTCGACGGCATGGGCCTGGACGCCCGCAGCACCGACTACGCGGCGATCCTCGCGCGGGCCACGCAGATCAATGCGGGCGTCTGGGCCAGGGACCTCAAGCTCGTGACCGGGGTGAACGATGTCTCGGCCGATGCGACGCAGGTGACGCCCGCCACCGCTGCGGGCGCTGGCAGCGGTCCTGTCCCCCGGTTCGCCCTGGACGTCGCAGCCGTCGGCGGCATGTACGCCAACCACATCTTCCTGATCGGCACCGAAGCCGGGCTGGGCATGCGCAACGCGGGCGTGATCCAGACTTCTTCGGGGCCTGTGCTCATCACGGGCGAGGCTGGCAAGTTGACGCTGAGCGTCGACGGCATCCTGGAGAACTCGGGGCTGATCCAGCTGGCCTCGGAGGGGGCAATCCATGCGGCGGGGTTCCTCAACAGCGGCACGGTGCGCAGCGCAGGCAGCCTGCAGATCGCGACGCAAGGTGATCTGGCCAATCACATCGGCGATGTCGGCGGGGCGCTGGAAGGGCAACGCGTCGAACTGGCGAGCGCCACAGGCGACCTCGACAACCGAGGCGGGACGATCCGCCAGACCAGCGCGGCGGGGCTGACGATTGCGGCGCCGAGGCTCAGCAATACGGGTGGTGTCATCGGGGTGGAGCCTGTGGCTGCTTCGGCTTCGTCAGGTACAGGTGGCGCAGGCGGTGCGAGCGGTTCAGGCGCAGATGGAACGAGCGGCACTGGCGGCGCAACGGGCACCACGCCCAGCACACCTGCAGACACCGGCACCGCCACAGGAAGCGCCGGCACATCACAGACCGTGCCCGCCGCAGTCGCAGTCTCCCCAGGCTCGCTCGCAGCCGCAGGCAGCATCCTCAACGACAGCGGCAGGATCTACGCCGGCGGTCCCATCACCCTGCAGACACCGGCCGTGAACAACGCCGGCGGCAGCTTGAGCGTTGCCAGTCTCGCGGTCACCGGGGCAACCTTCAGCAACGCGAACGGCACGCTGAACGTCGCGAACACCTTCACAGCCAACGTCGGCACGCTCGACAACACCGGTGGCAACCTGCACGCCGGACAGATCGACATCACGACCACCGGCGACCTGAACAACAGCGCTGGCCAGTTGATCGCAGACCAGGCACTCCACCTCCACGCCGACAACCTGAACAACGCCAGCGCAGGCGTCCTGCGCGCAGGCGGCGACGCCACGCTCGACGTCACCAACGCCTTCACCCACCAAGGCAGCCTCACGGCTGGCGGCGATCTGAGCATCACTGCAAGGAACCTGAACGCGGGCACCGCCAGCGTGCTCGGCGCAGGCATCCGCGCCGACGGCAGCCTCGCACCATCGGGCGACCTGCGCATCGCGACGACCGGTGTGCTCCAGGCCAAAGGCCGCAATATCGCTGCAGGCGCTGTCTCGCTGCAAAGCGGCAGCATCGATCTCACCAGCAGCCAGACAAGCGGCGCAAACATCGCACTCGCCGCCACCACCGGGAATGTGACGACGAGCCAGGCCATGGTGACCACGCCCGGTGCCTTGACCTTGGAAGCGAACGCAACGGCCAACCAGTCGCTGGTCAACGAACACGGGCTGCTGAGCGCCGGTCAGTTGGATCTGCATGCGTTCAACGTCCGGAACAGGAATGGTGGTCGGATCGTGCAGACGGGCACGGGGGCGAGCTCGATCACAGTCGACGGAACTCTGGACAACAGCGGTGGTGTCATCGCGAGCAATGGCGATGCCACAGTCCACGCTGGCGATCTGTCCAATGACGCGGGTTCTGTCACCACCGTCGGCAATCTCGACGCAAGGGTCTCCGGCGCAGCCAGCAACGTCGGCGGCACCCTCGCGGCCCAACGCGATACGACCGTTGCCGCAGCGACTTTGGATAACACACTGGGCCAAATCACGGGCGACACCCTCGCCATCGACACGAACGGTAGCTCGCTCGTCAACACCGGTGGCACTCTGGCTGCCACCACGACCGTCGCGTTGCAGACCGGCGGGCTCGACAACGACCACGGCCTGGTGCAATCGGGCGGCACGATGGCGATCGATACGCACGGCGGGACGCTGATCAACACGAATTCCACCGGCTACGCGAACGGCGAAGGCGGCATTGCGAGCAGCGGCACGCTGAGCCTGAACACGGGCACGGTCGACAACACTGCTGGCTTCATCGGCGCGGCCGGCAAGCTCACTGCCAGTACCGGCAATGTCACCAATGCAGCCGGCGGGGTGATCCTGGGCCGGGCCGACGTGGCGATCAACACGAACGACGCGAGCTATGACAACCGTGGGGGCCAGACCCTGGCCGCGCATGACCTCACGGTGGACGCTGGCAGCGCAACCGTGCAGAACGACGGCGCGCTGATCCGCTCCGGCGGCACCACGGGCGTGCGCGCCGGCGGCGTGGTCAACACGTCCACGCTCGGCATCGACCAGGGCATCGAAGGCCAGAACGTCGTCATCGCCGCGGCGACCATCGACAACGGCAACGGTGCCGTGCGCGCCGATGCGAATGTGACCATCACCAGCGCAGGCGCCGTCAACAACGTCAACGGCCTGATGTCGGCACGCGACACGCTGGCCATCCTCGACCCGGATCGGGCCAGTTCGCAGTCGAAGTCACTGTCCGTGGCGAACACCGGCGGCACGCTCACGGCCGACAGGCGCCTGCAGCTGGACGCCGCCACCTTCAGCGGCGACGGCACGCTGACATCGGGCCAGGACCTGTGGCTCTCGCTCACGCAGAACCTGGTGAACAACGCTGTCGTCAGCGCAGCCAGCGACCTGACCTATGCCACCACCGGCACCCTGACCAACAACGGCAAGCTGCTGGCCGGCAACGTGCTGACCGTATCAGGCAGCGACGTGGAGAACGCCACCGGCGGCGAGATGCGCGGCGACATCACCATCGTCGGTGCCAGCGGCACACTGACCAACCGCGGGCTGATCGACGGTCGCGACACCCGCATCGATGCGGGCGCGCTGGTCAACGCGCCGACCGGACGCATCTATGGCGACCAGCTGTCCATCGCAGCCAGCCGCATCCTCAATGACGGCGACGGCAGCTCGGCCGGCACCATCGCCGCGCGCGACAGGCTCGACATCGGCGCCGACACGATCACCAACCGCGAACATGCGCTGATCTTCAGTGCCGGTGACATGTTCATCGGCGGCGCACTCGATGCCAACCGACAGGCGACCGGACAGGCGAGCGCCATCGACAACAGCAGCGCTTCGATCGAATCGCTCGGCAACATGCGCCTGGCGGCGCGCACCGTCGGCAACACCGACGCTCACCTGAGCGTCACACGCGAACCCGTGTCCAGCGTGCGCGTCACCGAACTCCTGCCCGAGGGCTGGACCACACCGCAGCCCGCAACGGACTTCGTCTCGCCGGACAGCAAGTGGATCTACCTCAAGGTTCATCCCGAGCTGTACGGGCAGCGATCGACGGTGGCGCAGGCCATCGTCCAGACGACCGTCTGCGACGGTGCCGGCGAGGCGATGAACTGCGGAGTCGTCACGACACAGGAGCTGCGCGACTCCGCGCGCTTCGCGCAATTCGGTATCGCGGCGCCGATCCAGGCAGATCCTTCGCCAGGCTGCTCGGTGCGCATCTGCACCGCCGCCGAGCAGCAGGCTTATGCCGCCGCAGTCACCGCTTACGAAGACAGCTACACCACCGCACTGGCCGCACTCGATTCCGCCATCACCGCTTACAACGACAGCGTCAACGAGGACAACCGTCTGCAGCAGATCGCCCGTGCGTGGACCGACTACGACTACACGATGACCACCACGCGCGACGTGGTCACGGGCAGCGACCCAGGTCGCATCGTCGCGGGCGGCAACATCGACATCCACGGCCTGCTGGTGAACCGCGACAGCCAGGTCGTCGCAGGCGGCACCATCACTGCCGACCAGGCGCCGCAGAACATCCAGACACAGGGCACTCAGGTCGAGAGCCGAAGCGGCACGGCGGTCTACAGATACTGGACGCACCACGGTGGTCTCGACGGAGGCACCGAATGGTTCGCCGACACGACGGCTTACACGCCGGCCGATCGGGTGACCACCTACCCGCTGTCGGCGATGCGCTACGAGCAGGGTGCCCAGGCAACGACCTTGGGTGCGCCCGGTGCCGCAACACCCGTGAGCGTCGTCGGCAGCGCCGGGGCGGCAGGAAGCGTGACCGGCAACAGCCGTGCAGGTGCGATCCTGGAAGTGCCTTCGACTGTTGGTAGCGGACCGGGCGCACCGGGGTCGGCCGGCTCGGGCCTCGTCGTTCGCACCGCCACCGTGGACACCACGGTTCCCAAGGCGAGCCTGTTCAGCACGGTGCCCGGCACGACGAGCCACTACCTGATCGAAACCGATCCGGCCTTCACCAATTACCGCAACTGGCTCTCCAGCGACTACCTGCTCACCGCGCTGGGCAGCGACCCGGCCACGGTCCAGAAGCGCCTGGGCGACGGGTTCTACGAGCAACGGCTCATCCGCGAACAGGTGGCACAGCTCACCGGCTACCGCTACCTGGACGGCTATCAGAGCGACGAAGCGCAGTACGTGGCGCTGATGAATGCGGGCGTGACCTTCGCCCAGCAATACCAGCTCACGCCGGGCATCGCCCTGAGCGCCGCGCAGATGGCGCAGCTCACCAGCGACATCGTGTGGCTGGTCGAGCAGACGGTCATGCTGGCTGATGGCAGCACGCAGAAGGTGCTGGTGCCGCAGGTGTACGTGCGGGTGAAGCCGGGTGACATCGACGGCTCGGGCGCGTTGCTGTCGGCCGATGCGTTGGTCGTCCAGAACGCGGTGGGCGAAGGCGACATGGTGAACAGCGGCACCATCGCGGGCCGCACGATGGTCGCCATCACCGCCGACAACATCCAGAACCTGGGTGGACGGATCACGGGCGGCAGCGTCGGGCTGACTGCGCGCAACGACCTGAACGACCTCGGCGGGACGATCGAGGCGCAGAACTCGGCTGTATTGACGGCCGGGCACGACATCCACATCGCATCGACCACGCAGACCCAGGTCGGCGCGCAAGGCAGCCGCACGAACCTGGACCGGATCGCTGGTGTCTACGTGACCAATCCCGGTGGTACGTTGCTCGTGTCGGCGGGCAACGACGTCAATGTGGTCGGTGCCATCCTTGCGAACACGGGGGCAGGTGGCGTGAGCGTGGTGAAGGCGGGCAACGACATCAATCTGGGCACCGTCAAGACCGCCAGCAGCCAGGACACGACATGGGACGCAGACAACCACCGCCGCACCGGTGAGAGTGCAGAGATCGGCAGCCGCATCGTCACCGATGGCACGACCGTGTTGAGCGCTGGCAATGACATCAACATCCGCCAAGCCAGCGTCGACGCAGGTACCGGCCTGCTATCGGTGCATGCCGACCATGACGTGCGCATCGACCCCGGCCAGAGCACGCAGAGCTTGGACGAGGCGCACAAGACGGTCATCCATGGCTCGTTGACGACGAGCACGAACACCGCCACCCACACGCTTGAAGCGACCACCAGCCAGGGCAGTCGCCTGAGCGGCGGCATGGTGTCGATCACTGCGAACAACGATATCGCCATGGAAGGCGCCGCCATCAGTGGCACGGACGGCGTGCTGGTGCATGCGGACAACATCCTGAGCATCACCGAAGCCAGAGATGCCCGAAGCGAGAGCCAGAGCGCTTCGGAGAAGAGGAGCGGCTTTGCGGGCAGCGCGGCGGGATTGCCGTTGCCCATCGGTGCGGGTAGCCGGGACTCAGCCACGTCGTCGAGCAACACGGCAGTCGCAAGCAGCATCACCAGCGCCCGTGGCGGCGTGCTGCTGCAGGGCGACGGTGCGGCCATCCTGCGGGGCGTGAACGTGGACGCGGCCCAGGACATCACGATCAAGGGCGGTGTGGTGTCGATCGCGGGCGCCACCGATTACACGTCCTCCAGCAGCGAGCACTACACGCGCGGCACGGACATTGGTGCGTCGCTCTGGCATGACCCGGGCAAGGGCATCGACGCGAAGAACACGGACACGGGTGAGCAGCAGGCGACGAGTCTGGTGCGCACCACCCTGACCGGCGCGAACGTCAGCATCACGGCGACAGGCGCAGACGGCAACGGTGGCCGTCTCTCCCTGACGGGAACCACCGTCAACTCCCCCGGCACGCTGACGCTGAGCGCGGACCAACTGATCCTGGGAGCGCAGACGACACAGACCGACACCAGCCAGACAAGCCAGGGCGGCGACGTGGCCTGGATGAAGAACAAGGGCGAAGGCACGAGCGATCAGACGACGAACTACAACCAGTTCAACGTCGGTACGCTGGTGACACCGGTCAAAAGCGTCCAGGTGGGACTCGGCGCCAAGGACAGCATCGCCTCGCTGGCCGAACAACCAGGCATGGCCTGGATCAACCAGATGGCGAACGACCCGAGCCTTGCGGGCAAGGTCGACTGGGTGAAAGTCGAGGAAGCGCACCAGAGCTGGAACTACAGCCAGCAGGGGCTGACACCTGCGGCGGCGGCAGTCGTGACGCTGGTGGTGTCGTACTTCACCTGGGGCGCGGCCTCGGGTGCGGGCGGACTGGCAGGTGGCGCGGTCGGCGGCGGCACGGCGGGCATGGTGGCGGCTGGCGCGGTGAGCGCAGGGCTGTCCGCCCTCGCAGGTCAGGCCGCAGTAGCCCTCATCAACAACCGCGGCGACATTGGTGATGCGCTCAATGACCTGGGCAGCAGTGCGAGCGTGCACAGCCTGCTGACCGCCATCGTCACGGGAGGTGTGCTCAGTGGAATGAACCTGAACCCCACGGGGTTGCCTACGACGGGCACGGGTGCCCAGGAGTTCATGGCGCAGCTGGGGCAGAACCTGCAGGCCGGGGTGGCGCGCGCGGTGATCGACACAGCGATCAATGGCGGCAGCCTGGCGGACAGCCTCAGCAACAGCATTAAGACGGCCTTCATCGACACGGCTGCAGCGCAAGGCGCTTTCGCCATCGGCGACATGAGCGTTGGCAATCAAGCCGTGCTCGACGACTTCACGAACAAGGTGGCCCACGCGATTGCAGGCTGCGCGGCGGGCGCAGCACGCACGGACACCTCGGGTGGCTGTGGTGCAGGTGCAATCGGTGCAGCGGTCGGGGAGATGGCCGCGGAAGCCTACGGCAAGAAGGCCGACACGACGCAGTTTGCAGCGATGGTGGCTGCGATTGCAGCGGCGGCGACGGGCGCCAGTGCGGAGGAGATCAATCTGGCGAGTCAGGCCGGGGCCAATGCGGCGGCGAACAACTATGTGAGTCACTCGCCATTTGCGAGCGTCAAGACACTCGTCGCCAAAGAGAACGCGCGCTTGATTGCCGCGTGCGAGCCCGACTGCACGAGGGCGGACTTTGCGCGCATTGATGCGCAGATGCAGAAGGTGGAGGCAGCAACGCAGTTGCTCGAAAGCCAAAAGCACACAGCGTTGACTACGGAGCAAGCGATGTTTCTCGGAGAAAACATTGCGGCCCTCCTTCCTGTGTACGGCACGCCCATCGCGCTCTACCAAGCAATTACCGGGGAGAGTCTCAGCGGTAACGAACTGACTACTATCGAGCGACTACTCAATGGAGTAGCTGCGGCGCTGCCCGCTGGAGTGGCTGCGTATCGCGTACTGGCGAATAGCATTGCCGACACCCAATGGGCGATTACGCAAATGGGTTTGCTGAGAGAGGCATCTAGCAGTCGCGCGCTCAGCAGCGGGAATTTCAGTCTTGGGGACGCCACAGCAGCACAATCTCAGATTCTTGGCGAGGCGTGGGTCGGTCCTGGATATAGGGTTGCCAGCGATGGAAAAACAATAATTAGTGCTGATGGTCTGCGTCAGTACCGACCTCCGGCAGCAAAGCCCAATAGTGATTTCGCAACCACTGGTGTACAAGCCAATTTTCAAGGTCGAATCTCTACTGAGACGACATGGACAAGCAACGGGCACCTCAATATTACGATCCCCCAATGAACGCAATTCTAAGATCGATGATCTCCAGTAATGTTGATCTTCAAAATTTCTCGCCTGCCGGAGCGTCATTTCACATCCCGGTCGAGCTTGAAATTGGGCCGGCGGATAGTTGCGGGGCAGATACCTTTCAAATAGAGATCTGCTCAATCGATTGGCTCATGATTCATTCTGATTTGCCTAGCGATCTATCCATCGATGCGCCGATTTCATGGGCAAATCGCCCTTTCCTGCTGGTAAAGAGATATTCATACGAGGCGTTGATGTTTTTTCTTCAAGATTTTCTTTCTGAAATTGAAGGCGCGACGTGGAGAGATTTGGCTGAAGAGATAAATAAGTTTGCTTTGTGGGAATTCGACAGATATCGTGGCTGATCGTTTCCAATTAAGATCAAAGGCACTGACGATGGTGCCGGCAATGACATCGGCATGAAGGCCGTGCAACTGCGTGCCGACGGTGCGATCGGCCTCTCGGCCGAGAGTGGCATCACGCCCAGCACGGCCAATGAAGCCGCCGCTCAGGGCCGCTTCAAGCAGGACACGCACAGCGCAGCGCCAGCGCTAGCGGCATTGGCAAAGCCCTCGATATCGCGCTGGGCGCCAAGCTCATCAGCAGCAATGCCGCAATGGGCGATGCTGCCCTGACCACCACCAAGGCCATCGGCACCACCATCTCGGCCGGCACAACCTGCAAACGGTCAACGGACGCGACGCCATCTTGCAAGGTGCCACCATCGTCGTCGTCGTCGTCGACGACAACAACAACAACGACATCGATGCTCGCCGATCGCAATCTCACCGTCGAGAGCGCGCAGATCAACACGGTGAACGGCCAGATGGCGTCGGCGAACAACGTCGTGCGCGTGGGTTATGGCGACGAACGGAGGCAACCCCCCCGACATCTCGACCACGAAGGAAGCCGAGATCGTTGTGGTGCTTCGCTGCGACGATCAAGGCGGCTACCGAGGTTCAGGCGATGGTCGTGGCCGCGCGCTTGAAGGCCGAAGCGGAGAACGCGCGACAGCGACAAGCGGCGGCGAATAATTCGGATGCTGGGGAAGAAATGGAAGGGTATCTTCTCGACCCCGCACATCCACGGAATCAAACGGAGGCAACTTGGTTTGAGCAGGAGCTCGGATTTGAAAGGGGCAACTGACAGCAATTGGAATCACAAATCATCTTCAACGAACCACAGCCATTGCGACGAAAACCACGCGATGCGGTCAGACCTTTGAGCAAGTCATACTCGCAACCGGCGCAAATGGCAAACCGATTGATAAGCCGTCTTTATTGACGAAAGACAGCACAGGACCGGTACGCTTGGTGACAAGCACTCCGACGAGGAAATGAAGATTCACCATGAGAACGATGTGATTCACTTACAAGAATCAGTGATTGCGGATGTAATTGAAGAGCGAGGGGTTCTGATCGTAACGGCCGGGACGACAGGTGCAGTTGTATTGGTGCTGGGAGATCCCATGAGTCCCGCCGCTTATGAAATTGAGTTTCATATTCAAGAGAAAATTTGCTACGTGCTTGCGACCATCGGGGCTGAGAAAATTTAACGTGAAGTTTTTTCGTTGTTGCTCGGGCCGTCTGTCAGCGCTTCAGTAGCTTCAAAGTCAAAAACTAGCTGAGAGGGATGGGAAACAGCCGATTGCGTCGACGAAGAACACCGTGCGCGTGGTCACTGTGACTCAATCCGTACGACGAAATCGCAATATCTTTTGCCTCGATAGAGAGGGAAATGTGACGCGGAATCGCCCGAAACACGGCAAATGGGCCGCAACGGCCCTGGTAGTTGACGTGAGTCTCAGGCGTACCGACATATTGCGCAGGCTGTGGCGCGACCTTGGCGACGCCGACCAAGGCTCCATCCCGAGAACCCACTTCCAGATGGAATCAACAACATGGGGAAAACATGCTGGCGCGACAGTCCCCGCTGGCTATCCTCTGCGCCATATGGAAGTCATGGGGTGATGCGGCACGATGGATCTCAAGCAGTTGCGTTACTTCGTCATGGTCGCAGAGGAGCTGAACTTCAGCAGGGCCGCGGAGCGGTTGCACATGTCCCAGCCGCCGTTGTCGCAGCAGATCAAGGCACTCGAGCAGGAAATGGGCGTCGTTCTTCTTCAACGCAACCCTCGCGGCGTTCGTCTCACGGATGCGGGCAATGTCTTCCTGCGCGAGAGCCGGTTGCTGCTGACCCAATTCAGCTCGGCCATCCACTCGACGGTTCGTGCGAGCCAGATCAACGAAGGAAGTATCCGGCTGGGTGTCGCCACGTCGGGCCTGTTCAGCGTGATGCCCACGCTCATGAAGATGATGCGCGCCGAACTTCCCAACGTCGAGGTGCTGCTGCGCGACATGCAGTCCGATGAGCAGATACCGGCGATCGCCCAGGGCTCGCTCGACCTGGGCATCGTGCACGTGAAGCCCGAGAGGCGCAATCTTGCTCGCCTGCCTTTGCTCAGCGAGCCCTTGTGCCTGGTACTGCCCGAGGATCACGTGCACGCCTCAGGCCCTGCACCCCGCCTTGCCGTCTTTGCCGAAGAGCCCATGGTGGCACTGGCGCGCGAGCATGCACCCACCGTCTTCGATGCGCTCATCGCCTGTTGCGCCGAGGCCGGCTTCAGCCCCAGGATCCGGCATACCGCACGCAGCCCGTTCACCATCTTTCAGATGGTACGGACTGGCTTCGGCATTGCGCTGGTGCCCCGCTCCTACCGGCACGGCACCTATCCTGGCGTCGCATTCCGCGACCTCGACACACAGGTCGGTCAAGTCCGCCTCGAGGTCGTCTGGAGCGAACGGCATGCGTCCGACCTGGTGCTGAAGATCGTCGGTGACCTGATGCCGCGCCTTGCGACCACCCTGGCCGCATCGGCGTGATCAGTGCGGCTGCAGGCTGACCCGGCCGTCCACGAGATTGATCACCGCCGGGTGATAGGCCTTCGAGAAGCCGGCGTCCCTCGCCTTGCAAAGAAGATCGTGGGTGTACTTCGCAATGTGCGGCTCGAAGTCGCCGTCCGCCGCAAGCGCCAATGCCAGCGATGCATCCTTGATGGCGTAGTCAACCGGAAAGACCTTTTCCGGAAAGGTATCGGGCACGAGCGACTTCATGCCATGGTTGCGCAACGTGAAGCTGTCGGCGGACCCGAGCGACAACGCGGTGAAGAGTTCCTTGCCATCCATGCCGGCACGCCGGCCGATGGTGAGCACTTCGGACAGCGCATTGACCGTCATGAACACCATGATGTTGTTCAGGATCTTCACGATCTGGCCGCAGCCGATGTCGCCGCAGTGCAGCACGTCGCTGCCCATGCACTTGAGAAAGGGCAGCAGTCCCTCGAAGTTGGCGACGCTGCTGCCCACGGTGATGAACAACGTGCCCTTGATCGCGGCCTCTGCCGTCCGCGCGACGGGTGCGTCGACAAGCGTGATGCCGACGGCCGCCAGCCGCTCGCCCAGCGCGCGCGTGCGTGCCACTTCGCTGGTGCTCATGTCCACGATCATCCTGGGTGCAGGCGACGCCTGCATCAGGCTGGCGCAGACCGTCTCGACCTGAGCGATGGAAGGCAGCGACAGGAACACGATGTCCACCTCCCGTGCCAAGGCATCGAGCGACGGCTCCGCGATGCCGCCCTTGGCAACCACGCGGGCGATCGCGTCGGGCGACTGGTCGAATATGTGCACAGGCAGGCCCGACTTGTGAACGAGGTTGGAGCACATGTGCTCTCCCATCACGCCGAGACCGACGAATCCGATTTTCTGAATGGAGATCATGGCAATGCTTTCTTGAGAAACTGGTGGAGAAAAGCCAGGCTGGCGAACGACTCGCTCACTGGCCGAGATGGATGCGGGCCGCAGCGACAAGCTTCTTGTCCATGCTCAATTCGCGCGTCACGAATTCGGTGAACTCCGAGGGCGACGAGACCGCCGTCTGGAAGTACATCGACTGGAGCTTCGTCACGACGGCGGGGGCCTGCATCGCAGCCTTCACGTCGGCGTTGAGCTTGTCCACGATGGCCTTTGGCGTGCCGGCCGGCGCCCAGATGCCGTACCAGCTCGGCATGTCGAAATCCGGAAACCCACTCTCGGCCACGGTCGGCAAGTCGGGCAGGCTCGGCAGGCGCCTGGCGGTGGTGATGGCCAGCGCGCGCAGATTTCCACCCTTGACCTGCGGATAGGCCGAAGCCATGGGTTCGATCATGGCGGCGACATGCATGCCGATGAGGTCGTTGAGCGCGGGCGCGCCGCCCTTGTACGGCACGATAGGCATGTCCACCTTGGCCTGCACCTTCAGCAGCTCGGCTGCCAGGTGCCCGGCGGCACCATAGGCCGCCGTTGCCCATTGCACTTCACCCGGCCGCTTTCGCGCATCCGCCAACATGCCTTGAAGCGTCGCATAGGGACTCTGCGACGACACGATCACCAACTGCGGCAACGCGCCGAGGTAGGTGATCGGCGTGAAGTCGTTGACCGGGTCGTAGGTGCTGACGTCGGTCATGATCAGTGGGTTGACGACCTGCAGCGATGCGTTCAGCAGCAGCGTGTAGCCATCGGCTGGCGAGCGTTTGACATGCTGGGCACCCAGCACGCTGTTGGCGCCCGGACGGTTGTCGATGATCACCGGCTGGCCCAGTTGGCCCTGCAGCTGAGGCGCAAGCGCCCGCGCCACGGTGTCCACCGACCCGCCCGGCGGAAACGGCACCACCAGCTTGATCGGACGCTCGGGATAGCCCTGCGCCCAGCTGCGACCGACGGTGCTCGCCGCGGCCAGGCCGGCGCCCGCGAGCAGCAGCGACCGGCGTCTGCTGGACGCCGGCGCGATGTTGAAATTCCTTGGCATTCTTGTCTCCGGTCGTGGCGGGCTTCAGCTCTTGATGGCAAAGGGATCGCGCTCGGTGTCCGAGTAATCGATCATCACGTTCTTGGTGGTGGTGTATTCGAGCAAGCCGGCCTCGCCACGCTCACGGCCGATGCCCGACTCCTTGAAGCCGCCGAATGGCGCCTGCGCCGCCAGCGCCCGGTAGGTATTCACCCAGACGCTGCCGGCCTGGATCGCGCGGCTCACCCGCATCACGCGGGAGATGTCCCTGGACCAGATGCCCGCAGCCAGTCCGAAGCGACTGTCGTTGGCCAGGGCGATCGCCTCGGCCTCGGTGTCGAAGGGAATGATCGCCAGCACCGGGCCGAATATCTCTTCCTGCGCCAGGTGGCTGCTGTTGGAGACATCGGCGAAGACCGTCGGCTCGACGAAATAGCCCCGCTCCAGCCCTTCGCCCTGAGCACGTCGCCCGCCCGTCACGAGCCGCGCGCCCGATGCCTTCGCGCCTTCGACGGCGCCGAGGATGCGACGGAACTGCGGTTCGTTGGCGACCGTGCCCATCTCGGTGGCCGGGTCGAGCGGGTCGCCCATCCGGATCCGTGCCGCGCGCTCGGACACCCGTTGCACGATCTCTTCGTAGACACCGCGTTGCACCAGCAAGCGCGAGCCCGCAACGCATGTCTGGCCGGTGGCGCCAAAGATGCCGGCGAGTGCACCGATCACCGCCTTGCCCACATCCGCGTCGTCGAACACGATGTTGGGCGACTTGCCGCCGAGTTCCAGCGTGACAGGCACCAGCCGCCGGCCGGCCGCTGCCGCGATCTCGCGGCCGACGCCCGGACTTCCCGTGAAGCTGACCCGCATCACGCCCGGTGCCTCGACCAGCGCCCGGCCGGCCTCCGGCCCGCCGGTGATCACGTTGAAGACGCCCGGCGGAAACCCCGCCTCTTCAACCAGTGCGGCGAACTCCAGCGTGGAGCAGGCAGCGTGTTCGGACGGCTTCACCACCACGCAGTTGCCGGCGGCCAGCGCAGGCGCCAGCTTGTTGGCCAGCAGCGCGAGCGGTGAGTTCCATGCGGTGATGAGTGCCACCACGCCGTAGGGCTCGCGCACCAGGTAGTCGAGGACGTCGGGTTGGTCGACCGGAATGTGCTGGCCGAAGAGCTTGTCGGCATAGCCCGCGAAGAAGCGCAGTTGCCGGCCCACCCACTTCATTTGCGGAAAGGTCTCGCGGACGATCTTGCCGTTGTCGCTGCTCTCGATCACCGACATTCGCTCGGCCGAGGCCTCGATGAGCTGGGCCAGTTTCAGCATCATTCCGGCACGGGCAATTCCGGAGGTCCGGCGCCATGTCGTTTCATAGGCACGCTGGGCCGCGGCGACCGCGGCCTCGACATCCGCCGCATCGGCATCGGGTATCTCGGCCCAGACCTCCCCGGTATAGGGATTGACGCTGGGCAGCATTCGGCCCGAGCTGGGCGCGACATACCGGCCGTCGATGTACAGCTTGTGTTTCTTGATCATGAAGTCTCCGTCTCTGTTCAAACTCTAGGGGCGCACACGGTGCGCGGTCCAATATGAAAATCGTCTCTCAGCTATTCGCTGCGCATTGCGCTGCGCGCACTCATGCGGTTGTTCGATGGCCGAGGCCGGCCGACAGCGCAGCTGCCGCGGCATGCAGCGCCTGAGGCACCGTGCCTTGCCAATCCGGGTCGAGACGTTCGGCCTCGCATGTGGTCGACAGTGCCAGCACCATCTGGCCGCAGGCGTCGAACACCGGGGCACTGAAGGCATTCACCGTGACCTGATGGCGTTGTGATGGCGCGGCGCCCACGGCGCGCGCAATGCCGTGCCGCCGCGCCTCGTCGCGGCGTTCGCCAAACCTGCCATCGTCCGCCTGGCCCGCCGTCATCCGCGCACCCAGCTCGCGGTCGATCGCGGCATGCACCGTGCTGTCGTCGAGGAAAGCGGCAAACGCCAGTCCGGTCGCAGACTGCGTCAGGCTGACGAGCACGCCGGTCTGCAGGTAGGGACTCACCGGGCGGCTCGACGGCTCCCAGCGCACGATGGTCGGCCCGTGGCTGCCCCATACGGCCAGACCCAGGGTGCGCTGGCCTATCGCCTCGCAGATCTGCGGCAATGCAGCCGTGGCCAGCCGCACGGCTTCGATGGCAGGCAAGGTCGTGGCGCCTTCCTGTCCGCCCACGCGGCCGCCGAGGTCGTGCGCGAAGGTGACCATGTAGCGGCCCTCGCCGAAGGCCAGCGACTTGCGCGGCAGCCGTTCGATGTGCTCGACCTGTCCGATGAAGACGATGTGGTCGCCGCCCGGATAGGCCGCCACCTTCACGCATTCGAGCGTGGCAGCGCAGCCCTCGATGACCGGTACACCGCCGAGCCCGGACCTTGTCGCGATGCCGGCGAACTTGTCGTCGCCCGACTTCGCGAACTGGTTGGCGACATGCACCTGGTCGTCCGCCATGATGTTCACGACGAAGCGTTCGGCATCGCGGAATGCAGGGTGGCTGCTGGACGTCATTGCCTGGCTCCACAGGATCAGGGGCGGATCGAGCGATACCGAGCTGAACGAGTTTGCCGTCACGCCATAGGCCTTGCCATCGGCACCCACGGTGGTGATCACCGTGACGCCGGTCGGGAAAGCGCCCAGCACCTGGCGCAGTTGCCGGCTGTCGAATTTCATGATGAAGCCTCCACGTCATCGACACGGGAAACTCTTCCCCGTGTCGTCGAACGCCCGGCGGCGTCCAGTCCATCCACTACGGCCAATAACGGGTCCACATCAACTCCATTCATAACGATGCAGTCAGTGTGGAAGGCGGCTTCTTCAATGACAAATGGCGAAGTTCAATGGATTCATGGAGAAAACCAATAAGTGGCTTCCGTGCATTGCCGCGCATCGGCACGCAAGAGGGGAGGGGCCACTTATTGACCTCCGCTATAGGTTCATTGCAGACCGGAAATTGCCGCCGAAAGCGCGACGCGCAAACATCGAGATGCGTGCCAAAGACGGCATGGTCCTTTGCTCAAACGAAAGCCAATCGATGTCCCAATCCAAACGTCAGATGACGCTCATCGCCTTCATGCAGGCGCAGAACTGCACCAACTACGCCGGCTCATGGCGGCATCCGTCGAGCATGACGGACTATCTCTCGCCGGAGTACTACCAGCGCGTCGCGCGAACGCTGGAGGAAGGCAAGTTCGACATGGCCTTCTTCGACGATCGGCTCGCCATTCCCGACATCTACGGCGACAGCCACCGCGACACCGTGAAATACGGCGTTCGCGCATTCAAGCTCGAACCGACCTCGGTGCTGATGGCCATGGCCATGGCGACCTCGCGGCTCGGCCTGGGCGCGACCTATTCCACCACCTACTACGAGCCCTTCCACGTGGCCCGGCTGTTCGCCACGCTGGACCTGATGACGCAGGGCCGCGTGGCCTGGAACGTGGTGACCTCGATGAACGACTCGGAGGCCGCCAACTTCGGCCACGAGGACCACCTGGCGCACGACCTTCGCTACGACCGCGCCGACGAGTTCATGGAAGTCGTCATGGGCCACTGGGACACCTGGGAGAACGATGCCATCGTGGCGAACAAGGCCGACGGCTTCTTCGCGGATCCCGACAAGGTGCACCGGCTGGACCACGTGGGCAAGTACTTCAAGTCGCGCGGGCCGCTGCCCGTGCCTCGCTCGCCGCAGGGCCACCCGGTGATCCTGCAGGCCGGCCAGAGTGGCCGTGGCCTGGCCTTCGCCGCACGCTGGGCCGACCTGGTGTTCGCCAAGTACCCAACGCTGGAAAACGGGCGCAAGCAGTACCAGGCGTTCAAGGACGGCATCGCTGCGGCCGGCCGCAACCCGGTCGACGTGCGCGTGGCGCCGGAGCTCAAGATCATCGTCGGCGAGACCGAGAGCATCGCGAAGGAAAAGCGCGACCTGATCGCCAGCCTGTCGCGGCCGATCGACGGCCTCACGATGATGGGAGAGACCCTCAACATCGACTTCTCGGGCCGCCCCTACGAGCAGCCTTTCACCGACGCGGAACTGGCTGCCATGTCGTGGCAAAGCCTGCGGGACAAGGTGATCCAGGTCAGCGGCAAGAAGAACCCGTCGGTGCGGGACTTCGTCGAGGCCTCGGGCCGCGGCACGCTGAATGACGGGCCTTGCTTCGTCGGCACCGCCACCCAGGTGGCCGACCAGATGGAGGAATGGTTCAAGACCGCATGCGACGGCTTCGTGCTGTCGGGCACCACGGTGCCGGGCACCTACGAGGACATCGTGCGGCTCGTCATCCCCGAGCTGCAGAAGCGCGGTCTGTTCCGCAAGGAATACGAAGGCACGACGCTGCGCGACACGCTCGGCGTGAGCCGTCCCGACGCGGGCGACTGGAAAAAGGTGGCGTGATGGCGCAGAAGACGGTCAAGATGATGTCGGCCAGCGGCATCCTGGGCTATGGCTTTCCGGAAGCCTCGCTCGAGGCGGCCCTGGCGCGCAAGCCGGACATGATCGGGGTGGATGGCGGCAGCTCGGACCCGGGGCCGCACTACCTCGGCTCCGGCAAGACACTCAACTCGCGCATGGCCATGAAACGCGACCTGTCGCTGCTGCTGCGCGGCGCCATCCGCAATGGCATACCGATGATGGTCGGCACCTGCGGCGGTGCGGGCGGCGAGCCTCATCTCCAGGCGTGCGCGGACATCATCCGCGAGGTCGCGCGCGAGCACGGCCTGAGCTTCAAGATGGCACTCATCCATTCCGAGCAGGGCAAGCCCTTCCTGCTCGAACAGCTGGCGGCGGGAAAGGTGCGCGCACTGGGTAACGCGCCGGAGATCCATGCCGAGGACATCGCTGGCGCGGAGCGCATCGTCGGCATGATGGGCCCCGAGCCATACCGTGCGGCACTGGCTGCGGGTGCGCAGGTCATCCTCGGCGGGCGCGGGACCGACCCGGCGCCCTGGGTTGCGCTGGCCATGCATCACGGCCTGCCGCCAGCGCCCGCCTGGTATGCGGGCAAGATCCTGGAGTGCGCCTGCAATGCGGCCATACCCAAGAAGCACGATTGCCTGCTGGTGACGGTGGGCGAAGACTTCATCGAGACCGAACCCCTCAATCCCGAGCTGCGCTGCACACCGATGTCGGTGGCGGTGCAGGCGCTGCACGAAAACGCCAGCCCCGTCATCCGCTACGAGCCCGGTGGCGTGGTCGACTCCACCGGCTGCGTGATCGAAGCCCTCGACGACCGCAGGGTGCGGGTCACCGGCATGGAATGGAAGCCGGCGCCCTATTCCATCAAGCTCGAAGGCGTGCGCCGGGTCGGCTTCAGCGCGATGGCCATCGCGGCCACGCGCGACCCCGGGTTGATCGGGCAGATCGACAGCTTTCTCGATTTCGTGCGCAGTTCCACCGCCACCAAGGTCGGTGCCCTCGGCATCTCGCCGGACGACTACGAGTTGGTCTTGCGCGTCTATGGCAAGGATGGCGTGATGGGCAGTTGGGAGCCCTCCACCGGCGTGGTTCCGGTGGAACTGGCGCTGGTCGCCGAAGTGGTTGCAATCAGCCAGGACGTGGCCAACGCCGCGCTCTCGCTGGCCCGTGTCACCCTGCTGCATTCGGACTTCCCCGGTCGCATGTGCCGGGAAGGCAACATGGCCTTCCCCTTCTCGCCCTCGGACATCGAACGTGGAGCGATCTACGAGTTCATGCTGCAGCATGTGATCGAGATCGACGACCCGCTGTGCATGTTCCCCATCGAATACGAACAGGTAGGAGCGCCCGCATGACTCGCCTCAAGGACATCGCCAAGGCCTGCAAGAGCAAGAATGCCGGCCCTTTCCACATCACGCTGGACATCATGTTCGACGACGAATCGCTGTTCGAGCGCGTACGCGCCACGGGCGTGATCACCGCGGAACTCATCGCAGGTCTTTATGGCGTTTCGGTCGATGCCGTGCTGTTCACCGAATACCGGCCCGCGCTCGCATGGAAGGCCACGTTGCCTCGCCGCATCGCATCGGGCGCGGTCGGCGACACCGATGTGTATGGCGCGCAGCAGCACGCGCCGTTGCTCGACATCGACGTGCCGATCTGATCCGATGCAAGGCCGTGCGCAACGCTCACACCAGAGCTCGCGAGCGGTCACCATCTCCAACACGAGACAGACAACATGAAGAACGAGACCCCTCATCTGCAGGTTTCCACACCCGGCATCGCAGCCCGGCTTGCCGACTTCGCCTATTCGCTGCAGGCAGACGACGTGCCGGATGCGGTGTGGACCAAGTCGGTTCACCACATCGCGGATGCCGTCGGGCTTGCGTATGCGTCGCACCGCTTCCCCTTTGCCGCGCCGGGCCTGACGGGTATCGCTGCTGCGGGCAGCCCTGGCGACGGGACCGTCGTCGGCGGCAGCCAGCGCCTGGCGCCGCGTGATGCCGCCATGGCCAACGGCTACCTGATGCACGGCCTGGACTTCGACGACACCCATCCCGGTGCCATCGTCCACCCGACCGTCGCCTGCCTGCCCGCTGCTCTGGCGATGGCCGAATCGCTCGACCTGAGCTGGGGCGAACTCATTGCGGCTTATGTCGCCGGCATGGAGACCTGCATCCGCATCGGCCGGGCGGTCAAGGGCGGCTTCCATCACGCGGGCTTTCATGCCACCGGGCTGGTGTCGCACTTCAGTTCCGCCGTGGTCGCCGGCAAGCTGATGGGCCTCGATGCAGCCCAGCTGGTGGGCGCACAAGGCCTCGTGGCGAGCACCGCATCGGGCGTACAGGTCTTTCTGGAGACGGGCGCCTGGACCAAGAGGTTGCATCCAGGCTGGGGCGCGATGGCCGGCATCACCGCGGCAACGCTGGTCAAGCATGGCTTCGATGCGCCTGCACGTCCTTACGAAGGCCGCTTCGGCTTCTTCGAGACGCACATGCAGGCGCACGTCGGTGCCGTCGACACGGCGTCCATCGCCGCGGGGCTCGGCAGTGAATGGACGCTGCTCGAAACGGCCATCAAGCCCTACCCGGTCTGCCACTTCATCCACGGTGCTGCGGAGGCTGCGCTGCAATTGCACGGCGAGTTGGGCGCCGATGCACAGGTCGTGCACATCCGCTGCGAACTGCCCAAGGACACCTTGCCCATCGTGGCCGAGCCGCACGCAGCCAAGGCGGTGCCGCGCACCGACTACGAAGCCAAGTTCAGCGCGCACTTCGTGGTGGCCACCTGTCTGCTGCGGGGCCGGTTCGGCCTGGCGGAACTGAGCGACACCAGCCTGGTCGACCCGGAGATCCTGGCGCTGTGCCAGCGCGTCGAGTGTGTCGAGGAGCCTGGTTCCGCCTTCCCCAAGCACTTCTCGGGCGCAGTCACGATCACGCTGGCATCGGGTGAAACGCGCAGCCGACGGGTTCCCGTGAATCTGGGCAGCGGCGAGCGTGCGCTGACACGCGAAGACATCGTGACCAAGTTTCGCGGTACCGCGGGCATTACGCTCACGCCCGATCGCGTCGATGCCGTGCTGTCCGTGCTGCTGTCCGCCACGCGCGACACGCCCGTGCGCACGATTACCGCCGCCCTGGGTCGCTAGTCAACCGTGAAAACGACGCCCCGCGAAGGGCGTCGCACTGCCCGGACCGGGTTTTGCCTGGATTAAGCTCATGGCGAGTCAAGCAGGGAATCCCGGGGACACCTTGAGCCAACATCCGCAGCTGCGTTTTCACCTGCCCGAACTGGAAACCTTCCTGGTCGTGCTGGAGGAGCGCAGCTTCAGCCGGGCCGCCGAGCGGCTTTGCATTTCGCAGCCATCGGTATCGAACCGGATCAAGCGCCTGGAAAACGTCCTGCGCGTCAAGCTGATCACCCGCACCACCCGCAGTGTCGAAGCCACGAGTGACGGCAGCCTGCTGCAAGCGGCCTCGCAGGAGGCGTTGGCCGGTCTGTATGCCGTGCTCCACCAGTTTCGCGACCGCTCGGAGGCGGCTCGCAATCGCGTGGTGATCGCTGCAACGCCGATGATTGCGGCCACCTTCATGCCGCAGATCATCCATACCTATGGCGAGATCTTCTCCGACGTGCAGGTCGTGCTGCGGGACATGCCTTTCGAGGTGCTCTTGAAAAGCATCGGCGACGGCTCGGCCGACATCGGCGTGACCGCACTGGATGGCGACTACGACAACCTGCTGTTCCATCCACTGGCCGAGGAGCCGGTCGTGCTGGTCGTCCCCGCACGGCACCCGCTGGCCCGTGAAAAGGTGGCCTCGCTGGAGATGATCCTGCCCTATCGGATGATCTTCCTCGACCGCTACACAGGCCTGCGGGAACGGCTGGCGGAGGCGTTTTCGGCCTACGGTGCAGTGCCGGATGCCGCAACGGCCTCCACGCTGCCGACCTTGATGGGCCTGATCGACACCGGCAGCTGCGTCACCTTCCTCCCTCGGTCGATGGCGCAGACCAATGCACGCCAGTCGCGTGCCATCGTCGAGCTCGCCGACTTTCGCGCGGTACGCAGCTACGGCAGCATCGTCGCCCGCAAGGCGGTTCTGACGACTGCCGTCCAGAGCTTCCGGGACCACCTCCACCGCGAATTCGAGCCGCTGTTCTAGCGGCCGGCATACCCGTGGGTCATGGCTGCCGCGAACGCGGTGGTGGAGTCGCGCGCGGCCGGATGCGTCAGGGCTATAGCCCGGCATGGGCGCTTATTGGCGCCCTGAATAAATGCATACGCATTGCCCATTTTTGTTCTCCGAATGCGCGGCCCAGAATTGTTTGGCCGGCTGATCGATGCAGCGCAACGATGCGTTCGACCGGCTCCATTTCTATTCGGAGACACCATGAACCCCCTCTTTCGCAGCGCCATCGCCGCACTGCCTTTCGCACTGCTGACCCTTCACGCGGGCGCCCAGGAAACCCTCAAGATCGGCGCCATCGTCACCTTGTCCGGGCCCGGTGCGGCATGGGGACAGGCGATGAAGAACGCGGCGGAACTCGCCGCCGACAGCGTCAATGCCAGCGGCGGCCTCGAGGTGGCCGGCAAGAAGTACAAGGTCGAGATCGTCGCCTACGACGACAAGTATCAGGCCGGCGAGGCGGTCACAGTGGCCAACCGGCTGGTGTTCGAGGACAAGGTCAAGTTCATCATCGGCCCGACCGGCTCCGCCCCCACGCTCGCGATCCAGCCGACGACCGAGAAGAACGGCGTCATGACGGTGACCCTGGGCTTCACCGACAAGGCCTTGGCCGCCGCCAAGCCGCTGAGCTTTCGCCCCGTGGTCACCACCCTCGAGTTCGCCGAGCCGCAGATCGCCTGGATGATCAAGACCCAGGGCGTCAAGAAGGCCGGCGGACTGTTTCCCAACGACGAGTCCGGCCAGGTCATCGCACGGGATCTCGAGGCGGCCTACAAGCGGCACGGCGGCGAGCTGGCTGCCAAGGAGTTCTTCGAGCGTGACCGGGTCGACTTCATCCCGCTGCTGACCCGCATGCTCGCGCGGGGCATCGACACCATCGAACTCGACGGCAACTCACCCGGCACGGCGGGCCTGATCGCCAAGCAATCCCGCGAGCTGGGCTTCAAGGGAAAGATCGTGCGCACCGGCGGCCCCGCGACGGCCGAGCTCGTGACGGTGGCGGGCAAGGAGGCATCCGAGGGAATGATCGTGCACGCGGTGATCGATCCCGGCCTGCCCAGCACCAAGTCCTACCTGGACCAATACACGGCCAAGTACAAGACTGCGCCCAACGGCTTCAGTCCTTCGTTCTACGACTTCACGGGCATGCTGTTCGAGGCCATGCGCCGTGCCGGCAGCACGACCGACACACCCAGGGTCGCCGCAGAGCTGGAGAAGATGAAGGACTACACCGGCGTGCTCGGCAAGCTCAACTGGACTGGCAAGGCCGCCTATGGGGTCGACCACCAGCTGGCCGTGCCCTTCTACGTGGCGGAGATCAGGAACGGCACCGAGACCATCCGTGCCCGCTGCACCGTGGCCGAAGGCTGCAACTGAGCGCCGCGCGCATCTCCACACCTACGTTCTAGGAGCGACATGGACTGGTATCTCTTGTTGGGGCAGGCGACGGTCAACGGGCTGATCGTCGGGCTGCTGTACCTGCTGATGGCCGTCGGCTTCACGCTGGTCTTCGGCGTGATGCGGATGGTGAACTTCGCGCATGGCGAGTTCTACATGCTCGGCGCCTTCTGCGCGTACTTCTTCACCGTCAAACTCGGCTTTCCATTCCTGCTCGCGGTGGCCGCAAGCTTCGTGGCGGTGACGGCCATCGGGTGCGTGCTTGAGGCCGTCATCCTCAAGCCCTTCCGCAAGGACGAGCTCAACGGGATGATCGTCACCATCGGCATGGCGCTGATCGTGCAGAACGTGGCCTTGCTCGTGTTCGGTCCCAATCCCGTGTCGATTCCATCCATCACCGAAGGCTCTTCGAAGCTCCTCGGCATCAGCGTGGCGAATTCGCGGCTGTACGTGGTCGTCTTCGCCGTCGCGGTGCTCGCACTGCTGTATGTCTTTCTCAAGCACTCGCGCGGTGGCCGCGGGCTGCGGGCGGTGGTCGAAGATGCGCAGACCGCATCGATCCAGGGCGTGCGCGCCCGGCTGTACTACCCCCTGGGCTTCGGCATCGGCGTGGGGTTGGCCGCCATCGGTGGAGCGCTGATGGCTCCGCTGTTTTCGGTGTCGCCGTTCATGGGACAGACGCCGCTGCTGAAAGCCTTCATGGTCGTGATCCTCGGTGGGCTCGGCAGCATTCCGGGCGCGGCGATAGCGGGGCTGATGCTGGGTCTGCTGGAGAGCTACTCGTCGCTCTTTCTCAGCACGAGCACGGCAGACATGATGATCTTCGTGCTGGTCGTGGTGGGCATGCTGGCCTTTCCGCGCGGCGTGATCGGCCGCGGGGAAGCCTGAGATGAACACACAGACCATCGTGAACTCGGCGATGTCCGCTCGGTCCCTGACCTTGCCGCGAACACGTGCGCTCCGGATCGCGCTCGGCGTGGCAGTACTGGCCGCTGCGGCATGGCCGTGGAGTGCCGGCCAGTTCATCCTGCACCTGGCGGTGCTGGCCTGCATCAACATCGTCATCGTCAACGGCCTGTCGATCATCGACCGCTCCGGCCAGTTGTCCTTCGGACATTCGGCGCCTGTTGCCATGGGCGCCTATGGTTCGGTGCTGCTGTCCTCGTCCGCGGGGCTGGGAAGCATCTCTGCGATGGGACTGACCCTGCTCGCCGGTGCGCTGATATCGGGCGCCATCGGCTGGGTGATCCTGCGGCTGCGCGGGGTGTACTTCGTGCTGGTGACGTTCGCCTTCGCGGAACTGGTGCGGCTGGTGTTGCTGGACGCAGTGTCCGTCACCGGAGGCGCCAATGGCATCGCCAACATCGCGCCGCTGACCATCGCCGGCTTCGCCTTCGACACCAGGGCGCGTTTCTACGGCCTGGCGCTGCTGATGGCTGCAGCGTCGGTCGGTCTCATGGTGTGGCTGTTCCGTCGACCGCTGGGACATGCCATCGTCGCGGTCGCGGCCAACCCGGCACTGGCCGAGTCGACCGGCCTCAACGTCACGCGGCTGCAGCTGGTGGCCTATGTCCTGGGTTGCGCGCTTGCCGCCCTGGGCGGTGCACTGACGGCGCGCTACATTGGCTTCATCTCGCCGGAGTCCTTCAATACAGGCACCTCGGTGGCCTTCATCACGATGCTGGTGATCGGTGGTCGCAAATCCCTGTTCGGGCCGATGCTTGGTGCACTGGTGCTGACGCCGTTGCCCGAGCTCTTTCGGGGCGCGGTGCAGACGCAACAGATCTTCTACGGCGCAGCACTGATCCTGATCCTGCGCTTCCTGCCCGGTGGTATTGCCGGGGTCCTGAAGCTCGTCACGCACAAGGGAGGCACCCGATGACCGCGTTGCTCAAGGTCCAGGGTCTAACCAAGCTGTTCGGTGGTCTCGCCGCGGTCAAGGACCTTTCCTTTCAGGTAAACAAGGGCGATATCGTCGGCCTGATCGGGCCTAACGGCGCAGGCAAGACCACCGCCTTCAGCACCATTGGCGGCGCGTTGTCCGCGACGCGCGGCAAGGTGATCTTCGATGGCGTGGACATCACGGGCAAACGGCCCAGTGCCATCGTCGCGCTGGGGCTGGGCCGCACGTTCCAGTCCACCACATCCTTCGCCGATGAGACCGTGGCGAAGAACATCGAATGCGCATTGCTGTCACGCATCGAAGGCTCTGCACCACAGCGGCTCATGCAGCGTACCCGCGCGCTGCTGCCGGCGTCGGGTGTGGCGGCAGAGGTCGACCGCATCATCGAGATCGTCAACCTGCAGGCGTGGCGCGACGTGCCGGCCGCCGAGCTGGCCTATGGGCTGCAGAAAAAGCTGGGCATCGCCATCGGCCTGGCCGCACGGCCGTCGATGTTGCTGATGGACGAGCCCGCCGCCGGCCTCAACCACGAGGAGTGCAACGAACTCACCCGACTTCTGCGGAAGCTGCGTGAGGAACTCGGCCTGACGGTTCTGCTGGTGGAGCACCACATGGCCATCGTGATGGAGGTTTGCCACACCATCGTGGTGATGGTGCATGGCGAAAAGATTGCCGAAGGAAGTCCCGAGCAGATTCGCGCCAATCCGGCGGTCATGGAAGCCTACCTGGGAGCCCCCGACTATGCGCATGCTTGAAGTGGATCGCATCAGCGTCCATTACGGACTGATGAAGGCCGTGTCGTCCATCGGCTTTCGCGTTGACAAGGGCGAAGTGGTGGCCTTGATCGGTTCGAACGGTGCGGGCAAGAGCAGCACGCTCAAGGCCATCGCGGGCATCGTGTCTTCCGGCGACGGCACGATCAGCCTGGACGGAGAGCAGATCCAGCGTCTGCAGCCGGAGCAGCGGGTGCAGCGCGGCATTGCGCTCTCACCCGAGGGCCGGCGCCTGTTCGGGCGCATGACGGTGCTGGAGAATCTGCAGGTCGGCGCGCACACCATCAAGTCGGCGTCGGAGCGATCGGAGACACTGCAATGGATCTATTCGCTGTTTCCGCGCGTGCACGAGCGCCGGGCCCAGCTGGCGGGGTCGCTGTCGGGCGGGGAGCAGCAGATGGTGGCCATCGGCCGGGCGCTGATGGCGCGGCCCAAGCTGCTGATGCTGGACGAGCCCTCGCTGGGCATCGCCCCCAAGGTCGTGGCCGAGATCGCGGATGCGATCCGCAAGCTCAACGCTGGCGGCATGTCCATCGTGCTTGTCGAGCAGAACGCGCGCCTGGCGCTCCGCCTGGCGCACAACGCCTACGCGCTGGAACGCGGCGAGGTGGTGAAGTCCGGCAAGGGTGCCGAGATGCTGGACGACCCTTTCGTCCGCAAAGCCTATCTGGGGGTGTGACGAGATGACCGCGACGCAAACGACCAGCGAACTTCTGCTGGTGGCGCAACACCGGCCCGATCCGGCCTGGCTGGCGGCCGGCCATGAAGAGGCGCTGGAGCCGGAACTGCCGATGATCGATGCGCATCATCATTTCTCCGAGCATTGGGGCGGCTACCTGCCCGACGACCTGCTGGCCGACGCGGAGGGTCATGACGTTCGTGCGACGGTCTATGTGCAGTGTGCGTGGCAATACCGTACCGAGGGTCCGGCGGCCATGCGTCCGGTCGGGGAGACCGAAGCGGTGGTCGCCTGCACCCGCGAAGCCAATGGTCGCCAGCACCGCACCAGGGTCGCCGCCGGCATCGTCGGCTATGCGGACCTGCGGCTGGGCGACGCAGTCGATGAAGTGCTGGCCGCACAGGTCATGGCCGGGCAGGGCCGCTTCAGGGGCATCCGCAACAGCGGCGCCTGCGACCCGGAGTTCCGGCATGGCGTGCTTGCACGGCCGATGGCCCGTCTTTATGCCGACCCGGCGTTCCGGGCGGGCTACGCCCTGCTTGCGCGGCACGGGTTGTCCTTCGACGCATGGGTGTATCACCCGCAACTCGGGGACGTTCTGGAACTCGCCTCGGCCTTCCCTCACATTCCGCTGATCGTCGACCACGTGGGCGGGTTGCTCGGTGTCGCCCGCTTTCGGAACGACCCGCGCGGCGCGATCGACGAGTGGCTTCCATGGATGCAGCGACTTGCGCAATGCCCGAACGTGACCGTCAAGCTCGGCGGCTTGGGCACGGCGGTGTTCGGCTTCGACTTCACCCGGGGCACGCAGGCACCATCGTCCGAAACACTGGCAGCTGCCTGGCGGCCGGCGATTGAGCCGGTGCTGGATCTGTTCGGCGCCGAGCGTTGCTTCTTCGAGAGCAATTTTCCGGTCGATCGCAGTGCCGCGTCGTACGGTGTCGTCTGGAATGCACTGAAACGCCTGGCGTCGGGAGCGTCGCCGCGGGAGAAGAAACTGCTGTTTCACGACACCGCAGCGCGAATCTATCGCCTCGACTGAGCGGATGATGTGGCAATTGCCAATCGGTGTTGACAAGCGCTAGTCAATACGCGCCATCGGTCGATTCACTTCCACCGAGATGTGAGCCAGTTCTTCGTGAACGCGCAATTGGGACTTGAAGTAGTCCGGCGACACTTCGGCGTCGGTCGCGAGCGCGAGGATGCACGCGTACTTGCCGCGGCCGACTCGCCAGACGTGCAGGTCGCAGATGTCGGCGTGGATCGGGCTTTGTGCAATGACCTCACGAATCTCTTCCACCACGGGCGCGTGCATCTCCGCGTCGAGCAGCACGCGGCCCGACTCACGCAGCAGTCCGTACGCCCAGTACGCGACCAGCACTGCGCCGACGATGCCCATGACCGGGTCGAGCCAATCCGCCCCCCACAGCTTGCCGCCGATCAGCGCGACGATCGCGAGCACCGAGGTCGCTGCGTCGGTCACCACGTGGATGTAGGCCGCGCGCTGGTTCAGGTCATCGTGACCGTGCGCGTGCCCATCGTCATGTGCGTGTGCATGTGTGTCGTGATGATGGGCATGACCATCGCCGTGGTGGTGATGATCGTGATTGCCGCGCAGCAGCCAGGCGCAGATCAGGTTGACGACCAATCCGGCGATACCGATCGCGATGGCTTCGTCGTAGTGGATCGCCGTCGGCGAGATCAGCCGCTCGGCCGACTGGAACAGCATCAATGCGGCGATGAGGGCCAGCACGATCGCGCTGCTGTAACCGCCCAGTACCTCGATCTTCCAGGTCCCGAAAGCGAAGCGGCCGTCGCCCGCCAGCCGCCGCGCTGCGGCATAGGCGATCACGGCAAGCCCGAGCGCCAGCGCGTGGGAACTCATGTGCCAGCCATCGGCCAGCAGCGCCATCGAGTTGAAAGTCCAGCCGCCGACGATCTCCACCACCATCATCACGGCTGTCAACACCACCGCCCACAGGGTGTTGCGCTCGGCGAGCGGGTTGCCTTCGTCGAAGACGTGCGTGTGTTGCCAGGCGTGGGCTGCGGAAGGGGTCTGCATGAATGGATTTCAACTGCTTCTGGATACTGTACCCCAGTATATTCCCGTGGCCTAAAATGCCACGATGGCACATACGATCACAGGGAAAAAGCAGCTGCTGACACGCGTGCGTCGCATCAAGGGACAAGCCGATGCGCTCGAGCGCGCACTCAGCGAAGAAGGCGATTGCCTGGCCATCCTTCAGCAGATCGCGGCCGTGCGCGGTGCCGTGAACGGGCTGATGGCCGAAGTGCTGGAAGGCCATATCCGGGAGCATCTCGGCGACCCCGAGATTGACGAGGCCACGCGCAGCCGCGATCTCGACGCGGTCGTTTCTGCGCTGCGGTCCTATCTGAAATAGCGATGCGGGCCGCTCAGATCGCGGGATAGGCGCCCGTGCCCTCGGGCCAGGGCGTCAGCACTTCGAAGCCGTTGTCCGTCACGGCGACCATGTGTTCCCACTGGGCCGACAGCGAGTGGTCGCGTGTCACGACCGTCCAGCCGTCCGGCAGCTGGCGGGTCTCGCGTTTGCCCGCGTTGAGCATCGGCTCGATCGTGAAGATCATGCCGGCCTCGAGCCGCAGGCCCTCGCCGCGCTGGCCGTAGTGCAGGACTTGCGGGTCATCGTGGTAGATCTGCCCGATGCCATGCCCGCAATACTCACGTACCACGCTGAACCGCTCGCGGTGGGCGACGGTCTGGATCGCGTGGCCGATGTCACCGAGCGTGGCGCCAGGACGCACCTGGCGGATGCCGGCGCGCATCGCTTCGTAGGTCGTGTCGACCAGCCGGCGTGCAAGCGGACTCGGTTCGCCGACGTAGTACATCCGGCTCGTGTCGCCGAACCAGCCATCCTTGATCACGGCGACATCGATGTTCAGGATGTCGCCTTTCTTGAGCACGCGCTGGGTCGATGGAATGCCGTGGCAGACCACGTGGTTGACCGAGGTGCAGACGGTTTTCGGATAGCCCTGGTAGCCGACGTTGGCGGGAATCGCGCCCTGCACCTCGACGATGTAGTCGTGGCAACGCTGGTCGAGTTCCTCGGTGGTGACGCCCGGCTTCACGTATTCGCCGATCATGACAAGCACGTCCGCTGCAAGCCGGCCGGCGGCGCGCGACATGGCGATCTCGGCGGGCGACCTTGTCAGCACACTGCTCTTCATGCGTGCACCTCCCTGGAAGCGGCCGCCACCATCGGCAACTTGCCGCGAGGCAGCGCCGACACGGTCGTGAGATCGAAGCCGCCGGCCTGCTCGGCGCGGATCAGCAACTGGCAGATGTCGCTGTGCTGCAGTCCGGGATGAAGCTCGGCCAGCATGCCGATGCGCATCCAGTGTTCCGCCTGCGCGTTGATCGAGCGGCTGAGCGCGTTGCCCGCCACCCGGAGGTTCTCATGCATGAGATCTGAAATCTTGACAATGCCCATGGTGCTGGTCGTGATGGATGATTCGTATATGAAATATATATGAATCATATCGTCCAATCGGCGGCGGCGCCAGTGTGGGGGCATGGCCCTGGTGCTTTCCAAGGTAGTCTCCTGGCTGCCGTTGAAAACCGAGACATCCCAATGACCGACTCGACCCGCCCCCCATCGCTCGATCAGCTGGCCGAGCGCATCGGCGCCACCCTGCGTGAACGCCAGCAGACCGTCGCGGTCGCCGAGTCCTCGGCGGGCGGGCTGGTGTCTGCCGCGCTGCTGGCGGTGCCTGGTGCTTCTGCGTTCTTTCGTGGCGGTGCCGTCGTGTACACGCGCCATGCCTTTCGCGGGCTACTCGATCTGGGTGCCGACGACATGGTCGGCCTGCGCGCCGAAACCGAACCGTATGCGGCGCTCATTGCGGGCCGTATCCGAGACATCCATCGCGCGACATGGGGTCTGGGCGAAAGCGGCGCTGCCGGACCGTCGCCGAGCCCTTATGGCGACGCGCCGGGCCATGTCTGCGTGGCTGTCGCGGGAGAGCACGCGCCGGCGACGCGCACCATCGAAACCGGCGACACGCGGCGCGCGGTCAACATGCAGGCCTTTGCCTGGCAGACGCTCTGGCTGTTCGACGGCGTGCTCCACGGCACGGTCGATGCGCGAACCTGAGCGAGCGCCTGGCGCTCAGGCGATGGCTGCAATACCTGGAATGGCCGGGATGCGCGCAACGAACTGCGTGCCGAGGTCGGCCGTCGAGCTGACCTGCAGCGTGCCGCCATGCGCCTTGACGATCAGCGAACAGATGTGCAACCCCAGGCCAAGGCCCTCGCGGACCTGCGTGGTGGCCGGCCGCCAGTAGGGCTCGAAGATCCGGGCCATGTTCTCTGCGCTGATCGGCTCGCCGCCGTTCACCACCGACAGCACCAGCCAGCCCTGCTTCGTCCAGGACTCGATCACCACGGGCGTGTCATGCGCGCCGTGCGTCAGCGCATTGGCCAGCAGGTTCGACAGCAACTGCTGGATGCGCGCGCAGTCGCACCAGACCGTGCCCTCGATGTGGATGTTCTCGATGATGTTGCGTCCTGGGTGCGCGCTGCGCAGTTCCAGGACGACTTCGCTGAGCGAGGCGGCGAGGTTCGACACCTCGGTCTTGGTCACTTCGAAGCCGGCACCGGTGCGTCCACGCGCGAAATCCAGCACGTCGTCGATCAGTCCGGCCATCCGGCGCGTCGTGGTGCGGATCTGCTCGCCTGCGCGCGCGATCTCCGGCTCGGAGACGCGCCGTGCAAACAATTCGCCCAGCGTGCTGAGCGCCGACAGCGGATTGCGCAGGTCGTGGCCCAGCACCGCAATGAACTGTTCCCGCATCTCCGCCGTCGCGCGCTCGTCGACCAGCGCGAGTTCGGTCTCCCGCTGCCGCTCTTCAATCTCGAGCTGGCAACCGATCAGGTCGGCGAAGCTCTCGAACATGGCCACGGTCTTGGGTTCCGACACCGACATCGGGCGCGGATCGATCGCGCAGAGATTGCCGAAGTAACGCCCGTCAGGCCGAACGATCGGCACGGAGATATAGCTCTCGATGTTGTAGATGCGCGGCGTATGGTGGCCGGCGTACACCGGGTCCTGGCTCGCGTGGTCGAAGTAGATGGGCGCACGCAGTGCGCGCGATTCGAAGCACAGCGTCGTCTGCACTTCGAGCTGGCCGCCAGGCATCAATCCGAAGCCGATGTGGTCCTCGACCGCGCAGGCGGTCCAGCTGGTGTCGGACACCCTGGCTACAGCGGCAAAGCCCATGCCTGTGTTGCTGCAAATGAGCTTGAGCAGCGACGGCACAGCGCCTATGCGACTGATCAGGTCGATGTCCTGGCTGATGGCCTCGGGTGAGTCGTCCATGCCTTCGAGAATTCGTTGCCCGCGTTACGTGTCTAAACAGCTGTCGATCATAACGGTTGGTCAAAATCTTCGGCACCGGTGTCTGGCATCGTATGGAAGAAAAAGCAAACTTTCGTCTACGGTCCGTTCAGGCGACCATCGACCTCGTTTCCTGGGCAACCGTAAAAAAATCCAAAAGAATTTCAAATTAAATGAGATGTATTCTCATTTGATGTATGATTCGGTCCATCGAGAAGGCGTGACCCAGCGTTCCGCCTCTCACCAGTTTCATCGTGGGGCGACCCGAGACTCTCAACGGTCTCCAAGGTCGTTTTTTGCTAGCCATCGGTTCTCCGGCCAGCCATGCATTTTTTCCCCACCTCTTGCCGCGGCCCGCGGTCCTCAACGCTTTCCCGCCCGCCAGCCGCATGGAGCACGTCGACAAACTCAAGCACACCGGTCTGAAGGCGACCTTGCCCCGGATGAAGGTGCTGGAACTCTTCGAGCGCAGCGCACAACGCCATCTTGCGGCGGAAGACGTCTATCGGCAGATGGTGCTGCTGGGCATCGATCTCGGCCTGGCGACCGTGTACCGCGTGCTGGCGCAGTTCGAGCAGGCCGGCCTGCTGAAGAAGAGCCAGCTCGGCGCGGGTCGCGCGGTCTATGAGCTCAACGACGGCGAACAGCACCACGGGCATCTGGTTTCGATGACCGACGGCGCTGTGCATGAGTTCTTCGATCCGCAGATCGAGGCGCGCCTCGCAGCCATTGCGCACGGGCAGGGCTTCGAGATGGCCGACTACGTGGTGACGGTGTTCGGCCGTCCGCGCTGAGCGCCCGATCCGTCTCGCCGGCAGGCGCCCAGAAACATCGTCATGCAATTGCCTTCTTCCATTTCCTCATCCACCGGCCGGCAGGCGCTGGAACTTCTCTTCGAACGCCGTTCGCCTTGGCCGCTGGTCGCACCCGCGCCCGATGACGAAGAACTTGCGCTGGTCTTCCGGGCGGCGCTGCGTGCGCCCGACCATGGCCAACTTCGGCCATGGCGCTTCGTGTTGATCCGCGACGCTGCGCGGGCCGCGTTGGGCGAGGTTTTTGTGAAGGCCGCACGGGAACGCGACCCAGGCGATGACGGCGAGCGCTTCCGCGCCAAGGCCATGGCGGCGCCGATGCTGATCGCGTTGTGCGCGCACATACGCGCTCCGCACAAGGTGCCCGAGGGCGAGCAGCTTCTGGCCGTCGGTGCGGCTGCGATGAACATGCTGAACGCGCTGCATCTGCTGGGCTATGGCGGCTTCTGGGCCACCGGCGTCAACAGCTATGACGCCCGGGTGCATGCGGGTCTCGGGCTCGCTGACGACGAACGCTTGCTCGGCTTCCTGTACGTGGGCACGGCCAAGGAGCAGACCGCGGCACCGGTCCGTCCCGACGCGCAGGACTACGTCCGCGAGTGGCGCGGCTGAGACGCCGCCTGCCGCGGACCCGCATGCCGGGCACGCGCACGGCTCAGACCACGTCTTCAGGCGCGGCCACGAGCCGGTCGTAGCGCGACATCGCCTCGGGCTCGATGCCGAGCCATCGGGCAACCTGCTCGGGCGAGGTGCCGCGGCGCAGCTGACGCAACGCGAAGGTGTGACGCAGCCGGAACGAGCCGCCGTCGCGGCTGTCGACGGCGGCTTCCTCCAGCACGCCCTTGGCCGACAGGTACTGCCCGTTCTTGCTCCAGGGCTTGCCGCTGCGCGTCGACGGAAACAGGTGCGGCCCTGGAATGCATGCCTCGGTGCGCACATGCAGCCAGTGGTGCAGCAATTCGCCGGCCCACGGCGCGATCGGCGTCTCGCGGCCGGGCGCATTGCCGTTGCCCGGCACGCTGACCTTCCAGGGCCGGTCGCGCACCTGGCCGCCGCGGCTGGTCGGCGATTCGAGCGTCAGCGCACGGACGTCCGCCGGCGTCAGCCCGGCACCCAGCTGCAGCGCCACGGACGCCCGGTTGCGCAGCACCTGCCAGCTCAACGACGCATGCGCATCGCGCGGCATGCCTGAGCGCGACGGACGCGGACGCGCACTCGACAGGAAGGTGATCAGGTGGCGAGCTTCCGCGACCGACAGGTACTCGGGCGATGGATCGGCATTGGCGGCTTCGGCGAAACGCACCTCTGGCTGTGCGGCGATGCAGTCGGCTGCGGCGGTGTTGGGCGGCTCACCGCGTTCTGCCGCCAGATGGGTCAGCACGCGGTCGATCAGCCGCAGCAGGCGCAGCGCATGCCGCGGCGAGAGGGACAGGTCGGCGCTCTTCTTGCCTGTGCGCGCGGCCTGAAAGGCCTGCAGGTCGTCGACGCTGAGGTCGGCCAGCGTGACCGCAGGCGACTGCCCGAGGCACCACGCGGTGAAGCCGCCCCACATGTCGCGGTAGACCTGGATGGACGCCGGGCGCTGGAGCAGGCCGAGCGCCTGCTGCTCATCGAGCCAGGATTCGAAGGCCGGGCCATGGGCGTCGAGCCGGGGTTCTTCGAAGAGGGACAGCGTGTGCATGCGCGGCGATGCTAGCGGCGCTGGCGGGCGTTGTCGAATTCACTGCCCCCCGGAAAGCCACCGACCCGAATCCGTGCACAGGGCGGCCGGCGCGCCGTCCAGCCACAGCTGCGCCTGGTCGGGCTGCGCTGCGTCCACCGGGTTCGTATCGAAGACCACGCGAAGCGCACGGGCCAGGCTCGCGTCCTCGATGGCGAGCTCCCATGTCAGGAACACCTGCGTACAGTCTTCGCGGATCTGAAAGTCGGCCGCGTCGAAGCCGCTACGGTCGCGCCGGATCACGGCATGCGGCTGTCCGGTGTCGAAGATCACCACCGTGCCGCGGGTCAGCGGCAGGCGATGGCCCGACACAGGGAAGTGCAGGTCCAGTCCGCAGTCTTCGCTCAGGAAGAGATTGCAGAAGGCCGCGCCGCCGTACTGCCCGCCGTCGTGGTGATAGCGGGCACCGCGGCAGGCCATGAGCGCGACCTCGGCGTGTGCGAGCACGTCGCCCAACCCCAGCGCTTGCGTCCACTCGGAAACCGCCTGCAAGCAGCGCCGGTAGTCGGGCCAGCGCATGCGGGCTCGCGCCAGCGGCAAGGATTCGACGTCGCCGGGCGCCAGGTCGAGGCGTTCGGCAATGTCTCGCGCCCAGTCGGCGGTGAGCCGGTCCGGCGGCGGCGGCACGGCGAGCGTGTCCGACAGCACGACGTCGCTCACGCTCCGGCTGCGTAGCGTGTCGCCGCTCCAGAAGAACGATGTCAACGGGCCTTGCATGCACCGCTCCTCATGGCTGCGCCCGGATGAGCGGATCGAGTTCGGCACGCAGCCGCCGGATCGCGATGTCGTGGCGCAGCGTCTGCGCGCCGCGTCCGTAGGTGCCGGCCTTGCGGATCAGCCGCATCTGTTCGCGCTGCAGTTGCGCTTTCAACCGCCGGGCGCGCAGTCCGAATGCGTACCCGATTTCCCTGCGCGCCCTGTACCGGGCCAGAGGCGCACCCAGGCGGACCCATTCGTCGTCGCGGATCAAGTCGCGCTCCGGCACGAAATAGGCGGCCAGCACATGCAGGTAGGCGCCGTTTTCACGGGCGGCCACACGCCAGAAAATCGCCGTCGCAATCAGCGCGGGAATGCCCTTGATGAACAGCAGGATGGCCATCTCGCCATAGCCGCCATCGAACAGGTCTTCCAGCCATGGTGCGTTCCACGCGAAGTGCATCGCCCAGGCCAGCGCGAAGCAGAAGAACGCAAAACAGATCCGGACGGCCATCGGCCGCTCCGCATGCAGCAGGAACCAGGCGACACCGAAGGACGCGATGGTGGTGTACGCCGCATGGCTCCACAGCCCGCTGAGAAGACCGCGCGTGAGCAGGTTGACCAGCACCGGATACACCTGGTTCTCGAGCGGAAAACTCATCGAGGCGCTCACGGTGGACCCGAGGTTTTCGATGACCTGGAAACCCAGCCCCGCCATGGCGCCGACGATGAGGACCGACAGGTAGGTCTGAAACTGGTTGCGCGCGACCAGGATCACCAGGATGACGCCGGCGAGCTTCAGGAACTCTTCGGTGATCGGACCCGCGATCGCCGGTCCCCAGACGGCGACGAACTCCGGCGACACCAGTTTGGCGCACAGGCTCTGGATGGCGGCGTTGGCCGGCGCCGCGAAATAGACCGCGCCGAGCCCGCCCCATGCGAAGGCGAGCAGATAGGCCTCCGGCGGATGCTGTTCCAGCAGGTCGAGTGTGCGGAAGACGAGAAAGAAGGCCAGCGTGTAGATGCCCCACACCAGCAGCCCGAGGAAGGCGGTGACGGGCACCACGCGGAACCCCATCGAGAAGGTCTGGACGATGTAGAACAGGCCATTGACGATCAAGGCGGTCAGCAGCCAGAAGGCGGCGCGGTGGGGCTGGAAGAACGAGTCGGTGCCGACCGGCCAGGCATCGTGGCCGTCCTTCTCGAACACGATCGGGTTCACAGCGGTGCCCCCAGGTCCATCGACTCCAGCATGGTTCGGGCCTCGATCAGCGCGTCGGTCAGGCCGTCGTTGGCGCCGTAGAAGTTGACCTGCAGCAGCGCCTGCCGCTGCAGGTCCACCACCTGCCAGAAGCGGCCCGCCAGCGTCGGCCCGTAATACGAGAAGGTCATGCCCTGCATGCCCCAGCCGTTGACGAAGTCCGACACGTCGCCATCGATGCGCAACCCCTGGCCGCGCTCCATGAGCCGCTGCTGCCGCAGCATCGGCCCGTCCGGGCCGCCGGCCCATGGCCCGGTCGTGACGAGGAAGGTGTGGCTGCCCTTGAACAGCATCAGCGACCTGCCTGCCTTCGAACGGGCCACGTCCATTTCCCAACCGGGTGCCGGCACGAAGCGCGCCGGCCCGAGCGTCACGGTCTGCCCCGCGACCAGCGTCCGGCTGCCGGGCGTGTGCTTGTCCCAGAACGTCAGCGCGCCGACATAGAAACCGATCGCCGCGAGGACCGAGAGTGCACCCGGCCAGGTGCGGTAGGGAATTCGGCGTGACGGCGCGTGCATGCGTTCGATCGTGCCATACGAACCCGGCGCGCCGGCCCGGGCCCGGACCGCCTGTCCCTATCATCCCGGGCAATCAACTCGGAGATCGACGATGTGCCTGGTACGAAGAACATGGTCGGCCGCACGGTCTGCCGTCTGCGCTTTGTTGGTCGTGCAGGCGTGGCCGTGCGCGAGGGCCGAAGAGGCTGTGGTCTGGCCGACGGCCGCCTGGACCGAGAGCACGCCCGAGGCGCAGGGCATGGACTCGGCGGCGCTCGCGGAACTCGTCGAATTCGGCCGGACGAATGCCATGGACAGCCTGCTCGTCACCCGCCATGGCAGGCTCGTGGTCGATGCGTACTACGCGCCGTTCCGTGCCGACCTCGAGCACGCCGTGAACTCCACGACCAAGGGCGTCATCGGCACGCTCACGGGCATGGCGATCCAGGACGGCCTGCTGGCCTCGCGCGAGGCGCCGGTACTCGACTTCTTTGCGGACCGCAGCATCGCCAACCTCGACGCGTCGAAGAAGGCGCTGACGCTGGGCCACCTGCTCGACATGACATCCGGCTTCGACTGGCAGGAAAAACTCGACGACTCCGTGCCGGAAACCATGCTGCAACTGGGCCGCAGCAGCGACTGGCAGGGCTTCGTCCTGGACCGTCCCATGGCGGCTGCGCCCGGCAGCCACTTCAACTACAACAGCGGCAACCCGCATCTGCTGTCGGCCATCCTGGCCAAGAAGACCGGCGGCAGCACGCTGGCCTATGCACGGAAGCGGCTGTTCGGGCCACTGGGCATCCAGGACGTTCGATGGAACAAGGACCCGCAGGGCATCGAGATCGGCGGATGGGGCCTCTACCTGCATCCGCGCGACATGGCGAAGATCGGCTATCTCTACCTGCGCAATGGCCAGTGGGATGGGCGCCAACTGCTTCCCGCAGCCTGGGTCGAACAGGTGTTCCAGGCATCGGTCGACATGGGCTTCGGCACCGCGCCGGCCTTTCGCTATGCCAACGGATGGTGGACGATTCCGGCAAAGCGCGCCTACATGATGGTGGGGTTCAACCGGCAGCTGATCGTCGTGCTGCCCGACGTCGATGTCGTCGCGGTGGTCACGGGTCGCCGCAACTATCCGATGATGACCCTGGTCGACAGGATCACCGCGTCGGTGCGGTCGCCCGGGCCCTTGCCTGAGAACGGCGATGCGAAGGCGCTGCTGACGGAGCGCGTCCGCGACGCGGCCGTTGAAAAGGCAAGTCCCGTGACGCCAGCGCCCGCGTTGGCCGCCAGCATCTCGCGCAAGACATGGCAGTTCGACCGCAACCTGCTGGGCGTGAAGAGCCTGGTGCTCGACCTGAGCCCGGAGAACGCCACGTACGAACTCGTCGCCAACGGTCGCCCCGGCGCGCCGGGCAAGCCGGTCACGGGGCGGATCGGCCTCGATGGCTACTTCCGTGTCACGGGTGGCAGCGCTCCCGTCGCGACCAAGGGCGACTGGCTGGATGCGCAGAGCTTCCGGATCATCTCGCGTGCGCTGAGCGATGGTGACGTGTCGGTCTACACCCTGCGCTTCGACGGCCCGACCGTGAACGTGGCATTCGAGAACAACCGCGGCTTCAAGACGCAGGTGCAGGGCAAGGTCGCGCCATAGCGGCCGTCCGCACGCAGGCGGCGGGAGCGATCAGCGCACCACCATCGCGAGCAGGACGGCCGTCAACAATCCCAGGTAGACCTTGGCATGGACGCGGTCGGGAATCCTGCCGATCCAGGGCGCAGCCATGCGGATCCCGATCCAGGAGCCGCCCACCAGCGCGGCGCAGGCCCGCACGTCGACATGGCCCACATGCCAGGCACCAGGCGACGGCGTCGAGCCCGAGGCTAAAGCCAAGGCCACATAGGTGGCGGTGCCGGCCAGCGCCACGGGCAACGAGAGTGGGTTGGCCATGGCGGTCGCGCGGCTCATCTCGATGCCGCGGCGCCGCATGAGGGGCACCGTCATCACGCTGCCGCCCACGCCCAGGAAGGCGGCCACGGTGCCCACGACGATGCCCGACAGGCTGGTGCGCATGCGCGACGGCGGTCCGCCGGGCGCCGGCTTCGACAGGAAGCCCGGCCGCAATACGCAGTCGAGAATCGTCAGCGCCAGGTACGCCGCGAAAGCCCGGCGCAGCCATTCGCCGGACACCGCCGTCGCAGCCAGCGCGCCCAGCACCGAGCCGACACCGATGGGACCGAGCAGCGGCCTGATCTGCGCCCAGTCCAGCGTGCCCGCGCGTCGATGCCGCAGCGTGGCCAGAAGCGCACCGAAGATCATCACGCAGGTCGATGTCGCGACGGCGATCTGCATGGCGGACTGGCCGATCACGCTGCCCTGGCCGTGGACGCCGAGCAGCAGCCGATAAAGCACCGGCACCACGACGAAGCCGCCGCCGAAACCGAACAGCACCGTGGTGACGCCGGCCATGCATCCGCATGCGGCCAGCAGGAAATAGAACTGCATCGAGAAACCCTTATTGAAGGGCTCAGGATAGGCAGCCGGCGCGTGGCGCGCCTGCGGCGATTGGTCAACAATCCTCGCATCTCGGCCAAGATCGCCTTCATGCGCAACGTTCCGCTCTCCGAACTCGACGCCACGCCGCGGCCGGTCCTCGCGATCGGTACCGACTACGCGCCCGGCACCCTGCTCGAGACGCACAGCCACCGCCGCGCCCAGCTCCTGTACGGCGCGACCGGCTTGATGGAGGTCGGCACCCACGACGGTGCCTGGGTCGTGCCGCCGCACAGCGGCGTCTGGATTCCGGCAGGCAAGCCTCACCGGGTGCGCATGGTGGGTGTCAGCACGCGCAGCCTGTACATCGAGCCGGCCGATGCGCCGCGCACCGGCGTGCAATGCGAAGTGCTGAAGGTGTCGCCGTTGCTGCGCCATCTGCTGATGGACGCCATCGACGTGCCTGCGGTCTACGACAAGCGCGGGCGCGACGGCGCGCTGATGGCGTTGCTGCTGCACGAGGTGGCCCGCGCCGAGACCCAGCCCTTCTTCGCGCCGCTGCCGCGCGATCCGCGCCTCGTCGCCCTGTGCACGGCATTCCTCTACCAACCCCGCGTGCACGACTCGCCGCGCGATTGGGCATCGGCGCTGCACCAGAGCGAGCGCACCTTCAGCCGCTTCTTCCGTGCCGAGACCGGCATGGCTTTCGGCGACTGGCGGCAGCAGGCGTGCCTGCTTGCCGCCTTGACGCGATTGGCCAGCGGCCAGTCGGTGACTGCCGTCGCGCTGGAGCTGGGCTATGACAGCCCGAGTGCGTTTTCCACGATGTTCCGCAAGCGCCTGGGGCGACCGCCCTCCGAGTTCATTGCGTCCTAGGCGGTCAGTCGATCTCCGCGATCAACTCGATCTCGACGCAGGCGCCCATCGGTATCTGCGCCACGCCGAAGGCACTGCGCGCATGCGCGCCCCGCTCGGGTCCGAAGACCTCGGCGAGGAGTTCGCTGGCGCCGTTGGTCACCAGATGCTGTTCGGTGAAGGCGCCGGTGGAGTTCACCAGGCTCATCAGCTTGACGATGCGCCGGACCCGATCCAGGTCGCCGATGGCCGCATGCAGCGTGCCGAGCAGGTCGATCGCGACGGCGCGTGCCGCCTGCCTGCCTTCGTCGGTCTGCAGGTCGGCACCGAGCTGGCCGACCCAGACCTTGCCGTCCTTCTTGGCCAGATGGCCCGACAGGAAGACGAGCTTGCCGGTCTGCACGAACGGGACATAGGCGGCAGCGGGAACGGACACCGGGGGCAGGCTGATGCCGAGGCTCGCAAGCCTGTCGTGGATACACCTGAGTGAGGACTCCTGGAGAAGACGGTCGATGGGATGTCGGCGGACACGGCGCGAAGCCGGGGCTCGCCGCTCGACGGGAATTCTGTGAGGCGGACTCACGCGCGTCCTTCCGTTTCCTGCGTGCGAGCCCGCGATTCTTCGCAAACGTGCGGGCCGCGCGGGAGCGGGCAGGTTCCATGAAAAAGCCGATCCGCGGCGCATGAATCTGAAAGACGCATGCACGCGGTATTCGAACAATCGGATGCGCACTTCCTGCACGACCTCCGCCCCACCTCCGCCCTACATCCGCCAGAAAGCCTCCAGTGCGTCTCCCACGCTTCACCCGTCACCACGCCGCCCCTCTCGTCCTGTCCTTCGTCCTTTCGCTCGCCCTGGCCGGGCCGGCGGGCGCGCAGACCGTGTCGCCGGATCCATCCGCGGACGTCGAAGGCGCCAAGACGGTGGCGCTGCTCAAGCAGCTCATCCGCTTCGACACCTCCAATCCTTCCGGCGACACGGCCGCGCTGGCTGTCTTCCTGCGCACGCAGTTCGAACCGCTGGGTGTTCAGATCGACGTCATTCCCGCGCCCAACGGCAAGGCCGTCCATTTCATCGCACGCCTGAAAGGCGATGGGTCGAAGAAACCGGTGCTGGTGGCGGCCCATGCCGACGTGGTGCCGGTCGAGCGCGACAAGTGGAGCGTGCCGCCGTTCGAGGGCATCGAGAAGGACGGCTTCGTCTACGGTCGCGGCGCCATGGACTTCAAGGGCGGCATGGCCGTCTTCGCACGTGCCGTCATGCGGCTCGCCGAGCAGAAGGTGCCGCTGGCGCGCGACGTGATCTTCCTGGCCGAGGCCGACGAGGAACAGGGCCAGTACAACACCACCTGGCTCGCCAAGGACCATTGGGACAGGATGGACGCGGAGTTCGCCCTCAACGAAGGCGGCTACATCCTGCAGGACGCGGCGGGCGTCGTGCGGCAGGTCAATGTCACGACCGTCGAGAAGATGTCCGTCGTGCTGCGACTGCGCACCAACGGCCCGGTGGGCCACGCGTCACGCCCGCTGCCATCGAACGAGACCGCCAACGGCAAGCTGATCGCCGCACTGGAGAAGCTGTCGGTCTACGAGCCGGGTGTCCAGCTGATTCCGCAGACACGCGCCTACCTCGCCGCGCTGGCGAAGCAGAGCCCCGGCCCGGTCGCACGGGGCATCGACAAGATCCTGGCCGGCGCCGATGCCCGCACCCAGGCCGAAGGCGAGCGCGAATTGCTCAAGGCCAAGGCGGCCGATGCGCCGCTGCTGCGCGCGCTGATGCACAACACCCTGGCGATCACCATGTTCAAGTCCGGCCAGGCCGCGAACGTGATCCCCGGCGAGGCCGAGGCGATCATCAATGCCCGGCTGCTGCCCGGTGCCACGACCGACCAGTTGATCGACGAATTGAAGCGCGTGGTGCACGACGACTCCGTCATCGTCGACTTCGCAACCCCGGCTTCGCAGGAGGCCACGCGCAACTACTACCTCGCGAAGTCGAAGACCCCCGAATCGTCGACGTCCACCGAGCTCTACCAGTCGCTCCAGAAGAACGCGGCGCTGATCTGGCCGCAGGCGCAGACGGTGCCGGTGCTGTTCGAGGCCGGCACGGACGCCGTGGCGTGGCGCGAGCGGGGCGTGCCCGTGTACGGGATCTACCCGTATCCGCTCGATGCGGACATTCTCAAGGGCATGCACGGCCACGACGAACGCATTGCCGTGCGCTCGCTGTACGAAGGCACGGACTGGGTGTATCGCATCCTGCTCGACGTGGCGAAGAAGTGAAGCACATGCCCTTCGACCTGCACAGGCTGCGCGCCGACACGCCGGGCGTCGCGCACCGCGTCCATCTCAACAACGCCGGTGCGGGCTTGATGCCACGCCCGGTGCTCGACAGGATGGTCGCCCACCTGCAGCGCGAGGCGGACATCGGCGGCTACGAAGCGGCCTACGAGGCATCGGCCGAGCTGGACGCTGTCTACGGCAGCGTGGCCCGGCTGATCGGCGCCTCGCCGTCGGAGATCGCGCTGACCGAGAACGCGACCGTGGCCTGGCAGATGGCCTTCTATGCGCTCGGCTTCAAGGCGGGCGACCGGATACTCACGGCGCGTGCGGAATATGCGGCCAACTACGTCGCGTTTCTCCAGGTGGCGAAGCGGACGGGCGTGACGATCGACGTCATTCCCGACGATGCGGACGGCGTGCTCGACCCCGTTGCGCTCGAATGCATGATCGACGCCCGGGTGCGGCTGATCGCCATCACCTGGATGCCGACCAACAGCGGCCTCGTCAATCCCGCGGAGGAGGTCGGCCGGATCGCGCGCGCGCACGGCATTCCCTATCTGCTCGACGCCTGCCAGGCCGTCGGACAGACACCGATCGATGTCGAGCGGCTCGGCTGCGACATGCTGTCGGCGACCGGGCGCAAGTTCCTGCGCGGCCCGCGCGGCACCGGCTTTCTCTATGTGCGCAAGCCGCTGCTCCTCACGCTGGAGCCGCCGATGATCGACCACTTCGGCGCGGTGTGGGTGGCGCCCGACCGGTACGAACTGCGCCCCGATGCGCGCCGCTTCGAAAGCTGGGAGAACAACTACGCGGCACGCCTCGGGCTGGGCACCGCGGTCGACTATGCGCTCGCAGTCGGGCTGCAAGAGGCCGAAGTGCGCTGCCGTGCGCTGGCCGCGACGCTGCGCGAGTTGCTGGGCGATGTTCCGGGCGTCGAGCTGCACGATGCCGGGCGCGAGCTGTCCGCGATCGTGTCGTTCTCGGTACGCTCGCACGACGCCGCCGCAGTCAACCTGCAACTGCTGCGCGCCGGCATCAATGTCAGCCATTCGAAGCCGTCGAGTGCGCTGCTCGATCACCTGGCCCGGCACCTGCCGACGGTGCTGCGCGCATCGCCGCACTACTTCAACACGCCGGCGGAGCTCGAGGCCTTGGCGGCCGCCCTGTGCAGCCTGCGCTGAGTGCGCGGCCGGCATGGCGTCGTCAGCGATGGCCGGCGCGCCACTGCAGCGGCGACTGCCCCATATGGCGCTTGAACTGTGTCGCGAAATGGCTCGACGAGCCGAAGCCGCAGGCCAGCGCCACATCGAGGATGCTCCTCTCGCTGGCGCCAGGCCGTTCGATGGTGCACAGCAGCCGGCATGCCTGCTGCACGCGGGCGTGCAGGATGTACTGGTGCGGCGACTTGCCCATCGCATCGCGGAACACCCGGCAGAAATGGAACTGGCTCATGCCGGCGATCGCGGCCAGGTCCGCGAGCAGCAGAGGCGACGCCAGGTTCGCCTCGATGTGGCATTGAACGGCGGCCACGGCGTCGGGCTCGGCGGCTGGCTGTGGCGATGCGCTCAGCTGCCTGGCGATGCGTGCCAGCAAGGCCTTCGCCAGGAACTCCGTTTCTCCCGCGCCATCGGGGCTGCCGTCGCCCAGGTCCGCCAGCAGCGCCTGCGCCAGCGACAGCAGCGCGCCGTTGGGCGGAATCGCCTGGTGCGCCATCAGCAGGTCGCGGCTGCGGATGCCGCGCTCGGCGCAGCAGGCGGCCAGCAACTCCAGCGAAATCACGAACACGACGAGCCTTGCGGTCGGCGGCACGCGCGGGACGCCCGCGATGTGCGCGGGCGCATGCCTGTGCCGCAGCGCGAGGTCCGGCGGCGTGATCAGCAGATCGTTCTGGCGGCAGAGCACGGCGCCGTTCGCGCCCGGGCCGTCCGTCTCGGTGCTGAACGCCGGCCCGATGTTGAGGCAGATGCGCAGGCTTTCCATGGGCGCCACCGCGTACTCGGCGCCCGCGATGTTCAGGATCGACAGCCGCACGTGCGGCGACGCCGATGGCACCCGGTGCGCGGCGCCAGGCGCGGCCAGCGGCTGCGTCACGGCCGTGCACCCGCGCACGATTGCGAAAGCCGTCGCACCGCACCGCACGATCGAAAGAGACGGCGCAGGCGATGGATCGAACAATTCATTCTCCGATTCCCCACTTGAAGTTCCTCCATGAGATTCATGCAACTACACAGCGCCGTCGGCGCGTTCGCCATCGTGCTCACCGGCGCGATACCCTTGCTCGCCCACGCCGACAAGCTGGACGACGTGCTCAAGCGCGGCTACCTGATCGTCGGCACGACCAGCGCCACGCCGCCCTTCGGATGGAAGGACGAGACGGGCGAGCTCAAGGGCTTCGACGTCGACATGAGCCGGCTCATCGCCAAGGCGCTGTTCGGCGACCCGAACAAGATCAAGTTCGAGCTCGTCAGCAACGACACCCGCTGGCCCGCGCTGCAGAACGACCAGGTCGACCTGCTCGCGCATTCGGCCACCATCACGCCGTCGCGGCTGGTGCGCGTCGGCTTCACGCCGCGCTACTTCGACACCGGCATCACCGTCGTCGTCAAGAGCGATTCGAAGATCAAGGCGCTGGCCGACCTGAACAATCCGGCCGTGACCATCGCGACGCTGACGGTTCCCGAGCAGATCGACCTGGTCAAGCGCATGGCGCCGAAGGCGACGGTGTCGAGCTTCGGCTCGGTCGACCAGCAGTCGCTGGCACTGCGTTCCGGCCGCGTGCAGGCGCTGTTCGTCGACCTGCCGATCGGCATGTGGTACGCCGCCACCAACCCCGACCTGAAGGTCGTGCCCGAGGTCTACGGCGGCTACCAGAACTACGGCCTGGTCTACAAGCTCGGCGAGCTGCGCTGGAAGCAGTTCCTCGATGGCTTCGTCACCGACCTGACGACGGGCTATTCGTACATCGAGTACTCGGCCATCTACAAGAAGTACTTCAAGATGGATCCGCCGCCGCAGCGCAGCTACAAGATCCCCGGCGCGAGCTGATCGATGTGATGGCGAGGGGGCGGGCATTCGCGGGTTCCGTTGGGTTCGCGAAGCCCGCCCGGCTCACGCCATCATGGAGATGGTCTTCGTCGACAGGAAGGCTTCCATCGCTTCGGGTCCGCCTTCGGAGCCGTAGCCCGAGTCCTTCACGCCGCCGAAGGGCATTTCCGGAAACGGCGTGGGCGGCTGGTTGATCCACACCATGCCCGCCTCGAGTCCCTGCGAGATCCGGCGCGCGTTGGCGATCGATCGCGTGAACGCATAGGCGCCGAGGCCATAGGGCAGCCGGTTCGCTTCGGCGATGGCCTCGTCGAGATCGTCGAAGCCGCGGATCGCCGCGATGGGGCCGAACGGTTCGTTGTTGAAGACGTCCGCCGTCAGCGGCACGTCGGTCAGCACCGTGGGTTCGAAGAAGTTGCCTTCCGTGCCGAGCCGTTGTCCGCCGGTGGCCAGGGTGGAGCCGCAGCGCAATGCGTCCTCGACGATGCGCTCCATGGCCGACACGCGGCGCGCGTTGGCCAGCGGCCCGAGCGTCGTGCCTTCGGCCAGCCCGTCGCCGGGCTTGAGGCTTCTTGCATAGCCCACCATGGCGCCTTCGAAGGTCTTGCGCAGGCTGTTGTGCACGAGGAAGCGCGTGGGCGATATGCAGGCCTGGCCGGCGTTGTGGAACTTGGTGCCCGCCAGGAAGCGCGTCGCGAGCACCACGTCGGCATCGCTCGCGACGATCACGGGCGCGTGGCCGCCGAGTTCCATGCTGGCGCGCTTCATGTGCTGCCCCGCGAGTGCCGCCAACTGCTTGCCGACGGTGGTCGATCCGGTGAAGGTGATCTTGCGGATCAGCGGGTGGGCGATCAGGAATTCGGAGATCCTCGCCGGGTCGCCGAACACCAGGCCGACCGTGCCGGCCGGCACGCCGGCATCGACGAAGGCGCGCAGCAGGGCCGCCGGCGACGCCGGCGTTTCTTCCGGTGCCTTCACCAGCAGCGAACAGCCGCATGCCAGCGCCGCCGCCAGCTTGCGCACGACCTGGTTCATCGGGTAGTTCCAGGGCGTGAACGCAGCGACCGGGCCGACCGGCTCCTTCGTCACCAGCTGCTGCATCGCGGGGTTGCGCGGCGGCACGATGCGCCCGTACACCCGCATGCCCTCGTCGGCGAACCAGTCGATGATGTCGGCCGACGAATGCACCTCCATCGTCGCTTCGGACAGCGGCTTGCCCTGCTCGGCCGTGAGCACCCTGGCGATCGACACGGCACGCTCGCGCAGCAGCGAAGCCGCCTTGCGCATGACGATGGCCCGCTGCACGGCGGGCACGGCGCGCCAGAGTTCGAAGCCCTTGCGTGCGGCCAGCGCCGCCTGTTCCAGGTCGTTGGGGCTGGCACAGGCGACCTGGCCGATCGTGCGGCCGGTGGCCGGGTTGAGCACCGGCATGACCTGGCCGTCGGCGGACGCGCGCCAGACGCCGTCGATCAGCAGCAGGGTGTCGGGGTAGTCGAGAAATTCCATGGATATGCGCCTGTTCAATTGCTCGCGCCACGCGCGGAGATGGGCCAGATGGCTTCGACGCGCCCGTTGCGGACGCAGACGTAGGCGTCATGCAGGTTCACCGTCGGGTCGCAATGCGAGGGGATCAGCTTGAGCTTGGTGCCCAGCGCAATCCGGGCGTCCGGCGCGAGCAGGGCGATCGTGCCGTGCTCGTCCGATGCGGCCACCAGTCGCGCCTCGGGATGGCCTTCGATGGTCGGCAGGCCCTTTTCCAGCGTGTACGACTTGAGCCCGGCATCGGCGATGACGCGGCCCTTGCCCGCGGTGCTCATCACCTCCGACAGCACGAACAGGCTGTGCTCGAATTCGGCATACGGCTTGCCGTCGCTCCCTTCGATGGCCGCGTATTCGCCATCCATGAAGACGTAGGAGCCGCATTGCAGTTCGGTCCACAGCTTCGACGCGCCTTCGAACATGAAGGTGCCGGTACCGCCACCGCCGATCACCTGACATTCGAGCCCGGCCTGGCGGATGGCGTCGATGCTGCGCTGCACCGCGTCCGATGCCACTCGGATGGCTTCGGCGCGTTCCTCGTGGGTCTTCAGGTGCTGCGCCTTGCCTTCGTAGGCCTGCAGTCCGTCGAAGCGCAGCCCCGGCGCATCGGCGATGTGCCGCGCCAGCACGGCAGCCGGTTCGCCGGGCGGCACGCCGCAGCGCCACATGCCCATGTCGATCTCGACCAGTGCGCCGAGCTCGACGCCGAATTCCTGCGCGGCGCGCGAGGCCGCGTCCACCTGCTCGACGGCATCGAAGCACAGCGAGATCCTCGCCTCCCTGGCCAGCCCCGCCAGGCGACGCAGCTTCTGGATGTCGAGCACCTGGTTGCTGACCAGCACGTCGCGCACGCCGCCGCGCACCAGCGCTTCGGCCTCGCCGACCTTCTGGCAGCACTGGCCGACGGCGCCCAGTTCGATCTGCCGGATGGCGATGGTGGCGCAGCGGTGCGTCTTGGCATGCGGGCGCAGGCGGATGCCCGCGGCCCGGGCGAAGTCCGCCATCTTCTTCATGTTCCGCTCGAAGGCATCGAGCTCGAGGATGAGTGCGGGCGTGTCGATCGCGCCCAGGTGATCGCCGACGCGTGTCGCGACATTGTTCATGTGGATTCCGGGAGAGGGGAGTGAAGCGGCATCGCGGATGCAGCCAGGGGAACGCGCCGGCCGCGGGCCGGTCGCCTGAGGCGATCAGCTCGCGGTCTGGATCTTGTAGCTGCGCTGCGGCGGCGGCGCGATCTTGAAGTACTTCTTGTAGATGGCCGTGTACTCGATGTACGAGTAGCCGGTCGTCAGGTCGGTGACGAAGCCATCAAGGAACTGGCTCCACGGCAGCTCGCCCATCTTGTAGGCGATGCCGTAGTTCTGGAAGCCGCCGAACACCTCGGGGATGACCTTCATCTCGGCGTTGGTGGCGCCGTACCACATGCCGATCGGCAGATCGACCAGGAAGGCCTGCGCGCGGCCGGAGCGCAGCGCCAGCGCCTGCTGGTCCACGCTGCTGAAGCTCACGATCTGTGCCTTGGGCGCCATGCGCTTGGCCAGGTCGATCTGCTCCGGCACGGTCAGCGTGGCGAAGGTGATGCTCGGGTCGTTGAGGTCGGCCAGCGTCTTGATCTTCGAATCCTTCAGCACGGCGGCCGTCATGCCGGTGTCGAAGTAGCGCGGCGTGAAGGCGACGCGCACCAGCCGCGACGGCGAGATGGTGGCGAACTGCGCCACCATGTCGACCTGGTCGTTCTGCAGCGCGGGCCAGCGCGCCTCGTTGGTCAACAGCTCGAACTTGATCTTGGTCGGGTCGCCGAACAGCGCCTTGGCCACGAGCCGGCTCATGTCGATGTCGAAGCCCTGCAGCTCGCCCTTGTCGTCCTTGAAACCGAAGGGCGGTGTGGAGCTGGTAGTGCCCACGATCAGATAGCCGCGCTTCAGGATGTCCTGGAGCTTGTCGGCATGGGCGGCCGGCGCGACGCAGGCCGCCAGCACGGTGGCTGCGATGGCGAGCCATTGACGAAATACGTGGAACTTCATGATGAACCTTGGTTGGTCGATGGAACGGAAGGAAGGGTGATCTGTCGGCTCGGCCGGTCTCAGGCCGGTGCGCGGCTGCTGCGGTTCTGGGCGTGGAAGCGTGTGAGGAACTTGCGCAGGCGCTCGGTGCGCGGGTTGGCCAGGATGTCCTCGGGCGCGCCTTCCTCGACGACCAGGCCTTCCTCCATGAAGATGACCTGGTCGGCCACGTCCTCGGCGAAATGGATCTCGTGCGTCACGCAGACCATGGTCAGCCCCCGGCGCTTCAGGTCGCGCACCACCTCCAGCACTTCGCCCACGAGTTCGGGGTCGAGCGCCGACGTGATCTCGTCGAGCAGCAGCACCGTGGGCTCCATCGCGAGTGCGCGCGCGATGGCCACGCGCTGCTGTTGGCCGCCCGACAGGAAGCCGGGGTAGGCGCTCTGCTTTTCCACCAGGCCGACCTGGTCGAGCAGTTCGAGGGCGATCTTCTTCGAGCTGGCCTCGTCCTTGCCGAGGATGCGCTTCGGGCCGCACATGACGTTCTGCAGCACGGTCATGTGGGGGAACAGGTTGAACTGCTGGAAGACCATGCCGATACGCTGGCGCGCCTCGGCCTCCTCGCGCGAGTTCCAGCGCCGCCAGTCGCCATTGGGCGTCCTGGCGCGGCCCAGCGCGGCGCCGTCGATCTCGACGTCGCCGCTGTCCCAGTGCTCGAGCAGGTTCAGGCAGCGCAGCATGGTGCTCTTGCCCGATCCGCTCTTGCCGAGCAGGACGGCGGTCTTGCCCTTGGCGACGTCGAAGGACAGGTCCTTCAGCACGGCGTTGGCGCCGAAGGACTTGGAAAGGTTGCGAACGGAGATCATGGTGTGGAGTGAATGAGTCAGGACCGTTGGGATCTGTTCAGGCGCTTCGAGAGCAGGGCGGCGCATCGCACGGTGCCGTAGCAAAGGACGAAGTACATGGCGAGCGCGGCGATGAAGAAGGTGAAGGGCGCCAGCGTGCGCATCACGGCCTCGTTGGTGGCGAGCGTGAGTTCCCACACGCCGATGATCGAGACCACGGAGGTCGCCTTGATCACGATGGCCGCGAGGTTCATCAGCGCCGGCAGCGCGATGCGCAGGGCCTGGGGCAGCAGCACGACGATCTGGATCTTCCAGTGGCCCATGCCGAGCGCCTTGCCGGCTTCGGTCTGCACCTTGGGGATCGTGCGGAACGCGCCGCGCAGGATCTCCGCGACATAGGTGGCGAAGAACAGCGCCAAGGCCACGCAGCCCGAATAGAAGGTGTCGATGAAGATGCCGAGCCTGGGCAGCAGGTAGTAGATGAGGAAGACGAACACCAGCAGCGGAATGCCGCGGATGCCTTCGATGACGCAGCGCAGCACGAAGGCCACCGCACGGCCGCCGACGATGCTGGCCTCGGCGATCAGGAAGCCGAGCACCAGGGCGAGCAGGGTCGTCACCAGCGCGAGGATCAGGGTCTGGCCGAGTGCCTGCAGGAGCAGCGGCGCAGCCTTTGCGAGAAGAGTCAGTTCCATGGCGTCGTTACCTCGCGATGCCGCTGCGGCGCTCGAAGAAGCCGCCCGCGCGGCTCAGCAGCCAGGACAGGATCGAATAGCAGACCGCGATGGCGACGAAGGGCTCGAAGCTGGCCGCGGTGCGTTGCGAGATCACCTTGGCGGCCATCGTCAGGTCGACCAGCGAAATGGCGGCGCCCAGCGACGTGTCGTGGATCAGCAGCACCAGCACCGACATCAACGCCGGCACCGATGCCGACCAGGCCTGCGGGAACTGCACGATGCGGAAGATCGCGAGTGGCCGCATGCCGAGCGCGCGGCCCGCTTCGATCTGCGCGAGCGGAACCGACAGGAACCCGCCGCGCAGCACTTCCGACACGAACACGCTGTGCTGCATGACCAGCACCACGACGACGCAGGTGAAGGTGGGAATCTGGAAACCCACCATCGGCAGCCCGAAGTAGATGAGATACAGCGTGATGAGCAGCGGCGTGTTGCGCATCAGCTCGACATAGGCCGTCAGCACCCAGGCGACGGGCCCGCGTGCCTTGAGCCGCGCCGCGCACAGCAGCAGGCCGCCGACGAGGCTGATCGCGCCGGCCAGGCACGCGAGCATCACCGTCAGGGTGAAGCCGTTGAGCAGGTCCTCGCGACTGCGGGCGATCACGGTCCAGTCAAACATGGGCGTGCCTCCGTGTGCAGGGGTGCCGTGGCAGCGGCCGTCGGCCGCGCAGGGAGTTCAATGACCATCGATTCACGGGGCTCGCTCTCTGAAACAACTGAATTACTGTACCGTCTGGACTGTACGGTAAACTATTTCCGAAGTAAACCCCTGAGAACCTTGGAGCAAGCCGATGGAGAGCGAGAACAACAAGCCAAAGCGCGGACGGCCCAGCGCGAGAGACAAGATCCTCGACGCTGCGCTTGCGCTGGTGCAGGAGGTCGGTGCGCCCGCGCTGACGCTCGATGCCGTGGCGGAGCGGGCCGGTGTCAGCAAGGGCGGCCTGCTGTATCACTTTCCCTTCAAGGAGGAGTTGCTCACCGCTGCGAACGAAGCCATTGCGCGGAGGCTGGCGGATGCGCGCCATGCCGAAGCGGCGCGCCTGCCCGACTCGCCGAACCGCGCGTTGAAGGCCTATGTGCTGGCCTCGGTCTACAACAGCGGAGACAACGACAAGATCACCACCAAGCTGCTCGCCGCCGGTTCGATGCTGAAGGAGTCCGCCGATCCCATCCGGGCCTACTGGAAGCAGCGCTTCCCCGAGATCGCGAAGGATTCGGGCTTCGATCGCGCCGCGCTGGTGCACGCGGCCACCGAAGGCCTGTGGTTCATGGAGATGCTGAAGCTGTCGCCGTTCTCGACCGAGCAGCGTGCGCGCCTGGTCGAGATCATCCTGGCGATCGCCGACGACACGTCGGCGATGCCGAGTGCCGACACCGCTGCGGCTGCGGTGCCGGCAGAAGCCCCGGCCCAGGGCGCACCCGCGGCCCGGAAGACGAGGCGCAAGGCCCGTTCCGGCGAATGAACCGGCCCGTGCCGGCTAGGCGTCGCCGAGCTGCAGGAACACGCGGCCGCCTTCCACGCGCACCGGGTAGCTGCGCACGTCGGCCGTGATCGGCGCGCAGGTGCCGCGGCCGTCGCGCACGTCGAACTTGCCCTGGTGCAGCGGGCACTCGATCTCGTAGCCGTCGAGAAAGCCGTCGCACAGGCGGGCATGGCCGTGCGTGCAGGTGTTGTCGGTGGCGAAGACGCTGCCGTCGACCTTGTACAGCGCGATGTCGCGGCCCGCGACCTGCACGCCGATCACGTCGTCATCGGGCACGCCGTCTTCCCCGGCGGCCTCGGTCCATTGGGTTTCGCTCATGGGATCAGATCGGATAGATGATGGAGTTCGGGATCATTTCGCTGTCGAACACGCACAGGCGCGACGCGAACTTCAGGCCTTCGGGCGTGCGCACGATGGTGTCGATGTAGCGGCCGACGTTGAACACCGTCGACGCCTTCGACAGCTTGGTGCGGAACACCGCGTAGTTGGCCTCGGTCTCGAAGCGGTCGGTGCCGGCGCTGTGGATCAGCGGCGCGCCGACCACGTGGCGCTGGTAGTACGGGTCGTGGAACAGCGTCTCCTGGATGCCGTAGACGCGGTCCTTCAGCATGCCCTTGCTCTCGAAGAACAGCGTGGCCAGCGGAAAGCCGCGCTCGTGGTTCTCGCGCGGGATCAGCTTGTAGATGCAGTCCTCGGTGAAGAACTCGGGCCACAGGTCCCAGTTGCCCGAATCCACGGCCTGGGCGTAGTCGGCGTACAGCCGCGTGATCGCGAAATAGTCCTCGAAGCCGACCTGCGGCGCGGTTGCTTTCATCCTGGTTGTCTCGGCCATGTCGTTCATCTCATTTCTCCATCACTTCGCGCCAGTATTCGTACATGCCGCGGATCAGCGTCTCCGTCACCATGTGGTCGGTGTCGCCCACCTCGCGCCCGCCGAGTTCGGCCAGCGTGCGGTGATAGGGCTTCTGCTCGAAGCCCTGCTGCGAGAACTCGATGACCTCGCCGTCGTCGGCCGACACGAAGCCGGCCGGGCCGAACAGGTTGGCCTGGCGCAGCCGGCGCTGCGTCATCTCCTCGGTGTCGTCCTCGAAGCCGAAGTGCGTCCACACGAAGTCGAACGCGCCATGGCCATCGGGCTGGATGTGCCGGGTCGACACGCTGTTGACCTGCTGCTGAAGGATCACGCTCGGGAACAGCGTCATCAGCACCGCGGTCGGTCCTTTCCACCAGGCCTCGGGCACGATGTCGAGAAAGCGCGGGTCGTGCAGCGCCATGCTTTCCTTGAAGCTCGACACCTGCGTCACCTGGTCGGCCTTGCCCGACTGGCCGCGCGTCGAGATCATGGCCGCGTGGCGGTGCCTCGCGTCCATCTTCAGTTCGCTCTTGTTGTCGGCACGCCAGAGCCCGAAGGTCACGAACCAGGTGTGCAGCAGGCCAGGGTGGTAGGGGTCCTTGATGTTCTCCTGCATCAGCTTCCAGTTGCCCGGAATGCGCTGTCGGTTGTAGCCGAGGATCTTCAGCTTGCGGCCGTCGAAGAGCCGGTCGAAGTAATGCAGGATCTCCGGCCCGAAGAAGTCCTCCAGCGCTTCGACCTCGTGGTCGAAGCTCGCGAACACCACGCCGCCGCGCACCGCGACCTTCAGCTTGTTGAGCCCGTGGTCGGCCGTCTTGAAGTCGGCCGGCATGCCGCCGTTGACCTTGCCGTCCTGCTTCACGCCGCGGCGGAAGGGCACGCCCTGCAGGTCGCCGTTCAGCGCGTAGCTCCACTGGTGGTACGGGCAGACGAAGTCCTTCTTGTTGCCATGGCGCTCGCGGCAGAACTGCATGCCGCGATGGGCACAGACGTTCTCGACCACGCCGATGCCGCCGTCGGCATCGCGCACCAGCAGCACCGAGCGCTCGCCGACCACGGTGCGCTTGAAGTCGCCGGGCTCGGGGATCTCGGCTTCCAGGCCGACATAGTTCCAGTGCCCGGTATAGAAGAAGCGCTCCAGCTCCTTCCTGTGTTGCTCGACGTCGGTGTACGCCATGAAGGGAATCCGGCTGGTGCCGTCGGACTCCCACTGCAGGTGGACGGGAAAGGTGGTCGCGGGGTTGCTCATCGTTCGTTTCCTTGCTCTCTTCTGTTGTCCTCAGGTGCCGCTCGCGTAGAAGGCGTCGGCGTAGATCTGCTCGGCATGGACGCCCATCCGGCGTATCAGCAGCGTGGTCGCTTCGACCATCGGCGGCGCGCCGCACAGGTAGGCGCGAAAGCCGTCGAGCCGCGGCCAGTCGTGCGCGATCGCCTCCGTCACCAGGCCCTGTCGCGCGTCGGCGGCCATGCCCGATCGGCCCGAGGCCACGATCACGTGCACATGCAGCTGCGGGTGCTGGCGCTGCAGTTCGGCCAGCCAGTCGCGGCCGTAGATGTCGCGTTCCGAGCGCACGCCGAAGTACAGGTGGATCGGGTTCGTCATGCGCTCGGCGATCACGCCGCGGATGATCGACAGGATCGGCGCAAGCCCGGTGCCGCCGGCCACGCAGAGCATCGGCCCTTCGTGGCGGCGCCGCAGGTACGCCGAGCCGAGCGGGCCGGTCACGCGCACCGCGTCGCCCACCTTCAGCGTGCCGGCGACGTAGCCGGTCACGCGGCCCTCGGGCACCAGGCGCACATGGAACTCCAGTTCGTCGTCGCCGGCCAGGCCGGCCATCGAATACGGGCGGATGTGCTCGGGCGTGAACTGCAGTTGCGCGTACTGGCCCGGCGAGAAGGCGATCGGCTTGGCCGGCTTCAGGCGAAGGCGCTTGATGTCGTGGGTCTGGTCCTCGATGGCGAGCACCGTGGCCTTGATGATCCGCGCCGGATGCACGACGACCTCGTCCGGCTCGGGTATCTCGATGGTGCAGGACTCGGTGAGATAGGTCTGGCAGGCGAGGACGTCTTCACCCTCGGCGGCCGGTGCGTGGCTGGCCATCACCTTGCAGCGGCAGGTGCCGCAGCGCCCCGCGAGGCAGCTGTACGACACCGGGATGTCGTTGGCCCGCAAGGCATCGAGCAGGTTGACGCCGGCCGCAACGCTGAGCGTGCGCTGCAGGGGTCGCACATGGATTTCCATCTTCTTTTTCGTCTTCTTGTCTCTCGTGGGGAACACCGCTTGCCGATGCGGGCAGTGCGATGGCGACGGGACCGATGGTCGAAGGATGGTGAAAATCAGTCAATACAATGATGTCAATGCTCTACATCACTGAGATCAATAGTCATCGGCGGCATGCATGGAGCTGAAGGACATCGACCTGAACCTGCTGGTCGTCTTCAACCAGCTGCTCACCGAGCGCAAGGTGTCGAAGGTCGCGGAAAACCTCGGCCTCGGCCAGCCGGCCGTGAGCAATGCGCTCGCGCGGCTGCGCAAGCTCTTCGGCGACGAGCTGTTCCTGCGCACCTCGAACGGCATGCAGCCCACGCCCTTCGCGGACCAGCTGGCGGAGTCGATCGGCTATGCGCTCGGCATGATCCACGGCGCGGTCAACGCGCGCAGTTCCTTCGATCCGCCCAGCAGCCGGCGCAGCTTCTCGATCGGCATGACCGACATCGGCGAGATCTACTTCCTGCCGCGGCTCATGCAGCGCATCCAGGAGGTCGCGCCCTCGGTGTCGATCAGCACGGTGCGCAACACCGCCGTGAACCTGAAGGACGCGATGGAAGCCGGCCACGTCGACCTGGCCATCGGACTGCTGCCGCAGCTGAAGGGCGGCTTCTTCCAGCGGCGGCTGTTCATGCAGAAGTACGTGTGCATGTTCCGCAGCGGACATGCGCTCGACAAGAAGAAGCTGTCGAGCGCCGACTTCTTTTCAGCCGACCACGTGGCCATCGTCTCGGCCGGCACCGGCCACGGGCAGGTCGACGAGATTCTCGACAAGCATTCGCCGCAGCGCAGGGTCAGGCTGAAGGTGCCGCACTTCGTGGCGATCGGCCACATCCTGCAGTCGACCGACCTGCTGGCCACCGTGCCGGAGCGGCTGGCCGAGCGCATGGCCGAACCCTTCGGCCTGCGCCACGTCGCGCATCCGGTGAAGCTGCCACCGATCGCCATCAACCTGTTCTGGCACGCCAAGTACCACAAGGACCCGGCCAACCAGTGGCTGCGCGGCCTGGTGTTCGAGATGCACGCTGACGCCGGCGCGGCGGCCTGAGCGCGCTGCGGTTCGCGCGCCAGCCTCAGCGCGCCTGGTATTGCGTCTTGCCGAACAGCACCTCGCGCTCGCTTGCGTCGTGCACCGGCTTGCGCAGATCGGCCATGAGCTTGACGGCGCGCTGCGTGGCCGGGCGTTCGGCGATGGTCTCGAACCAGCGCTTGAGTGCGGGGAAGTCGTCGAGCTGGATGCCCTGGCCCTGCCAGTTGCGCAGCCACGGAAAGATCGCCATGTCGGCCACCGTGTAGTCGTCGCCCGCAATCCAGCGCTTCGTGCCGAGCTGGCGGTCTATCACGCCATACAGCCGCTTCGCCTCGTTCGAATAGCGATCGATCGCATACGGGATCTTCTCGGCCGCGTACAGGCGGAAGTGGTGCGCCTGGCCGAGCATCGGCCCGACGCCGCCGACCTGGAACATCAGCCACTGCAGCACGGTGAAGCGGTCGCGGTCGGACGCCGGCAGAAAGCGGCCGGTCTTGCCGGCCAGGTACAGCAGGATCGCGCCGGACTCGAACAGCGAGATCGGCTGGCCGTCCGGCCCGTCGGGGTCGGTGATCGCCGGGATCTTGTTGTTCGGGCTGATCGCGAGGAAGTCCGGCGCGAACTGGTCGCCCTTGCCGATGTTCACCGGATGCAGCCGGTACGGCAGGCCGCATTCCTCCAGCATCAGGTGGACCTTGTGGCCGTTGGGCGTGGGCCAGGAATAGACGTCGATGGGTGCTGGTTTCATGGGGGTTCCGACAGGGCTAGCGACCGGTGAATTGTGGCGCCCGCTTCGCGGCCCATGCCGCCTGGCCTTCGCGGATGTCGCTCGATGCCGCGGCGCGCGCCATGTCGGCCTGGAGGTCGGCCGCGTCGAGCGTGCCGCGCGCGATGCGGTTCAGGTGGCGCTTCATGCCCAGCATGGCGATCGGTGCCATCGCGGCGCAGGTCGCGCTCAGTCGTTCGACCGCCGCGTCGAGTCCGTCGGCCTCCACCAGTTGCGTGAGAAAGCCGATCGCCTTCATCTCCTGCGCGCCGATGCGCTCGGCCGTGAGGAACAGGCGCTTCGCGTTGTCCAGGCCGAGCCGGCTCACGTAGCGTTCCAGGCCGCGGCGGTAGAAGTGCAGGCCGAGCCGCGCGGCGGGCATGAACATGTCGATGCACGGCCCGCCGAGCCTGAAGTCGCAGGCCAGCGCGAAGTCGGTGGCACCGCCGTACACGCTGCCGTGCAGCACCGCGATCGTGACCGGCCGCGCCTCTTCGAACGCGTCGACCACGCTCTCGAACCTCACGGCGCGCGCATCGCCGATCTGCGTGATGTCGTAGCCGCTGCAGAAGTACTTGCCGCGGCCGCGCAGCTGCAGCACCAGCACCTCGGGCATGGCGTTGATCTCGGCGATCTGGCCGGCCAGCGTGGCCAGGTCTTCCGGCGTGAGCCGGTTGGCCTGGTCGGGCCGGCGCAGGGTGATGGTGGCGACGGCGCCCGCCACGGTGAGTTCGGGTGTCTGCATGGTCATCGTCCCTGGAACATCGGCGTGCGTTTCTCGAGGAAGGCGGTGCGGCCTTCGCGGTAGTCCTCGCTGTCGAAGCAGCGGTCGACCATGGTTGCGACCTCGGCGTCGTCGGCCGCGCTGTAGCGCTCGAACAGCCGCACCGCCGCCTTGGCGGCGCGCACGGTGAGCGGCGCATTGCGCGCGACCTGGGCCGCGTACGCGCGCACGTGGGCTTCGAGTGCGGCGGCGTCCTCCGTGGCGTTGACCAGGCCGATGCGCAGCGCCTCGCCGGTGTCCACGAAGCGGGCACTGAACATCAGGTCCTTCGCGGCGGATGGCCCGACCAGCCGTGCGAGTGCGGCCAGCCCTTCGTACTCGTAGCCCAGGCCGAGCTTCGCCGCCGGAATGCCGAAGCGCGAATCGGGCGTGGCAAAGCGCAGGTCCGCGCTGAGCGCGAGCGCCAGCCCGCCGCCGATGCAGAAGCCCTCGATCATCGCGATCAACGGCTTGCCGCAGCGCGCCAGGCCATGGTGCGCACGCGCCGCGATCTCGCCGTAGCGCTGCTTCTGCTGCGCGTTGGCGCGGTGTTCGTCGAACTCCGAGATGTCCGCGCCGGACACGAAGGCCTTGCCGCCGGCGCCGCGCATCACGACCACGCGGACCGTCGCATCGGCCTCGAAGGCCTCGATCGCATCGCCCAGGCCGGTCCACATCTCGAGCGACATCGCATTGCGCCGCTCGGGATGGTTGAAGGTGATCCAGCCGATGCCGTCCTCGACGGTCGCGATGATCTTCGTGGTGCCCAGCGGCAAGCTGCGCACGCCTGCTTCGGTTGGCCGGGCGGCGCTCATTCGACCGCTCCTTCGCGCTTCATCGCGGCGATGTCGTCGGCGCCGTAGCCCAGCTCTTCGAGCAGCGCATCGGTCTGTTCGCCGGGGTCGGGCGCCGCGTGGTGGAAGTACGCGGGATGCGGGAAGGCCGACAGGTTGATCGGCGAGCGGATCAGGTTCACGTCGCCGAGCACCGGATGCCGTGCCGGGCGCGTCATGCGCAGGTGCCGGACCTGGGGGTCCTCGAAGGCCTGGCCGATGTCGTAGACAGGCCCGCACGGCACGCCCGCCGGGTTGAGCCGGGCCACCAGCTCGGCGACCGTGAAGCGCCGCGTGACCGCGTTGACCTCGGCGTCGAGCGCGCGGCGGTTGGCCACGCGCGCCTCGAAGGTGGCGTAGTCGGCGTTGGCATGCAGTGCCGGTGCATCGAGCGCCTCGCAGAAGCCGGCCCACATGTACTGCGTGCTGGCGCAGATGTTGACCTGGCCATCGCTGGCGTCGAAGGTGCTCATCGGCACCTGCGTCGGATGCGCGTTGCCTTCCTGCACCGGGACCTCGCCCGCCACCGTGTAGCGCGCGCCCTGGAAGTCGAGCTTGTTGAGCATGCCCTCGATCAGCGAGGTGTGGACCCACTGGCCTTCGCCGGTGCGCTCGCGGTGCAGCAGCGCCAGCAGGATGCCCTGGCCGAGGAACATGCCGGCGGTGGTGTCGGAAATGGCGATGCCGGTGCGCACCGCGCCGCGGCCCGGCTCGCCGGTGACCGAGCTCAGGCCGGACATGCCCTGCACGATCTGGTCGACGCCCGGCCGGTCGCTGTACGGGCCGTCCTGGCCGAAGCCCGAGATGCTGGCCAGGATGATGCGGGGGTTGATCTCCTTCAACTGCGCGTAGGTCAGGCCGAGGCGCGCCTTCACGTCGGAGCGGAAGTTCTCGGCCACCACGTCGCTGCGTTCGATGAGCCGCCGCAGCACGGCCGCGCCTCGCGGCGTCTTGAGGTCGAGGCACAGGCTGCGCTTGTTGCGGTGCAGGTTCTGTTCGTCGGAGCCGCGGCGGCGGCCGGTGACGGAGCCGCGGTCCTTCTTCGCGGGTGGTTCGACGCGCGTCACGTCGGCGCCCCAGTCCGCCAGCAGGCGCACCGCGGTCGGGCCGGCACGGGCGATGGTCAGGTCCAGGACCTTGAAGGAAGCGAGCGGCGCAGGATGGATGTCGGACATGGTCATGGGTCTTCAGTGATCGGTGATGGCGGTGGGCAGCCGGCGGGCGTCAGCGCGCGGCCCAGTAGGTGCGGAAGGCCTTGCGCGGGTCGTCCTGCGACTGCGTGCGGCTGCTGTCGCCTTCGAAGACGAGCGTGCCGCGCTGCGCCACCGTGTAGGCGGGCCAGCGCGGTGTGCGTGCGCTGTTCGGGTCGCCGGTGGCGGCGAAGGCGACCCACGCGCCGGCCAGCTGGTCGGCCAGCCGCAGGCTCTCCGCGCTCGGGCCGTTCAGGCCATGGCGGATGTCGTGCAGGCTCGGCCCGATGTCGGTGCCGTGCGGCGCGCCGTAGCGTGCGCCATAGGCCGGACTCGGAATCTTCCAGAGATAGGCATACGCGGGGGCCGCGCCCGCCGCGCTGGCCGCTGCCTTGCGCGCAGCCTGCACGTGGGCCACCCGGCGGAAGGTCATGTCGGTGTCGATGCGTGCCTGCAGCACGTAGGGCGATGCGGACGGGTCTTCGTCGCGGTACATCGCGATCACCTGGCCGGCATCGCCGCCCGCGCGGGATTCCACGAAGCGCCGCAGGCCCGCCTCGTCGAGATCGAAATTGACCATGCGGTAGGCGCGCTCGTCGAGCACGGTGCTCACGATCATCGGCACGTCGGCCGAGACCGCGGGCGCGTCGGGGTCGAACGGATGGCGCGCGATGGCGGTGCCGTCCAGCACGGGCGAGAACGAGCGAGGCGCCTCGCCCTTGGCGCGGTCGGCGTCCTCCAGCGTGACCTGCGCGGCCAGCAGCGTCTGCATGGGCAGCGCCTGCAACTGGCGCAGCGGGTCCTTGCCGAGACCGAGCAGGGCGACGAACTCGCTGGCGGCCTGGTGCGCATCGGCCTGCGTCGTCACGCGCAGGGCCGAACCGCTCATCACGCCCGCGCGATGGAACAGCCCACGCGCCGAAGGCATGGCCATCAGCACGCTGGTCTTGAGTCCGCCGCCGGACTGCCCGAACACCAGCACGCGCGACGGGTCGCCGCCGAAGGCCGCGATGTTCTCGCGGATCCAGCCGAGCGCCGCCACGATGTCGAGCATGCCGGCCGCGCCGGACTGCGCGGCGGGCGTACCCGCCAGCGCCGACAGGTCGAGGAAGCCGAAGGCACCGAGGCGGTGGTTGAGCGTGACCACCACCGCATCGCCGAAGCGCGCGAGCATCTCGCCGTCGAACTGCGGCGAGTTGCCCGAGCCCGCGTAGTAGCCGCCGCCGTGCAGGTGCACCATCACCGGCCGCCTGGCCGTGCCCGACGGCGACACGGACGGCGTCCAGATGTTCATCACCAGGCAGTCCTCGCCCATGCCGCCGGGCTGCAGGTCGTACATGATCAGGTCGGCATAGGCGCGACGGCGGTCGGCCGGCATCTGCGGTGCGTAGTTGCCGTAGGCCGTGGCGTCGCGCACGCCGGCCCAGCGCGCGACCGGCGCGGGCGGCATGAAGCGGTTGGCGCCCGCGGTGTCGGCGCCGTAGTGCACGCCCTTGAACGCCGCGATGCCGCCCGACATCAGCCCGCGCAGGCGGCCGTTGGCGGTCTCGACGACGGGAAAGATCTCGCTCTCCGTCATGGCGCGCGCGCCCGGCGTGAACCACAGCGCGCCCGTCGCGGCCGTGGCGCCCAGCAGGCGGCGGCGATTCAGTTCAGGTGGGTCTCGACGCATCGATGTCTTCTCCATGTTGTTGTTCAGTGCATCAGCTCATCAGCTCATCAGCTCACGAGTGCGACGCCGCGCGGATCGATCGACAGCAGCGACTCGTGGCCCACGTCGAGCACGCTCGACGGCGGTGCGTGCACCTTGAGCGCGTCGCCGCCGGCCGTGGAACGCACCACGTAGTCCCAGTACTCGCCGAGGTAGGTGCGCGAGAGCACCGACACCGTTCCCATCGGCAACGCACCGTTGCTCTGGGCGCCGAGGAACATCGACTGCGGGCGGATCGAGATGCGCATGCCGTCGACCGGCGGGGCCGCACGTCCATCCGTCCGGCCTTCGACCGGCAGCGCGCCGTCGAAGCCGCGCAACCGGATGCGGCCGTCGTGCACATGGCCTTCCACCAGGTTGGTCTGCCCGATGAAACTCGCGACGAACTGCGTGCGCGGCCGGTTGTAGAGGTTCCACGGCGTGTCGATCTGTTCGAGCCGGCCGAGGTTGAGCACGGCGATGCGGTCCGAGATGGTCATCGCCTCGGTCTGGTCGTGCGTGACGTAGACGGTCGTGAAGTGGAACTCGTCGTGCAGCCGGCGGATTTCGCCGGCCATCTCCTCGCGCAGGTTGGCGTCGAGGTTCGACAGCGGCTCGTCGAGCAGCAGCACCTCCGGCCGCACGACCATCGCGCGCGCCAGCGCCACGCGCTGCTGCTGGCCGCCCGACAGCTCGGCCGGGTAGCGCTGCGCGAGCGCGCCGAGCTTCACCACGTCGAGCATCTCGGCCACGCGGCGCTTGTTCTCGGCCGCCGGCACGCGGCGCACATCGAGCCCGAAGGCGACGTTCTCGGCCACCGTCATGTTCGGCCAGATCGCATAGCTCTGGAAGATCATCGACATGCCGCGCTGCTCGGGCGGCAGCGTGCGGCCGGTGCCCGAGATCTGCAGGCCGTCCACGGCGATCGAGCCGCCGCTCAGGTCGACGAAGCCCGCGATCATGCGCAGCGTCGTCGTCTTGCCGCAGCCCGAGGGGCCGAGCAGCGTGACGAGTTCGCCGCGTTCGAGCTGCAGGCTCAGGTCGTCGACCACCGGTTGTGCGCCGTAGGTCTTGCGCACGTTCTTCAATTCGAGTCTGGACATCGGCAAAGCCTTTCAGGAACGGCGCAACATGAAATCCCGGCCGGCAATGCGCATGCCGATGCCGACCACCAGCGTGACCACCACGACCAGCACCACGCCCATGGTCGCGAGCACTTCGTAATTGCCCTGTTCGCTCAGGTCGAGCGTGAGCACCGACACCACGCGCGAGGCGGGCCCGGTCAGGAAGACGGCGGTCGACAGCTCCTTGGTGCAGATCACGAAGACCAGCACGAAGGCGCCGACCAGCGTCTTGCTCAGCAGCGGCGCGACCACTTTCGTCAGTGCCGTGATCCGGCCGCCGCCGAGGATGCGCACGGCTTCTTCCAGCTCGGGGTTGAGCGAGCGGATGCCCGCGCCGCAGGCCGTGACGGCTATCGGCAGGAAGCGCGTGGTGAACGCGACCACGATCAGCGCCCCGGTGCCGTAGAGCGAGAAGGGCGGCCCGGCGTAGGCGGCATAGAGACCGATGGCCAGGATCAGCCCCGGCACCGCGACCGGTGCCAGCGCCAGGAACTGGACCAGCGTCGGGAAGGGCGTGAGCCGGCGCTGCGTCGCATAGGCCACGCACATGCCCATGCCCACGCAGATCAGTGCCGTGGCGCCGGAATACAGCACCGTGTTGAGCAGCGCCGAACGCACGGTGAGCTGCTCGAAGAACACGGTGTGGAAGTTGGCGAAGGTGAGGTTGCCGCCGGTGAAGCCGCGGCCCCAGGCCTTGGACAGCGAGGCCAGCACCAGGATCACCAGCGGCAGCACGACGCTGAGCACCGACACCAGCACCGAATAGCCCAGCAGCGGCCACTTCCAGGCGCCGATGTCGAAGGGCCGGCGCTCGCCGCCCTTGCCCGACACCGACACGAAGCCCTTGCGCGACAGCAGGCGGCGCTGCAGGTAGAGCATCACGATGGTCAGCGCGAGGATCGGCATCGAGAACGCGGCCGCCTGCTCCACCCGCAGCGGGTATTCGAAGAAGGACACGATCTGCGTCGTCGCGAGGTTGATGCCCGCGGGAATGGCGATCAGCGCCGGCGTGCCGTAGAGCGCGATCGACTCCAGGAAGATCAGGATCGACGCGCCGATGATCGACGGCAGCACCAGCGGCAGCGTGACGCGCGTGAGCGTGCGCAGCTTGCCGGCGCCGTGGATGGCGGCGGCGTCTTCCAGCTCGGTCGACACCAGGTCCAGCGCGGACTTGGTGAACACGTAGATCAGCGGGTAGGTGTAGAGCGCGATGACGAAGGCCAGACCCCAGAAGCTGAAGATGTTGAGCGGCCCCTTGTCGGTCGCGAACAGCGCCGTCCAGAGCCGGTTGAGCCAGCCCGCGTTCGGCCCGGCCAGCAGGATCCAGGCGATCGCGCCGAGGAAGTTCGGCATCACGAAGGCGGCCAGCACGCTCACGTGCGTGAAGGTGCGCCCCGGCATGTTGGTGCGCGACACCGCCAGCGCCAGCGGCACGCCCAGCGCCAGCGCGACGGCCGTCACCGCCAGCCCCAGGTAGAGCGAATTGAGCAGCGCCTGCAGGTTGCGCATCTTGCCCAGCGCCGCGGCGTAGCTGCTGAACGACAGCGCGCCGCCAGCGGTGTGGAAGCTGTCCCAGAGCAGCCGCAGGATCGGGTTGGCGACCAGCAGCACGAGCAGCACGATCAGCGAGCCGAACAGCCAGACCGACGGATCGGCCAGCCGGCTGCGGCTCGGCAGGCGCGGGCGCGTCAGCGGCGCGGCGATGGCGGTCGTCTCAGACACCGAACGCGTCTTTCCACAGCTCGATGATCTCGGGCAGCTGCTTCACCGACTCCTGCGCGGTCGGCCGCAGCACGGTCTTCACGTCGCCCAGGCCGAGCACACCCTGGCGCGGCCTGGCGCCCGCGCGCTTCGGAATGCCGTACAGCTCGCTTGCGATGCGGTCGGTGTCCTCGCTGACCAGCAGCCATTCCATGAACAGCTTCGACGCGTTCGGATGCGGCGCGTTGGCCATGATCCCCGAGGGCGACATGATCAGCACCGGCCCTTCCTTCGGCGCGACGATCGCCAGCGGGTTGCCCTTGGCCGCGACCGCCGCCGCCAGGTTGATCGGGCCGCCGGAGATCGAGCGCTCGCCCGAGTTGACCGTCGTCACCGTGTCGATGGTCGAGCGGCCGACCTGCGGCTTGTTGTCCGCCAGCTTCTTGAACCAGCCGTCGCCGTAGAGCTTGCGCATCTCGATCGCCCAGGCGCCGACGAAGCCGCTGAAGCCCGGGTGCGCGACCGACACCAGCCCGCGCCATTTCGGGTCGGTCAGGTCGTTCCAGCTGGCCGGGGCGTCGGCCGGCTTGACCTTGGCGGTGTTGTAGATCAGGCCAATCATCGCGACGCTCGCCACGTGGTAGTAGCCGTCGGGGTCGATGTTCTGCAGGCGCGGGTCCATCAGCGCGGCCGAGGCCGGCGTGAACTTCGCGAGCAGCTTGCGCGCCTTCAGATCGACGTAGTGCCCGATGTCCGAGGACGAATAGACGTCGCAGTTCGCGGTGCCCGCCTTCAGGTCCTGGTTGAGCCGCTGGAACGCGACCTGGGCCGTGGTGCGCACCACGTTCACCTTGATGCCCGGGTAGCGCGCGCTGAAGGCGCGGGCCATCATTTCCGCGTCCTCGGAGGGCAGGAAGACGATGTACCAGGTCATCTCTCCTTCCTTCTTCGCGGCCTCGTGCAGGGCGGCCAACGGTGCCGCGGCCTGCGCCTGGGCCCGCGCCCACGGGGCGGCCGCGGCAACGGCCATGAACGCGCTGAACTGTCGTCTGTCGATGGGCATGTCGCTTGTCTCCGTATGTTGTTCGCGGCACCTTGGCCGGCGCGGCGTAGTGTACGGACGATGTCTTAATAAATTTAGATAGTGTTTATCCGTATATTTATGAATCACGAAAAAACACGATGAAACCTAGAATCGGCGCATGAAAAGCACCGCCATCCACATCCACAGCCACGGCGACCCGGACGTGCTCCAGGTCGTCGAGGTCGACGTGCCGCCGCCCGCACCGGGCGAAGTGCAGATCCGCCAGACCGCGATCGGGCTCAACTTCGCCGATGTCTACGAACGCAAGGGCGCGCACGGGCCGCACAGCGCGCATGGCGCCGCCGCGTTTCCGATCACGCTCGGTGCGCAGGGCGCGGGCGTGGTGGCGGCGCTGGGCGAGGGCGTGGCGGGCCTGCGCGTGGGGCAGCCGGTGGCGTACCTGCAGCCGGGCGCCTACCAGGTGACGCGCAACGTGCAGGCCGGCCGCGTGATTCCGCTGCCCGACGGCTTCTCGCAGGAGATGGCGGGCGCCAACCTGCTGCGCGGGCTCACGGCCGAATACCTGCTGCGCCGGCTGTACGTGGTGCGCCCCGGCGACGCGGTGCTGGTGCATGCGGCCGCGGGCGGCATGGGCGTGATCCTGTCGCAGTGGGCGCGGGCGCTCGGCGCGACCGTGATCGGCACCGTCGGGTCCGACGACAAGGCGGCCGTGGCGCTCGCGCACGGCTGCCATCACGTCATCCACTACCGTCGCGAGGACTTCGTCGCGCGCACGCTCGAGTTCACCTGTGGCGCCGGCGTCGCGGTGGTCTACGACGCGGTCGGCAAGGACGTCTTCGTGCCGTCGCTGGCCTGCCTGAAGACGCGCGGCATCGCGATCAACTACGGCACGGCCTCGGGCGACGTCGAGGGCTTCGACCTGCAGCGGCTCCACGCGAAGTCGCTGAGCGTGTGCCGTCCGACGCTGCGCAGCTTCATCGCCGAACCGGCCGAGCTGCGGGCCGCCGCGGCGGCGTTGTTCGGCGCGGTGGCCGAGGGCACGGTGCGCCTCGACGTGAAGCACCGCTACGCGCTGACCGATGTGCGCCGCGCGCACCGCGAGCTCGAAGGCCGCGCCACCACCGGCGCGCCCGTGCTCATCCCATGAACGCAACGGATCGCCGCACCATGAAACTCTTCCACGGCTGGCTGTCCAGCGCCTCGCGCCGCGTGCGGCTCTGCCTCGCCGAAAAGGGCCTGGCCTACGAGAGCGTGCCGATCGACATGGGCAGGCAGGAGCAGCATTCGCCGGCCTTCCTTGCGCTGAACCCGAACGGCGTGGTGCCGGCGCTGCTGCTCGAACCGGGCCGCTCGCTGTACGAAAGCTCGACGATCTGCGAGTACCTCGACGATGTGCATCCCGAGCCGCCTTTGCGGCCGGCCGACCCCTACGCGCGCGCCGTGATGCGCAACTTCGTGCGCTGGACCGACGAGAAGTGCCTGCCCAACCTGCTGATCCTGAACTGGAGCCTGGCGCTGCAGCCCAGTGCCAGCCAGTGGAGCGACGCGCAGCTGCAGGAGAAGCTGGCGCGCATTCCGACGGCCGAGCGGCGCGAGGCCTGGGCCCGCATCGCTCGGCGGCCGTACACCGACGAAGAGAAGGCCGCGGCGCTGCAGAAGCTGCTGCTGATCGTGGACCGGATGGAAGCGATGCTTGCCGACGACGGCAGTGGCTGGCTGGTCGGCGGGCGCTATTCGCTGGCCGACATCGCGGCGGCGCCCTTCATCGCGCGCATCGACGAACTCGCACCGCAGGCGCTCATGTCCGATGTGCCGGGGGTGGCCGATGCGCATCCGCGCGTGGCCGCATGGTGGCGCGCGATGCGGCAGCGGCCGGCCTTCGTGGCGGCACGCTTCGACCGGTTCGACGACACGATGCGCGCCCATGCGGGCGCCGCCGCGGCCGAAGCTGCGGCCGGCGGCGCGGCGCACTGACCAGAGCCCGTCCGCCGCCGCCATGTCGCTCGATAAAATCCAGTGAGGAGTTCCACATGCCTCGTTCCCCCCGTATCAACCTGAGCGACAAGATTCGCGAGGCGCTGGAAAGCGAGATCACCTCCGGCAAGCTGAACCCTGGCTCCCGCATCGACGAGCAGGAACTGATGGACCGCTTCGAGGTGTCCCGCACGCCGGCCCGCGAGGCGATCCTCCAGCTGGTGTCGGCCGGCCTCGTCATCACGCTGCCGCGGCAGGGCGCGGTGGTGGCCAGCCTCTCGCTGCCCGAATACATCGCGATGCTCGAGATCCTGATGGAGCTCGAAGGGCTGGCCGCGCGCCTGTCGGCACGGCGGATGCCCGCGGCCCAGCGCAAGCAGCTGGCCGACGCCCACGAAGCCTGCGGCCGTGCGGCCGAGAAGGACGACGCCGAGGCCTATGGGCAGGCCAACCGCGTCTTCCACGAGATCATCTACGACGGCAGCCTCAACGACGTGCTGGCGCGCCAGCTGCGCGCCATGCGCATCCGCATGCGGCACCCGCAGCGCGCGCTGTTCGACCGGCCCAACCGCATCCGCAACTCGCTGGCCGAACACCAGATCCTGCTGCAGGCGATCGTCGCGGGCGACGAGGACGCCGCCTATCGCGCCATGACCGGCCACATCTCCAGCGGCGGCAACGTGTATGCCGATGCGATCGCGAGCATGCCGCTGGGGCAGGCGGTGCTGCCGGTGCCCGCAGCCGCGCTGGCCTCCGCGGTCGAGGTCGAGGACGCGCCGCCAGTGGCCGCGGCGAAGAAGGCCGGTCGGCGCGCGCAGGCCGAAAAAGCCTGAAGGGCGCCGGCAGGCCCGGGGCCGCCGCTCAGTCCGGCAGCGAATCCAGCCGCGAAGGTTCCTGCACGGGCGTCTTGTTCGCCAGCGCCCGGAAGCGCGCGCTGGCCTCATACACCGCCCGGCGCACCCGCATGACCGACCCGAGCGGCCGGTGCGCAGCCAGCGAATGCCACGGGGTGAACGACAGGCCATCGTCCACAGCTGCGGAACGCGCCGGGCTCCACGACACCTGCGGTAGCGCGGTGATGCGCGCGACCGTCACGTACGGGCTCCGGTCTTCCGGCCAGACCACCGACGCATCCTCGATCGGCATGGCCTCGAGGTCGGTGCACAGCTGGACACGGACTTCCCAGACACCGCCGCTGCGCGCGAAATGCGCGAGGACGTCGTCGCGCAGCGCATCGGGCCGGTCGTCCATGTCGACGGGCGCATCGGTGAGCGCCACCAGTTCGGGCGAGACCGGAGCGACCGACAGCTTGGCCATGTACGGGCCGTACAGCAGCGGCACCTGCGTGTAGAAGGTCTCCCCGAGGATGTTCGTCTCGGGATGCCCGCCGAGCGACTTGAGCGTCGCGCTCTCTCCGCCGACCTTTTCGACCAGCGACTCCAGGCCGCGGAAGGTGGCCGACAGGACCCGCTTCAGGCCGGGTGCCTTGTCGGTCGTCGCGGCCAGCAGCTTCAGATTGGTGAGGAACTTCTTGGGCGTGCCCACGCTGAAGGCCGGGCCGTTGATCATCACGAAGTCCTGCGTCACGTCCCCTTCGGTGCCCGGGAGACGTTCGCCCGTCACGCCGACGATCTTGACGGCCAGCCCGCGCGGCGTCGACACGCGGTCGTCCAGCAGATCGCCGGGCGGCGTCGACAGGCGCATCACGACCGGCCAGCGGCCGGGCTGGGCGAAAGCGCCCTGCGCAAGATGCGCGGGCAGGCCCGGCAGCACCTCGAGCGTGCCCAGCAGCAGGCCGTGGCTCTTGGCATGCACGCTGCGGAAGGCGTGCCCCTCGTCCTTGGCGACCGTCTCGGCGATCTTGTGCATCTGCTTCATCAGTTCGCTGGCCGTCTCGGCCTCGTCGTCTTCCGGCGTCTCGAAGGACGGCTGGTAGCGCAGCGGCGCGGCGCCCGAGCTCAGCGGTGGCGGCGTGTGGGTTTCATTCATGGGGAGCTCCTTGTGGTGATGCGATGCGAAGGCGCACGGGTATCGACTTGGCGGCCGGCACCTGGCTTTGTTCCGCGTGGTGCGACAGCGGCAGCAGCGGATTGCATTCGGGGTAGTAGCCGGCCACGCAGCCGCGCGGGATGTCGAAAGGCGTGACCCGCAGGCCCGCCACCTCGCGCAGATGGCCGTCGTCGACATCGGTGGTGGCCACCACCATGTCGCCTTCGGCGAAACCGAGCCTTTCGATGTCGTCCGCATGCATGAACAGCACGCGGCGCGTGCCGTAAACGCCGCGAAAGCGGTCGTCCAGGCTGTAGATGGTGGTGTTGAACTGGTCGTCGCTGCGCACCGTCATGAGCCGCAGCGCGTCCGCGCTGCGCTCGGGCGTGTCGGGGTCGGCCACCAGGCTGTCGATCGGCATGAAGGTGGCCTTGCCGGACTTCGTCTTCCAGACCCGATCGCGCGCCGGTATGGGGCGATGAAAGCCGCCCGGCTGGCGAAAGCGCGTCTCGAAGTCGCGGAAGATGGCCGGGAAGGTCGCTTCGATGGCGGCACGGACCTGCGCGTAGTCGCCGGCCCAGTCGGACCACGGCACCTTCGGGTTCGGCGGCAGCGTGGCCTGGGCGATGCCCGCGATGATCGCGGCCTCGGACCGCAGCGTGGGTGCCGCGGGCTCCGCAACGCCGACCGACGCGTGCATGAAGCCGGTCGAGTCCTCGATGGCCACGGTCTGTTCTCCGCCGGCCTGCCGGTCGACCTCGATGCGCCCGAGGCATGGCAGCAGATAGGCGACTTCGCCATGCACCAGATGGCTGCGGTTGAGCTTCGTGGCGATCTGCACGGTCAGCCGCAAGTCGCGCCATGCGGCTTCCATCCGCGCGGTTTCCGGCACCGCACGGATGAAGTTGCCGCCCAGGCCGACGAAGCCGCGCACGCTGCCGTCGAGCACGCCCTGGCAGGTCTCGACCGTGTTGAGCCCCTTCTTGCGCGGCGGCTCGAAGGCATAGAGCTCGGCCAGCTTGTCCAGCGGCGCCAGCTCCGGCTTCTCGGTGATGCCGACGGTGCGCTGCCCCTGCACGTTCGAATGGCCGCGCACCGGACAGATCCCCGCGCCGGGCTTGCCGATGTTGCCGCGCATCAGCAGCAGGTTGGACACCATCTGCACGTTGTGAACGCCCTTGCGATGCTGGGTCAGCCCCATGCCGTAGACGGCGATCACGGCCCGTGCCTTGGCGTACGTCGCTGCGGCGGCTTCGATCTCTTCTCGCGGCAGGCCGGACTCCGCCTCGATGCCGGCCCATGGGGTGTTCCGCACGATGTCGGCGAAGGCGTCGAAGCCGCTGGTGTGCTGCGCGATGAAGTCGGCGTCCAGCACGCGCTCGCCGCCGTCGCGCAGCGCCGCGTCGTCCCATTCGAGCAGCAGCTTGCACATGCCCGTGATAGCTGCGAGATCGCCGCCGATCCGCAACTGCAGGTACTGCGTGCTGACGGTGGTCTGTGCGGGCGTGAGCATCTCCACTGGCGACTGCGGGTTCGCGAAGCTCACCAGGCCGCGCTCCCGCAGCGGATTGAAGGTGACGATCGGCACGTCGCGGCGGCGCGCGTCCTGCAGCTGATGCAGCATGCGCGGGCTGTTCACGCCGGGGTTCTGGCCGAAGAAGAAGATCGCATCGGTGTGATCGAAATCGTCGAGCGTCACCGTGCCCACCGGCACGCCGATGGTCTGGGGCAGGCCGACCGAGGTGCTCTCGTGGCACATGTTCGAACTGTCCGGCAGGTTGTTGTTGCCATACAGCCGTGCGAGCAGCTGGTACATGTAGCTGGCCTCGAGCGATGCGCGGCCCGACGCATAGAACACGACGCTGTCGGGGTCGCCGGCCTGCAGGGCCTTCAGTTCCGCGCCGATGCCCGCGAAGGCCTCGTCCCAACCCAGCTCGACATAGCGGTCGGTGGCGGCGTCCCAGCGCATCGGCACGGTCAGGCGGCCCGCCTCTTCGAGCGCGTGGTCGCTCCAGCCTTCCAGTTCGGCGAGCGTGTGCGACGCAAAGAAGTCGGCGGCAGCGCGGTGGCTGGTCAGTTCCCACGCGGTGGCCTTGGCGCCGTTCTCGCAGAACTCCGCCACGTGCGGCTTGCCGGGCTTGGCCCATGCGCAACTCACGCAGGAGAAGCCGCCTGGCTTGTTCTGGACGGCCAGCGCGCGACTTCCTCGCACGGTGACGCCCTCGCGCAGCAGGTAGGTGGCGACCGCCTTGATCGAACCCCATCCACCAGCGGGATGGGTATCGGGCTCGAAGCGGGGGTGGTCATTCATGGCAATGGCGCCAGGCCGCGGCGGCGGCGCGTGAACGGGCAGTCGCTGTGGCGACGCGGGAAATCGGCATGGGCATCGGGGGCATCCTGGCGACCAGACAACGTGGTCGATGCTGCTTGTACGAAACCGGTGCAGGTCCACAGGCGGCGCGAGGCCGCATGTCCGTGTCAGCCAAGAACCCGCCTCTGCCCAGCCAACGACCACGGCGCCGAAATCGTGTCGCGCGCTTGTCCCACAAGTGCGGCATCTCCGGCACCCGAAGGTCCAACCCAACCACCACGACGTTCCACCCCAACGAAGGGCCTCGCATGCATGCCGACCTGCCTCCAGCGCAGACGATTCCCGTCTATCCGCTCCACCTCGACGTCAACGGAACGCCCCACACCCTGCAGGTCGCGGCATGGGTCACGCTGCTCGACCTGCTGCGAGATCGCCTGGCGCTGACTGGCACGAAGAAAGGCTGCGACCACGGCCAATGCGGCGCCTGCACGGTGCTGGTCGATGGCAGGCGGATCAACGCCTGCCTGACGCTGGCCGTGATGCAGAACGGCCGCAGCGTGACGACGGTCGAAGGGCTCGCGAATGGCGACGCACTGCATCCGCTGCAGCAGGCCTTCATCGACGAGGACGCGTTTCAGTGCGGCTACTGCACACCGGGCCAGCTCTGTTCGGCCGTGGGCCTGATGCGCGAAGGGCAGGCGAGCTGCGCCGCCGACGTGCGCGAACTGATGAGCGGCAACGTGTGCCGCTGCGGGGCGTATCCGCAGATCGTCCAGGCCGTGACGCGCGTGATGGGCATCGAGCCGGGCGACGCGCGACGCGCACCCGTCATCGTCGGGACGGTGCCGGCATGACGCCCGTTGCCTACGTCGCCGCGACCGACACGCGGTCGGCCTTGCTGGCGCTCGACGCGGATGCCGCGGCGCCGCGGCCCGACACCCGGTTCATTGCCGGTGGCACCAATCTCATCGACCTGATGAAGGAGCGCGTCGCACTGCCCGCGCGGCTGGTCGACCTCAATGGGTTGCCGCTCGCCGGGATCGGCGTGAGTGCCGAAGGCGGCCTGCGCATCGGCGCGCTCGCACGCAATGCCGACACGGCCTACCACCCGGTCGTCCGCAGCCGTTATCCATTGCTGAGCGCCGCGATCCTGGCGGGCGCATCGCCTCAGATCCGCAACATGGCGAGCAACGGCGGCAACCTCCTGCAGCGCACGCGCTGCCATTACTTCTACGACGTCGGCGTGCCCTGCAACAAGCGGGTGCCCGGCAGCGGGTGCCCCGCCTTCGGTGGCCTGACCCGCCAGCACGCGATCCTCGGCGCGAGCGACCATTGCATCGCCGTGCATCCGTCGGACATGTGCGTGGGCCTCGCCGCGCTCGATGCCGTCGTGCATGTCGAGTCCACGGGCGGCACGCGCCGCATCCCGTTCGCCGACTTCCACCGGCTGCCCGGTGATCGACCCGATCTCGACACGCACCTGGCGCCGGACGAACTGATCACCCACATCGAACTGCCCGATGCCGACCGCTTCGTTGCGCACTCGGCTTACCTGAAGCTGCGCGACCGTGCGTCCTATGCCTTCGCGCTGGTGTCGGTGGCCGCCGCGCTGGACCTGGCCGACGACGGCACGGTGAGCGAGGTCAGGGTGGCACTCGGCGGCGTCGCGCACAAGCCATGGCGCCTGCCCGAGGCCGAGGCGCTGCTCGTCGGCGCGCGGACCACGCCCGAGAACTTCGCCATGCTCGCCGATGCGCTGCTGCGCGGCGCGAAGGGTCAGGGCGCCAACGACTTCAAGATCCCGCTGGCGCGCCGCGCCATCGTGCGCGCGCTGGAGCTCGCATCGGCCGGCACCGTCACCAACACCGGCCTGCACATCGACGCATCCACCGACGCGCACCCAGAGGAGAACCCGCGATGACCGACCTGATCGAAGCGCTGCGCGCGCCCGTGGCCGATGAGGGAACCGGCGCCGTCCATATCGGCATGCCCGTCTCGCGCATCGACGGGCGCGACAAGGTGACGGGCAGGGCGCGCTATGCCGCCGAGCATCCGGCCGACGACTTGGCCCACGGCGTCGTGGTGAACAGCACCATCGCCAAGGGCCGCATCCTCGACTTCGACCTGCATGACGCGCTGGCCGTGCCCGGCGTTCTGTCCATCCTGACGCACCTCGACAAGCCGAAGACCCGGTCGCTGGGCATCTTCTACAAGGACATGACCGCGCCCGGCGGCACGCCCTTCCGGGTCCTGCACGATGAGAAGATCCTCTACAGCGGGCAACCCGTCGCGCTTGTGGTTGCGGAAAGCTTCGAAGCTGCGCGCCACGCCGCGGCGCTGGTCAAGGTGCACTACGCGACGGAGCCGCACGATACCCAACTGATGCAGAACCTCGACCGGGGGCGCAAGCCGAGCCGGCTGAAGGCGGGCTACTCGCCGCCACCCGATGAGAAGGGCGATGCCGAAGCAGCCTTTGCCGCCGCGCCGGTGAAGATCGAGGCCGAGTACTACAGCGGGGTGGAACACCACAACCCGATGGAGCTGTTCGCCTCGACGGTGATCGTCGAGCCCGATGGCCACCTCACGATCTACGACAAGACGCAGAGCTCGCAGAACAGCCGCTGGTATGTGTCGCACATGTTCGGCATCTCGAAGGACAAGGTGACGGTGCGCAACCCTTATGTTGGCGGCGCCTTCGGTTCCGGGCTGCGGCCGCAGTATCAGCTGCCGCTCGCGGTGATGGCCGCGCTGCGGTTGAAGCGCTCGGTGCGCGTGGTGCTCACGCGCCAGCAGATGTTCACCTTCGGGCATCGGCCCGAAACCGTGCAGCGCCTGAAGCTGGCTGCCGACACCGACGGCACGCTGCGCGCCATTTCGCACCACGCCATCGCCGAGACCTCGCGCTTCGAGGACTACGTCGAGGTCGTGGTCAACTGGTCCGGGCAGCTCTATGCGTGCGACGACATCCAGCTCGGCTACAAGGTGGTGGAGCTCGACCAGTACAGCCCGATCGACATGCGCGCACCCGGTGCAGCGCACGGCGTGCATGCGCTCGAAGTCGCAATGGACGAGCTGGCCCATGCGCTGCACATGGATCCGCTGGCGCTGCGCCTGAAGAACTATGCCGAGCGCAATCCGATGGACGACCTGCCGTACTCCACCAAGGAATTGCGCGCCTGCTATGCGCAGGGCGCGGAGCGTTTCGGCTGGTCGCGGCGGCCGCTCGAGCCCCGCTCGATGCGCGAGGGCACCGAGCTCGTGGGCTGGGGCATGGCCACCGGCACCTGGGACGCGATGCAGATGTTCGCGCGCGCGAGCGCCGTGCTCCATGCGGACGGGCGCCTGGTCGTGAGCAGCGCCGCGACCGACATCGGCACCGGCACGTACACCGTCATGGCGACCATCGCCGCGGCGGCCATGGGGCTGCCGCTGGAGCGCGTGACCTTCCAGCTCGGCGACTCGACCTTGCCGGTGGCGCCGATCGAAGGGGGCTCGTCGCATGTCACGACAGTCGGCTCGGCCGTGGAGGGCGTCTGCGAGAAGCTGAAAAAGCGTCTGCTGAAGATGGCGCGGCAGATCAAGGGCTCACCCTTCGCGCGTGCGAAATTCGACGAGGTCGAATTCGCGGAGGGTTGCCTCGTGCGCAGGGCGGACCGCACGATCAGGCTGCGGCTCGTCGACCTCCTCGCGACAGCCGGCGAGGCGCGTGTGGAAGAGAAGTACCTGATGCTGCCGGCCGTGCTGGAGCAGAAGAAATACGTGCGGGCCACCCACTCGGCGGTGTTCTGCGAGGTCAGGGTCGACGAGGCGCTCGGCACCGTGCGGGTGACCCGCGTGGTCAGCGCGATCGGCGCCGGCCGGATCATCAATGCCAAGACCGCGCGCAGCCAGGTCACCGGCGCCGTGGTCTGGGGCATCAGCCAGGCGCTGCATGAAGAGACCTTGTCCGACCACCAGCTGGGCCGCTTCATGAATCACAACCTGAGCGAATACCACGTGGCGGTCAACGCCGACATCCACGACATCGACGTGATCTTCGTCAACGAGGACGACCGTGTCGTGAGCCGTCTGGGCGCCAAGGGCGTGGGCGAGATCGGCATCGTCGGCGTGGCGGCCGCGGTGTCCAACGCGATCTTCCATGCCACCGGGCGCCGCGTGCGCAGCACGCCGATGACGCTCGACAAGGTGATGAGCGCCTAGCGAGCCAGGGCGCTCACCAGGACCGCCGGAAGTCCTACATCGCGCGCTGCGGGAGCGCACTGCACTTGCCGTTTCACGAACCCACTGGCACCCACACAAAGGACATCAGCCATGAACAGAGCGACCTTTCTTGTCGAGGACGACGTCGAAGCGAGGCGAGGCCTGGGTCTCGCGCTCGAAGAACTCGCCGGCGTCCAGGTCATCGGCATGGCCGATTCGGAGTCCGATGCGGTTGCCTGGCTCACGCAGGCGGGCAATCCCTGGGACCTGGCCGTGGTGGACGTCGATCTGCGGGAGGGCTCGGGCTTCGGCGTCCTGCAGTCCATCAATGCCCGTTCATCGGCGCAGCGGGTCGTCGTGCTGTCCAACCATGCCGAGCCCGACATCCGGCGCGTGTGCCTTGCGCTCGGCGCCGAACAGGTCTTCCACAAGACGCTCGAACTCGAACGCTTCTTCGAATACTGCCGCGGCGACCAGGCCGAATACCGCGTCAGCTGAGGTGCCAGGCCGGCATCGCGCGGCAGGCGCCCGGGAATGCGTCGGTGGACGAGTGCGCGCGCTGCCCTCCTACAGAAGGACAGCGCCATGGCGCCCGCGAAGCCTCCCATCGACGCCCCACCGTGGCCGCTACGTACTCATCTCTCGCATTCCCGCGGTGGTCAAACGTCTTTCCCAGGAATCGTTGTCATGCCTTATCCGCCTTCCGCTGCAGCCCTTCGTCCACAGATCGATCTCGTCAGCGGCGATCTGGAAGCCCTTGCGACCCACATGCGCCATTGCGCGACGGCGCGTGGCCGATGGTTCGCGATGCGCAGCAACCTGCATGACTTCCGTGCCATGGCCGCCGGGCGCATCGTCACGATCGCCTGCCTCGCGCTCGCCGTGGGTGCCGGCCTGCTCGCCGTCGCCTGACGGTGGGCCCCGATTCCGTTGCAGAGCGCCTGCCGGCGCTCAGTGAATACGCACGCCGTCTGCTGCTTGCGCCGCACGAGCCGGTCGACGTTCCGATCCGGGCCGACCTGTTCGGCATCCAGCGCTTCGAGGAACACGGACGCAGCCTGGCCCGCGCGCAGGTCGTGCAGGAGCGCGGCGCCGATCACCGGACGCCACCGTTCTTCCCGCGCGTCGAAACCAACCTGGCCTCCTTGCGCGATGCCTTCGACTATGTCGCGCTGATCTCGCAGAGCGGGCGCTACGTGTCGCCCGCCGCCGAATGGCTGCTCGACAACTTCCACCTGGTCGAGGCCCAGCTCCAGCAGATCCGCGAAGGGGTTCCGCGCAGCTACTACGCGCGCCTGCCCAAGCTGGCCGTGGCACCGCTGGCCGGCCTGCCCCGCGTGTACGGCATCGCGTGGGCCTATGTGGCGCACACCGACAGCGTGTTGAACAAGGATCTGCTGACCGCGTTTCTCGATGCCTACCAGGAGGTGGACGAGCTCACGCTCGGCGAACTGTGGGCGCTGCCGACGACCCTGCGGGTGGTGCTGCTGGAGAACCTGCGGCGCGTGGCTGAAAGCATTGCGCAGAACAAGGTCGCGCGCGAGATCGCCCATGCGGTCTGGGACGCGGCCGACACGCTCAGCGCCGAAGACCTCGACCAGCTGCACCAGACGCTGGCCCGGCGCGGGCTCGACAGCAGTTACCGCATGCAGCTCTGGCAGCGGCTGCCGGTCGAACGCGGCCCCCATTCGCCCGCGCTCGTGCAATGGACCGAGACCTGGTGCCCCGACGGCCCGGCGCTGATCGAGGAGGCCCAGGCCACGCAGGCCAGTGCCAACCTCACGGTCGGCAACATCATCACGACGCTGCGCCTGATCGGGCAGGTCGAGTGGCCCGCCTGGATCGAACCGGTGAGCCGGTCGCTGCGCGTGCTGTGCGCGTTGCCCAGCTACGCGCTGGAGAGCGAGCTCACCCGGCAGCACATCACGCACGCGATGGAGCAGGTGGCGCGGTCGAGCCGGCGCTCGGAGCGCGCCGTCGCCGAAGCCGTGTTCACGCTGGCGAGCGGCGCAGCGGAAGGGACCGATGCGCCAGCGGTGCGCACCGCCGGCTATTACCTGTTCGGCGAAGGCCGGCCGCGGCTCATCGCCGCGTTGCATCCGGTGAACGTGGGCGGCCCGGTGGTCGAAGACTCGCGCAACCGCGCGGCAACGCGCAGCGTGCGGTTGCCGGTGTACCTCGGCTGCGTCCTCGGCGGCACGGCGCTGCTGCTGGCCGCCACGGTGCAAGGCTGGCACCGGCTCGGGCAACCGCTCGGCTGGCCGGTGATCGCCATGCTCGCGCTGCTGGCGTGGCCGCTGTCGGAAGCCATGATCTCGCTGGTCCACCGCATCCTGGCCGAGTCGACGCGCGTGCATCCCTTGCCGCGGCTGGATTTCGCGCAGGGCATCCCCGCCGAGCACCGGGTGCTGGTGGTGATTCCCACGCTGCTGAGTTCGACGCACGGGACGGCGCAGCTCGTGCGCCGGCTCGAACTCCATTGGCTCGCCAACCGGGAGGCGAATGCGCAATTCGCCTTGCTGACCGACTGGGCCGACGCACCGGCGCAGACGCTGCCCGGCGACGCCGCGCTGCTGGACGACGCGCTGCAGCGCATCGCCGCGCTGAACGCGCGCCAACCGAGCCCGGCCGGCGCGGCACCGCGGTTCCTGCTGCTGCATCGGCCGCGCACCTGGAGCGAGGGCGAACGCTGCTGGATGGGCTGGGAACGCAAGCGCGGCAAGCTCGAGATGCTGCTGCGGCTGCTGGTGGACGGCGATGCGGCCGGCTTCCTTCCGCTGGCACCGGGCCTGGCGCTGGCAGGCTCGACGCCTTACGTCGTCACGCTCGACAGCGACACCGGCCTGCCGCCGGGCAGCCTGCGCGAGCTCGTGGCGATCGCGGCGCATCCGCTCAACGCGCCGCGCATCGACCCGGCCAGCCGCCGGGTGGTGGCGGGTTTCGGCATCCTGCAGCCGCGCGTGGTCACGCCGCTGCCCGAGCGCCATGAGCGCTCGTTCTTCCACTGGCTGTTCGCCGGGCAATGCGGGCTCGACCCCTACAGCAGCGGCGCGTCCGACATCTACCAGGACGTGTTCGGCGCAGGCTCCTTCGTCGGCAAGGGACTGCTCAACGTCCATGCCGTCCATGCCACGCTGGACCGCCGGTTGCCGGACGGTGCGGTGCTCAGCCACGACCTTCTCGAAGGCAGCGTGGCGCGCTGCGCGGTGGTGAGCGACCTGTCGCTGATCGAGGACCATCCGCACCATGCCGGCGTTGCCGCTTCGCGCGTGCATCGCTGGACCCGTGGCGACTGGCAATTGCTGCCCCTGATGTGGCGAGCGCGCCGCTTCGGCATCGACGCGCTCGGTCTCTGGAAGATGGCCGACAACCTGCGCCGCGTGCTGGTGGTTCCGGCATCGACGCTGCTGCTGGCCTGGGCCGTGTTCGCGCCCGCGTTGCCGCTGCACTGGGCGTTGGCCGCGGTGGCGGCGGCATTGGCGCTCGGCCCGATGCTGGGCGCGCTGGCCGGGCTGGTGCCGACCCGGCGCGGCATCGAGCTGCGCCACTTCTTCGATGTCGGCTCCATCGAACTGCTGCGCGCGCTGGCGGGTGCGGCGTGGCAATTCACCCAGCTCGCGGCACAGACCCGCCTGCTGCTCGACGCCACGCTGCGGGCGCTCTGGCGGCTGGCGATCAGCCGTCGCCGCCTGCTGCAATGGACGACCGCGGCGCAGGCGCAGGCGCAGGCCCGCTACGACCTGCCGGCGTTCCTGCGTGGCGGCGCGCTCACCAGCGCGGTCTGCGTGCTGCTCGCCTTCGCCTCGCTCGCGAGTCCGCATCCATGGCAGGGCTTCGTGCTCTTCATGCTGTGGGCTTGCGCGCCGGTGGTCGCCTGGTGGAGCAGTCGCGTGCCGGCGGCCGACAGCGGGCCGGACGCCGATCGCCGCGCCTATCTCGATGCGTTGGCACAGGACACCTGGCGCTTCTTCGATCATGTCGTCGGCGCCGACGACAACCACCTGCCGCCCGACAACCTGCAGCTGGAGCCGGAGCCGACCGTGGCGCACCGCACATCGCCGACCAACATCGGCATGTACCTGCTGGCCTGCTGCTGCGCACGCGAGTTCGGCTGGATCGACCCCCGCGCGCTGGTCACCCGGCTCGGCGCCACGCTCGACACGGTCGACCGCCTCGACAAGCACCAGGGCCATCTCTACAACTGGTACGACACGCAGACGCTGCGCATGCTGCCGCCGGCCTATGTGTCGAGCGTCGACAGCGGCAACTTCGCGGGCCACCTGATCGCGGTCGCGCAGGCGTGCCGGTCGTTCGCGCAGGCCGAAGACACGTCCGTCCAGGACGCAGAGGCGCTGGTGGCGGTCGCCGGCCGGTGCGAGGCGCTCTGCGCGGTGATGGACTTCAGCGGCCTCTACGACGCCAAGCGCCACCTGTTCCACATCGGCCTGCGGGTCGACGAGAACCTGCTCGACGCCAGCTACTACGACCTGCTCGCGTCCGAGTCGCGGCTGCTGAGCTTCCTGGCGATCGCGAAAGGCGACGTGCCCCGCCGGCACTGGGTCGCGCTGGGCCGGCCCTTCGTGTCGGTCGGTGTCCGGCCGGGGCTGAAGTCGTGGTCCGGCTCGATGTTCGAGTACCTGATGCCGGCACTGGTGATGGGCGAGCCCGAGAACGGCCTGCTGCACGTCGCCAACCTGGCGGCCATCCACGAACAGCAGGCCTTCGGCCAGGCGCTGAATCTTCCGTGGGGCGTGTCCGAGTCCGCGTACCTGGCGCAGGACCATTCGCTGGCCTACCAGTATTCGCCCTTCGGCGTGCCGCGGCTCGCGCTGCGCCGGACGCCGCCGACCGACCGCGTGGTGGCGCCCTATGCCAGCGCGATGGCCGCGCTGCTGATGCCGCACGACGCGGTGCGCAACCTGCGCTGGCTGGAGACGATCGGTGCGCGCGGCGAGTTCGGCTTCTTCGACGCGGTCGACTTCACCGTCGCACGCCAGCCGGCGGGCCAACCCTTCACCGTGGTGCGCAACTTCATGGCGCACCACCAGGGCATGTCGCTGGTGTCGCTGTGCAACGTGCTGCGCACGGGCGCGCCGCGCCGCTGGTTCGGCGCCGCGCCACTGGTGCAGGCGCACGTGTCGCTGCTGCATGAACGCACGCCGCGCCAGATCATCGGCAGCGCCGACCCGCGCTCGCCGCCCGAGCCCACCAGTGGCGATCTGCCGCCGGTGTTCCAGCCGCGCATGGTCGACGGCGCCGCACCGGGCTTCCAGCCGACGCACCTGCTGTCCAACGGCCGCTACACCGTCGCACTGCGTGCCAATGGCGCGGGCGTGAGCCGCTGGCGTTCGTTCAACGTGAGCCGCTGGCGCGACGATCCGCTGCGCGACGGCTACGGCACCTTCTTCTTCCTGCGCGACATCGCGGGGAACGCCGCGGCATCGCCGCTCAGCTCGCTCACGGCGCTGCCCGCGCCGGGCAGCGGCTGGACCTACCGCGCCCGCTTCCTGGCGGACCAGGTGCAGTTCGAGGCGGACGGCCCCGGGCTGCAGTCGCGCATGACGGTGCTGATCAGCCCGGAAGACGACACCGAGCTGCGCACCATCGCGCTGCACAACAGCGGCGCGCACGGCCGGACGATCGAGCTGGTGTCGTACTTCGAGCCGGTGCTGTCCAACCCGAAGGCGGACGAGGCGCATCCGGCCTTCGCCAACCTGTTCGTCGAGACGCGCTGGGAACCCCGCTGGCGCGCCCTGCTGATGGCGCGCAAGCCACGGCTGCACGGCGACCCGGTGATCGCCGCGGCGCACTTCCTGGCGTCGACCGATGCCACCGTGCTGTCGGTCGAATGCACGGCCGACCGGCGTGCCTTCATCGGCCGCAACGGCTCGCTGGCGGCGCCGGCGCTCGACGCGCAACCGTTCGATGCCAACGGTGCGCCGATCAACGGGCTCGACCCGGTCGCCTGCCTGCGCGTGCGGCTCGAGATTCCGGCGGGCGCCACGGCGCGGCTGACCTTCGCCACCGCGGCCGACGAGCATCTCGATGCGCTCATTCCGCGCATCGACCGCTACATGCAGCAGATGCACGTCGACCGTGCCATGCGCATGGCGGCCACGCTGGCGCAGGTGCGGCTGCGCGACCTGAGCATCGACCCGGCCAAGACCCAGGCGCTGCAGGACCTGACGACGATCCTCACCTACACCACGCCGCGCGTGATGAGCGACCGCGGCCTGATCGACCTTCGCCAGATCTGGCGCTTCGGCATCTCGGGCGACAAGCCGATCGTGCTGGTCCACATCCATTCGACCAGCGGCATGGGCCTGCTCAACACCTTGTTGCGCGCACAGCCCTGGTGGGGCTTCGGTGGTGTCGCCTGCGACCTGGTGGTGCTCAACAGCGAGCCCGGCTCGTACCTGATGCCGCTGCAGCGCGAGATCGAAGCCCTGCGCACGCGGGTCGGGCACGAGACGCGCAACAGCTTTCCGCGCAACGACGCGGCGGGTTTCTACCTGCTGCGCGACCAGGAGGTCGCGCCTTCGGAAAAGGCGGCGCTGTCGAGCCTGGCCCGCGCGGTGTTCACGGCCGACGGCCGCGCGCTCGAAGTGCAGGTGGCCGCATTGCGCGATGCAGCGACCACGGCGGCGGGCCTGTCCGCCGAACGCCGCAAGCCGATCGGCCTGCTGCCGCAGATCGCCCGCAACGCGCCGCCGGTGACGGCGCCCGTCGGCAGCTTCGACGCGGAGAGCGGCGAGTTCCGTTTCGAGGTCGCCCAGGACCGCCGCACGCCCAAGCCCTGGGTGAACGTGATCGCGAATGCGTCCTTCGGCTTCCAGGTGTCGGAGGCCGGCACCGGCTACACCTGGTCGGTCAACAGCCGCATGCACCAGGTCACGCCATGGTCGAACGACCCGGTGCAGGACCCGGCCTTCGAGCACTACCTGCTGCAGGACCTCGACACGCGCGAACTGCTGCCCCTGACGCCGGCCAGCCGCGGTGCGCAGGTGGTGCGGCATCGCGTGCAGCACGGTCAGGGCTACACGCGCTTCGAATGCCGGCACGGCGGCCTGACGCTGGAGACGGTGTTCTTCGCCGACCGGGACGATCGCATGAAGGTCGTGCGCGTGACGGTGCGCAACGACGGCGCGGGCGTCCGTCGGCTTCGCGCCGCCGCGATGGTCGAGTGGCAGCTCGGCGCCGCGCGCGGCGACCGGCGCACGGTGCACACCTGGAAGACGGCCGATCTGCCGGCCGTGTTCGGCCAGCAGCGCGAGTCGAGCGGCGGCTTCGGCGGCAGCACCGGCTTCGTGCAACTGGCCGGCGTGGACGGGCCGCTGCAATGGACCTGCGACCGCAGCGAATTCTTCGCCGGACGTGGATGCGTCGAGCTGCCCGACACGTTGCGCGAGCGCGCCGGCAACGGGCTCGACGCCTGCGCGGCCGTGGCCGGTGAACTGCGCATCGCGCCGGGTCAGCAGGCCGGCTTCAGCTTCCTGCTCGGCCATGCGGACGATGCCGACGCCGCGCAGCAACTGGCGCGCCGCTGGACGGGGCGCGACACCGCCGAGGCGCTGGTGCAGGCGCGCAGCTTCTGGGACGACCTGCTGGGCCGCGTGCAGGTCCGCACGCCCGACCCCCTGTTCGACGCGATGGTCAATCGCTGGCTGGTCTACCAGACGCTGGTCTGCCGGCTGTGGTCGAAGGCCGGCTTCTATCAGGCGGGCGGCGCCTTCGGTTTCCGCGACCAGTTGCAGGACGCGATGGCCTTTGCGCTGACCGACCCGGCGCGGCTGCGCGAGCAGATCCTGGTGAATGCCGCGCGGCAGTTTCCCGAAGGCGACGTGCAGCACTGGTGGCACATGCCCGGCGGCGCGGGCGTGCGCACGCATTTCTCGGACGACCTGCTGTGGCTGCCTTACGCCGCGGCCCACTACATCGAGGTCACGGGCGACGTGTCCTTGCTGGAGGCCAGCGTGCCCTTCATCGACGGGCCGCCGATCCCGGCCGGCGCCGAGGACGCCTATTACCCGCCCCATGTGAGCGACAAGAGCGCGAGCCTCTACGAACACGGCGCGCGTGCCATCGACCACAGCCTGGCGGTGGGCGTGCACGGCCTGCCGCTGATGGGCACCGGCGACTGGAACGACGGCATGAACCGCGTGGGACACGAGGGCCGTGGCGAATCGGTGTGGCTCGCCTGGTTCCTGTGCAGCGTGGTCGAGGGCTATGCGCCGCTGGCCGAGAAGCGCGGCGACACCGAACGCGCAACGCGTTGGCGCGACGCGCGGCGGGGCTGGATCGCCGCGCTCCACGACGCCGGCTGGGACGGCGCCTGGTTCCGCCGGGCCTTCTTCGACAACGGCGCGCCGCTGGGCTCCGCCGCCAACGACGAGTGCCGCATCGATCTCATCGCGCAGGCCTGGTCGGTGCTGTCCGGCGCCTCGGATGCGGCACACACCGTGCCGGCCATGGCTTCGCTCAAGTCGCTGCTGCATGACGACGCGGCGGGCCTGCTGTGCCTGCTCGACCCGCCGCTGGCGCATTCGGCCAACAGCCCGGGCTACATCCAGGCCTATCCGCCGGGTGTGCGCGAGAACGGCGGCCAGTACTCGCACGCGGGCGTGTGGGCCATGATGGCGCAGGCGCTGTCCGGCGACGCCGCGGCGGCGTGGGACAGCTTCGAAGGGCTGAGCCCCGCCCACCGTGCGCAGCATCCGTTGCGCGGGCCTGCCTACGAACTCGAGCCCTACGTGATGGCGGGCGACGTCTACAGCGCGGCGCCCTATGTCGGTCGCGGCGGCTGGAGCTGGTACACCGGCTCCGCCGCATGGCTGCACCGCGCCGCGATCGAGACGCTGCTCGGGCTGTCGGTGAAGGGCGATGTCCTGTCGCTGACGCCGCGTATACCAGCGCAGTGGCCAGGCTTCGAGCTGCGCTTGCGGCTGGAGGGCAAGACCCTGACCTTGCGCCATGTGGCGGGGCAGGCGTCGGCCGGAACCCTGCCGGCCGGAAGCCCGATCCGCTGGCGCGAACTGGCGGACGGGACGGTGCTCGACCTGTCGTGACCTCGGGCTTGGCCGAGGCCGCCTTCAGGCGGCAGCGCGCCGAAGGAAGAGCGCGTCGAGTGCCGGTGCGATCTCGTGCAGCAGCAGGATCTGCTCGGGGTCGTCGTTCAGGATGGCGTGCCGCAGGATGCTCTTCGCGGGCGCATCGGCAGGGCTCTGGACCAGCCGCGCACCGCTGCATTCGGTCACCGAGATGAGGCCGGCCGTTCCATCGTTGCCCGAACCGCTGAGCAGCAGCGCGGCCGTGGCCGCGCGCCACTGCCGGGCCGCGCCGATGAACAGGGCGTCGATCGGATGGCCGGTCGCGCTGCCGACCTTCAGCTTCGCATCGGCCCCGATCGTCATGGTGTGGCCAGCCGGACAAAGCCGCAGGCCGTGGGGCGTCTCGCCCTCGCGCGCATAGGCGGCATCCCACCGATGCCGCTGAAGCGTGCGGACCAGCAGGTCCAGCGTCCGCGTGTCTTCGACCAGGGTGGCGAGAAGCGGAACTTCAGGCACGGGTGCGAGTGCCAGGAGAACCCGCAGCAGGGCGTCCGCGCTGCCGGACTCCCCGCCGATGACCAGCACTTCGAACCGCGAACGCGCCATGGTTTGTCTCCCTGGACCGGCCTCAGCCGTGCCGGCCTGCGTATCGACGATGCAATGCGGCCCTCGCAGCCGCCGCGTTCGGCCGCGAGGGGGCGGACTCAGGCGCCGACCGGCGATGCGGCGACCAGGTGCTCGGTCAGGAACCAGACCTGCAGTTCGTTGGTGCGCAGCACGTTGCTCACGAAGACGTCGTTGCTGCCGTCGTCGCCGGCCTCGTCCACCGCCTTGGCGGCTTTCCGGGCCTCGATGATGATCAGCTCGTGCGCCTCCGCCAGGCGGCGGATCTGCACGGCGGCAGGTTCGCGGCCACGCGGCGGGCGCTTGATCTTGGTGGTCTCGGCGATGTCGGCCGCCATGGCGAGCGCGATGCCGCCGAGCAGCTGGATGCGTTCGGCCAGGATGTCGACGAGCAGCACCTGCGCTTCGAAGTGCTGGTCGTACATGAGGTGCAGCTGGTTGAACGTCGGGCCGACGACTTGCCAGTGATGCTTCTTGTACATGTCGCGCAGCGTGATCGTGTCGGCGAGGCACTGGTTGAGCAGCGCCACGCTGTCCTTGCAGACCTTCTCTGACAGGCCGTTGGGCAGCTTGACGATCTCGCCGTACTTCTGCGTCTCGTGGCTCTTCTGATCGAGATCGGGCGCGACCTCGCTGTTGGCGCTGATCGGCGACTTGCCGGTGGTGGATGCGGGTTTCTTGCTGAGAGGGCCTGTCGCCATGGAGAGCTCCGTTGAATTTGAGGGTGGCGTTCTTTCTAGGCCGCTGCCCCGGCCACCCATGTAGGGAAGCTCGATCGCTGTTGTAGGGAAGAAGCCTGATCGATTGCGCCGGGAACGCCGGATGGTGGTCCTACGTATTTGCGCTGCAGTGCCTGACGCGGCCGGCCGGGCGCAACGGCAGAAATTGCTTTGGCGGACCGGACGAGCCCCTGTGCCACGCCCGGGCCGTCGACCCTGCAGAAGCCCCCGACACACCACCCACGAAAAGGAAATCATCATGAGCAAAGCACCCCCGAAGAAGCACGACGCGGTCGACCTGCTGGATGCGGACCACATCAAGGTGAAGAAGCTGTTCCAGGAATTCAACAAGCTGGCCGACGCCAAGGCGCCCGCCGACGCCCGCAAGGCGCTGGCCGATCAGATCTGCATGGAACTCACCGTGCACGCGCAGATCGAGGAAGAGATCTTCTATCCCGCAGCGCGGGCCGCGATCCATGACGATCCGTTGCTGGACGAGGCCACGGTCGAGCACGCCAGTGCCAAGGAGTTGATCGCGCAGATCGAATCGATGGGCGCCGACGAGCCGCTGTTCGACGCGAAGGTCATCGTGCTCGGCGAGTACATCGACCACCACGTCACGGAGGAGCGCGAGGACATGTTCGAAAAGGCGCGCAAGTCGAAGATGGACCTCGTCGGCCTGCGCGATCAGCTTGCAGCGCGCAAGACCGAACTGATGGCGGAGCACGACGCCACGGTCTGAGCGGACAGGGCGGAGGGGCTGCGCCGCTCAGCGCTCAGCGCTCAGCGCGCACCCTCCGTCTTGAACAGTCCGCGCACATTGAGCGCCGCCAGGCAGACCTGGAGCGCGATCAGGGCGTAGGCACTCGTGTGCGCGCCCCAGACGATCCACAGCACATTGCTGGCCAGGAAGATCCAGAAGCCGATGTTCCGGCGCCCCTGGGCGTTGGACGCGACCAGCCAGGCGGCCGCGACGGACGCGGCAAACGCTGGCCATTGAATGAGGTCGAGCAGCTCCACCGGCGTCGCGCGGTCCGGAGATCCGGTTCAGGCGCCGCGCTGGGCCACCGACGGATCGGCGGGCGCAGTGGACGGTGGCGGCTGGGTGTCGACCGTCAGCTCCGGTCCGTCGTTCGGACCGTTGGGCGCATTGCCGTCGGACTCGGCTTCGGTCTTCGCGGACTGCTTCATCGCCTTCTCGGAAGCCGGCGCCGGGTCATCGCGATGCGGGTCGCGGTCGGATTCGTTCAGGGTGGCTTGCGTCATGTCGGGCTCACATGTGGGCCAGCTCATGGGCATGCTGCAGATGGCCATCGACCACCGGCAGCATCTTGGTCGCGAGCGCCTTGAGGTCGGCGTCCTTGGCCTTGGCCTGCGTCTTCTTCAACAGCTTCTCGGTCGCTTCATGGTCGCCGACGCCCGCCTGCTTGACGTATCGGCTGTCGAAGGTCGAACCTTTCAACGCCTTGAACTCGACGGCGACCGCCTTGTGCTTCATGTCGGGTTCGGTCGGGAGCGTGACCCCCTTCGTCGACGCCAGCGCCTGCACGTCGGTCAGGGCCTTGCCGTGGTCGTCGACCATCATCTGCGCGAACTTCTTGATGCCGTCGTTCGAGGACTTGTCGAGTGCGAGCTTTCCGGACTCGATCTCTGCGATGTTGGCCTGCGCGATGTCCTTGAGCAGCGTCTGGTCGCCCTTGGTCATAGCGCTCGACTGTGCCGCCGCAGGCAACGCCGAGAACGCGACCAAACCGAGTGCCACGGCACCGACGGCGGTGCGAAGAGTCAGGCGAGCTTTCATTTCCGATCTCCTTGATGTTCAACTGGAAGACCGTCACGCTGGCGCTGCGACTGGCGCAGTTCTGTCAGCAGATGCCGCGCCTGCACGCCATCGACATCGGCGTGCGCCATAAGGCAACCGATGGGGCCGGATGCGCGCCAATCGTTCCGGCACCCGCACTTCGAACATCGGCTCCGTCGAAAGCGGTGTGAACGTCCTACATCGATCGCTCGATGTCAGCCCTAGGTTGCTCCTTCCCGCACCCACCACCGAGAAGACACACCAGGACCCCACACCATGACCAAGAAACCACCTTCGCAAACTGCGTTCGAAATCGATGCCGCACACGCAGCGGCAAGAAACACGGACAGTGCACCGGCGCACCCGGCACCCGTTCCCGCCGGTGCAGGCGATCCGCCCACCCAGCGGGCCATCGACACGCAGAGCCTGGTGAGCGCCATGCCGCTCAATACCAACAAGCCGCTGGAACATGGCGAGGCCAACGCGTCGTCGCCACCAACGGGGCTGAGCGCCACGCCGCCGTCGCGCCTGCCGACCGGCAGCACGCTGTCGGAAGCCAACACGTCGCTCAAGACAGGGACCGTGGCCGACGAGGGCGTCAATTCCACCATCGACACGCTGGACCGCGCGCGCGTCGATTCCACCGGCCAACGGCTGACCACGAACCAGGGCGTGCCGGTCGCCGACAACCAGAACTCGCTCAAGGCCGGCGCACGCGGCCCGGTGCTGCTCGAGGACTTCATCCTTCGCGAGAAGCTCACCCACTTCGACCACGAACGCATTCCCGAGCGCATCGTGCATGCGCGCGGCTCGGGTGCGCATGGCTACTTCGAGTGCTACGAGCCGATGACGCAGTACACCAAGGCGGCACCCTTCAAGGAGGCCGGCAAGATCACGCCGGTCTTCGTGCGCTTCTCGACCGTGGCCGGCGAGCGCGGCTCCAAGGACACGGCGCGCGACGTGCGCGGCTTCGCCGTCAAGTTCTATACCGACGAAGGCAACTGGGACCTGGTCGGCAACAACATCCCCGTCTTCTTCATCCAGGACGCGATCAAGTTCCCGGACCTCGTCCATGCCGTCAAGCCCGAACCGCACCATGGCATGCCGCAGGCCGCTTCGGCCCACGACACCTTCTGGGACTTCGTCTCCCTCATGCCCGAGTCGACCCACATGCTGATGTGGCAGATGAGCGACCGCGCCATTCCGCGCAGCTACCGGATGATGCAGGGCTTCGGCGTGCACACCTTCCGGCTGGTCAACGAGGCGGGCGAATCGGTGTTCGTCAAGTTCCACTGGCAGCCGAAGCTGGGTACGCATTCGCTGGTCTGGGAGGAGGCCGTCAAGATCTCGGGCGCGGACCCGGACTTCCACCGGCGCGACTTGTGGGAGGCGATCGATGCGGGCGACTACCCCGAATGGGAGCTCGGCCTGCAGATCTTCACTGAAGCGCAGGCCGAGCAATTCAGCTTCGACATCCTGGACGCGACCAAGCTGGTGCCGGAAGAACTGGTGCCCATCCGCGTGGTCGGGCGCATGGTGCTCAACCGCAATCCCGACAACTTCTTCGCCGAGACGGAACAGGTCGCGTTCTGCACGGCCCACATCGTGCCGGGCCTGGACTTCACCAACGATCCGCTGCTGGCGGGGCGCATCCATTCGTACGTCGACACGCAGATCAGCCGGCTCGGTGGTCCCAACTTCCATGAGCTGCCGATCAACGCGCCGATCGCGCCGGTGCACAACAATCAGCGCGACGGCATGCATCGCCAGGCGATCCACCGCGGACGCGTCGCCTACGAGCCCAACTCGCTGGCCGGCGGCTGCCCGTTCCAGGCCGGCGCCGCGCAAGGCTTCGTGAGCGTCGCCAAGCGGATCGACGCGAAGGAGTCGAGCGACAAGGTGCGCATCAAGCCCGAGAAGTTCGCCGACCACTACACGCAGGCGGCGCTGTTCTTCGACAGCCAGACGGGGGACGAACAAGCGCACATCGCCAATGCCTTCCGCTTCGAGCTGTCGAAGGTGACCGTTCCGGCGATCCGCGAGCGCGTGGTTGCGAGCCTGGCGAACGCATCGCCTGCGTTGGCCGCGCATGTCGCTGCAGATCTCGGCATGGCCATGCCGCTGCCCTTGGCCAAGGCGCTGGAGAACCCCATGGCGCCAGAGGTCACGGTCTCGCCCGCCTTGTCGCTCCTGGCCCGGCCAGGCGATGGGGGCGTGCGCAGTCGCAAGGTGGCGATCCTGATCGCCGATGGTGTGGAAGGAGCCTCCATCGGCAAGCTGGTGACGGCATTGGTAGCGGCCGGCGCGGTGCCTCGCCTGGTGGCCTCCCGGCTGGGCTCCTATGTCGGCCTCGGCGGCGAGAAGCTGGAAGCCGACGCGACAATGGAGAACAGCCCCGGCTTCCTGTTCGACGCGCTCGTGCTGCCGGATGGTGAGGCAGGTGTCGAGTCACTCGATGCGGATGCGCACACGCTGGAGTTCCTGAGAGCCCAGTACTGGCACTGCAAGCCGATCCTCGCGTTCGGCGCGTCGCAAGCATTGCTCGCCGAGGCTCAGATCCCGATGGCGCTTCCGGATGGCAGCGCAGACGACGGCTTGATCCTTGCCGATGTCACGGAGGCGGACGAGGCCATCGCCGCATTCACCACGGCGATCGGCATGCCGCGTTCGTTCGCGCGCGAGAACAACCCGTTGATGAAACGAAGCAGCAAGGTGTAAGGCTACGGATCGAAAAAACGCCGGACGAACACCGGCGGGAACCGCCTACACGGGCGCGATCTCGACCGGTTGGCCGCCTGGGTCTTTAGCGACGGACCCGAACGATCAAGACGCGTTCTTTCGTCGCACAGCCAGGGCCACGATCGCCGCGCCTGCGGCGACGATCAAGGCGTCTTCGATCAACCCGCTGCGGGTCTGGCCGATGCGCGCCATCGCGCGTTTGCGTCCGGCCAAGGTCAGGTAGGCCAGGGGAACGGCGGTGGCGACCGCCGTGGCAGCGCCCAACCGCTCCTGATCCCGCGGCGCCAGCGCAGCGCCTGCGATGCCCGCGCTCATCACGCGCGCCAGCAGCCCCAGAAAGACGGTGCGGTCGGGCGCGGTCTTCATCTTGTCTCCGAGCAGTTCCCCGGCCCCCAAGGCAAGGGCCCCGATCTTGAAGACGGGACGATCGAGCAGGACGAGCCGCCCCGGCGTGCGATCGCCGAGAAGACGAGCCACGGCGATGCTGGCCATCGGTGTCATCGAACGCGCACTGGCGACGGCACCGATCAGCGCCGAGAAGAGCAGGCTGGGAGCTTTCATTTGAGCGGGGGGTGTTCAGGAATATGAAGGCCCCGAGCCTGTTGGGTGGTGCTGCGCACGGCCGGGGGCGAAGCACCCGAATGGCTGTAGGAGGCCGTCAGGCCGCTGTCACGCCGTTCTCAGACCGGCAGGAACGGATGCAGGCGCCGACCCACGGCCTGCATCAGTTCGAGTTCCTCGTCGGCCAAGGGCCGGGACTCGACGTCGAAGTGGCAGAGCGTGCCGAGCAGCCCGCCCTCGCTGTCCATGATGGGCACGCCGTGGTAGGCCATCATCACACCCTTGTACGGATGCCCGTCGAGCCGCGAGTCGAGCGATGAATCGCTGGTCACGAACTTCCCCTGGCGCAGCACGAACTGGCAGAAGCTTTCCGCGAGCGGCACTTCGGCCAGGAATTCCGGACGGACCTCGCCGGCCTTGTCGATCAATTCGACGTTGCGCAGCCGCTGGCCGTCCAGCCGATAGGCCGCGGTGTAGCGATGCGGCACCCGGCGGTTCAAGGCCAGCAGCGCGGCGACAAGGCCGTGCGCCTCGCACAGGGCCACATAGCCCGGCGCGCCTTCCAGATCCCGCCCTTCGTCGGGCAACTGCTGCGCCAGGAACTCCACGTACCGCTTGTCAACGTCCTGCTCCCACGCGGTGCCGGCGGCCAGCAACTGCGCGTCCTGCTCGGGCGTCGTGATGCCGGCCGCGGCGGTCGGGTAGGGCGCGAGGTCGATGCCGGCGCGGCGCAGGATCTGTTCCCTGCGGAAACGGGAGATGGGGGAGTTCGGCATGTTTCGGCACGAGGAGAAGATCCGTCGTTGCCGACCCATTCTTGCACGGCACGGCCCATGGAAGCGGGCAATTCCTACAGCACGCGACGGGCGACAGCCCTAACTTCACGGGCCATGAAAGCCGATCGAAGTCGCCAGAAGCCGCTCGCGTTGCCGGACACGCCCCGACGCGCCGCGAGACAGCCGTCCAGGGCCGAGCCCCGCTCGCTGCGCAAGCCCTTGCTGATCGACTACCAAAGCTGGATGGCGCTGACGAACAGCATCGCAAAGGCCGCTGCCGCCGCCGATCGGACATCCTGAGGGGCGTGGCGTGCGGATCGCCACCTACAACGTCAACGATGTCCGCAAGCGCATGGCGCCGCTGCGTGCCTGGCTCGACGTCACCGCGCCCGACGTCGTCTGCCTGCAGGAACTCAAGTGCACGCAGGCGGAGTTTCCTTACGACGCGGTCCGCGCCATGGGCTACGAGGCGCTGGTGCACGGCCAGAAGAGCTGGAACGGCGTGGCGATCCTGGCGCGTGGCCAGCGGCCGATCGAAGTCCGCCGGATGGTGCCCGGGCTGGCATCCGACAAGCAGGCCCGGTACCTGGAGGCCGCGGTGCACGGTGTGCTGATCGGCTGCCTCTACATGCCCAACGGCAATCCGCAGCCCGGTCCCAAGTTCGCCTACAAGCTCGAATGGTTCGAGCGCTTCAGCGCGCACGCGGCAACGCTGCTCGCGTCGGGCCATCCGGTTGTCCTGGCGGGCGACTACAACGTGGTGCCGACCGACGCTGACATCTACGCGACGAAGTCCTGGAAGAACGATGCGCTGCTTCAACCCGCGCCGCGGGCTGCCTATGCTGCGTTGCTGCGCGAAGGATGGGTCGACGCACTGGTTGCCGGTTCGGACGGGAAGCCGGGCTACACCTTCTGGAGCTACCTGCGCAATCGCTGGCCGCGCGATGCGGGCCTGCGCATCGACCATCTGCTGCTCAGCCCCTCGGTGGCGCCCCGGCTGCATGCGGCCGGCGTGGACCGCGCGGTGCGCGGGCTCGAGGGCGCGAGCGACCATGCACCGGTGTGGGTCACGCTGCGCTAGCGCACTGGCGCGCTTATGCGTGAAGCAAGGAAGCCAGCACGTTTTTCTTCGTTCCCCGGCGCGCCGCGGCGCCGAAGAATCCGCAGCTTCCCCGTTTCTCCGGAGTGCTTCCCATGCTGCGCCATCAATTCCTTCGCTTCGCGGCCGCCCTGCTGCTGGCGCCCGCCATCGCCTCCGCCGCGCCCGCGGCCGGCGAGCCCGTCTGGTTCGGCGTCAGCGGTCCGCTGACCGGGCAGAACGCCCAGTACGGCGCGCAGTGGAAGGCCGGCTTCGACCTCGCCATCGACCAGATCAATGCAGATGGCGGCATCCAGGGCCGGCCGCTCGCCTATGTGTTCGAAGACAGCCAGAGCGACCCGCGACAGGCGGTGGCGCTGGCGCAGAAGTTCGTCGGCGACAAGCGCATCCGCATCGAACTGGGCGACTTCTCGAGCCCCGCGTCGATGGCCGCGTCGCCCATCTACCAGCGCGCCGGCCTCGTGCAGCTCGGCTTCACCAACTCGCACCCCGACTTCACCAAGGGCGGCGACTTCATCTGGAGCCCGTCGATCAGCCAGGCCGATGCGCAGCCGCTGCTGGCCGACCTGGCGGTGAGCACGCTCGGCTTCAAGCGCGTGGCGGTGCTGTTCCTCAACACGGACTGGGGCCGCACCAGCCGCGACGTCTTCGTGAAGGCGGCCGAGGCGCGCGGCGCGCAGGTGGTCGTGGCCGAGGGCTACCAACCCGACGAAAAGGACTTCCGCTCGACGCTGGTGCGCGTGCGTGACGCCAACCCCGACGGGCTGGTGCTGATCTCCTACTACCCCGACGGTGCGCTGATCGCGGGCCAGGTCCGCAACGTCGGGCTGAAGCAGCCGATCGCGGCCAGCGGCTCGGTCTATTCGCCCAAGTTCATCGAACTCGGCGGCAGCGCCGTGGACGGCATCCAGACCAACACGTCCTTCTTCCCCGACGAGCCGCGCGCCGAGGTGCAGGACTTCGTCACGCGCTTCCGCGCGAAGTACGGCAAGGAGCCCGACGCGTTCAACGCCTACGCCTACGACGCGGTCGTGATCGCCGCCGCCGCGTTGCGCCAGGCCGGCCCCGACGCCGACCGCAAGGCGGTGCGCGATGCGTTCTACAAGATCCACGACGTGTCGAGCGTGGTCTTCGGCAAGGCCAACTTCGACCCGCAGACGCGCCGCGTGATCGGCGTGAAGAGCGTCAACCTGATCGTGACCGGCGGCAAGTGGACGGTGGCGCCCGCCCCGGCGAAGGCCTCGGTCGCGTCCTCGCGCTGAGCATGAACTTCTCGTTCACGTCGTTCTTCGATTACACGGTCAACGGCCTGATCATCGGCAACATCTATGCGTTGCTGGCGGTCGGGCTGGCGCTGATCTTCGGCGTCTCGCATCTGATCAATTTCGCGCACGGCTCGGTCTACACGGTGGGCGCCTATGTCGGCTGGGCGGCCATCACCTTCCTGCACACGCCGCTGCCGGTCACCATCCTGCTGGTGGTGCTGGGCACCGGCGCGTTGGGCATGCTGATCGAGCGCGTCGGGCTGCGGCCGCTGCAGGGGGCGGCGCGCATCGCGCCGCTGCTGGCCACCATCGGCATCAGCTTCGTGCTCGACATCGTGGTGCAGCTGGTCGCCAGCCCCGACCCGCGCGCGCTGCCCACGCAGCTGCCCGACTGGCGGCTGCAGGTCGGCACCGGCACCATCGGCGCGCTCGACCTGCTGATCGCCGGCATCGGCCTGGTGAGTGCGGCGCTGCTGTTCGGCTTCCTGCGCTTCACCCGGCTCGGCTGGGCGGTGCGCGCGACCGCGCAGGACCGCGACGCCGCGCAGCAGATGGGTGTCGACGTGAACCGGGTCAACCAGAGCGTGTTCGCCATCGCATCCGCGCTCGGCGGGCTGGCCGGCCTGCTGGTGGGCATGTACTACAACAACATCAGCCCGGCGATGAGCTTCCAGGCCACGCTCAAGGGCGTGGTCGCCACGGTGGTGGGTGGCGTCGGCAGCGTGCCGGGCGCGATCCTCGGCAGCATGCTGCTCGGCCTGATCGAGAGCTACGGCGTGGCGCTGTTCGGAACGCCCTACCGCAACCTGTTCGCCTTCGCGCTGCTGCTGGCGATCCTGCTGTGGAAGCCCAACGGCCTGCTGGGCCGGCGCCGCGCGCTGCCGCCGGAGCCGCTGACCGGCACCTTCATCGCGCCGAGCAAGCCGTGGCACGTGCCGCCGTGGCTGCTGGCCGCGCTGTTCGGGGCGGCCGCGGTGCTGCCGCTGTTCGACCCCTCGCCGTACCTGTTGCAGACGCTGACCAACGCGTGGCTCTATGCCTCGCTGGCACTCGGCCTCACGCTGGTCGCGGGCACGATCGGGCAGATCTCGCTCGGCCACGCGGGGCTGCTGGCCATCGGCGCCTACGCCTCGTCGCTGCTGGTGCTCGACCTGCACCTGCCGGTGGGCACGAGCATCGTGCTGGCCGGCGTGCTGACCTCGGTGATCGGCACGGCGCTGATCTTTCCGGCGTTCCGGCTGCGCGGGCACTACGTGTCGATCGCGACGCTGGGCATCGGCGAGATCGTGGCGCTGACCATCCTCAACTGGGAGAGCCTCACGCACGGGCCGATCGGCGTGTCGGGCATTCCGCCGCTGTCGCTGTTCGGCCAGGACGCGTCGTCGAACCAGGCCTTCTACTGGGCCGCGCTCGGCGCGATGGTGCTGCTGGCGCTGCTGCAGTGGCGCCTGCTGCGATCGCACCTGGGTCGCACCTTCCGCGCGGTGCGCGAGGACGAGGTGGCCGCGCGCGCCTATGGCGTGCACCCCGACCGCTACAAGGCGCTGGCCTTCGGCTTCGGCGGCTTCGCCGCGGGCATCAGCGGCGCCTTCACCGCGCACCTGTACTCGTACATCAACCACGAGACCTTCACCTCGCAGATCTCGATCCTCGCGCTGACGATGGTCATCCTGGGCGGGCTCGGAAACATCAGCGGCGCGCTGCTCGGCGCGGTCGCGCTGGTCAGCCTGCCCGAGCTGTTCCGCGTGACGACCGAGTACCGGATGCTGATCTACGGCGTCGCGCTGCTGCTGCTGATCCGCTTCCGGCCACAGGGCCTGCTGGGCACGGTGTGAACCCGCCGCCAGGCCATCGACGAACAACACACCGACAAAGGACATCACCATGAGCAACCTGAACGACTACCTTGCCGAGAAGCGCGCCGCCGTGCTGGCGCGCACCGCCGCCGTCGAGGCCGGCACCGCACAGGCCGCCGAGCTGCGCGCCAACGTGCGCGTCGAAGGGCGCAGCGGCGTGCGGCGCCTGCGCATCCGCGAGCACCAGGTCATCAGCGACAGCCCACCGGACTTCGCCGGCTACAACCTCGGGCCGAGTTCGCCCGAGCTGCAGCTCGGCGTGCTCGGCACCTGCGTGAGCCACATCTTCCTGATCCAGGCGGCGCAGTTGCAGGTGCCGCTGGAGAGCCTGGAGGTCGAGGTCACCGGCGTGATCGATCCGCGCGCCGGCAAGCCGGGCCACGAGTCGACGCCGATCTGGCCGCACGACATCGCCTACACGGTGCACATCGACTCGCCCGCCTCGCGCGAAGTCATCGACGCGCTGTTCGTGGCGGTGGAGCGCAACTGCCCGATCCTCAACCTGCTGCGCAATCCGCAGACCATCGGTGCGCAGGTCGTGCTGGTCAATTCGAAGGCCGCCAGCGCGAATTCGCCCGCGCCGCGCGCGCAGGCGGAGGCACCGGATGTCCAGGCTGCTTGAGGTCACCGGCCTCACGCGCCGCTTCGGCGGCCTGACGGCGGTCGACGGCGTCGACCTGGCGCTGGCGCAGGGCGAACTGGTCAGCGTGATCGGGCCGAACGGTGCGGGCAAGACGACCTTCTTCAATCTGGTCACCGGCCTCGACCGGCCCGATGGCGGCAAGGTGCTGTTCGACGGCGAGGACATCACCGGCCGGCCCGCCGAACAGCTGGCGCAGCGCGGCCTGGCGCGCACCTTCCAGCACGGCCGGGTGTTCGCGAACCTCAGCGTGCTCGACAACGTGCTGGTCGGCGCCCACACGCGATTGCGCGCCGTGCGCCCGCGTGCCGGCGGCATCCCCGGCGCGGGTGCGCTGGCCGAGCTGGCGCTCGCGCTGCTGCAGCCGCCCGCGGTGACGCGCGAGGAACGGCAACTGCGTGAAGAAGCGCTCGAGATCATCGCGCTGTTCGGCGAGCGGCTGGCGCCCCGCATCGACCATCCGGCGTACAGCCTGTCGTATGCCAACCGGCGGCGCGTCGAGATCGCGCGTGCGCTGGCCTTGCGCCCGCGGCTGCTGCTGCTCGACGAGCCCACGGCCGGCATGAACGAGAGCGAAACGGTCGAGATGCTGGAGATCATCCGCACGTTGAAATCGCGCGGCCAGAGCATCCTGCTGATCGAACACAAGCTCGACCTGGTGATGCAGCTGTCGGACCGCGTGGTCGTGCTCGACGATGGCCGCAAGATCGCCGAAGGCCTGCCCGGCGACGTGCGCAACGACCCGGGCGTGATCGAGGCCTACCTCGGCCACCGGCAGGTCGGCGAGGCACGGCGCGCGGAGGCGGTGACATGAATTCCCTCTCGACGGTCGCACGCACCGGCCTGCCGCCCGCCGCCGGATGGACGCTGGACGACGAGTTGCCGGCCGGCCACGCGCGCGCGTCCGCGCCGACGCCAGGCGGCAACGACGGTGAAGGCGGCGCGCCGGCCGACCGCAACGACGTGCTGCTGTCGCTGCGCGGCATCAACAGCTTCTACGGTCCGGTGCAGGCGCACTTCGACCTCGACATCGAGGTGCGCCGCGGCCAGATCGTGAGCCTGCTCGGCGGCAACGCGAGTGGCAAGTCGACCACCATGAAGGTGGTGCTCGGCCTGCTCAAGCCGCGCTCCGGCGAGGTGCGTTTCGACGGCCGGCCGATCACCGGCCTGCCGACGCCGCAGGTCATTCGGCGCGGCATCGGCTCGGTGCCCGAGGCGCGCCGCCTGTTCCCCGCGATGACGGTGCGCGAGAACCTGCTGATGGGCGCCTACGCGCGGCGTGACCGCGACGCCGTGGCCGAAGACCTCGAACGGATGCTGGAACTCTTTCCGCGCGTGGCCGAGCGCCTGGCCTTCCAGGCCGGCACGCTGTCGGGCGGCGAGCAGCAGATGGTCGCCATGGCGCGCGCGCTCATGGGCCGGCCCAAGCTGCTGTGCATGGACGAGCCGACCATGGGCCTGTCTCCGCTCTACGTCGACAAGGTGCTCGAGCTCATCTCGCGCATCAACGCGCAGGGCGTGTCGGTCTTCATGGTCGAGCAGAACGCGAGCCTCGCGCTGCAGATCGCGCACCACGGCTACGTGCTGCAGACCGGCCGCATCGTGCTCAGCGGTCCTGCGAAGACGCTGCTGGCCGACACCCGCATCCGCGACGCCTACCTGGGCGGCAGCGATGCCGCCCGCACCGCATCCTGATACCGAAAGAGAACCCCGTGACCCTGACCCTCGATCACATCGTGATCGCCGTGAACGACCTCGACAGTGCCGTGGCCGACTACACGGCGCTCGGCTTCAACGTGCTGCGTGGCGGCGCCCATCCAGGCCGCACCACGCACAACGCGCTCGTGGTGTTCGGCGACGGCAGCTACTTCGAGCTGATCGCCTGGACCGCGCCCGCGCCGCACGAACGCTGGTGGCAATGGCTGCAGCAGCATGGCGAAGGCCTGGTCGACTTCGCCTTGCTGCCGGCCGACACCGCTGCCACCGTGGCCGACGCCGCGCGCCGCGGGCTCGCGCTCAAAGGCCCGCTGGACGGCGGCCGGGTGCGCCCCGACGGCGAGCGCCTGCGCTGGCAGACTGCGCGCCCGCCGTCGACCGACCTGCCCTTCCTGTGCGGCGACATCAGCCCGCGCGCGCTGCGCGTGCCGGAAGGCGACGCGCGCATCCATCCGAATGGCGTGGAAGGCGTCGCCAGCCTGTCGATCGCCGTGCGCGACATCGATGCCTCGCTGGCCCGCTATCGCGCGCTGCTCGGCGAGGCTGGCGCGTCGGCCGTCGGGCCGGCCGTCTCGCTGCCGGACGCGAGCGCGCGCGTCGCGTCGATCGCCCTGGGCCGCAGCACGCTGTTGCTGGTGTCGCCGCTGCCGCAGGAAGGCGACGCGAGCGACATCCTCGCCAACCGGCTGGCGGCGCATGGCGACGGGCCATTCGGCGTGTTCCTGCGGTCGGCCGGCACAGACGGCCGGAACGGATTCGACACCCGCCTGACGCACGGCGCGGCGTTGCGCACGGAACTTGCGGCGGGCGCTGGCGCGTCCATCTCCGTGCCATCGAAAGAAATCCCATCGTGACTGCGACACCTTCCACGCCGCCCGCACGGCGGCGCCTCGGCTTCTTCAGCCGCCTGCTCGATGCGGTGCCCGCCGCCGAGCGCTATCGCCTCGTGATCGAACAGATCGTTCATGCCGAGGCGGCCGGCTTCGACAGCGCCTGGGTGGCGCAACATCATTTCCATGAGTCCGAAGGCGGCTTGCCGTCGCCCTTCGTGTTCCTGGCCGCGGTGGCCGCACGCACGCGGCGCATCCGGCTCGGCACCGGCATCGTCACGCTGCCGATGGAGAACGCGGTGCGCGTGGCCGAAGATGCCGCGGTGTTCGACCTGCTGTCCGGCGGGCGGCTCGAATTCGGTGTCGGTACCGGCGGCACGCCGGCCTCGTTCACCGCCTTCGGCCTGGCGAGCGAGCGGCGCGCCGAGATCTTCGCGCGCCATCTCGCCCAGGTGCGCGGTGCCCTGGCCGGCACGCCGCTGGCGGGCGGCGACACGCTCTATCCGGTGGCGCCGCAACTGCTCGATCGCTTCTGGCAGGCCACCTTCTCGGTGGCCGGCGGTGCGCGCGCCGGGCTGGCGGGCGACGGCCTGATGCTGTCGCGCACCCAGCCCCGGCCGCCGGGCCAGCCCGGTCTTTCGCTGGCCGAGATCCAGCAGCCCATCATCGATGCCTACCGTGCCGCGCTGCCGGCCGGACGCGCGCCCCGCGTCCTGGGGTCGCGCTCGGTCTTCGTGGCCGACGACCGGCGCGAGGCGCTGCGGCTGGCCGAAGCCGGGCTGCGGCGCAGCGCGGCGCTGATGTCCTCGGCCGATCCCACGCGGCCCGGCCCGGACGCGAGCCTGGCCGAACTCATCGCCGGCTACGACGTGCACGTCGGCACGCCCGACGACGTCGTCGCCTCACTGCGCGCGGACCGCACGCTCGACCACGTGACCGATCTGGTGTTCCAGGTGCATCCGGTCGATCCGCCGCACGCCTTCATCCTCCGTTCGATCTCGCTGCTGGCCAGCGAGGTCGCACCCCGGCTGGCCGCCGAACACACCCAGGCTTCCTACGCATGACATCGTCTTCCTCTTCCGTTCCCGACGTGATCGACCGTCTGACCGGGCTGCGCCCGGGCGACCCCGCCGATCTCCTGCGCAACCACCGGCTGCAGGCGCGCGAGCACGCGCAGCAGAGCTACCTGGCGCTGTTCGAACCCGCCGAGCTTGCCGGCGCCAGGAGCGCCTTCACGCGCACCGAGCGCTTCGCGGTGGCCGCCTTCGTCGCCACGCTGCATGCGCACCTGGGCGCCGCGGCCTTCTATGCCACGGCGCTCGCCGACAGCGGCGCCAGCCCGGCGCTGCGCCAGGCCATCGAGGCCGAGGCCGCCGCGGGCCATGCCCAGGGTCCGTACGGCCGCTATCCGGCCGGCCCGTTGAGCGCCGAAGACGTCGACGGCCCGCTGCTGGTGGTCGCCGATGCGCATCGCGCCGTGCTCGGCGCGCGGCTGTCCGCCGGGCTGGCGCATGCGCATCTGCTGGTGTTCCATCCGCGCGACGCGAGCGCGGCTGCGCTGCAGGCCCTGCTGGACGCCGGCTGGTCGACGACCGAGATCGTCACGCTGTCGCAGCTGGTGGCCTTCCTGGCTTTCCAGATCCGTGTGGTGACCGGCCTGCAGGCGCTGGCCGCGCATCCGTCTTCTCCTGCTGCATTCGAACCGAGCCGGAAGGCCTGAACATGAGCAACGAAACCACCCTGCAGCATGCAGACAACACGCCGCCCACCGCCTTCACGCAGGCCGAGCTGCAATGGCTGCCCTGGCTCGCGCCGCTGCCCGAGAGCGAGCTGACCGACCGGCACCGCGCCGGCCTGGTCGACGCGTCGCGGGCCAAGTCGCCGTACTTCATGCTGCTGGCACGCGACCCGGACATCCTGCGGTCGCGCACGCTGACCGACAAGGACATCTTCTACAACCCCGAAGCCGGCCTGCCGCGCGCCGAGCGCGAGCTGTCGGCCGCGGCGGCGTCGCGCTACAACGGCTGCATCTACTGCGCGTCGGTTCATGCGCGTTTCGCGTCGCACTTCTCGCACCGCAGCGACGACGTGCAGCGCCTGCTGGACGAAGGCGTGGGTGCGCGCATCGACACGCGCTGGGACGCGATCGTCGATGCCGCGGTCGCGCTGTCGTCGACCCCGCCGACCTTCGGCGCGGCGCACGTCGAGCGCCTGCGCGCCGAAGGGCTCGACGACCTGGCGATCTCGGACGTGATCCACGGCGCCGCCTTCTTCAACTGGGCCAACCGGTTGATGCTGTCGCTCGGCGAGCCGCAGTGATCTGATCGGGCACGGCGCCTGGTGCGCATGCGACCGTCCGGCGAGAATCTCCGGCAACCGCATGCGCGCGCCGGACCTGGCGACAGCGGATGCGGCATACTCCCGCCCCCCGAAACTCGCCAGAAGATCACTGAACAATGGACAAGGAAGTCGACCCCCGCATACTCGCCGTCATCGATGAGAAGCGACTGTCAGGACCGCGGCTCACGCCGGTCGAAATCGTCGCCAAGATGGGTGTGTTCGACGCACGCGAGAAGCCGTTCGATGCCGCCTGGCTCGCGACCGGCGACAACGTGATCGCCACCGTCTGGGCCGAATACGTGAACGTCGGCACCGGCGGCCGCTGGTTCTGCCTCGAGTCGCTGGACGCGCAGCATCGCGCCGACGGCAGTCCGCGCAACGCCAACCAGCTGCAGCGCGCCAAGGACCGGCTGGTGCTGCTCAAGCGCACCTTCGACGCCGGCCAGGGCTTTCGCGCGGTGCTGCAGACCAACCGCATCGCCATCGTCGAGCTGGAGAGCAACAAGGGCGCGAAGGTGTCGACCCGCGTTCGCGACGACGACGAATGGCACGTCGCGAGCTGGGAGCCCGAGCAGCGGATGGCGGTGCTCGTGCGCGGTCCGCGCGGCTGGGTGCCGACCGAAGCCGAAATCGAGACCGCCAAGGCGCGCGGCGGCTTGCCGGTCGAAGAGAAGGCCGTGGCCGAGGTGGTCGAAGCCGTTTCGGCCGAGGACGTCCAGGCTGCCGCGGTGGCTTACGTCACGCGCCATTTCAGCAGCTACGGCTACAAGGCCGAGAACGTGAGCGCCCAGAACGTGGGCCACGACATCGAGGTGTCGAATGCCAAGGGCGCGATGCTGCTCAAGGTCGCGGTGAAGGGCACGTCCACCGGGTCGCCCACCTTCCGCCTCACGAAGGAGGAGCGCATGGACTCGGTGCGCGATCCGCTGTGGCGCATGGTCGTGGTGTCGGACGCCGGCGGCCCCGCGGCGCAGCACAAGATCTACAAGCCCACCGAGCTGACGCAAGCGCCGGGGTTCGATCCGGCGGGGTGAGGCGGGCATCGGGTGCCGCCCATCTGCGGCACCCATCGGTCGGCAAGGTTTGTTCGAAAGTGCGGAGGGTTCCCGGATGCTTCCCATCGTCGTCGCGCTCATGGCCACCGTCGTTCTGCTGGTCTGGATGGGGTTCTTCATGATGGGGTCGCTGCCGCTCCTGGTGCTGGCGCACGACACCCCGCTGGACTCGCGCTTCATCCGCGGCCTGTTCAACGTCTATTACCTGGCGGTGATGCTGACCGCGACTGCGGCCACCCTGAGCTACGCGTGGGCCGGCAGACCGGTCTTCGCGTTCGGCATGGCCGTCATCGCAGCCCTGGCGTTCGCGCTGCGCGGCTGGATCATCATTCCGCGCATGGACGTTCTGCGCGAGACCATCCCGGCCGCCGAGGCGTCGATCCGCGAGTTCAGGCGGCTGCACATCGCCGGCATGGTGCTCAACCTGGTGCAACTGGCGGCCGTGGCCTGGGCCCTGACGCGGCTGGGGTTGTGACCTGTGCGGGGCCGGCGGGCGGGTGCTGTGGACGGGTGCGGTGATGAAGGAGTTTGTTTACTTTAATAGATAAACAAATGAGCTTCGGTTTTGGATAATGACCATTATGATGGTGAAATCATGCCGAGCCATTCCACTGCCGTCGTACAGATCCATCGAAACGGCGCGTGGCAGTCGGCCGCGACCATCCATGCCTTGGGGCCCGACACCTGTCGGTTCGAATACCTGCCCGAATACGTCTTCAGCGACGATCCATGGCCCGTCGCGCTGGGCCTGCCGCTGGGCTTCGAGCCCGACCGCTTCGTGGGGGGACCGACGGGCCGTGAGCTCGATCGACGGGCGCCGGCCTTTGTCCATGACCTGGTGCCGCAGGGCCGGGGCCGCACCTACCTGCTCGACCGGCTGAAGATGGCCGACGCCGATCGGCTGGTGTTGCCGCTGGTCCTGGCCGGTGCGTTCAATCCGATCGGCTGCCTGCGCTTCGACACGGCGCTGGCGTTCTTCCGCGCCGAGGAGCAGGCGAATCCCGACGCCGGGAGCCTGCAAGGCTTCACGCTCGACGATGTTCTGCAGCGCAGCCAGGGCTTTCTCGACCATTTGTCCTCGCACGCCATGCTTGCTTCCGGCACGACCGGCGTGCAGGGCGTCGCGCCCAAGTTCCTGCTGAGCGTCGACGCGGAGGCGCGCTGGTTTGCCGACATGGCATTGCCCGACGCGCGTGCAGCCGCGCACTGGCTCGTCAAGTTGCCACGCGGCCGATCGGACGAGGACCGCATGGTGCTGCGCAACGAGGCCGCCTACCTGAGGCTCGCCGCGCGCTGTGGCCTGCGCACGCTCGCCGAACCTCAGTTGCATGGTGAGCGACTCTTCGTTCGCCGTTTCGATCGCGAGGTGGTCGACGGCACGCTCCATCGGCTCCATCAGGAGAGCCTGGCGAGCCTTTGCGACGTGCGTGGCTTCGGGCTGCCGCAGCGCCAGCAGAAGCTGCTTGCCGGCTTGCGCGCGGTCGTCGACGATCCGCTGCGCGAGACCATCGAGTTCATGCTGCGCGACGTGCTGAACCAGGCCATGCGCAACACGGACAACCATGCGCGCAATACCGCGGTGCAGCGGCTGCGCAGCGGTGCGGTGCAGCTCACGCCGGTGTTCGATTTCGCGCCGATGTACCTCGACAGCGAAGTCATCGCGAGAAGCTGCCATTGGCGAGACGACGATGGCAAGGTGCAGCAGACATGGGCCGAAGTCGTCGAGACGCTGGAAGTGGGCGACGACGAACGCAACGAGATCGCCAGCGCACTGGCTGGCTTCGCAGGCAGGGTCGCGGCCATTCCGGAGATGGCCGCGGATTGCGGCATCGAAGCCCCGGTGCTGGAAGGGTGTCGCCAGGCGATCGACCGGCAGGCCGAGCAGCTCGCCGCCCTCGCCACGCGAACATCCGCGTCTGCGGTGTCTGCGTCTGCGTTGAAAGGTGGCCGTCGTGGATAAGCGCCGCAAGCACGCGGACCCCGACGGCGAGCGCCAGCTGCGCGACGATTTCTATGCGGCCGTGACGACGGGGTCGATGACGGTCGGCCAGGCGGTGGCCGCCATGCGCCGGATCAGCAAGCTGACCCAGCCCGAGTTCGCCAGACATCGCGGACTCAGCGTCCAGAGCCTCCGGCAGATCGAGTCGGACAAGGCCAATCCGACGATCGATACCCTGAACAAGATCGCATCGATCTTCGGCCTTCAGGTGGGCTTCGTGCCCAGGCCGAGCGCCGCTGCCGCAGCGGCGGCCCGTCGGACCGATTCAGCGGCGTGACGCGCTGCGCCGGGCGCGGCGGACGCCGCCTTCGGCTCAGCCCTTGGCCAGTTCCGCCTCGACCGCCTGCAGCAGCCGCGGGTCGTCCGCGGCCACGTCCGGCGCGAAGCGCGCGACCACGTCGCCCTGGCGGCCGACCAGGAATTTCTCGAAGTTCCACAGCACGTCGGCCGGTTCGCCGCCTTCGACACCGAAGCCCTTCAGCCGTGCGCGGAACGGGCCGTCGCCGATGGCGGACGGCTGCGCCTCGGTCAGCGCGGCATACAGCGGATGCTTGTCGTCGCCGGTCACCGAGATCTTGGAGAACAGCGGGAAGTCGACGTTGTAGTTCAGCGAGCAGAACTGGCTGATCTCCGAGTCGGTGCCGGGCTCCTGGCCCTTGAAGTTGTTGGCCGGGAAGCCCAGCACTTCGAGGCCCTGCGCATGCTTGGCCTGGTAGAGCTTCTCGAGCCCTTCGTACTGCGGCGTGAGCCCGCACTTGGACGCCACGTTGACCACCAGCAGCACCTCGCCACGGTAGTCGGCCAGCGAGGCTTCGGTGCCGTCGATGCGCTTGAGGGGAATGTCGTAGAGCGTGCTCATGGGAGTCCTGTCGGGTGGGTTGGAAGAAGGTGCGACGCGATGCCGCGCGCCCGCCTTTTTAGCGCCTGCAGGCAGCCGACGTGCGCGAGGGGTATTGGGCGTGCGGCCGGTCGCGTGCGCCTCAGCGCCGCGACACGTAGAGCGACGACCCGACGATCAGCAGCATGCCCGCCCAGGCCATCGGCTGCGGGATGTCGTGCCAGATCAGGTAGCCCAGCGTGAGCGCCAGCGGCAGGCTCACGTAGCGAAAGGGCGCAACCACCGACAGCTCGCCATGCCGCATGCTCTGGACCAGGAAGATGTGCGCGGTGGCGAGGAAGATCGATGCGCCGGCCAGCATCGCCATGGCGCGCGCATCGAGCGCGCGCCAGTCTTCCGCGAGCGACAGCAGCCCCGCCAGCACGATCAGCGCGATGCACGAGGCCACGCCCAGCGTGACCGAATGGGTGTCGCGGTGGATGTGCCGAGTCAGCAGGTCGCGGCCCACGTTCAGCAGCGTGCCCAGCAGGCACAGGCCGGCGTACGCGTTGAAGCCCTGGCGGTTCGGCTGCACCACCAGCATCACGCCGACGAAGCCCAGCGCCGTACACAGCCAGCGCCGCGGCACCACGCGTTCGCCGAACAGCAGCGCGGCGGCCAGCGTCATGAACAGCGGCGCCGACATCGTGATGGTGGTGGCGGTCGATAGCGCCACCTTGAACAGCCCGGCCAGGTAGCACAGCGTGCCGGCCGCATCGATGAGGCCGCGGCCGAGCACGGCCGGCTGGCGCAGCGGCTGCAGGTGGCGCGCGAAGCCCATGAAGCTCATCGCGCCCAGCATCAGCCCCAGCACGATGAAGCTGCGCAGGAAGATCAGCTGGAAGGTCGGCACCTGCTGGCTGATCTGCTTGGACAGCGCGTCGTTGATGCCGAAGAAGGCCATCGCCATGACCATGGAGACGATGCCCAGGCGGTTGCCGCTGGCGCGTGAGAGAGCGGGCGCAGAGGCCTGTGGAGTCATGGGCGGGCGTGGCGCGGCTTCGGGTGACGGACCCGGAGCCGAAGTCTTGGGCTGCAGTTCGCGAGCTGCCGAGCATGACACAGACACCGCGCGGGCCGGGACCCGCCGGCGACGCGCTGGGCGCTCTCTTGCGGGATGGCCGTGTTCAGGCCCGCGCCGCGGCGGGCTTGTCGCTGCGGCAGGCCCAGGCCGCCAGCCCCAGCACCGCCGCCGACACGCCGTAGATCCAGATCGACGACGCGATCGGCAGCAGCAGCCCCGCGAGGATCGGGCCGGTGCCTGCGCCGATGTCGCGCCACACCGCCCGCGCGGCGAGTGCCTGCACGCGGCCCGGGCCGGGCGTGCGGTGGGCCACGATGGGCGGCATGAGCGGCAACTGCAGCGCACGCAGCACCACGATCAGCCCCGCGCAGAACCACAGCAGGCCGGCGCCGAAGCCGATCAGCGCGAGCGAGGTCAGCAGCGACAGCGCCACCAGCATGCGCTCCGCGCCCCAGCGCTCGGCCATGCGTCCGCCGACCGGGCTCAGCACGATCTCGGCCATGTAGCGCAGCGCCATCAGCACGCCCGCCATGACGACCGCGTGCGTCGGCATCAGGTCGTGGCCGAGGTACGACAGGCCGACGATGAACAGCCCGTCCAGCGTCAGCCCTTCCATGAAGGACCAGACGTCCAGGCTGTTGGGCCGCTTGAAGCGGCGCGTCGGCTTGGGCATCGAATGCGCCGCGGACGGCAGCTTGCGCGCGGCGAACACCGCCACCAGCGACGCCAGCGCCAGCATCACGAAGATCGGCCGCGGACCGACCCATTGCGCCACCAGCGCGCCGGCGGGCAGCGCGATCACCGGGCCGAGCGAGATGAAGGCGCGCGACCGCCCGTTGCGCCGTGCCGCACCCATCGGGTCGGCGGTCGCCAGGGCCTGGGTCGACAGGTTCAACGCCGCAAAGCACAGCCCCCAGACCAGGCGCAGCGGCAGCAGCGCCCAGAAGCCGGACAGCGTCGCGTAGCCCAGTGCGCAGAACGCCGCGGCCACCACTGCGATCGTGCAGGTCGGCCGGTCGCCGTTGCGGGCATAGAAGCGCGCGACCCAGCCGTAGCCGGCGATGCGCACCAGGCGGTTGGCCGCCAGCAGCAGCCCGGCCTCGGCCAGCGTCACGCCGAAGCTGGCGGCATACATCGGCAGCAGCAGGTAGAGCACGACGTCGCCGGGCAGCGAGAGCCCGAGCGTGATGGCGGCGTTGCGGGAATTGCGGTCGACCTGGCCGGTGTGATCGAGAGAATCGAGAGAGGCGACAGGAGTGGCGGGGGTGACGATGGCGGGCGCTGACATGCCGCGATGGTGCGCCGATGCCCTAGCACCGACAAACGACATTAACGTGACACATGCGTGAGAAAATCGCACGCATGCTGCGCCGCGAACCCCCGTTGAATGCCGTGCGCGCCTTTTCGGCCGCGGCCCGCCACCAGAGTTTCACGCGCGCCGCGGCGGAACTGCATGTCACCCACAGTGCGGTCAGCCGCCAGATCAAGAGCCTCGAGGCCTTTCTCGGCGTCGCGCTGTTCGAGCGCCAGGTGCGGCAGGTGGTGCTGACCGCGGAAGGCCAGCAGTTCTTTGCCGAGGTCGGCCCCGCGCTGGCGCAGATCGCGACCGCCGCGCATGCCCTGCGCAGCCAGACGCCGGTCCGCGCGGTGCGCATCAACGTGCGGCCGACCTTCGCCGTGCGCTGGCTGATACCGCGCCTGCCGGCCTTCGTCGAACGCTATCCCGGCATCGAGCCGCAGGTCATCACCAGCACCGTGTCGCCCGAGAAGGCCAGCGATGCCTTCGACATCGCGGTCCGCCGCGGGTTGAAGGGCTGGCCCCCATCGATCCAGGTTCGCCCTTTTCTGGAAGACGAGGTCCTGGTGGTCGGCTCCGCGGCGCTGTTCGCGCAGCAGCCCCTGCACGACCTGCGCTCGCTCGCCAACCACGTGCTGCTGTCGTCGCGCACGCGCAAGGCCGACTGGGACGACTGGAAGCGGCACGTGGGCGCACCGCGCCTGCGGTCCGCGGGCAAGCTGCAGTTCGACCATCTGCACTTCGTGCTGCAGGCCGCGGTCGACGGCCTGGGCATCGCGCTGGCGCCGACGTCGCTGGTGGCGCACGACCTGGCTTCGGGGCGGCTGGTGTCGCCACTGCCCACGCTGCGCATGAGCCTGAACCGCTACTACTACGGCCTGTCGCCCGATGCGTCCGCCGAGGCGGCCTGCGTAGCCGATTGGTTCGAGGACATGCTGCACGCCAGCGCTTAGATCTGCGCGTCATGGGTGTATTGCGAAGGCGTCGTTTGCATGGCGCCCCGCATTGCCTATAGTCGCGCCTCACATTCGTCGACGGGCTCTGCGGAGCCCGTTCCTTCCTTCCCGATTTCGAGAGCGCGATCACATGGCTGTCCTGGTTCACTTCGATGCCGACGCAGGCTGGGGCGAGACCCACGTCTGCGACGGCCGCATCTCGCACAGCCTCGAACAGGCCGGCGTGGCCTGGGGCCGGTGGGACGTGCCGGAAGATGCGGAGGCCGCATCGCACGCATCGCACGCGTCATTGCGTGCTGCGGCGCAGGGTGCGTTCGGCGCCGTGGCATCGGCACAGGAAGGCGTCGAAGCGGCCGCCACCGGCCGGCTGCGCCTGCGGCCGGACGATGCCGCCTGGCCGGCGCTGCGCCCCGCGCTGCAGGCCGAGCGCGTGGCGTCTGCCGCGCAACTGCATGGCGTGGCGCAGGGCACCTGCCTGTTCTACATCCGCACCGGCGATGGCTTCGTCGGCCTGCTGTGCGAGGCCGGCGAATGGGTCGCGCTGCCTGCGGGTACGCAGCACGCGTTCGACGCGGGCACCGAGCCCGACCTCGACCTGCTCCAGTGGACCGGCGACGCTGCACGGCCCACGCACGCGGCATGGCCTGCGCTGCCGTCGATGGACGATTTCGTCGACGAGATGCTGCAGCTCACCGGTCACTGCGAAGGCGTCGACGACGCCGAGGAAATCGGGGAGATCGCGGAATAAAGGCCTGAAGGTCTGCGGCCGGGCAGGCCGTTCAGGCCGCCAGCGCCGCGGCTGACAACGCGCCTTCCCGTGCGGCCTGCGCCGGATGCGCCGGCCGCGCCAGGCCCAGGTGGTCGCGCAGCGTGCTGCCTTCGTACTCCGTGCGGAAGATGCCGCGCCGCTGCAGGATCGGCACCACGCCATCGACGAAGGCGCTCAGGCCATCGGGCAGCACGTCGGGCATCAGGTTGAAGCCGTCGGCCGCACCGGCGCGGAACCACAGTTCGATGTCGTCGGCGATCTGCTCCGGCGTGCCGACGATCACGCGGTGGCCGCCACCGCCCGCGAGCTCGCGGATCAGCGCACGCACGGTCAGGTCGCGGCTGCGGGCCAGCGCGATCGTGGCGTTGAAGAAGGTGTGGTTGCCGTTGCCGCCGTTCGGCAGCGGGATGTCGTCGGGCAGCCGCTCGTCGAGCTTCAGCCGGTCGGGCGGCAGGCCCAGCGTGCCGGCGATGCGCGTCAGGCTGTAGTCCCACGGAATCAGGTCGACCAGCTCGTCGCGTCGGCGGCGCGCGTCGGCCTCGGTCGCGCCGATGATGGTCGTCAGGCCGGGCAGCACGCGCAGTGCCTCTGGGCCGCGGCCGAGTGCCTCGGCGCGCTGCTTGAGGTCGCGCGCATAGGCCAGCGAATCCTCGAGCGTGTGCGACGCCGAGAACACCGCCTCCGCGTGGCGCGCGGCCAGCGCACGGCCGTCGCCCGATGCGCCGGCCTGCACCAGCACCGGATGGCCCTGCGGCGTGCGCGGCAGGTTCAGCGGGCCATGCACCGAGAAGAAGTCGCCCTGGTGCGCAATGGGCAGGACCTTGGCCGGATCGATGAAGCGGCCGGCCGCCTGGTCGCCGATCAGCGCGTCGTCTTCCCAGCTGTTCCACAGCGCCTTCACGACCCGGGTGAACTCGTCGGCACGCGCGTAGCGCTGCGCGTGGTCGGGCACCGCGTCGCGGCCGAAGTTGCGGGCCGAGGGCAGGTCGGCCGTGGTCACCACGTTCCAGCCGGCGCGTCCGCCGCTGACATGGTCGAGCGTGGCGAAGCGGCGCGCGATGTTGTAGGGCTCGTTGTAGCTGGTCGACGCGGTCGCGATCAGCCCGATATGGCGCGTGGCCGCGGCCACGCTGGCCAGCAGCACGGTCGGCTCCAGCGCGGTGATCGGGCGGAAGTGGATCTGCTCGACGATGGCCGCGTTGTCGGCCAGGAACACCGCATCGAGCTTGCCGGCCTCCGCGATCTGCGCGACGCGGACGTAGTGCTGCACGTCGATGAAGGCGCGCGGGTCGCTGCTCGCCGGCCGCCAGGCCGAGGGCAGGAAGCCCGAGTGCAGGATGTTGACGTTGAGGTGCAGGCGCCGCGGTTGCGGCCGTGCGTGGGGCGTGGCGGAAGGGATGCTCATGGGTGCCAGCGACTCTAGGCACCGCGCGCGCGCGGGCGAACGAAGATTTGTGCGCTTGCTTATGCGCGAAACGCGCATATCGATCCTCGGAATGCGTCGTTGGAAAGCGCGGCCGTGCCGCCTAAGGTCGCGGGCTTTGTGCCTTCCGCCCTTTCTGACTTGCCACCGATGTCTTCCGTTGCCGCCGATCCGTCCCTGCACGCCCTGCGCGATGCGCCGCCCGCCACTGCGCCGAGCCACGTCCGCGCGGGTGAAACCGGCGCCAGGGGCGCCGTCGGCGCGCACGGCAGCCGCATCGACATCCGCGGCGTCACGCGGCGTTTCGGCCGCGTCGCGGCCATCGACGGCATCGACCTGACGATCGAGGCCGGCGAGTTCGTCACGCTGCTCGGCCCGAGCGGCAGCGGCAAGACCACGCTGCTCGGCGGCATCGCGGGCTTCTCGCCGATCGACGACGGCGACATCCGTGTCGATGGGCAATCGGTGCGCGGCATGCCGCCGCATCGGCGCGGCTTCGGCATGGTGTTCCAGCATTACGCGCTGTTCCCGCACATGACGGTGGCGCAGAACGTCGCCTTCCCGCTGCGCATGGAAGGCCTGGGCCGCGGCGAGAGCGCGCGCCGTGTCGGCGAGACGCTGGAGCTGCTGCACATGGGCGAGCACGCCGCGCGCCGGCCGGCCGAGCTCAGCGGCGGACAGCAGCAGCGCGTGGCGATCGCGCGTGCCATCGTGCGCCGGCCGCGCGTGGTGCTGATGGACGAGCCGCTGAGCGCGCTCGACCGCCGCCTGCGCGAGGCGATCCAGATCGAGATCCGCGCGCTGCACCGCACGCTGGGCACCACCATCGTCTTCGTCACGCACGACCAGGGCGAGGCGCTGGCGCTGAGCGACCGCATCGCCGTGCTCGACCGTGGCCGGCTGGTGCAGCTGGGCACGCCGGCCGAGCTGTACCGTGCGCCGGGCAGCGACTTCGTGGCGCGCTTCGTCGGCGAGTCGAACCTGTTCGACGCGACCGTGCAGGAACTGCGCGCCGGCGTCGCCTGGCTGCGCGGCGCCGACGGCCATCGCTTCGAGGCGCAGCACGGCAACCCCGCGCCGGCGCTGGGCAGCGCCGTCCAGGTGCTGGTGCGGCCCGAGCGCATTGCGCTGGTCGCGCCCGGCACGCCGGGCGCACGCGTGGCCACGGTGCAGTCGACCGTGTTCCTCGGCGAGATCCTGCGCATCGATGCGCTGCTGCCCGACGGCACGCCGGTGCAGGTGCGCTGCCTCGACCCGGTCGCGGCGCAGCGCCCGGCCGTCGGCGAGCCGGTGCATCTGTTCTGGCGCGCGCAAGACGCCTGGGTGCTGGCGTGAGCGAGGCGTCCGCCATCGGCACGTGGCCGCCGCGTGCCGCAGATTGGCGCGCCGCGCTGCGCAACCCGGCATGGCTGCTGCTGCCTGCGCTGGCCTTTCTCGCGGTGTTCTACGTGGCGCCGCTGGTCGACCTGCTGCGCCTGAGCGTGGCCAGCGAAGCGGGCGGCCCGCGCCTGACGCTGTCGCATTTCGAACGCGTCTTCGAGGTGCCGCTGTACTGGAATTCGCTGCTGCGCACCTTCGGCATCGCGGCCACGGTGGCGGCGCTGTGCGCGCTGTTCGGCTACCCGACCGCGCTGCTGGTGCACCGCGCGCGTGGCGGCTGGCGCGTGGCGCTGCTGGCGGCCATCGTGCTGCCGTACTTCATCTCGGTGCTGATCCGCACCTACTCGTGGATGGTGCTGCTGGGCCGCAACGGGCCGATCAACAAGCTGCTGCTCGGCCTCGGGCTGATCGATGCGCCGCTGCCGCTCATCTTCAACCGCGCGTCGGTGCTGATCTCGATCAGCGCGGTGCTGCTGCCGCTGATGGTGCTGACCGTGCTCGGCAGCCTGGCACGGCTCGACCCGCTGGTGCAACGCGCCGCGGCTGCCAGCGGCGCGGGGCCGCTCGCGGCGTTCTGGCGCGTGCTGTTTCCGCAGACGCTGCCCGGCCTGCTGGCCGGCGTGCTGCTGGTCTTCATCTCGGCGCTCGGTTTCTTCATCACGCCGTCGCTGCTCGGCGGGCCGTCCGACCAGATGTTCGCGATGCACATCACGCAACAGGCGGATTTCCTGGCGGCCGGTGGCTTCCTGCAGGCGTTGGCCGCGGTGCTGCTCGCGGTCACGCTGGCGGTGGTGGTCGCGGCAGGGCGACTGCTCGGCTTCGAATTCATCTGGGGCGGCCAACGCGCGGCGCGCCGCACCGCCGCCGATGACGGCCGCGCACCATCGCGCGCGGCACTGTGGCGCGCCGCGCTGGCGCAGCGCCTGGCGGACGCGCTCGGCTGGCCGCTGCTGCGCGTGCTCGGCCGCGTTCCCGCACTGCCGGCGTCCGTGGTCGCCGGTGCGCTCGCGGCCATCGCGCTGCTCACGCTGCTGCTGCCGATCGCCATCGGCGCGCTGATCTCGTTCAGCAACGCCGTGTACATGAGCTTCCCGCCGCCGTCGTATTCGCTGCGCTGGTACGAGAAGTTCTTCACCGACCCGATCTGGATGGCGTCGCTGCGCACGTCCGTCATCGTCGGCGTGCTGGCCACCGCGCTGTCGGTGCTGCTGGGTGTGTCGGCCGCGCTGGGCCTGGTGCGCTCGACGCTGCGCGCCAAGTCGGCGTGGATGACCTTTCTCGTCAGCCCGCTGATCGTGCCCGGCGTGGTGCTCGGCCTGTCGCTGTACAGCCTGTTCCTGCGGGCCGACCTGGTCGGCGGCGTCTGGGGGCTGGCGGCAGCGCATGCGATCGGCGGCATCCCACTGGTGCTGGTCATCGTCGCGGCCGGGCTGCAGTCGGTCGACACGCGGCAGGAGCAGGCCGCGGCCGTGCACGGCGCGTCGCCGCTGCGCGTGTTCTGGTTCGTCACGCTGCCGGCCATACGGCCCAGCGTGGCGGCGGCGTCGTTCTTCGCCTTCCTGCATTCCTTCGACGACCTCGTCTTCGCGATGTTCCTGAGCGGCTCGCGCATGACCACGCTGCCGCTGCGGCTGTGGGGCAACGTCAACTACAAGCTCGACCCCGTGCCCGCGGTGGTCGCCACCTTCGAGGTCGCGCTGATCCTCGTCGGCCTCTTTCTCGCGCGCTCCGCCTGGTCGGTGCGCTCGCGGCGCTGAACGCGCTCCGCCGGATTCATTTGTTTCGACCCATTCATCCACTCGATTCCACAGAAGGACATCCATGAAGACCCAGAACGTGGCGCAGCCGCGCCCCGAGGCATCGCCACGCGTGCCGTCCCATCCGTTGCGCTTGCGGCAGGCGCTGCTGTCCGTGGCCATCGCCGTCGGCACGCTGTGCGGTGCCGGCGCGGCCTGGAGCCAGGCCAGGGAAGTCGTGATCCAGGATCCGGGCGGCACGTATGGCGAAGGCCTGCGCCGGCTGGTGTACGACCCCTTCACCAAGGACACCGGCATCAAGGTGCTGACGGTGCAGGAAGCGCGCGGTGGCCCGCGCATCAAGGCGCAGGTCGAGGCCAAGCGCACCGAGTGGGACCTGGGCTTCATCTTCGACCAGGAGGTGAGCCAGCTCGACGCCTACCTGGCCGACATCGACTACAAGAAGCTGTCGCCCGAAGCGCAGAAGACGGTCGCGTCGCTGCCCAAGGAAGCCGTGCGGCCGAAGGGCGTGGCGCTGCAGGTCATCGGCGTGGCGTTGGTCTACAACAAGGAGGCCTTCCCGTCGAAGAAGTACCCGAAGACCTGGGCCGACTTCTGGAACGTGAAGGACTTCCCCGGCAAGCGCTGCCTGCCGCAGTGGTCGCGCTTCGTCTTCGAGTCGGCGCTGCTGGCCGACGGCGTGACGCCCGACAAGCTGTACCCGGTCGACTTCGACCGTGCGCTGCGCAAGATCGCCGAGATCAAGCCGCACGTCGTCAAGTGGTGGCTGACGAACTCGCAGGCGCCGCAACTGCTGCTCGACGGCGAGGCATCGGCCTGCCTGTCGTACACCGGCCCGGTCGCGCGCCTGAAGAAGGAAGACGCGAATGCGCCGCTGGAGATGACCTGGGACCAGGCCTTCACGTACTACGACTTCTTCTCCATCCCGAAGAACGCGCCGCACCCGGACGCCGTGCTGCAACTGCTGTCGTACCGCCTGGACGCGCAACGCGCCGCCCGCGTTGCCGAAGCCACCAGCGTCGCACTGCCGTCACCGCGCGTGTACGACGCGGCCGACCCGAAGCTGCGCGACTACTGGACGAACAGCCCGGAAGTCGAGAAGAAGGCGATCAAGTGGAACGCCGACTTCTGGGGGGCGAGGGCGAAGGACGGGACGACGAACGAGGAGTACGGGCAGCGGAAGTTGAATGAGTTGTTGGGGGGGTGAGGCGCCACGGCGGCGCCGCACCTCGGCTTGCAGCTCTCAGAGCTTGAAGTTCATCACCTTGATGAGCCGCTTGAAGTCCTCGCTGTCCTTGTCGATCATGGCGCCGAAGGCATCGGCCTCCTGGTAGACGAGGCCCAGGTTGGACTTCTCCATGCCGGTCTTGAAGGACTCTTCCGCTGCGGTCTTCGCGGCCATGGTGCGCAGGATGTTCACGATCTCGTCGGGCGTGCCCTTGGGCACCGCGAGGCCGCGCCACACGCTGATCTGGATGTCCATGCCGCGCTCCTTGAGCGTGGGCACGGCATCGAAGCCCTTCAGGCGCTTGTCGGACATCACACCCAGGCAGCGCAGCTTGCCTGCGAGCAGTTGCTGCGACGCTTCGGCCACGCTGACTGAGATGGCGTCGATGTGGCCGCCCAGCAGGGCCAGCACGCTGGGCGCCGCGCCCTGGAAAGGGACGTGCGTGAACTGCACGCCGGTCTTGTTCTCGACAGCCATCCCCGCGAACTGGAAGACCGAGCCGGGCCCTGAATTGCCCATACGCACACCACCGGGATTGGTGCGTGCGGCGGCCAGAAATTCTTCCAGCGTTTTCCACGGTGCGTCGGCCCGCACCGTGATGCCTGCCGGGTCGGCATTGAGGCCCGCGATGGGGCGGAAGTCGGCGGGCGTGATCTTGCCCACACCCAGGTGCGGCATGATGGCCAGCTCCGACACGACCATGCCGATCTTGTAGCCATCGGGGCGTGCATTGGCGATCTCGGCCATGCCGATGGTCGCGCTGGCGCCGGGCTTGTTGATCACCGTGAGTGGCTGCGGAAAGTGCTTGCGTGCCGCGTCGGCAAACAGGCGTGCGAGCACGTCCGTGCCGCCGCCCGGCGATGCGGGCACCACCACCTCGACGGGGCGAGACGGATAGCCCGCCGTCTGCGCGAACAGCGCGCCCGGGATGAGCATCGAGGTGCCGGCGCCCAGCAGGGTGCGGCGGTTGAGAGTGAATCGGTTCATGGTGTCTCCTGTTCTTGGTCAAAGTGATCGGGCGTCTTTCGCCTCGTGCATGGCGTGCGCAATGCGCGGCGCGGGTGCGTACAGGGCGAAAGTGGGCAGCAGCGCCTGGGCACAAGCCAGGTAGCGCGCACGGGCGGCTTCGTACAGCGGCCCGGCGTCCGCGCAGGGCACGAAGCGGCGCTGCTGCGCCACGAAGCATTGCGCGGCGCTGGCGTGATCGACGTGGATGCCGAGCGCCGTGCTGGCGATCACGGCCAGGCCCAGCGTCGTGAGTTCGTGGTCGGCCATCCGCACGACCGGAACGCCCAGCACATCCGCCTTCATCTGCGCCAACAGGTCGTTGCGCGCGAGTCCGCCGGCAAGCCGGACTTCGCGGATCTGCACGCCGCATTCGCGCATCGTCTGGGCGATGTGGCTCACCGACAGGGCGAGGCCTTCGTACACCGCGCGCGCCATGTCGGCGCGCGTCGTGTGCAGCCCGAGGCCGAGCAGCGCGCCGCGCGCGTGCGGGTCCCACAACGGCGCGCGCTCGCCGGCCAGATAAGGCAGGAAGGTGAGTCCGTTGGCGCCGGGCGGCACCGAGGCTGCCAGCGCGTCCAGGTCGTCGAAGCCCTGTTGCAGCAGATGGCTGCGCACCCATTCGAGCGCGCTGCCCGCACATGCGGTCGAGCCACGCACCAGCCATTGCGCGCCGAAGGGCACGCTGTAGATGCGCTGCCGGGCGTCGTCCACCCGCGTTGAGGAAACCACGCCGAACGAGGTGACGGTGCCCGAGATGTCGGTGGCGTCGCCGGGGCGGTCGATGCCGCTGCCGATGTACGCGCACTTGCTGTCGAAGGTCGCGGAAATCACCGGAAGGTTGGCCCAGCCGTGGCGTGCGCCGACGCTCGGACGCACGCCGCCGATGGTCTGGCCGATCGGCACTTCGCGCCCGAAAGGGCCGTCCGCTGCGCCGACCTGCTCGCGCATTCCGGGCGTGTACAGCCGCATCGCGGTGTAGCTGTTGAGCGTGGTTTCACCCGTGAGGAAGTGGTTGAGCCAGCCGGTGGCATCGAGCAGGCTGGCCGTCCGCTTCGCGATTTCGGGCTGCTCGCGCTCGAGCCGCAGCCAGTGCGGCAATGGGTCGGACACCAGCAGGCGCGCAGGCCGCGAGTCGCCCAACACGCGCTCCATGTGCGCCACGTCGATCGCGCTGCGCCGGTCCGAATACATGACGGCCGGTGCCAGCGCAGTGCCTTCACCATCGATCGGCACGTAGCCCGCGAGCGGGCCGGCTGCGGCCAGCGCATCGGGGCGGATTCCGGCATCGTGCGCGGCCTGCAGGCCCTGGGTCAGCAGGTCCGCCCATTGCGCGGTCGACTGCTCGATCGTCTCGCCGCGGACCTGCGAATCGACCGGGGCCGACCAGGTCCAGAGGCGCTCGCCGTCGGTGCGCAACGCACTGACGCGCAGGCTCTGCGTGCCGAGGTCGATGGCCAGCACCGTCAGGTGCTCAACTGCATTCATCGAGCAACCTCCGCCCTGCGGGCTGTGGTGCGAGCGCCTTCGGGTGGCCGGGTGGCGCTCATGCCTTGCCCGCCGCCAGTTCCGTGAAGAACGCGGCGTTGGCCTTCATGCCCTGGACGACCATGCCGCGGTCGGAACCCAGCGCGATGAAGCGGTAGCCGAGGTCGCGGTACTGGCGGGCCTGCGCCTGGTTGCGCACCAGCGCGCCGGCCAGCTTGCCGTGGCGTTGCGCGGCGAGCGCCACCTGGGTCAACGCATCGCGGAAATGCTCGTCCTGTGGATCGCTCGACAGCCCCATGTCGATGCTCAGGTCGGTCGGGCCGACGAACAGCACGTCCACGCCGGGCACGGCCGCGATCGCGTCGACCTGGCGCAAGCCCTCCCGCGATTCGATCTGCACCACGGTCAGCAGGTTGTCGTTGGCCTCCCGGACGTACTGCTCGTAATGGAAGCCGTAGCCCACGTTCCGCGTCGACGTCGCCACGCCGCGTGCGCCCAGCGGCGGAACCTGGATGCAGCGCACCGCCTCGCGTGCCTGCTCGGGCGTTTCGACGTTGGGCACCATCAATCCGCAGGGGCCGAGGTCCAGCACCTGCTTGAACATCACCGGGTCGATGCTCGGGACGCGCACGATCGGCGCCGTCCGATAGGCCTCGAGCGCGGCGATCTGATTGACCAGTCCGGTGAAGTCGCCGGAGCCGTGCTCCAGGTCGATCAACACCCAGTCATAGCCGGCCAAGCCGGCGATCGCCGCGGTGTCCGCGGAGCCCAGGTTCAGCCACGAGCCGGCGAACAGCGGGGACGACATGGCGGCATTGCGAGCCCATTTCATGTTCAAAAATCACTTTTAATGTTCGTAAAACAACATTATCGAGCGAGTTTGCGAGAGGATGCGCTAATGGTTTGCCCTCAAAACCGTCAAAATGTTGGAATGTGAACATAGTCGGCGCAACACAAGCTGCGTCACCACGCCGGCCGCCGAGGTGTAGATGCTCAGGCGAGCGGCGCGAGCGTCACCTCGGTCATGTCCCGCAGCCGCTCCCAGGAGGCATCGGGAAGCCGGTCGGTGAACAGCGTGCTGACCCGCGACAGATGCGCCACCTTGGCCACGGCGGGCCGGCCGAACTTGCTGTGGTCTGCGACCACGAAAGACCGGCGCCCGCAGCCCAGGATGGCTTCGGTAAGGCGCGCGTCTTCCAGCGAGAAGTCGAGGATGTCGCCGTCCGCCGAGATCGACACCACGCCCAGCACGCTGAAGTCGAGCTGAAAGCGCTCGACGAACTCCGCGCACGCGTCGCCGATCAGTGCGAGATCGCGCTGGCGCAACTGCCCGCAGGTGACAGTGATGTCGAAGTCTTCCTTGGTCGCGAGGATCGGCACCACGTTGAGGTTGTTGGTGACGATGCGCAGCCCGCGCTTGTTGAGCAGCTCGCGCGCGACGGCTTCGGCGCTGGTGCCGATGTCGATGAACACGGAGGACGCATCGGGAATCTCGTTTGCCACTGCGCGCGCGATCGCGTCCTTCTCTTGCGCCAGCGTGCCGCGCCGCGCCTCGTATGGCATGTTGACCACGCTGGAGCGGTACGACGCGCCGCCATGGAAGCGCGCGAGCACGCCCTGGTCGCACAGCACGCCGATGTCGCGCCGGATCGTTTGCGTCGTCACGCCCATCTCAGCCGCCAAGACCTCGACCATGACGAAACCACGCTCGCGCGCGAACTGGGTGATGGTCTGCTGGCGGGGGGAGAGGGTCACGGGGAGGCTGTGGAAGGGGAGTTGGAACGGGTTATTTTGACAGGGCGGGGTCGAGGGCAAGGGCGCGGATGACCCGGCGCAGGACGGCGCGGCACGAGACATGCGAGCGTGAAAATCATCGCCTGTTCCACGTCAACCCAAAGGTGCAACGCATGCGCATCGCCATCGTCTCCGACATCCACGGCAACCTGCCCGCGCTCGAAGCCGTGGTGAAAGACATCGCCCGCCGCGGCGTCGACTGCATCGTCAACCTGGGCGACAACCTGTCAGGCCCGCTGATGCCGCTGGAGACCGCGCAGTTCCTGATGGCGCAGCACCACTGGGTTCATCTGGCGGGGAACCATGAACGGCAGTTGCTGACGCTCGGCCCTGGCGAGCGCGGACTGTCTGATGCGTTTGCGCATTCGCAGTTGGGGGCGAAGGAGTTCGCGTGGCTGGCGACGTTGAAGCCGGTGCATCGGCTGAGCCGTGAAGTGCTGCTTTGCCATGGCACGCCGACCAGCGATATCGCGTATTTCCTGGAGACGGTGGAGCCTGGGAATTTTCGGGCGGCGAATGCGGCGGAGGTGGATGCGCGGTTGGGGGATGTTGGTGCGGAGGTCGAGTTGATTGCCTGCGGCCATACGCATGTGCCGCGTGTTGCGCGAGCGAGCAGCGGGCAGCTTGTCGTGAATCCGGGGAGTGTGGGATTGCAGGCTTATTCGGATGTGCGGCCTTATCCGCATGTTGTGGAGACGGGGGCGCCGGATGCGCGCTATGCGGTTGTGGAACGGGTGGGTGGGGAGTGGATCAGTACGCTTGTTGCTGTGCCGTATGGGTTTGGGGAGATGGCGGCGTTGGCGTTCGAGCGGGGGCGGGAGGATTGGGGGTGTGCTTTATCGAAGGGACGTGGTGGCTAGGGGCGCGTGTTGAATATCTATGTCTGCTTCAGACGGCGGATTCAACCGGTCGATGCAACACATTCGCTGAACATCTCAGCTGGTGTGTGGAAGCCGAGCGTCTTGCGCGGC